>NZ_JAVBRQ010000013.1:0-144935 GCF_031547805.1 Desulfobulbus sp.
CGATGATCTTGAAGCGGTTGCCGTAGCGGGAGACGACGCGTTCGAACTCGCCCTTGCGGAGAAGGCCGGTGTCGACGAAGACGCAGGTCAGCCGGTCGCCGAGCGCCTCGGAGAGGAGGACCGCGGTCACCGTCGAATCGACGCCGCCGGAAATGCCCATGACCGCCTTGGCGTCGCCCACCCGCTCCTTGGCTCCCTTGATGGCGGTGGCGGCGAAGTCCGCCATCAGCCAGTCGCCCCGGCAGCCGCAAACCTTGTAGAGGAAGTTTTCGAGGATCTCGCCGCCCAGCGGGGTGTGGTGGACCTCGGGGTGGAATTGCAGGCCGTAGAAGTTCCGCCCCGGCAGGTAGAAGCCGGCGTGCGGACAGTCCTCGGTGGCCAGGATGTCGACGCAGTCGGGGGGAAGCTCGGTCACCCGGTCGCCGTGGCTCATCAGGACGTCGAATTTCTTCGGCAGCCCCTCCAGGAGGGGCGCCTTGGCGATGACGGTGGCCACCGAGCGCCCGTACTCGCGCACCCCCGAGGGCCCGACTTCGCCGCCGAGCGACAGAGCCATGAGCTGGGCGCCGTAGCAGATGCCCAGCACCGGCACGCCGAGCTGATAGATGCCGGGATCGCTGATCGGGGCGTCGTCATCGTAGACGCTGGCCGGGCCGCCCGACAGCACGATGCCGGTGGGCCGCATGGCCGCCAGTTTGTCGAGGGGCAGGGTGTAGGGGTGGATCTCGCTGTAGACTTTTTGTTCACGGATGCGGCGGGCGATCAGTTGGGTGGTCTGCGAGCCGAAATCGAGGATGACGATCTTTTGCGTATGGGTGGACATAGGTTGCCTTTCTCGGGTTGAAAGCTGGGAAACGGGGGTTACAGTCCTTCCGTCCGGTAGTTCGGGGCTTCTTTGGTGATGATGACGTCGTGGACGTGCGACTCGCGCAAGCCGGCCGAGGAGATCTGGACAAAGCGGGCCTTCTGGTGCAGCTCCTCGATGGTGGCCGCGCCGGTGTAGCCCATGCCCGAGCGCAGGCCGCCGAGCAGTTGGTAGATCATCTCCGAAATCGGGCCGCGGTAGGGCACCTTGCCTTCAATACCCTCGGGCACCAGCTTGCTGCTTTGGCTGTCCTGGAAATAGCGGTCGCCGGAGCCGTCCTTCATGGCGCCGATGGAGCCCATGCCCCGGTAGCCCTTGTATTTCCGCCCCTGATAGAGGAAGGTGTCCCCCGGCGTCTCGTCGGTTCCGGCAAAGAGCGAACCGATCATCACCGAGTGGGCCCCGATGCCGATGGCCTTGCAGATATCGCCCGAGAACTTGATGCCGCCGTCGGCGATCACCGGGACATTGTGTTTGGAGGCGGCCTCGACGCAGTTGCGCAGGGCGGTCAGCTGCGGCACGCCGACCCCGGCCACGATCCGGGTGGTGCAGATCGAGCCCGGCCCGACCCCGACCTTGACGCCGGTGGCGCCGGCCTTGATCAAGGCCTCGGTGGCCTCGCCGGTGGCCACATTGCCGGCGATAACCTGCAGCTCGGGGAAGTGGGCCTTGATCTCCCGCAGGGCGGAGAGGATGCCGGCGGAATGGCCGTGGGCCGAGTCGAGCACCACCACGTCGACCTTGGCCTTGACCAGGGCCTCGGTACGCGGCAGCAGATCGGGCCCGACCCCGAGAGCGGCGCCGGCCAGCAGCCTCCCCATGGAATCCTTGGCCGCGTTGGGATACTGCTTGATCTTCTCGATGTCCTTGATGGTGATCAGGCCCTTGAGCCGGCCGGTGTCGTCGACGATCAGCAGCTTCTCGATCCGGTGCTCGTGGAGCAGGGCCTTGCAGTGGGGCAGGTCGATGCCGACCGGCGCGGTGACCAGGTTCTTGCTGGTCATGACGTCGTTGACCCGGAGGCCGTCGTCGGACACGAAGCGGAGGTCGCGATTGGTGACGATGCCCACCAGCTTGCCGCTATCGATCACCGGCAGGCCGGAAATGCGGTAGGTGCGCATGATCTGCTGCACCTCGGCCACGCTCTGGTAGGGGGAAACGGTGATCGGGTCGGCGATCATGCCGGATTCCGATTTCTTCACCCGTTCCACTTCCTTGGCCTGCATCTCGACGCTCATGTTCTTGTGGATGATGCCGATGCCGCCCTCCCGGGCCATGGCAATGGCGGTCTGGTGCTCGGTGACCGTGTCCATCGCGGCGCTGAGCAGCGGCGATTGCAGCTCGATGGTGTCGGTGAGCCGGGTCTTGAGCGATACCTCCGACGGCAGAACCTCGGAAGCGCCCGGGACCAGAAGGACATCGTCAAAGGTAAGGGCCAGGGGGATGTCTTGCTGAAACATAGGGTCTCCTTGTTGACTGGAGTGAAAACGGGGCCGTCTGTTGCTTCAGCCAGCCCGTTGCGATTCGTTGGTACGGTCCCACGGTGCGGAGCAGGGGGCGGGGAACGAACCGCCGGTTGCCGTCCGGTTCCGAAAAAAGGCGGAAGGTCGCCCTGCTCTTGGGGGAATTTTCACGGAATTGTATGTGGTTGTCGCGATCGAGCTCCGGCTGGATTCTGGTCGGCTTCGGTCAGCATAAAGTAGCATGTTCCGGTTAAAAAGAAAAGTCGGCTCGACGCGCGGCGGCTTCATCCCGCCCTCCGAGGGCCGGGTAATGCGCGGCGGGCGTATCCGCCGTGAAGACGCCGGAGATGGCGCGGAGAAATAACTGGATTTTTCCAAGCGTTCCTGCTTTAGTGATCTGCTTTTCACTTCGGCGCCACAGGCCGGCCCGCGCCGGGCATCGGCCGGCACAGTGTGTTGCCCCTTCCTCTGCCGCTTGTTGTTCGATGGCCAAAATTGTAGCGATCAATCCTTCCAACCCGCAGTCCCGGCTGATCAGCCAGGCCGTGGAAATTCTCCAGCACGGCGGGGTCATCTGCTATCCCACCGACACCATGTACGGTATCGGCTGCGATATTTTCAATCAAAAAGCGGTCAAGCGGGTCTACCAGATCAAAAGGCGCCCCAAGGACAAGCCCTTCAGCTTCATGTGCGCCTCTCTGACCAATATCAGCCAGTACGGCCATGTCGGCAACACCGCCTATCGGCTGATGCGGAAAAACCTCCCCGGGCCCTATACCTTTGTCCTCTCCGGAACCAAGCTGGTGCCCAAGATCATGCTGACCCGGCAGAAAACCGTGGGCATCCGGGTGCCCGACCACCCGATTTGCCTGGCACTGCTCGAGTCCCTGGACAATCCCCTGCTCAACACTTCCGCCTCGCTCGGGGAAGAGGAAGAACCGGTGTGCACCTGCCACGATGTCGACCGGATTTTCGGTCGGCAGGTGGACCTGATCATCGACGGCGGCGAGATCGTTCCCGCCCCTTCCACGGTTATTTCGCTGCTGACCGAGCAACCCGAAATCCTCCGCGCCGGCAAAGGGGACATCGAGCCGTTCGCCTAGCGTCTCGTCCGTTTCCGAAAAAAGCGCGAAATAAAAAAGACCGGGCCCGAGGGGGTCCGGTCTTGCACCTGCATGGGGAGCGGAGCTTATTCCGCTTCTTCGTCGATCAGGACTTCCTTCAATGACTTGCTCATGGTGAAGTGGAGCGTCTTGCGCGCCGGGATGTTCATCATCTTGCCGGTCTTCGGATTCTTCGTGGTCCGCGGTCTGCGGGTCCGCACGGAAAAACTGCCGAAGCCCCGGATCTCCACCCGCCGTTCCTCGGCCAGGGCCTGGGAGATTTCTTCGAGAATAATGTCAACTGCCTGTGCTATGTCCTGCTTGTAATAGTCACCAAGTTGCTCGGAAACTTGATTGATCAATTCACGCTTGAGCATGATCTGTATCCTTTCTTGACCAACCGCGCCTGCCGGACTTGGGCCCGGCCGAACGCGGAAAGATGAGTGGGGGAGTGTCGGCCCCGCCCGTGCCGGAGACACGGGCGGGGCCGCACCCCGGGTGGTTTCATCGAAGAAACGCTTCCGCGCTTATTTGTTGTTGTCCTCACCGGCGGCCGCCTTCAGGAGGTCGCCGAAGGTGGAGGGCGCAGCGCTCTGAGCCTTCTGGAGGTATTCCTCCGGAATGGCGCCATTGTTGTCTTCCTTTTCCTGCAGGGCCTTCACCGACAGGCCGATCTTGCGGTCGTCGGCGGACACGTTGATGACCATGGCCTTCAAGGTCTCGTTGACGTTGAACATGCCCACCGGGGTCTTGACCTTGTCCTTGGAAATTTCGGACACGTGCACCAAACCTTCGATTCCTTCCTCCAGCTGGACGAAGACGCCGAAGTCGGTGACGTTGGTGATGGTGCCCTCAACGGTGGAACCGATCGGATAGTTGCTGGCCGCGGCCTGCCACGGATCGGGCTCCAGTTGCTTGACCCCCAGGGAGAACCGCTCGTTTTCCTTGTCGATCTTCAGCACGACCGCCTGAATGGTCTCACCCTTGGCATATT
Source organism: Desulfobulbus sp. (assembly GCF_031547805.1). Lineage (GTDB taxonomy): Bacteria > Desulfobacterota > Desulfobulbia > Desulfobulbales > Desulfobulbaceae > Desulfobulbus. The sequence continues at coordinate 4,426 of NZ_JAVBRQ010000013.1, forward strand.
TCTCGGACGGATGCTTGATCCGCTCGGTCCAGGAAAGGTCGGAGACGTGGATCAAACCGTCGATGCCTTCTTCGATACCGATGAAGATGCCGAAATCGGTGATGTTTTTAATCTTGCCTTCAATGACCGAACCAACCGGGTAGCTCTCTTCGACCACATCCCAGGGATTGGGCTGCAGCTGCTTCATACCCAGGGAAATGCGCTTGGTCTCGGCCTCGACCTTGAGCACCTGCACCTCGATCTCCTCGCCGACGCCGACAATCTTGGACGGATGGCGCGGTTTTTTCGACCAGCTCATCTCGGAGATGTGCACCAGGCCCTCGACCCCCTCTTCCAGTTCGACGAACACGCCGTAATCGGTGATCGAGACCACTTTGCCCTTGACCCTTGACCCTGGAGGATACTGGGAGGGAACCCGCTCCCACGGGTCGGTCTTGAGCTGCTTGACGCCCAGGGAAACGCGGTCGGAGTTCTTGTCGTACTTGAGAATCTTGACCTCGATTTCCTCGCCGACGTTGTACAGCTTGGACGGATGCGAAACCCGGCCCCAGGAAAGGTCGGTGATGTGGCAGAGACCGTCCATGCCGCCCAGGTCGATGAACAGACCGTAGTCGGTGATATTGGTAATGGCGCCACGGATGATCTGGCCTTCTTCCAGGGAAGTGCGCATCTGCTCGCGCAGGGCGGTCCGCTGATTTTCCAGGATGGCCCGCCGGCTGATGACCACGTTGTTGCGTTTGCGGTTGAACTTGAGAATCTTGAACTCAAAGGTCTGGCCGATGAGGGCGTCGAGATCCTTGACCGGCCGCAGGTCGATCTGCGAGTAGGGCAGGAAGGCGGGAACGCCGATATCGACGGACATGCCACCCTTGACCCGGTTGTCGATACGGCCCTCGATGGTCCCGTCTTCTTCCTGGATCTTGGCAATCTGCTCCCAGACTTTGATGGCGATGGCCTTTTCGCGGGAAAGCAGCAAGCCGCCTTCTTCCTTGCGTTTTTCGATGAACACTTCGAATTGGTCGCCGATCTTGATGACCCGGTCCGGGTCCTCATGGCGGAATTCGGCAAGCGGAATGTAGCTTTCCGCCTTGTCGCCGACATCGATCAGGACAGCGTCGCTGCTCAACCCGACAACGGTGCCAATGGCAACCTCGCCGACGTTGATGACCGTGTTGTTGTCTTCCTGTTCGAACAGTTCCGCAAAGCTCATTTCTTCGTTGCTGGGGTCAGCTGCCGCAAAAGCGGGTTGAGTTCCGTTTTTTGTCATGGAATTCCCTGTGATGACCGATGGCGGTCTTTGGTAAGTGGTTGATGGTGGGGAAAAGGTGGGCTTTCCCTTGCGATGGATAAAACAAGTCTATTTAACAGAAAATTTCGCGGAAAACAACTGTTTCCTGTTGAAAAAAGGTATTTCTTGGCGGGCCGCCCCAAGGACGGACGACTGGGCGGGAGTGGCTGCGTCTTGCTCAGCGTTTGCCGTAAACGCCCAATTCCTCGAGGACCGGGCCGAACAATTCCTCGTAGGCCGGAATGCCCTTGCGCAGGATGACGTCGAGATGGCGCAGGTCGTTGTTGTTGACGGTGAGATTGGCGCTGTGGGCCAGGGCCTCGAGATTGTACAGGGTGTGGAACTGGTCGCCGATCAGGATGTAGAAAACGTAGCGCCGCCGGTCCATGGTCAGCTTGCGCATGTGGGCGTGAAACAAGGACTGCTCCAGCGCCCCTTCCAGGTTGGCTTGAAAGACGATGCAGGCGAAATTGACGAATTGCATCCCGTCCAGCGCATCGGCCACCGAATCGGCCATGACCACCTGATAGCCCACCGATTCCAGGGCCTCTTCGATGCTTTTGCGCTGGTCGTTTTCCTGATGGAGCACCAGGGCCGTGGGCACATCCTCCACCTTGTCCGCATCCTGATAAAGCCCCAATTCCAGCCAGTCCAGTTTCGGCGGCGGTGGCGGCTGCACCTGGCGGGGCTGGCTGGGGGGCGCGGCTGCATTGGCGGCTGCATTTTTATCCAGGGAAATGGCGCCGCGGCACATGGGGCACTTGATGGTCAGTAATTTGCCGGGGGCCAGTTGGGCCAGGGCCTGCTCCAGGCGGGCGGTCTGGTCGGGGGTGAGCTGAAGCGGTTTTTTGCAGGAGGGGCAATGGGTCAGCATGATGGCGAAGCCTCGGGCAGTGGGAACGGGAAGTGGTGTCCGTTTTGTTGGATTGTCGTTGGCAAAGGTTCGGTCGGGCCGGCGCCGTCACCGCCTGTAGGGGTCGTCCGGCTCCTGCTGCTCCATGCGCAGGCCGTCGATGTTGGAGGTCCGTTCGCCCCGGGCGGCCTTGACCGTGTCCATGCCCCGTTTGATCTCGCTGCGGTGGGAGGCGTAGAGCGCGGCCGCTTCCTCGGTGATCAGGCCGGATTCGAAAAGTTCCAGCAGGTGCTGGTCGAAGGTGCGCATGTCGCGCGCCGAGCCGTCCCGGATGACGTTGTAGAAGGTCTTTTCCTCGGTTTCGCCATTGATGATCAGGTCGCGGATTCGCATGCTGGTGCAGAGGATTTCCAGGGCGGCGACCCGGCCGCCACCGACTTTGGGCGGCAGGCGCTGGCTGACCACCCATCGGATGGTGTCAGCCAGCCGGTTGCGGACCTGGGGCTGCTCGTCCTGCTCGAACATGCCGAGCACGCGGTTGATGGTCTGGCCGGTATCAATGGTGTGCAAGGTGGAGAAGACCAAGTGGCCCGTCTCCGCGGCGGTCAGGGCGATTTCCAAGGTTTCCCGGTCGCGGATCTCGCCGACCAGAATGACCTTGGGCGCCTGGCGCAGGGCGGCCCGGAGGCCGTTGGCAAAGGTGTCGAAGTCGTCGCCCATCTCCCGCTGGTTGAAGGTGGCCTTCTTGTGGGGATGGACATATTCGATCGGGTCTTCCAGGGTGACAATGTGCACCGGACGCTCCTCGTTGATCTTGTTGAGGATCGCGGCCATGGAGGTGGTCTTGCCGGTGCCGGTGGCGCCGGTGAACAGGATCAGGCCGTTGAGCTCGCGGGCCATCTTTTTGAAGGCGTCGGGAAAATGGTAGTCCTGGATCGAGGGGATCTTGGTCTCCAGTTTTCGCAGCACGGTCGAATAATTACCTTTTTGGGAAAATACATTGACCCGGAAGCGGTGCTTTTCGTCGAGGGCATAGGAAAGGTCGCAGGAGCCTTTGGTGATCAGGTCCCGGATCAGGCGGCGGTTGCCGCCGATCAGGTTGAGGGCGAAGACCTCGGCCTGAAAAGGGGTCAGCTCGGTAACCGGCGGGCTGACGTCGACCGGCACCAGCACGCCGTCGCTTTCCACCTGCAGGGTCTTGCCCACGGTGACGTTGAGATCGGAAACCCGCTCGTGCTTGTTGAGCATGGCGGTGATCCAATAGTTAATCTCCTGTTGTTTCATGCGGCATCCCGTTATAGAATTGGCGGAAATATCTCTGTTAGTTTCTATCGCTTCCGGGCGAGAAAAGACAAGAAAAAAATTCAATTACATTGAGGTGTAACATGGCCAACCCCCTGCGGAGCGCGGTGACGACGGAAGGAAGAAGAATGGCGGGGGCGCGGGCCCTGTGGCGGGCCAACGGCATGCGGGAGGAACAGATCGGCCGGCCGGTGATCGCGGTGGTCAACTCGTTCACTCAATTCGTTCCCGGGCATGTGCATCTCCATCAAATCGGCCAGCGGGTCAAGGAGAAAATCGAGGCGCTGGGTTGTTTCGCCGCCGAGTTCAACACCATCGCCATTGACGACGGCATTGCCATGGGCCACGACGGCATGCTGTACTCGCTGCCCTCACGAGAGCTGATCGCCGATTCGGTGGAGTACATGTGCAACGCCCACAAGGCCGACGCCATGGTCTGCATCTCCAACTGCGACAAGATCACCCCCGGCATGCTGATGGCGGCGATGCGGCTCAACATTCCGGCGATTTTCGTCTCCGGCGGGCCGATGGAGGCCGGACGGGCCGGCAACAAGGCCCTGGACCTGATCGATGCCATGATCATGGCCGGCGACGAGACGGTGAGCGACGCCGAGGTGGCTGAAGTCGAGCGCTCCGCCTGCCCCACCTGCGGCTCCTGTTCGGGCATGTTCACCGCCAACTCGATGAACTGCCTCAACGAGGCCCTGGGGCTGGCCCTGCCGGGTAACGGCACGGTGGTCGCCACCCATGCGGCCCGGCTGGCCCTGTTCGATCGGGCGGCGGAGCGCATCGTCGCCATGTGCGAGGCCTGGTACGGCCGGGGCGACGCCTCGGTGCTGCCCCGCTCCATCGCCACCAAGTCCGCCTTCGAGAATGCCATGGCGCTCGACATCGCCATGGGCGGCTCGACCAACACCGTGCTGCACATCCTGGCCGTCGCCCACGAGGCCGGGGTCGATTTCACCATGGCCGACATCGACGCCCTGTCCCGGCGGGTGCCCAACCTGTGCAAGGTGGCGCCCAGCTCCTCCTACCACGTGGAGGATGTCAACCGGGCCGGTGGCATTCTCGGCATTCTGGCCGAATTGGACCGCGGCCAGCTGCTGGACGCCAGCGTGCGTCGGGTCGACGGCCTGACTCTGGCCCAGACCCTGGCACAGTACGATATCACGCGGCCCGAGGCCACCGAGGCGGCGAAAAGTCTGTATCGCAGCGCCCCGGCCGGCAAGCGCAACCTGGTCATGGGGTCGCAGCAGACCCTTTTTCCCGAGCTGGACACCGACCGGAGTGCGGGCTGCATCCGCGACATCGCCCACGCCTATTCCCGGGACGGCGGCCTGGCGGTCCTGTACGGCAACATCGCCGAGAAGGGGTGCATCGTCAAGACGGCCGGGGTCGACGCCTCGATTCTCCATTTCACCGGCGTGGCCAAGGTCTACCATTCCCAGGAAGAGGCGTGCGATGCCATCCTGGACGGCGCTGTCCAGGCCGGCGACGTGGTTTTCATCCTGTACGAGGGGCCCAAGGGCGGGCCGGGGATGCAGGAGATGCTCTACCCCACCTCCTATCTCAAATCGCGGCACCTGGGGGCTGCCTGTGCCCTGGTGACCGACGGCCGTTTTTCCGGCGGTACCTCCGGGCTGTCGATCGGCCATGTCTCGCCCGAGGCGGCCAGCGGCGGTGCCATCGGCCTGGTTCGCCAGGGCGACCGTATTGATATCGATATCCCGCAGCGGACCATTACGCTGCTGATCGACGACCAGGAATTGGCCGCCCGCCGCCGTGAGGAGGAGGGGCGCGGAACCCTGGCCTTCACTCCCAAGCGGGATCGCAAGGTATCGAAAGCATTGCAGGTGTATGCCCGTTTCGCCGCTTCCGCCGACCAGGGCGCGGTCCGGCTGCTCGACATCTGACCGGTCCGTCGCCGCCTTGGCGGCACATGGGCACCATCGGGGGATCGTTCGCCAACGCGTGGCCGATCCCCCTTTGTTTTTGGCACCGAGGCGGGCAACGCGCGTCAAGGTGGTGGTGCCGTTCAGGCGTCGGGCAAGAGGACGGATCGGAAAAAACGGCAGCGGCAGCCGTGGATGGCCAACAGGGTGCGGATCATTGCCGCGTTGCAGGATCTGTGCAGGGCGAAGGCTGCGTCACCCGCCATTGAAACTGGCGGTACGGAGGGCGGCAACGGGCTGGAAAGATAAGAGGTGGGGACCGCGGCCCCGGAAAAGATTGTTCCACGCACGGCCTGGTCGGGCGCGTGCGTGGACGAAAGCAGGCGTTGACTACAGCTTGACCACGTTTTCGGCAGCCGGACCCTTGGCACCGCTGACGACCTCGAATTTCACCCGGTCACCCTCCTTCAGGGATTTGAATCCTTGGCCCTGAACCGCGGAATAGTGGACAAAGACATCTTTGCCGCCATCCTGCTGGATAAAGCCGAATCCCTTGGAATCATTGAACCATTTCACCGTTCCTTCTGCCATCGCCGTTCCTCCTTGTGTCAACGACTTTACTCTGACCTGGGGTGCAGGCCATCTTTGGGATGCGGGTTTATACACCAGATAGCCGAACCCGACGCCGTCAAGGCGCCCAACCCGGTACCTGTAAGGTATATCCCCTGGAAAATCGTACCTTTCCCTGGCCGGTTTCCGTCCATATCCTTACACGCTTTCTCGTGTCGTGCGCGGCCGAAATCGCGGCAACGCCATGCGGGGCAGGCCGGACAAGACGGCCGCTTAGAGGCATGGGGCACAAGAAGACCGAAAGGGGGGATGTCGTTCATTCAGTGGAGACGCGCAGGGAAATATCGGTGCAGCAGGCAAAAGGAAGATGTTCGGCGGCAAATGGAGTCAACAGGGACGGGGAACAAGTACGATCTACCACAGATATTCGAACAGTTCTGCCTGAGTGAGGAATAAAACGTATTGTACGTATGAGCAATTAGGAATTTTTCTACCGCAAACTCCCTTGAAATGCCAGAGTTTTTTTTGCTTGTCCGGTTTTTCCCCTGCCCGCCCGGACGCGGCGAATCAGGCCGCCGCGGTTTCCTTGAGCAGGGGGAATCCCATCGCTTCCCGTTGCTCGACGTAGCGTTGCGCCACCTGGCGGGCAATGTGGCGGATGCGGCCGATGTAGCGGGTGCGTTCGGCCACGCTGATGGCCTTGCGGGCGTCGAGCAGGTTGAAGGTGTGGGAACACTTGAGGCAGTAGTCGTAGCCGGGCAGGATCAGGTTCTTCTCGACTAATTTCAGGGCCTCGCGTTCGTAGGTGTCGAAGGCGTGGAACAGCTCGGCGACATTGGCCTCCTCGAAATTGAAGGCGGAAAATTCCTTCTCGGCCTGGTGGAAGATCTCGCCGTAGGTCACCTCCTTGTTCCAGGCGATGTCGTACACCGAATCCACCTTCTGGAGATACATGGCGATCCGTTCCAGGCCGTAGGTGATTTCGGCGGTGACCGGCTTGAGATCGATGGAACCGGCCTGCTGGAAATAGGTGAACTGGGTGATCTCCATGCCGTCCAGCCAGACCTCCCAGCCCAATCCCCAGGCTCCCAGGGTGGGCGATTCCCAGTCGTCCTCGACAAAGCGGATGTCGTGCTCCAACAGGTTGAGGCCGAACCGTTTCAGGCTCTCCAGGTACATGGCCTGAACGTCCTTGGGCGAGGGCTTGATCACCACCTGATACTGGTAATAGTGCTGCAGCCGGTTGGGGTTCTCGCCGTAGCGGCCGTCGGTCGGCCGCCGCGACGGCTGGACGTAGGCGGCCTTCCACGGTTCGGGTCCCAGGGCCCGGAGCAGGGTGGCCGGATGGAAGGTGCCGGCGCCGACTTCCATGTCGTAAGGCTGCATGACAACACAGCCCGCGGATGCCCAATAGCTGTTCAAGGTGGCGATGATGTCCTGAAAGTACATGGTGCAATCTTTCCAGTATTGATTGTTCCGGGATCGTGGCTACAAGTATGCGGCAATCTACCACAGGACAGGGCCTCGGTAAACGAAATTGTCGGACGGCGGCGTGTGCGGCCACGGCCGGGATCCGGCGACGTGCGGGGCAGGGGGCGAGGCGGTCCCCAAGAAGGGCAAGGCACAATGGAACCACAATTTCTTCGCATTCGCGGGGCGCGGATGCACAACCTGAAAAATATTTCCGTCGATCTGCCGCGCAACCGGCTGATCGTCTTCACCGGCCTGTCCGGGAGCGGCAAGTCGACCCTGGCCTTCGACACCCTGTACGCGGAAGGCCAGCGGCGCTACGTCGAATCGCTCTCCACCTATGCCCGCCAGTTTCTCGGCCAGATGGACAAACCCGACGTCGATCTGCTGGAGGGATTGTCGCCGGCGGTCTCCATCGAACAGAAAACCACCAGCAAGAATCCGCGCTCGACCGTGGGCACGGTGACCGAGATCTACGACCATCTCCGTCTGCTGTTCGCCCGGGCCGGCCAGCCCCACTGCCCCCAATGCGGCCAGGCGATCCGTTCCCAGTCGGTGCACGACATGCTCGAATCCCTGCTGGCCCGCCAGGAGGGCGAGAAGGTGATCTTGCTGGCGCCGTTGGTGACCCGGAAAAAAGGCCAGCACGAGCAGGTGCTGCAACGGCTGCGCAAGGAAGGTTTCGTCCGGGTGCGGATCAACGGCGAGGTGCGCCAGCTGGGCGAGGAGATCGTCCTCGACAAGAACAAACGGCACACCATCGAGGCGGTGATCGACCGCCTGGTGATCAAGGCTTCGATCCGACGGCGGCTGGACGAGTCGGTGAGCACCGCCGTGGCCTTGGGCGGCGGCGCCATGTTGGCCCACTTTCCCGACACCGGCGAAGAGACACTGTTCAGCGAATCGGCCGCCTGCCATCAGTGCGGCATTTCGATGCCCGAGCTCTCCACCCAGCTGTTTTCCTTCAACAATCCCCAGGGCGCCTGCCCGGTGTGCGGCGGTCTGGGCGTCAACCAGTTCATCGACGAGCAGCTGCTCGTGCCCGACCCATCGCTCTCGCTGGTGGACGGCGCCATCGTGCCCTGGACCCGGCGGCGGCTTTCCACCCAGGCCGATCAATGGATCGAGGCCTTTGCCCGCCATTACCGCTTCGATCCGAACACCCCCTTCGCCGATCTGCCGGCCAAGGCCCGGGAGGGGCTTTTGCACGGCACCGGCCGGGAAAAGCTCGAGTTCGTGCACAGCCGGGGCAAGCGCACCCTGGCCTCGCAGATCGCCTTCGAGGGCATCGTGCCCCGCCTCAATCGGTTGTTCCGCGAGACCACCTCCGCCCGTCTGCGCGAGGAAGTGGAAGGGTTCATGAACGAGCAGGGCTGCCCGGCCTGCCAGGGCGCCCGGCTCAAGCCCGAGGCCCTGGCGGTGCGGGTCGGCGGCTGGTCGATCATCGAGTTGTGCCGGATGGCCATCGAGCAGCTGATCGAGGAGTCGGACAAGCTGGACTTCGAGCCGCGGCAGGCGATCATCGCCAAGCCCATTCTCAAGGAGATCCGCGAGCGACTCTTTTTCCTGCGGGGGGTGGGGCTGGGTTACCTGTCGCTCGACCGCAAGGCGGGCACCCTTTCCGGCGGCGAGGCCCAGCGCATCCGCCTGGCCTCGCAGATCGGCTCCGGCCTGGCCGGGGTCTTGTACATCCTCGACGAGCCGAGCATCGGCCTGCACCAGCGCGACAACAACAAGCTGATCAAGACCCTGGTCAACCTCCGCGACCTGGGCAACACGGTGATCGTGGTCGAGCACGATTCGGACACCATCGCCCATGCCGACCACGTGCTCGACATCGGCCCGGGTGCGGGCGTGCACGGCGGCGAGATCATCTATTCCGGCCCGGTGCCCGGCCTGCTCGACTGCGAGGCCTCCCAGACCGGCGGCTACCTGGCGGGCCGGCTGAAGATCGAGGTGCCGGCGACCCGTCGTCCGGCCGGCGACCGGGCCATCGAGGTGCGGGGCGCCTCCGTCAACAACCTGCGCGATCTCACCGTGCGCTTTCCGCTGGGAGTGATGACCTGCGTCACCGGGGTCTCCGGTTCGGGCAAGAGTTCCCTGGTGATCGAGACCCTGTTCCGCGAGGCCGAGCGGTATGTCGCGGACAAGAAGGGCTATCTCAAGGGAAAGCACCTGCTGTACGGCATGGAGCAGCTCGACAAGGTGATCGACATCGACCAGAGCCCCATCGGCCGCACGCCGCGCTCCAACCCGGCCACCTACACCGGGGTGATGACGCCCATCCGCGAGCTGCTCGCCCGCCTGCCGGAATCGCGCGCCCGGGGCTACCAGCCGGGCCGGTTCAGCTTCAACATCAAGGGCGGCCGCTGCGAGACCTGCGAGGGCGACGGCGTCATCCGTATCGCCATGCATTTCTTGCCCGACATTTACGTCACCTGCGAGCGCTGCCAGGGCAGGCGCTACAACCAGGAGACCCTGGATATCCGCTACAAGGGCAAGAACATCGCCGAAATTTTGCGAATGACCGTGGAGGAGGCCCTGGCCTTTTTCCAGAACGTGCCGCCGATCGCGGGCCGGCTGCAGACCATCGTCGATGTCGGCCTGGGGTATCTCTCCCTGGGGCAAAGCTCGGTGACGCTCTCCGGCGGCGAGGCCCAGCGGGTCAAACTGGCCAAGGAGCTGAGCCGCCGGTCCACCGGCCAGACCCTTTATATCCTCGACGAACCCACCACCGGCCTGCATCCGGCCGATATCCAGCACCTGCTCCGGGTGCTGGGGCGGCTGGTCGACGGTGGTAACACCGTGGTGGTGATCGAGCACAATCTCGACGTGATCAAGACCGCCGACCATGTGATCGACATCGGCCCGGAAGGCGGCAGCGGAGGCGGGCAGGTGGTCGCCACCGGTAGCCCCGAGGCGATCGCCGGCGTTCCCCAGTCCTATACCGGCATGTTCCTCAAGCAGTTCCTCAACGGTGATTGAACGGGAACGGTTTTTTCATTGTCTTTCCGTTGCTTCCCCTGGTAGGATGCCCCGGACCGAATAACCCGCCGGTGTTCCGTAACCCACCGGCTTTGAATGACTTCCACCACAAGGACAACCCATGGCCGAGCAGACCCCCAACCAGCAGGAAATCCCGATTTTCCGCATGCAGAAGATGTACATCAAGGATTTTTCCTTTGAGAGCCCCAATGCCCCGAAGGTGTTTCTGGTGCGCAATCAGGATCCCAAGGTGGATTTCAACCTGCAATTGAAAAACCAGAAGATCGATGACGACCACAGCGAGGTCTCCATCGCCATCACCGCCAAGGTGCTGGACAAGAACAACGACGATTCGGTGATGTTCATCGTCGAGATCGAGCATGCCGCTGTTTTCCTGATGAAGAACATTCCCCAGGAGCACCACGACCGGGTGCTGGCGGTCGACTGTCCCCTGATGCTCTTCCCCTTCACCCGCCAGGTCGTCTGTCAGGCCGCGGTGGACGGCGGCTTCATGCCGTTCTTGATGGAGCCGATCAACTTCATCGCCCTCTACGACAATGCCCAGCGGCAGCAGGACGCGTGAGGCGCTCGACGGTGCCGCGATCGATCTGACTGTTTGATGGCGATTTGAACCGGGGCGGATGGCACCCGGTTCCTCCGCAGCACAAAAGAAAAACGGCGGACAAGCGCAAAACGCGTGTCCGCCGTTTTTCTTGGGAGCGTCCAACATGGGTGGGGGTACTCCTGCGGGTGCAATGAAGCGCACCTGCTTGGGGGCGATTGATTGCGGGAAGGAGGCATGGAGCGCAACCGCGAGCCGGAGGTCAACCGCGAAATTCTCGCGATCGAAGCAAAGCGGTGCACATCCGCCGGTTGTCCAGTGAGAGGCAAAACGTATGGCACACATCGTGCATTCGTTTTGCCCGGCACCAAAGTGACCTCACAATTTTGATTTTTTCATACGGTTAAGGATGCATATCAAAATCATCCGCCTTTTTTTCCTGCTCAGTTGTTTCCTGCCTGGGTTGGTCTTGGCGGCGACCACCCAAACAATCCATGTTGAATGGGGATATATCCCGCCCATTTCGCCGGCCGTGACCGGATTCAAGCTGTATCAAGAGGGGGTGAGCGGTGCTGTTTGCACAACCGCGAATGCCAAGGCGACCTCAATGGACTGCATGGTGGAGCTGCCTGCGGGCTCCGCCACCGACTTCACCTTGACCGCCATCTTCGACGACGGTACTGAAAGTCCGCGCTCCACACCCTTTCCTTTTGCGTCGTCCGTTGACACCTTGGCTATGCAAGGTCTTCCGGCAGGGCAAGGGGCAACCGTCGGCAAACAGCTCAGCTTCTCCTGGGAATACAATCAGACGGCCACTGTCGAAGGATTCCGCATTTATCAGAACTCAAACCTGCTCTGCCAAACCAACGACCCGAGCGCGCGGCAACTGACCTGCACCGCCGACCTCGTGACCATTCCGGCGAGTTACACTCTGACCGCGATCAATGCCGACCACACCGAGACCAGTTTTTCCAACTCCATCGTTTATGCGGGCAGCATCAGCACCGACACCGGCACCAAAAAACTCAAGGCTATGATCGCCGCCAACACCGTCACCGGACCGGTGCCGCTGCCGGTTAGCTTTGACGCCTCCGCGTCAACCGGCAGCGTGACGCGCTATCTGTGGGATTTTGGCGATGGCTCGACCTCGACAGCCGCCATCGCCAGCCATACCTACGCCAGAGCAGGCACGTACCTGGCCAAATTAACGGTTGCCGACAGTAGCGGCGTCACCGACACGGCAACCGTCGCCATCACGGCTTTCAATCCTGTTGTGGCGCCCACCCTTCCGACCGCTGTTATCTCGTCCTCGGTGGCAGCGGGACCCGCGCCGCTCACCGTCAGTTTCGATGGATCAGGCTCGAGCGCCACCAACGCCACCCTTTCCCTCTATACCTGGGGTTTCGGGGACGGCGCCGCGGGAACCGGTGCCACCGTCTCCCATACCTACACCACGGCAGGTACCTACTTTGTTGTTTTGTTTGTTATTGATAGCAAGGGGCGCGGCAATTGGGCCCTGACTCCTGTGACCGTCACCGCACCAGAGAGGAGCAACGAACCGCCTCAGGCGGTGATCAGCGCTACGCCGACGGACGGGCCGGTGTCGCTCGCGGTCACCTTCGACGGAGGCGGTTCGACCGACAGCGACGGCAGGATCGTCAATTACGTGTGGGATTTTGGCGACAATGGTGAGACGGCCACCGGTCAATCGGTCACCCATACCTACACCACGGCCGGCTCATTCATTGCCACTTTGCAGGTAGCGGACGATCGAGGAGCGATCAGTACCGCCAGTATCACCATTGTCGCAAATGACGAACAGCGGTCGGTGGGCGTTACGTCGGCGGGCGTTACAATAGAAGCCGGTGAGGTTGCGGTTGGCAACGAATGGGTGCGTGTTCCTTTGGCCACACCGTTCACCAACCCGATCGTGGTCGCCGGCCCGCCGAGCTTCAACGATGCCGAGCCTTGCACGGTCCGTATCCGCAATGTCGATCCAACCGGTTTTGACATCAGGCTGACCGAATGGAACACCCTGGATGGCACCCATTCGCCAGAAACAGTCAGCTACCTGGTGATGGAGCAAGGTCACTATATTCTGCCCGATGGCGCGGCCGTCGAAGCCGGCAGTTTTACGGGCGCCGCCAAGTTCAAACTCATGGCTTTCAAATCCTTCTTTGCCAAGAGTCCGGTGGTGCTCACCACTGTTGCCACAGTGAATGATGCGACAACCGTAAGCGGTCGACTCAGGTACATCTCGCCATCCGGTTTCGCGTACTCGTACCAGGAACGGGAATGGGACCTCAACAATCACTTGGACGAAACCGTCCATTACATCGCTTGGGAACCGGGTAGCGGCATGCTCGGCACGTTGCAGTATGCGGTAGGCAAGACAGTCAACTCGGTGACCGACGCCTGGTATAGCGAACACTATAAGAGTGTGTTTCCCCAACCGCCTTTGCTTCTGGCCGACATGCAAACCACCAATGATGCCAGTCCCGCTGCCCTGCGGGTGCAGGAGCAGGCCGCAACGGGATTCCAGGTCAAGGTTGAGCAGGCTGCGAGCAACGAAACCAAACATGCCGCCGAAACCGCAGGCTACATCGCCCTTGATCAGGTGCCGGCCAAGAAGTGAAGCCTGCCCTTGCTTTTGATCAACCTTGTTGGGAAAAGTCTTGGTGCGAGTTTTTTTTTTTTGAAAATTTAAGATGAACGATTCGCCCCTGCCGGTCACGCCTTCTTGAAAATCAGGCAGGCGTTGGTGCCGCCGAAACCGTAGCTGTTGCTCATCACCGTGGCGAGGCGGGCGTCGCGGTTGGCAATGACGATGTTGTGGTCCTCCGCTTCCGGATCCAGCGCCTCAATGTTGGCCGAACCGCAGATGAAGCCGTGGTTCAGCATCAGCAGACTGTAGATGGCCTCGTGCACCCCGGCCGCGCCCAGGCTGTGGCCGGAGAGGGACTTGGTCGAGCTGATCGGCGGGTTGTCCGTGCCGAACACCTCGCGGATGGCCCGCAGTTCCACCAGGTCGCCGATGGGGGTGGAGGTGCCGTGGGCATTGATGTAGTCGATGGGGCCGGATGCAGTCGCCAGGGCCAGGAGGATGCAGCGCACCGCGCCCTCGCCCGAGGGCTGCACCATTTCCGAGCCGTCGGCCGTGGCGCCGTAGCCCACCACCTCGGCGTAGATGTTCGCCCCGCGTTTCTTGGCCCGCTCGTACTCCTCCAGCACCACCAGGCCGGCGCCGTTGGCAACGACAAAGCCGTCGCGGTCGCGGTCGTAGGGGCGGGAGGCCCGTTCCGGGGTGTCGTTGAACCGGGTGGACAGGGCGCCCATGGCATCGAACATGGCGGTCTGGGTCCAGTGTTCCTCGTCGGCGCCGCCGGCAAAAACCACGTCCTGCTTGCCCAGTTGGATCTGTTCCATGGCCGCGCCGATGCAGTGCGACCCGGTGGCGCAGGCCGAGGAAATCGAATAGCACAGGCCCTTGATCCGGTGGGTGCTGGTCAGGCAGGCGGAAACCGTGCTGCTCATGGTCCGGGGCACCATGAAGGGCGAAAGCCGCTTCAATCCTTTTTCCCGCATGATGTCGGCTGTGGTCACCACGTTTTCGGCCGAGGTGCCGCCGGAGCCGATGATCAGGCCGGTGCGGGGGTGGGAGACCTCGTCCTCGCCCAAACCGGCATCGGTGATGGCCTGCTGCAGGGCGATGGAGGCATAGGCGGCGGCATTGCCCATGAAGCGCAGATTTTTCTTGTCGATCTGTTCCTTCAAATCCACTTTGGTGAAGCCGCCGATCTGGGAGCGCAGCCCCATGTCGCGGTAGGAGGGATAGGCGTGGATGCCCGAACGGCTCTCCCGCAAGGAGGCCAGGACTTCGGCGGTGGAGTCGCCCAGGGGCGAGACGATGCCCATGCCGGTGATTGCTACTCGTCGCATCTCATTCTCCGCTTCCGGATTCCCGGTGCACGGCCAATGGGCCGCAGCTCTGGCAGACCGGCATGACCTCGACCGTACAGATGTTGACATGCGGCGGCACCGTGGTCACCCAGTGGACGATCTCGGCGATATCGACCGGCCGCAGCGGCTGGGTGCCCTTGTAGACCGAGTCGGCCTTGTCCTTGTCGCCGTGGAAGCGGACAATGGAAAACTCGCTTTCCGAGAGCCCCGGCTCGATGTTGGTCACCCGGATCTTGGTGTGGATCAGATCGGTGAGCAGGTTGCGGGAGAATTGCTTGACAAATGCCTTGGTGGCGCCGTAGACGTTGCCGCCCGGATAGGGGTAGGTGCCGGCGATCGAGCCCATGTTGACGATGTGGCCGCGATTGCGGGCCACCATGGCCGGCAGCAGGCAGCGGGTGAGGTAGCACAGTCCCTTGATGTTGGTGTCGATCATGCTTTCCCAGTCGGCGAGGCTGGCCCGGTGGGCGCCTTCCAGGCCGAGCGCCAGGCCGGCGTTGTTGACCAGGACGTCGATGTCGCGGAATCCTTCGGGCAGGTCCCGGACCATGGCCTCCACCGCGCCTAGGTCGCGGATGTCGAGGCCGACGGCGTGGATCGGAACGGCGCCGTATTGCCCGCGCAATTCCTCAAGTCGCTCGACCCGGCGGCCGGTAACGACGAGCCGCCAGCCTTCGGCGGCAAACCGCTCGGCGCAGGCCCTGCCAAAACCGGAGGTCGCTCCGGTGATACAAACGGTTTTCTGCATGATTTACTCCAGTTAATGCGGTTTTTCCAAAGTCCATAGGGAACCAGGTTTGCCTGCAAAAAACAACCTCTTTCCAGAAAAGTCTGGAATCTCTCATGGTTGTGTTTATAGTTGGAAACATCGTTGTCATCGGAAACATCCCGTCAATTTGTTCAACCGGTTTCCAAGGAGGCCACCATGCTGAAAAAGAAGATACTCAAGGCGCTGAACGATCAGATCAATGCGGAAATGTATTCCTCCTACCTGTATCTGGCCATGGAGGCCTATTTTCAGTCGATTAGCCTCAAGGGCTTTGCCGCCTGGATGCGGGTGCAAGTGCAGGAGGAATTGATGCACGGCATGAAGTTCTACGATTTCGTCAACGAGCGCGGCGGCAAGGTGACCTTGGAGGCCATTGCCAAGCCGGAAACCTCCTGGAACTCGCCGCTGGCCGTTTTCGAGGCGGTTCTCAAGCACGAGGAGCATGTCACCAGCCTGATCAACGACCTGGTCGATCTGGCGATCGGCGAAAAGGACCACGCCACCAACAATTTCCTCCAATGGTTCGTCTCCGAGCAGGTGGAAGAGGAAGCCAGCGCCGGCGAAATCGTCGAGAAACTCAAGCTGATCAAGGGCGATACCTCGGGCCTGTTCATGGTTGACGCCGAACTGGGCAAACGGGTCTTTACCATGCCCGCGCCCACCGCCTAAACCGGGTCTTTCGGCTTGAGCAGCCGGAAAATCAAGCACGAGGTCGCCGCGCTGCTGCAGGGCCGGGACCTTGCCGCCATCATGGAGGCGATGCGCCGTTATCCGGCCAAGGAAGCGGTCAACGCCCTGTTCGCCCTGATCTGTCGGGACGAGCAACAGCTGCGGTGGCATGCGGTCAGTTGCATGGGCGAGGCCGTGGCCCGGCTGGCGGAGACGGACATGGAGGCGGCGCGGATCGTGATGCGCCGCTTTCTCTGGAGCCTCAACGACGAATCCGGCGGCATCGGCTGGGGCGCCCCGGAAGCCATGGCCGATGCCATGTGCCGCCATGCCGGCCTGGCCGAGGAATATGTCCACATGCTCATTTCCTATATGCGCGAAGACGGTCCGGAAATCTGCCAGGACGGCAACTATATCGAGCATCCCTTGCTGCAGCGCGGTCTGTTCTGGGGCGTGGCCCGGTTGAGCGGCTGCCGGCCCCGGCTTCTGCTCGACAAGGGCGCCGGAGAGCATATCCCCCCCTACTTGGGTGCCGAGGACGCCATCGTGCGCGGGCTCGCCGCCCAGGCGGCCGGCCTCCTTCGGCTGACCGCCTCCGGAGCGGTGCTGCGGACCTTGGCGCACGATCCGGCGCCCTTGACCCTGTACCGGGACGGCCGGTTCGATGCGACCACGGTCGGCGCCCTGGCCCAAGCCGCCTTGGAGTCGATGCCTTCATGACCGCCCCCCCCCTTTTTCCCGCTGTCGCCTGCGTGCAGTTCGCCATCACCCTCGGGGCGGTGGAGCACAACCTCAAAGAGGCGGAGCGGCTGATCGATCGATTCGGGCCCGCGCCCGGCACCCTGCTGGTGCTGCCCGAGATGTGGGCCACCGGCTTCGACTACGAACGGACGGCGGAGTTGGGACAACGAGCCCCGGAAATCCTGGCCGCGATGCAGCGGATCGCCGTTCGCCACGACGTCCATGTGGCCGGTACCTTGACCGATCCGGCCGACGACGGCGGCCTGCCGGCCAACACCCTGGCCGTGGTCGGGCCGCAGGGGGTGATCGGCCGCACGGCCAAGCAGCACCTGTTCGCCCATTGGCAGGAGGACCGTCACTACCGGGGCGGCGACGCCGTGGCCCCGATTCGGACGCCGCACGGTCCGCTGGCCGGGCTGGTCTGCTACGACCTCCGCTTTCCCGAGGTGGCCCGGCGGCAGGTCTTCGCCGGCAGCCGCCTGCTGGCGGTATCGGCCGAGTGGCCGCTGAGCCGGGTCGATCACTGGCAGACCCTGGTGCGCGCCCGGGCCATCGAGAACCAGGTCTTCGTGGCCGCTGCCAACGGCTGCGGCCGGACCGGGACCATGGAGATGGCCGGCCATTCGATGATCGTGGCGCCCGACGGCACGGTGATGCGGGCGGCCGGCACCGAGCCCGCGGTGATCGGCTGTCCGCTCGACAACAGCTTGATCGACGAACAGCGGCGCCGTTTCTATGCGGCCGGCGACCAATCGTGGACTACCCCCGATTGCGGCAAGATCCGTTCGCTTGAGGCCCTGCGCGCCGACTTGGCCTTCATCCGCCACCAGGGCAGCCGCGTCGCCTTTACCAACGGCTGTTTCGATATCCTCCACGCCGGCCATGTCAGCTATCTGGAAGCGGCGCGCCGCACCGCCGACTGCCTGGTGGTGGGGCTGAACACCGACGATTCGGTGCGCGGGCTGAAGGGACCGGGCCGGCCGATGAACACCGAGGCCGACCGGTCACGGGTCCTGGCAGCCTTGGGTTGCGTGGATTTTGTCGTGCTTTTTGCCGAGCCCACCCCGATTCGGCTGATCACCGCCCTGATGCCCGACGTCCTGGTCAAGGGCGCGGACTATAGCGAGGAGCGGATCGTTGGCGCGCCGGAGGTCAAGGCCGCCGGCGGCCGGGTGGTGCGGATCGCCTTCGAGCATGATTGCTCGACCACCGGCCTGATCGACCGAATCAAGGCATCCTTGTGATCTATTTGTGATTCCATCTAGAAATGCAGCCAGGAGGGTTGGTCATGACAACGGTTCGAATTCAAGGAATGAAGTGTCAGCATTGCGCGGCCACGGCCAAAAAGGCCTTGGAAGACCTGGGTGCCACCGAGGTCGTCATCGATCTGGACAAGGGTGAAGCCCGGTTCGAGGGCACGCTCGATGGCGCGGCGGTGCGGCAGGCCATTGCCGCCAAGGGTTTTGCCGTGGTCGAATAACCGTTCCCGGCCGTAGCCGCCGATGCCGGCCGAGTGCCGGTTCCGGGCGGACGGCGGGCTGGCAATCCTAGACAGAAGATGTCGAATTCCAGCGGCCTCCTCGGTGAGAGGGCCGCTTTTCTTGCGTGGAGATACGGAGATGAAGATCAAGCCCCTGCTGCTCGGCATCGGAGGCATCGTGGTGGTGGTCGGCCTGTTGGCCGGCGCCAAGGCCCTGCAGATCGGCACCCTCATCAAAAAGGGCAAGGAGACCAAGATTCCGCCCGAGGTAGTGGCCACCAGCCGGGTCCAGCAACAGACCTGGGAGTCGCTGGTGACTGCGGTCGGCTCGTTGGAAGCGGTCCAGGGCGTGACCGTTGCCGCCGAGCTGACCGGCAAGGTGGTCGCCATCGCCTTGGAGCCCGGTGCCCAGGTCAAGACGGGCGACCTGCTGGTCCAGCAGGACATTACCCAGGAAACCGCCCAGCTGCGGGCGGCGGAAGCGGCCGCGGCCCTGGCGCGGGTGACCTTTGAGCGGGCGAAAAAGATGCTGGAAACCAAGGTGGTGGCCGAGGCCAACTACGATAACGCCGAGGCCCAGCTCAAGCAGAGCCTGGCCCAGGCCGACACCATCCGGGCGATCATCGCCAAGAAGACCATCCGCGCCCCTTTCAGCGGCCGGCTGGGCATCCGTCAGGTGCATATCGGCCAGATCATCAAGGAGGGCACGCCGATCGTCTCTCTGCAGGCGCTTGATCCGATCTTTGTCAATTTCCTTGTTCCCCAGCAGCAGTTGGCCCAGGTGCGCCCAGGCTTCCCGGTGCGAATCACCTCCGACGGACTGCCGGCGGGCCAGGTGGTCACCGGCGCGATCACCGCGGTCAATCCCGAGGTCGACACTGCCAGCCGCAATCTCCGGGTCCAGGCCACGGTGGCCAACCAGGGCGAGCTCTTGCGGCCCGGGATGTTTGTCAATGTCGCGGTGGTGCAGCCGCAGTCCAGCTCGGTGCTGGCGATTCCAGCCACGGCCGTGCTGTACGCCCCGTACTCGGATTCGGTGTTCGTCGTCGAGCAGACCAAGGCCGGGGAGGGCGATCCGGCCAACGGCCAGGTGGTCCGGCAGCAGTTCGTCCGCCTGGGCGGGAAGCGCGGCGATTTCGTGGCCATTGCCTCGGGGCTGACGCCGGAGCAGACCGTGGTCGCCACCGGGGTGTTCAAGCTGCGCAACGGCCAGGCCGTGGCCGTCGACAACAGCCTGTTGCCGAAATTCGAACTGGCGCCGCAACCCAAGGACGATTGAATATGAAATTCACCGATCTTTTCGTCCAGCGGCCGGTGCTGGCGATCGTCACCAGCCTGCTGATCATCATTGCCGGCCTGCAGGCGATCGGTTCGCTCAACGTCCGGCAGTATCCGCGCAGCGACAACGCCGTGGTCACGGTGACCACCATTTACACCGGCGCCAACGCCGACTTGGTGCGCGGCTTCATTACCACACCCCTGGAGCGGGCCATTGCCGCCGCAGACGGCATCGATTACCTCCAGTCCCAATCCAGCCAGGGAAAATCGATCATCAATGCCCGGCTGCGGCTTAACTACGATCCGATCAAGGCCCTGTCCGAGATCAGCTCCAAGGTCGACCAGGTGCGCCGCGACCTGCCGCCGGAAGCCGAAATTCCGATGATCAACGTCGAATCGGCGGATTCCGAGTTCGCCTCGGCCTATCTGAGCTTCACCTCGGACGTGCTGCGGCAGAACGAGATCACCGATTACCTGGTGCGGGTGGTGCAGCCCCGGCTTTCGGCGCTGGCCGGGGTGCAGCGGGCCGATGTCCTCGGCGCGCGGACCTTTGCCATGCGGATCTGGCTCGACCCGGCCCGGATGGCGGCCTTCAACGTCAGCCCGGTGCAGGTACGGCAGGCCCTGGCCAACAACAACTTTCTGGCTGCGGTGGGAACGACCAAGGGGGCGCTGGTGCAGGTCAACCTGACCGCCAACACCGACATGCGGACCGTGGAGGATTTCAAGCGGCTGGTGATCCGCGAAGACCAGGGGGCCATTGTCCGCATCGAGGACATCGGCCAGGTGGTGCTGGGGGCCGAGGATTACGACACCGAGGTACGATTTTCCGGCCAGACCGCGGTGTTCATGGGGATTTGGCCGCTGCCCAACGCCAACTCGCTCGACGTGATCAAGCGGGTGCGCGCCGAAATGGGCGAGATCGACAAGCAACTGCCCAACGGCCTGTCCGCCCGGATGGCCTACGATGGCACCGACTACATAGAAAACGCCATCAAGGAAGTGGTCAAGACTCTGGGCGAGACCCTGTTGATCGTCATCGTCATCATCTTTCTCTTCCTCGGCTCGATGCGCGCGGCCATCATCCCGGTGGTCACCATTCCCCTGTCGCTGATCGGGGCGATGTTCCTGATGCAGGTCTTCGGCTTCACCATCAACCTGCTGACCCTGCTGGCCATCGTCCTGTCGGTGGGATTGGTGGTCGACGATGCCATCGTGGTGGTGGAAAACGTCGAGCGCCACCTCGCCGAGGGCAGGACGCCGATGGAGGCGGCCATGCTCAGCGGC
The DNA here is from genome assembly GCF_031547805.1 of Desulfobulbus sp. Taxonomy (GTDB): domain Bacteria; phylum Desulfobacterota; class Desulfobulbia; order Desulfobulbales; family Desulfobulbaceae; genus Desulfobulbus. The sequence continues at coordinate 25,532 of NZ_JAVBRQ010000013.1, forward strand.
CGCGAACTGGTCAGCCCCCTGATTTCCATGACCATCACCTTGGCCGCGGTCTACGCGCCCATCGGCCTTCAGGGCGGTCTGACCGGCTCGCTATTTCGGGAATTCGCCTTCACCCTGGCCGGAGCGGTGGTCATCTCGGGGGTGGTGGCGCTGACCCTGTCGCCGATGATGTCTTCCAGGCTGCTCAAGGCCGGGATGACCGAACAGGGTCTGGCCGGCAAGATCGAGCGCGATTTCAAGCGGATCCGAGCAACCTACGGCCGTTGGTTGGGCGTAACGCTCCGGAACCGGCCGGCGGTGTACCTGGTCTGGATCGCACTCGGGTTGCTGGCGGTGCCGATGTTCCAGATGTCGGCCAAGGAACTGGCCCCGACCGAGGACCAGGGCGTCATCTTCGGCATTGTCGAGTCGGCGGCCAACTCCACCCTGGACCAGAATCAGTTGTATACCGATGCCGTCAACAAGGTGTTCATGGGGATTGCCGAAACCGATTTCGTGTTTCAGGTCACCGAGCCCAGCTCCGGCTTCAGCGGCATGGTGACCAAGCCCTGGCAGGCGCGCCAGCGAACCATCTTCGAGATCATGCCCGAGGTGGCGCAGAAGCTGCACGGGATCACCGGGGTCCGCGTCCTGCCGGTGAGCCCTCCGGCCCTGCCCGGCGGCGGCCAGTTCCCGGTGGAATTCGTCATCGCCTCCACTGCCGAGCTCGACCAAATCCTCGAATTCGCCAAGAAAATCCAGCTCGCTGCCACCGAAAGCCAGATGTTCGCCTTCCCTCCCCTGATGGACGTCAAGATCGACCAGCCCCAGGCGGAGATTGTGATCGACCGCGACAAGGTGGCGGCGCTCGGCCTCAATCTCCAGCAGATGGGCGTCGATCTCGCCGGCATGATGGGCGGCAATTACGTCAACCGTTTCAATATTGCCGGCCGGAGCTACAAGGTGGTGCCCCAGATCGTGCGCACCGACCGGCTCAACCCGGACCAGCTGCACAATATCCATGTCACCGGACCAGACGGAACCTTGGTGCCGCTCTCCACCGTGGCTACCCTCAAAAACACCACCGAGGCGCGCTCCTTGAACCGTTTCCAGCAGTTGAACGCGGTCACCCTCAGCGCCTATCCGGTCCGGCCCTTGGACGAGGCCCTGCGCTTCCTCGAGGACGAGGCCGCCAAGGTCCTGCCCCAAGGCTATTCGCTCGACTACACCGGCGAGTCCCGCCAGCTGCGGGTGGAGGGCAACACCTTCCTGGTTGCCTTCGCTTTGGCCATCATCCTGATTTTCCTGGTGTTGGCCGCCCAGTTCAACAGTTTTCGCGATCCCTTCGTGATCCTGGCCGGCTCAGTCCCCCTGGCCATGTTCGGCGCCCTGATTTTCACCTTTCTCAAGATGCCCGATCCCAACGTCCCATTCTGGACCAACGGGTGGACCACCACCCTCAATATCTACTCCCAGGTGGGCTTGGTGACCCTGGTGGGGCTGGTGTCGAAGAACGGCATCCTGATCGTCGAGTTCGCCAATAAACTCCAGGAGCAGGGTTTGAGCAAGCAGGCGGCGGTGTTGGAGGCGGCCATGACCCGTCTGCGGCCGATCTTGATGACCACCGGCGCCACCATTGCCGGCCATTTTCCCCTCACCCTGGTCACCGGGGCGGGCGCGGCGGCGCGCAACTCGATCGGCCTGGTGCTGGTGGGCGGCATGGCCATCGGCTCGCTGTTCACCCTGTTCGTGATCCCCTCGATTTACATGCTGGTGGCCAAGGATCACTCGCAGGGCCGCCGAACGAGTCAGACCGGCGAGTGATCGTCCCGTCGGCGGCCCGAGCTTGCGGAAAGAAGGCGGTTGACGAGGCGCCGGCACAGCACTTTGCGGCCGGCGGACTCGAAAGAAAAAAGGCCGATCCCCAGAGGAATCGGCCTTGATTGGCAACAGGCGGGCCGCCTGCTCAGAAAGGGATTTTGGGGAACCGCGGCGGCGGGGTCGTGATCGTGGGTTCCTGCTCCTCCGGCTCACTGCCGCCGGTGGCGGTGGCAGCACCCAGCAGGACCAGGTCGACCCGCCGGTTCTGCTTCCGTCCCTCCTCGGTGCTGTTGTCGGCAACCGGGCGGTATTCGCCGAAGCCGGTGATCGCTACTTTTTCCGGGTTCAAGCCGTGCCGGTCCATGAAGTAGCGGGCAATGCTGGTGGCGCGCCCGGTCGACAACTCCCAGTTCGACAGGAACGCGGCCGAATGCATGGGGATGTTGTCGGTGTGTCCCTCGAAGCTGATCTCGTTGCTGTAGGGCGACAGAGTCTCGGCCATCTTGGCCAGCAGCTCGTAGGAAGAGGGCTTGATGGTGGCGCTGCCCGAATCGAAAAACCCGGTTTCTTTCATGCTGATCACCAGACCCCGCTTGGTAAGCTCGACATTGACCTTGTCCTGGGCATTCTTCTCGACCACGAATTTTTCCAGCGTGACCAGCATCTCCCTGAAATCCTTCTTGGTGGCCTGCGTCTTGGTCGTGGTGTCGCCCTTGGGTCTCTGCTTCTCGATATTTTTCGGCTGCACCCGCATCGATGGAATGGGCATCATGTCGGTTTTATTCATGATCTGCGGCTTGCCCGAGGTGGTGCCGGTGGTGACGCCGAACGCGGTCCGATAGGAAGCGGCGACCTGGTCCACCTTCTTCTTGTCGGTTTGGGACATGGCGTAGAGGGTGACGAACACCGCGAACAGCAAGGTGATGAAGTCGCCGTAGGAGACCAGCCAGCGCTCGTGGTTGGCCGGTTTTTCCGGCTCTTTCTTGCGGGCCACGTTATTTCTTGCCTCCTTCCTCGTCGGCGGGTGCCTTGCCGCCGTGGCCGCCCAAGTATGATTTCAAACGCTCCTCGATAAATCGCGGATTTTCCCCGTTTTGAATGGCGACAATGCCGGCGATGATGATCTCCTTGCGGACCGATTCATCCTTGATGCGATGTTTGATCTTGGTGGCGGCGGGCAGGCAGACGATGTTGGCCGTGATCAGGCCGTAAATGGTGGCAACGAAGGCAACGGCGATACCGGCGCCCAGTTTGGAGGTATCCTCCAGGTTGCTCATGACGTGGATCAGGCCAAGCACCGCGCCGATGATGCCGATGGTCGGCGCATAGCCGCCGGCCGCTTCGTAAAATTCGGCGCTCATCTTGGCGTGCTCTTCGGACGCGGACAGATCGATTTCCATCAGCTCCCTGATATCCTTGGGTTCGACGCCATCAACCGAAAGGGAGATGGCTTTTTTCATGAACCGGTCCTTGTGGTTTTGGGCATCCTGCTCCAGGGCGATGATGCCGTTTTTCCTCGCCTTGCTTGCATAGCCGCAGATTTCGGTAATGAGTTCGTCGTTTTTGGGCGAGTTGCCGATCAGCTTCTTGACATCCTTGAGGGCGTTGATCGCGACCTCCATCGGGAAACTGACGAAGGCCGCGCCAAAGGTGCCGCCCAGAACGATCAAGGCGGCAGTGGGCTGCACGAGAGCGGTGAGATGCAGGCCTTCCAGGGCGGCGCCGCCGACGACGGCGCCAAAGCCCAGGACAAAGCCGATGATGGTTGCAATATCCATAGCGTTGCTGCGTGTACCGATTGTAAGGGGCAAGCGAGTCGTTGCCCGCCGATTGTCTCGGAAAGACTACGATATGCCCATTGTATGAGAAGCAGCGGCGATACAAAAGAAAAAAACGAACCGGCAGGCCCGTCCTCCATTCCCTGTGTACCGGGCAAGGCCCGTCCCGTCGCCCCCTTGTCTGACCCGTTCCGGTCAGGTCGGCGGCGGTTCGGGCGCCGCAGCCGCGGCGTCGCCGAGGTCGAGCTGCTGGCGCGACAGCTGGAGGAGCCGAACACGGTAGACCATGATTTTATCGATGATCTCCTCGGGCTTTTCCCGAACGATGATGTGATCGCCATTGATCAGCACCACGATGGTGTCGGGCGTCTCCTCCATGCTCTTGATCAGGTCGGGATTGAGGTAGAATTCCGAATTGTTGAGCTTGGTGAGCTTGATCATGGCACGGGCCTGGGCAAGGGCTTGAGGCATGGCGCCGGCTGCGAAGGGCACCGACCGTTGCGGCCGTGGAGGACCACGGACAAAACGGTCGGTTTGCAGGCCATGCCGGTTGTCGCCACTAAGAAGCCGTTGCCGCCCGTCTCCCCGGGCAGTCGGCGTCAGACGGCTTATTTCTCCAGCTCGAATTTGATCAGGACCTCGTCGGCCTCCACCGCCTGACCCTTGTCCACCAGGACCTCGGCAATGACGCCGTCCACCGGCGAGGCCACGCCGCTCTCCATTTTCATCGACTCCAGGATTACCAGGTTCTGGCCGCGGAAGACGCGCTCGCCCTTCTGGGCCAGCACATCCACCACCAGGCCCGGCATCGGGCAAAGCAGAATGTTGTTGAGCGATTGGTCGGCCTTCTCGGGCATGAACCGCATCATCTCCCATTCCTTCGGGGTATAAACTTCGAACAGCCGGGAAATGCCGTTGAAGCTCATGAAGATGAACGATTCCTCGAAGCGGATCCGGAACCGGTAGTTCTGGCCGTTGATGTTCAGTTTCAGCCGGCGACGGAAGAATTCGAAGGTGGGGATCTCGACCCGATGGGTGGAGCCGTCTATCCTGATGGTGCAGGTTTCGCCGCTGACCGGCGTACCTTCCAGGGCCACTTCGAACAGATCTTCCTGGCACCGCACCTTGTACTGATGCATCCGGCCCAGATCGCGCTTGCCGCCGATGTCGGAAACCATGTGGAGCAGGGATTCGCGGACCGCCACCGTGCGGGTGTGGTAAATGAGGGTGGCCGCCAGGGCCGCAAGCTGCAGGTATTGCAGCGAGGGCGAGCGTTTCGACACGCCGCCGTCGAAGTGCTGGTCGATGAAGCCGGTGGTCAGCGCGCCTTCGGCGAATTCGGGCAGGCAGAGCACGCTGGTGACAAAGTCGATATTGGTGGAGACCCCTTCGATGTGGTAGCCGTTCAGCGCCTCAATCAACATGCGACGGGCATCTTCCCTGGTCTTGCCGTGGCAGATCAGCTTGGCCAGCATCGAGTCGTAGTAGACGTCGATCTTGCCGCCGATGTTGACGCCGGAATCCACCCGAATGCCCTTGCCGCGCGGGGCGGCGTAGCGGGTGATCATGCCGGTGGAGGGAATGAAGCCGCGGGTGGGGTCCTCGGCGCAGATCCGGGCCTCGATGGCCCAGCCGTTGAAGGTGACGCCGCTCTGGTCGAAGGGCAGCGGCTCACCGGCGGCGATCCGGAGCTGCAGCTCGACCAGGTCGAGCCCGGTGACCATCTCGGTGACCGGATGCTCCACCTGGAGGCGGGTGTTCATCTCCAGGAAATAGAAATTGTGCTGGGCATCCATGACGAACTCGACCGTGCCGGCGTTGACGTACTTGGCCTGACGGGCCAGGTCGCAGGCCGCCCGGCCCATCCGTTCGCGCAGTTCGGGTGAAACCGCCGGCGAGGGCGATTCCTCGATCACCTTTTGATAGCGCCGCTGGATGGAGCATTCGCGCTCGCCCAGGTGCACCACATGCCCTTGGCTGTCGGCCAGAACCTGGATTTCGATGTGGCGCGGCTGCTCGATGTAGCGCTCGACAAAGACCCGGGTGTCGTTGAAGGCCTTGAGGGTTTCCTTGCGGCTGGCCGCCAGGGCGTCCTTCATGTCCTCGGGTTTGCGGACGATGCGCATGCCCTTGCCGCCGCCGCCCGCCGCCGGTTTGAGCAGTATCGGGTAGCCGATCTCGGCCGCGATGGCAATGGCTTCCTTTTCGTCCTTAATCGCCTCGATGGTGCCGGGGATGACCGGCACGCCGGCATTCTTGGCCAGTTCCTTGGAGGTGATCTTGTCGCCCATGACGTCGATGACCTCGGCCGGCGGGCCGATGAGTACCAGTCCGGCTTCCTGGATCGCCTTGGCAAAATCGGCCTTTTCGGAGAGGAAACCGTAGCCGGGGTGGATGGCCTGGGCGCCGGTGGCCTTGGCCGCCGCGACGATCTTGGCGATGTCGAGATAGGATTTCTGCGACGGCGACTCGCCGATGTGCACCGCTTCGTCGGCCAGGTGTCGGTGCAGGCTGCGGCTGTCGGCGTCGGAATAAACGGCCACGGTGCCGATGCCCAGCCGGTTGCAGGTACGAATGATGCGGATGGCAATTTCACCGCGGTTGGCAATGAGAATTTTATTGAACATGGCGTGCCTCACAGGGGAATATTTCCGTGTTTGCGATCCGGGCCCTTGGTCTTCTTGCTGTCGAGCATCTGCAGGGTGCGGATGAGGTGCGAGCGGGTATCGCGCGGGAAGATGACGTCGTCGATGTAGCCCCGCTGCGCGGCAAGAAAGGGGTTGGCGAAGGTGCGGCGGTATTCCTCCATCTTTTCGTTGAGCACGGCCTCGGGGTCCTCGGCTGAATAGATTTCCTTGCGGTGGATGACTTCGGCCGCGCCCTTGGGGCCCATGACCGCGATTTCGGCGGTCGGCCAGGCATAGTTGACATCGCAATGGATGTGCTTGGAGTTCATCACCAGATAGGCGCCGCCGTAGGCCTTGCGGATGATCACCGAGATGCGCGGCACCGTGGCTTCGGTGAAGGCATAGAGCAGCTTGGCGCCATGGCGGATGATGCCGCCGTGCTCCTGATCCGGACCGGGCATGAAGCCGGGCACGTCGACCAGGGAGATCAGCGGGATATTGAAGGCGTCGCAGAAGCGGACAAAACGGCCGGCCTTGAACGAGGCGTCGTTGTCGAGCACGCCGGCCAGTACCGCCGGCTGGTTGGCAACCAGGCCCACGGTCTGGCCGCCCAGCCGGCCGAAACCGCAGATGATGTTGCGGGCGAAACCGGCGTGGACCTCCATGAACTCGGCGCCGTCCAGGATCGAGTGGATCAGCACGTTCATGTCGTAGGTCTGGTTGGAGTTGCTCGGAATGAGAAAGTCCAAGGCCGGATCGGTCCGGTCCGGGGCATCGCTGAGATCGAGGATCGGCGCCCGCAGGCGGTTGTTGGAGGGGAGGTAGCTGATCAGTCGCCGCACCTCGCGCAGGGCGAGCACATCGTTGTGCACGGTGAAATGGGCCACGCCACTCCTGCTGGCATGCACCTTGGCGCCGCCCAGGGCCTCGGAGGTGATGTCCTGGTGGGTGACGGTCTTCACCACGCTGGGGCCGGTGACGAACATGTAGGAGGAATCCTCGACCATGAAGACGAAATCGGTGATCGAGGGGCTATAGACCGCGCCGCCGGCACAGGGCCCCATGATGCAGGAGATCTGGGGGACCACCCCGCTGGCCCGGACGTTGCGATGGAAGATCTCGCCGTAGGCCGCCAGGGCGTCGACGCCCTCCTGGATACGCGCGCCGCCGGAATCGTTGAGGCCGATGATCGGCGCGCCCACCTTGACCGCCAGGTCCATGACCTTGCAGATTTTCTGGGCATGGGCCTCGCCCAGCGAGCCGCCGAGCACGGTGAAGTCTTGGCTGAACACGAAGACTTCGCGGCCGTCGATGGACCCATGGCCGGTGATGACCCCGTCGCCGAGGTAGCTTTTTTCCTCGCCCAGGCTGCTGCCGCGGCCCAGCTTGAGGATGTCGAATTCCTCGAACGAGCCGCTGTCCAAGAGCAGTTCGAGCCGTTCGCGCGCCGTCAGTTTACCCTTGCGGTGCTGGTCGACTTTTTTTTCCTCGCCACCGGCGGCTCTGGATTCCGCCCGTAATCGTTCCAGGGTTTCAAGGGTTGTGTTGTATTGGGTATCCATGGCATTACCTGATTGTGGAACCGGCGCGTTCCCAGACAAGGGCGGGCGCGGGTTCACGATGATAAATGGTCCTCTTGCAGCCGGTCGGCTCGTACGCTTATGGACGGTCGATCGGTGCCGGAGGGGGGACACACTGTTCAGGCCGGACGAGTCTTGGTGGAAGGTGCAATAATACTTGAGGGACGCCGTGTTGACAAATCAGAAAAACTCATTTTCATCATTAATTTGACAACGGAAAAAGGCGGTCGGGAACAAGGTGTCCCGGCCGCCTTTTTCCGTTGTCGGACCGTCTTGCGCCGCCCGGACGATTATCCCATGAGAAAGCTCCACAGGACACCGGCGCAGACCGCCGAGCCGATGACGCCCGAGGAGTTGCAGGCCATGGCATGCATGAGCAGGAAATTGGTCGGGTCGGCCTTCTGGCCCATCACGTGTACCTCCCTTGCCGAACCGGGCACGGCGGAGACTCCGGCCGCCCCGAGAAGGGGGTTGATCTTTTCCTTGAGAAACAGGTTCATGAATTTGGCGAAAAGCAGGCCGGATGCGGTGGCGATGCTGAAGGCGATGGCGCCCAGGAAAAAGATGCCCACGGACTTGGCGTTGAGGAACACGTCACCCTGGGTCGAGGCACCGACGGTCAGGCCGAGGAAAATGGTGGCGGTGTCGATGATGGCGTTGCGGGCCGTATTGGCCAGCCGGTCGACCACGCCGCTTTCCTTCATCAGGTTGCCGAAGAAAAAGGGACCGAGCAGCGGAATCGAGGCCGGGGCGAGGAAGGTGCAGAGAATCAGCCCGACCACGGGGAAAATCACCAGTTCCTTCCGGGAGACCTGGCGCAACTCCGGCATTTTGATCAGCATTTCCTTTTTGCTGATCAACAATTTCATGATCGGTGGCTGGATAATCGGGATCAGGGCCATGTAGGAGTAGGCGGCGATGGCAACCGGGCCGACCAGGTGCGGCGCCAGTTTGGCGGTGAGGAAGATCGATGTGGGGCCGTCGGCCCCGCCGATAATGCCGATGGACGATGCCTCCTGCGGCGAAAATCCCAGCGCCAGGGCACTGAGATAGGTGCAGAAGATGCCCATCTGCGCGGCCGCGCCCAAGAGCATCAGCTTGGGGTTGGCCAGCAGGAAGGAGAAATCGGTCATCGCGCCCAGGCCGAGGAAGACGATCGAGGGATAGAGACCGCTGGTGACCCCGAAATAGAGATAGTGGAGCACGCTGTTGGCCTCGTAGATGCCGATGCCGAACCCCTTGAAAAAGGGGATGTTGCCCAGGATGACGCCGAAGCCGATCGGCAGGAGCAACAGCGGCTCGTAATTTTTGCCGATGGCCAGAAAGACAAAGCCGATACCGACGACGATCATGATCAGGTTGCGGTAGTCGGCCTGCCCGAAACCGGTATTGCTCAAAAATTGCAGAAACAGATCCATTGGTTCCCCCTTGTGATCAGATGTCTTTTGCTGCTTTCACAAACCGGAAGACTCCGTCGCCAAGGGGCTGGAGCGTGCCGGCATTCAGGAGGCAGCGAATGGACAGGTGGGGATGGGGGAGATGGTATTTCTTTGCCAGGGCGTAAAGCTCGGCAAGGTCGAATTCCAGCTCCAGTTCCTCAATCAGGGGTTGAAGTCGCTCAACGGCAACAGCGTGATCCAGGGGGCATTCCGGACGGGGTGGGGGCTGGGGGGCGAGGGCAACGACCACCTGGGCTTTCGGCGGCCGGTCCAGCAGGGCAACGAATTTATGCAGTTGGGAAATAATCAGGGACAGGGTGGCCAGTCCTGAAAAAACGATGCAGGCCCCGGTGGCGGCGGTAACCCAGCCATTGTGGTGGGTGATAGCTTCGAATCCAATCAATATGACCTCCTTGCAGCGACAATATTATTCTGAAACCCGATGGGCGGCGGGCGAATGATACTTCTGACCAGGAATGCATGTTTACATACACTAATTTCCGCTCATGTCAAATGGTTGCTGGCAGAATGAGGATTCCTTGCCGGTCGAAACCTCCAGCGGAAGCCTATTTTTTTCTTTGCGAAAAGGGTCGATTCCAGGAACCGCGGGTGTGTTGTGTCTGGCCGCGGCGGAGGGGGTGTTGCGGAATTGCGATGAGTTTTCGTATTCAAATTCCTTGCTTATCCCGACGAATTGGCCCAAGAGTAAAGATGGTGGATCGCTTCCGCGCCGGGAGCGATCCTGTCCATCAAGCCTGACAAGGAGGAGGCATGCAGCTGTTCGCCAGAGACATCATGGCCAGAAATTTCGATACCATCCACCGGGACGACTCGGTGGAAAAGGCGATCACGAAAATTCTCAACGCCAAGGTCCGGCCCACGGGCCACAAGACCGTGAGCCTGATGGTGGTCGACGATGCGCACGCGCTGGTGGGAACCATCAGCATGTACTACATCCTTTACCACCTCCGTCCGTCCTACCTGAATTACGGCATCAACGGCAACGACCTGAACTGGCAAGGGGAAATCGACGGTTTTGTCCGCGAGGTCAAGAAGAAGAAAGTGGCGCAGATCATGAACGACAACGTCTTGTACGTGCAGCCTGACGAATCGGTCATGGCCGTGCTCGACCGGATGATCAAAAACCGCATCCGGCGGATTTCGGTGGTGGACGGGGGAAAACTGGTCGGGGTGATCTACATGTCCGATATTTTCTACCACCTGTTCAGCGAATAACCGGCAGCGGCGCGTTCTTTGCCCGACGGCCGGCGGTTTCGCCGGTTGTTGTCGCGTTCGCTTTGTGGAGTGCTGCATGCCTGGCTTCACCTTTCTGCCGCCCCCGTGGCTGCGCAATCCCCATTTGCAGACCCTGTGGCCCAAATTGTTCCGCCGGCGGCCCACCCTGGCACTGGAACGGGAGCGCCTGGAACTGGCGGATTCCGATTTTATCGATCTGGCCTGGGCGGCAAATGGACGCGGGCCGGTGGTGCTGATGCTGCCCGGCCTGGAGGGGGATCTGCGTTCGCACTATGCCCTGCCGCTGATGGCGGCGCTGCTCCGCTCCGGTCTGCGGCCGGTGTTCATGCATCTGCGCGGTTGCAGCGGCGAGCCCAATCGACTGGTCCGCTCCTACCACAGCGGCGCGGTCGAGGATCTGGCGGAAGTGCTGGCTCTGCTGGGGGCCAGCGGCCGGCCGGTGGCGGCGGCCATCGGGGTTTCTCTGGGGGGCAATCTCCTGCTCCGCTATCTGGGGATGACCGGCGCTGCCTCCCGTTTGCGGGCGGCGGTGGCCGTCTCCGTCCCCTTTGTCCTGGCCGATGCCGGCCGGCGCCTGGAACGGGGCGGCTCCCGTCTCTATCAGCGCTACCTGCTTGGCCGGCTGAAGCGATCCTATCGACGCAAATTCCACGTAATTCCCTCGCCGTTGCGGGTCGATCTCGGCCGGATTCGCACCTTGTGGGAGTACGATGAGCACATCACCGCGCCGCTCAACGGCTTTGCCGGCGCCGAGGATTATTATGCCCAATGCAGTTCCATGGGCTACCTTGCCGGCATCACCACCCCGACCTTGGTCCTTCATAGCGTCGACGACCCGTTCATGTATCCGCACAATGTCCCCAGGGCCGACCAGGTCGGGCCGGGAGTGCGCCTGGCCATTCAGGAGCACGGCGGCCATGTCGGGTTTGTCGAGGGGCGATTTCCCTGGCGGACCGACTGCCTGATCGACCGGCTGGCACCGGCTTTTCTTCGCGAGCAGCTGTCAGCCGAGGCCGCTGCCTCCTGATTTGGCCGCCAGGGCTCGCGCCCGTTCGACTGCCGCCAAGGCGTCGTCCGGGTCGAAGATCTCGAAACAAACCAGCATCTCCTGGCGCAGGAAAGGGATGGCCGCCTGCAGGGTGGCGTCGTCCAGGGGGAGGTGATCGATGCGTCCGTCCGTGCCGGAGAGATGCAGTTCGACAATGTGGGGGTGATAATGGGCGGGCAGCGGGGCGCCCAGAAGGCTGTGGGTGAGGTCGAAGGTGTAGCGGTGATGGAATTCGGCCCGATCGATCAGGTTTTCCAAGGCCATCAGATCGGGCCAGGCCACCTCCCGCCATCCGGGCAGGGGGTGGAGGGTCATGTTCAGCAGGGGCAAACCGCAGGTGGCGAAAAACTCGGCGGCGGCCAGCGCGTTTTCGGTCCGGTCGGTGGGGAGGTGGAGGGTGTATTCCAGGTTCAGCGCGGCCAAGCCGTCGAGCCAGGATGCCACCTTGGCCCGCATCGACGCATCCCAGGTGTAGACCAGAAGTTCGACGAAATCGACCTTCCCCTCCACCAAACGGGCGTTATCGAGGAAATTTTCCCCGATAAGCCATGACGTGGTCCCCAATTTCATCGCGCGATTTCCCAAGAATGGCAAAGGTTCCCATTTCCTCGATCATGCGGAGCGCGGCCTCGATGATGGGAAACATGAGGGCGCAACCGGTGCCTTCGCCCAGGCGCATGTCCATGTCGAGCATCGGCTCCAGGCCGGTGATCTCCCGCAGCAGCTTGGCTCCCGGCTCGAAGGAGAGGTGCGAGGGAATCATGTATTCCACGGCCGTGGGCTTCAGGCGCATGGCTGTCAGGGCGGCGACGTTGGAGATCAGGCCGTCGGTGACCACCGGCACCCGCCGGGCGGCGCAGGCCAGATAGGTGCCGGCGAGGCCGGCAATGTCGAGGCCGCCCACCTTGCTCAACACATCGATGGGATCGTCCGGATCGGGCCGGTGCAGTTGCACCGCTTGTTTGATCACGTTTTTTTTTCGTTCCAGGGCCTCGTCGGTCAGGCCGGCGCCCCGGCCGACCACCCGATCGATGGAAGCGCCGGTGAAGGCGTAGAGCACCGCGCTGCTGGCGGTGGTGTTGCCGATGCCGATCTCGCCGGTGCCGATCAGGTCGTAGCCCTGGTCGATGGCGGCAAGGGTGACCTCGATCCCCACCTCGATCGCGCGGATTGCTTCCTCGCGGCTCATGGCGGGTTCACGGAGGAAATTGGCGGTACCGTGGCGGATTTTGCGCTTGATCACCTTGGGCAGGTCGACATCGACCTGGATGCCGATATCCACGGCCAGAATGTCGGCCTTGGCGGCGCGGGCCAGGAAGTTGACTCCCATTCGGCCGGAGGTGACGAAATCGGCGCCGATACGGGTAACGTCCTGGGGATACATGGCGACCCCTTCGCCATAGACGCCGTTGTCGGCCATCATCACCACGATGGCCTTTTGCTTGATCGCGTTGTGCACCTGGCCGGTGATACCGGCGATCTGCCGGGCGATGCTTTCCAGCTTGCCAAGGCTGCCCGGCGGCTTGAGGCAGTAATCGATCTCCCGCTGGGCCGCGGCCATGGCCACCCGGTCGGCGGGCTGGATGGCGTCCAGGGTTTGTTTGAGCAGCTGCATGCGAATCCTATCGATAGTTGAAACGGATGAGAATGGGCAATTCGCCCATGAATTCGATTTCACTCAAGGTGGCGTTGTCGACCTTGAACTGCCAATACCCCTTGGCCACCGATTCGCAGAAAAAATGGGCGAGCAGCGAGCGGATGCAGCCGCCGTGCGACACCACCGCCACCTTTTTGCCGGGATGGCTGCGGACGATTTCCTCGACCACGCTGATCACCCGGTACTTGAAGGCGGCAAAGGCCTCGGCGCCGGGGATGTGGGTTCTTTCCCAGTCGGTGAGCCACGTCTGCCAAATCTCCGGATATTGTCGGGCGATCGCCGAGAAATGCATGCCTTCCCATTCGCCGAAATGGAATTCCTGCAGACTGGAATCGGTGACGATTCGGGCCTGGTCGCCGAACACCAGCGTGGCTGTTTCCACCGTTCTGGTCAGGGGACTGGCAAAGATGGAATCGACTTCAAGGGCGTTGATCCGTTCGCGCAGGGCCAGGGCCTGCAGACGGCCATGGTCGTTGAGCGGGGTGTCGGTGCTGCCCATGAGCACCCCGGTTTTGTTTTGTTCGGTTTCGCCGTGACGGATGAGATAGAGTTTGGTCGTGTTCATGCAAGCCAATATTTCCAGACAAGAAGAGCGATAAAAAAGGAGAGCAGCTCGGACAGTTCGATGGAAGCCCCGATGGTGTCGCCGGTGATGCCGCCCAGCCGTTTTCTGGCATAGGCGGCAAAACCAACTGCCAGCGCGATGGGCGGCAGATGGAAGACCAGGGTCAGCCAGGGGACCGTGCTGAACGGAATTCCCCACAAAACGAGGATGCCGCCGACCAGAACCAGGGAAGACAAGGTGGCCAGAGCGGCCTGTGTCCGCCCGGTCTGATTGACAAAATCGCCAATGCCGCGTTCTTCCCGGGCGTAGCGGGCCGTGGCCGCATGCCAGACCAGGGCCATTCGGCCCAAAACCGGCGCAACGAGTACGGCCGGGGTAGCCCCGGCCGGCGCGATGGCACGCAAAAGAGCGTATTTTACCAGTATGGCCAGCACCACCGCAATCACCCCGTTGACGCCCAGGGTCGAATCGCGCATGATCTCCAGCATTCGTTCGCGCGAGCGGTAACTGAACAACCCGTCGGCGGTATCGGCCAGCCCATCGAGATGCAGGCCGCCGGTGATGCCGATCAGCAGGATCACCGCGATCAGTGCGGCCATGTCGCGGCCAAGCAGGCCGTCGGCCAGCATCATCCCGGCGGCGGCGGGTACCGCCACCAGCAACCCGACCAGAGGCATCCATTTCATGCCCCGGACAAAGTGGTCGGCCGTGAAATCGACGGCAATCGGGACCGGATAACGGGTCATGAATTGGATCATGAGGATCAACGCCCGCATGCCGTCCCCTTTCATCCCTTGATGCGGACCGGAATACCGGAAACCACCAGGTAGACCTCGGCGGCGGCTGCGGCCATGCGTTGGTTGACCCTGCCGGCGCAGTCGCGAAAAAAGCGGGCCATGCTCGACCCCGGCACAATGCCGCAGCCGACCTCGTTGGTCACCGCCACCAGGTCCGCCCGGCTTGCTGCAGCGGCAGCCACGATCGCCTCGATTTCAACCATCACCGCCGCTTCAACCTCCTTGAGCCGGGCCATGGCAGGATGGTCCCAATCAACGGCTTGGGCAAGCATCTTGTTGGTGGTCAGGACGGTGAGGCAATCGAGCAATAATCCGTCGCAACGCTGGCCTTGACCGGCAATCACTTGCGAAGGAAAATCGGGCGCTTCATGGGTGTGCCAGGCAGCAGGACGCTGAAGCCGGTGTTGTGCAATCCGCTCGACCATTTCTTCGTCAAGGGCTCGGGCGGTGGCAATATACGCGATATCAGGGCCGAGGCCGGCAACGAGCCGCTCGGCAAAACTACTCTTGCCGCTCCTGGCGCCGCCGGTGACTAGAAGAATACGGCCCATGCCTTCACCTTACTCGAAAGAAGATCGCTTGGCTCAGTCGCTTGCGCATAAAGGCCAAGCTTTGCTATACGCCGGATTGGTTTGGGTAACATGCCGAGTTTACGCAGAAAAAAGTTCGCGGAGCGATTCGACCGTACGCTGTTATAGCGAATCCGCATCAAAAAAGATAGAGGCAAGTTACGACCGGCGTGTTGCCGTGCCCGGTCGAAGGGACAGAGATTACTTGCAGGCAAAAAAAGTGACATATCTGCCGATTTCTGCTATGCCCGCCTTGGTCAAGCCTTCCTTGAGCATGTTCTGGTCGTGGGCGCTCGACTGACGCCAGGAGTCGAATTGCTTAAGGGGGGTTGTGAAGTTCCAACCGACATTTTCAACGCACATCCGGCTACCCGAGCGTTCGAAACGCTGATCGAAATTGCGATGACTCATCATTTTTTGCCGGAACATCTCAAAGCTGTGGTGCTTGGCAAGCCGGTTGAGATTGGCGTCAAAGCGAAGCGGTCCCAACCCATTGCTGTGGCGGTACAGGTTGATTTGTTCAAGCAAGGTGCGGGCGTAGAGGGAAGCTCCGTCGTCCTGCGTCATTGCCGAGCTCAGAGGAGAAGCAAGGTGCAGCGTGAGTAAAACCAAAAATACGAATCGCAATTTCATGCAATATAACCTGAACTGATAAAGTTGATGAGATCGGCTACGTCACGGCCTCGAGCAGCCGATGGGTGCATGTGGCTAGAGGTAATCGAAGCTAAAAAAGGATGTCAAGCGCGACGTCATTGAAAAGCCGCCGGCGCGCGCAGGGCGTCTGTTCCTCGATAATGGAGCGAGGTGAGGCAACTCTTTAACAATAAAGGAAAAGAACAAAAAATCAGGCATGAAACACTTGTGTGTCAAGAGTGTGACTAGGTAAATAATCTGATGTCTGCAGAAAGAAATTCAAAACGGGAAAACAAGGAATGTCGGAAACTGAACCAATTGAGCAGCGGTGAAAAAAATAAAAAAATAAGTTCTCAACTTGACAAAGAAAGTTTTTTGTGTGCTTAATATCATATAAAAAAAAGTCATTGAAATCTTGAGGCTAGCCAGCTCGGGTACAAAACTGAAAGAAAAATCCGAGTGGGAGAGCGGGTCTGTTGATTTGTCGGCGCATCCCCTGGGCCAAAATAAGTAGAAACATCACGATGTAAGATGCTTCCATATGAAATTTGATGGTAAAATGCGCCATTTTCTAATTTAATAGATTAGGTTTTGCAGATGATCGCCGGCAAAGAGAATTTGAGTTGATAGCTGATTATGAAATTGAATAAAATTGCCAAACAAGAAAAGCTGATTACCGGGATAGATATCGGTTCATACGCTGTAAAAGTATGCCAGCTCAAACGAGTAGGCGACAATTACAAGATCGAATCGCTTGGGTCAGCGGCCTTGCCCGCTGGAGCGGTTGAAGATGGAATCTTGCATGAACCATTGGAAGTAAGCAAGGTTCTCTCGGGACTGATCAAAAATCTCAAAATAAAAAACACCAAAATAGGGATATCCATATCGGGGCACTCGGTCATAGTCAAAAAGATCAATCTTGAACAGATGACAGACGATGAACTGGCCGAGTATATCAAATCGGAAGCAGAGCAATATATTCCTTTTGATATTGATGATGTTTACATCGACTTCCAAAAATTGCCTCCCAAAAAGGATAACGTTGATCGGTGCGATGTGATGCTCGTTGCCGCAAAAAAGGAAGTCGTCAACGATTATTTGGAAATGCTCAATGGCTTGAAACTGAACACGGTGCTGGTCGATGTGGATGGTTTCGCCTTGGAGAATATATGGGAAACGGTTTCAAACCGATCTGAAAATGTGGCTTTGGTCGATGTCGGGGCCTCGAAAATGAACATCAATATTATTTCTGGCGGTGTCTCGGTGCTGGCGCGAGATGTTGCGGCTGGGAGTGAGCAGTTAACCGACAAAATTATGAGTTCAATCGGGGTCGAATATACGGACGCTGAAAATATTAAGCTGGGTATCCTTCCACCTGGAGAGAATCAGGAACTTGTTGAAAACATTTTCAATAGAGTGTGTACCCAATGGGTGCTTGAGATAAAGAAAGCCATCGATCTGTACCAGGCGAACAATCCGGATAGGCCTTTGCAATCCATAGCCTTGAGCGGAGGCGGTTCGAAAGTGAACGGATTTAAGGAGTATTTGGTCAACGAAACGGGGCTCGAAGTTGTGGCATTTAACCCCTTTGATACGATGAACTATGATAGAAAAAAAATAGACAGCCACTATGTTTCCAATATTGCCCCTGAGATGGCTATTGCGGCCGGTCTTGCAATTAGATCTGCATCATTTTAATCATGATACGAATTAACCTTTTACCAGTTCGCGATATTGTCCGCCGCCAGAAGTTTTTAAGACAGATAATTGCCATCTTGGTTGGTGCGGGATGCGTTATAGGTGTACTGATACTCATAGAGGTGTTTCAGTTGACTTCTATTAATAAAAGTAAGGAAGAAGTAGCAAGTATTGACGCTGAGAAGGCAAAGTATACTAAAATTTTGACTGAAATTAAAAAAATAGAAGAAGAGAAGAAGGTTTTAACGACAAAAATTGAAGTTATAAAGCAATTAAAACAGTCGTCTTCCCTAACTGTACACGCTTTGGACGAAATAGCCAATCTTACGCCTGCAAATAGGATGTGGCTCAAAAGTTTGTCTCAGAACGGAGCTCAACTTGAATTGAAGGGCATGGCGCTTGATGATCAAACGATAGCGCGATACATGGATGACTTGGAGGCGTCAGCTTACATCCAAAATGTCCGCCTGGCTGGTTCCTCGCTGGAGACATATGCGGAAAGGAGTTTAAAAGCTTTTTCGATTACAGCGAATGTTGACATGCCAAAAAAGTGAGAAAGCAACCGATATTTACTGCGTTGGATTAACGGTATGATCTATAGCCCAAAAAAGAGCAAAGTCGATATTTTCCTTGATGAGCAGTATGCTAAAGTCAGCGACCGTAATAAACTGCTGGGGATCGGTTTATTCGCCGTTTTGGTGGTAGGGCTTTTCTTTTTTGTCTTCTATCAGCCCAATCAAGAGGAGATAGACAGGCTGGCTCAGCAGGCATCGGCGGCGAGCGAAGAATTGCGCAAGGTGAAAAAGGCTGCTCAGGATTTGCCAAGACATAAAAAAGAACTGGAAGAGGTTCGGTTGCAATTCGAGACGACATCGACGTTGCTTCCCAAAAGCCAGGAAATTCCGAACTTGCTCAGAAATATTTCCGACTTAGGAAGGAATTCAGGGTTAGATTTTATTTCTTTTACTCCTGGCCAAGAGATTCCCAAAGATTTTTATGCTGAAATTCCTATCGATATAAAAATCAGGGGGCCTTACCATAACCTTGGGCTTTTTCTTGATAAAGTAAGCAAGCTGGAAAGAATTGTTACGGTTAATAATATAAAGACAGAAAAGGTTGATTTGGATAAAAACGAGATTTTATTAAGCTCAAGTTGTAGGCTGATAACGTATCGATTTACAAACGTTAAGCTCGAGCAGAAGAAAAAATAAACCGTAATGTCTTCTTAAATTAATTATTATCGTGCAGATAGAGAATGAATAAAGCAGGAAGAAAAATAACATTATGCTTGATAATTTTATGCTTTTCGTCCCTGAGCTGCTTTGCTGGTGATGAAAGCCCATCCGTAGATAGTTTATCTACGCAGGCTTTGAGCGAAGATCAATATGCATATAAATCAGAAGGACGTTCCGATCCTTTCAAGCCCTTTATTTCGCCGAAAACTTCATCGGCTTCACCAGATCCCAATGAAATTGTTGATGAAAATATTGAATACTCGGGTATGCAATTATTCGAGCCAGGTCAACTTAATCTTGTTGGTATCATGGCAACTTCACGTGGTTTTATAGCGATGGTTGAGGACCAAACCAAAAAGGGCTATATGCTAAAAACCGGAGATCTCATAGGGAAAAGAGGTGTGGTTTCCTTGATCAACGAACACGAAGTTATAATAACGGAAACTGCCCGTACACGTGGTGGACAGGAAATGAAAGAAACGGTGACGATGAAGATAAAGCGAGAGGGAGATAAATGATGATGTTGCAAATTATCTCAGATCAAAAGAAATATATCATTTCATTTTTATCGATTTTTATTGGATACTCGCTAATTGTTTCTGCGAATTATCTTTTAGCAGATGATACGGTTCAGGTAAAAACGGTTGATGTTATTCGCGTAGGCGAATCCATTGAGGTTAAGATTTCTGGTGCAAATACTGTTGCGTCGACCGTATATGAGTTGCCTAATCCTGACAGGATTGTCGTTGATCTCGCCGATGCTGTTTTAGCAAGCAATTTTGTAAGCAAAATCGACGTTACTGGTATATCACTGCAGACCAAGCATTTAACAGATAGCAAGCCGGCAGTTCTTCGGCTCGAATTCACCTTGCCTGGGAAAGCAGATTTTCAGACACAAAAAAATGATAACGAGCTCAAGTTAACTCTTAAGCTGGCTGGTGCTACCGCCAACGATGTGAGCGTTGCGTCGCAAAATAATGTTGCCAATCCGGTAATAGAAGGTACAAAAGAAGCATCTGCACTGAAAAGTCAACGTCCAGGCGATAAAATTGGCTCTGTGATCGGGACTACTAAAAGCATTGATAGCCAACTTCCTGACATTAATCCGCTTGAAGCCAAACATTCGTCCAAGGCCAAAGCTCAACAAATGGAAGATTCCTTTAATTTCTCTGGATACAATAAAGAAAGAATAACTGTTGAATTCCAGAAAATGGATCTTCACAACGTGTTTAATTTTCTCAGGCAGGTGAGCGGGGTAAACATTGTTGTTGATGAATCGGTGCAGGGTGCACTTACCTTGGTGCTCGATGACGTACCATGGGATTTTGCTCTTGATATCATTTTGAATCTCAAAGACTTGGAAAAGGAAGAGCGCTATAACACCTTGGTCATTTACCCTAAGAAAAAGGAATTTAAATGGCCGGATAAAAGTCAAAATAATCTCAGCTTTCAGGCGGATTCAAAAGTGGTCGCTCGAGAATCTCTGACGATCCGGCAGCAGAGCCGGCAAACAATTGAAAATCCGGAAGCTAGACAGCAAATTAACCTTGGAAGTGAAGCTGAAAAAAATGAAAACTATGATCTGGCAGTTACTCATTATGAACGAGCGTACGAAAAATGGCCATCCAATACCCAGTTGACCAATAAGCTCGCTTCAATTTATTTGGTATATTTACGACAATATGCTAAATCTCTTTATTATTCAAGCATGACATTGAAGCATGATAGGGATAATAATGAGGCTATGCTATTGGCAGCTATTTCAGCTGCTAATATGCAAGACAAGGATAAAGCTGCGCATTATTTTGCGAAATGTACAAGTGTAAAAAAGCCTATTAAAGAAGCACTGATGAGTTATTCTTCGTTTTGTGAAGGCGGTCAGGATTATAATTGCGCTTTAGAGAATCTAACGCGATATAATTCACTTTACGGAGAAGATTTGGACTCGATGATTAGTGCCGCAAGAATTTATGACAAAATGGGTCAAGGGCAAAAGGCTGTAGAAAAATACAATCAATTACTTTCTTCCGGATTCCAAGTGCCTCCAGATTTAGAGAGATATATAAAAAGTCGTGTGGCTATTAACTGATGAGCCTTTAATAGATTGTACTTACCGAGGCGTTCATGATGAAATTTACTAAATTATTTGTATGTTTCGCTGTATCGGTTTGTTTGATTTGCGGCATGGTCGGGTGTGCCCAGAACAACAAATCGAGAGAGCAATCCAAAACACAAGATACCTTTGATAAGGCTGGTTCTTTTGCAACTCCTTCACCAACTACGCCGGCGCAGCTCCCCATCCGTTATCAGTCTGCCGGGTATGTTTTGCCCAAAGATAAGCTGGATACATCCTTGACTGTTAGCGATACTTCAGGTGAATTTCAGATCAAGGTGGGGGCGACAATTCGTTCGACAAACGGACCTCTTCCTCTTTGGGACGTTATGAAACGTTTAGCTAACCTGAAAGGCATGACGGTAAGCTGGGCAAGCGATGTCGATCAAAATGCTTTGGTTGATGTTGACATTTCTGCAACTGACAATTTCTTCGATGCAATTACCAATTTGCTGCGACAAGCGGATTATTTCCACGAAGTAAATGAGAAAAACATTGTCATCCGCAACAAAACGACAAAAGTTTTCAAGATGGCAGTTCCATTCATGCAAGGTGGATACACTTCGTCGGTTGGTGGTAATTTCCTTGCAAATAAGGATGCTGCATCGGGTACTGAAGGGTCAGTCAAGATTGCTAGTGCTGATAACAAATTCAATGTGTGGGAAAACATTGAAACCAATTTGAGAAGTATTCTGCAAACTTCTTCTGTTGAACGGAAAGATGTGACTGGATCTTCTGCTTCACCCGATGGTAAGAAAAATGCTGAATCGAGTAAGAATGCACCGGCGAAAGAGCCCGCTGCTGTGGTGTCAGATACCGAATTTACTGTGGAGCGCCCTGCTGCCCGCTATTCTGCAAAAGATGAACCTTCATTCGTGATCGATAGAAGCGTTGGCTTGATAACAGTAACCGCTAAGCCCGCATTATTGGATACTGTCGAAAAATACCTCGATAATTTGAAAAATCACTTGTTTAGACAGATAAATATTGAAGCCAAGATTGTTGAGGTTTTCCTGCAGGACAATTCAAAGATTGGTATTGACTGGAGTTCGGTTTTTAAAGATAGCCCCCTTTCGGGTACTGTTCACTTCGGTACTGCTGGCCAGGTCTATCCTGATACCCCTGGAGGTTTTGTCAGTCGTATTACTTTGAGTTCCTTTAATTTCACAGTTTTGCTTAATGCTTTAAACGAACAAGGCGATTCTCATGTCTTGGCTAATCCGAAACTCACCGTATTAAATGGGCAGCCTGCGCTCATCAGTGTTGGTAAAGATGTTGCTTACGTCAAGTCTATAACGCGCGATGAGACGGAAAGTACTGGAGGCAGTCCCAGAGTTACTTTTACAGCTGAAGTCGGAAATGTTGTACAGGGAATAGCACTTGGCGTTATGGCATCAATAGTCGATAACAATAAAGTTGTTTTGCATTTAACTCCCATTACAACGGACATTGAAAATTTGATGCCTGATGGCAGTATTGCCATGACAACATTGGCGGAGGGTGCAATAGAGCTAGGTTTGCCCCAGGTCAAGGTCCGTGAAATGTCAACCATGGTTGAGGTTCAAAATGGAGAGATGCTCGTTATTGGAGGACTGATTGATAGCGTCGAAGTTAAGAACGCAGATTTCATTCCTGGTTTAGGCAGTATACCTGTAGTTAAATATTTGTTTGGGGTAGAAGAAAAAAGATTGGTGAAGCGGGAGCTCGTTATTCTTCTCTCGCCAAAAATTATTTAAGATTATTGACGAATTTGTACGCATAGGAGATCCATATGAAATACAGTCGCCTTCTTCTTGCAGGCTTGTCAATACTTTTTCTTGGTGGTTGCGGTACAACCGTTCATGAATCACTGAAGGTCCAGCAAGGGAGCAAGGTCTCAATAGGTTCGGGCAGGACGGTCGTCATTTTGCCGTTTGCTGATTATTCTGAGGCTGATAATTTGGAACGTGCGTATCGCCGTCAACTTTTTGTGAGTGAAAACATAACGGACCAATTTGTCAATTACGGGTTTAATGTCCCGGTTCAAGATGATGTTTTCACTTATCTGGCTGACCAGAGGATAATTAAGGCTCAGTCCTACGCCAGAGCAAAGACAGATACCCTGGAGCAGGAACTGAAAGACGAATGGTCGCCGTCAATGAAGAGCGAGCTGCAACGTTATATCGATCTGGCTAACAAAGCACAGCAACAAGGTTTGAGTGATGAGGCGTCGGCTTCACGTGGTTTGACACAGCAAGAGATTGTTAAGATTGGCCGGCATTTTTCATCGGATTATATCGTTCGCGGGCGGATCATACAGTACAAAGAAAGACAAGATCCTTCGTGGAATCCCGCTAAGAAAGGATTGTTGACGTTTGTCAGTGGGGTAACCAGCAAGATAGCTTTTGGTCATGCTGAATCAGAACTATACGATGAATTGAACACTACTGTTGCTGGTGGAGCCGATGCTGCCTTCATTTCAGGTGTTACGGATGGTGATTTGAATCATGCCATAGCCTGGGGGGCAGCCGGAGCGTTTTTAGGAAACATGGCCCATCACTCAGGTAAGATTCCGCAAGCTGTTGTGCAACTCCGCATTTGGGTACAGGACGCCTCCACCGGCAATGTGGTGTGGACCAATCGCGTCAATGTCCAGGTTTCACCTGAATCCGTCTTGGCCGATTACCAGTATGATGCTCTTTTTGAAAAGGCTACGGAAAAAGCCATTGGAACTTTAATTGATAATTTTGCACAGGTGGTTTACAATGTTCCGCCACCGGCACCGGTAACTAGGGCTAAGCGTTGATCCTCGTATTAGCCTCGCAAATAGGCAAGACTGCACACGCAGTCTTGCCTATTTTTTTAACTTTTTTGTGACTCCTTGATGCAGTCATGTAGCTGGCAGGAAGATGACGGGGGCATTCACTGGAATTGAAATGTATTGCATAATAATTCCAAGCAATATTTCTTGCTTTGGCTTCTGTGTGAAGGGTGAGAATACGCTCCCCTCCTATATTTAAAATAGCATTTATTGTGATGATATGAAACTCGACGGCCGAAAAGTATTTTTTTTTGTAGTGGGTTTGCTTCTTGCTCCGATCGTTTTAACCCAGCAGGCAGATGCATCCGGTTTTCGCATTGCCAATCAATCTCTCGGTGCCATAGGACTGTCGGGGGCGCGTACTGCCTATACACCCGGCCCCGATGCAAGTTACTACAATCCGGCCAACATGAGTTTTTTGCCTGACCATTGGCTTATGGAGACCTCGCTGACGATTTTACAGTTGCCAACAGTAGAATACACCGATCACCGATCACCGATGTTCAATGGCTCGTCTGATGAGGAACTTTTCTGGATGCCATTGCTGCATGTGACTTCCCCGCAATACGGGCGCATGCGCTACGGATTTTCGCTGACCTATCCTTTTGGCCTGGCTAAGCAGTGGGATCAGCCCTATCCCAAGGCTTTTGCTGAAAAATTTTCCTTGCTCACAGTGGAAGCAAACCCAACGGTTGCCTGTTCCATCACCGATTGGCTGAGCATCGGCGGAGGTGTTCGTCTAATTTACGCCAAAGGTGAAGTTGACAATGAAATCGGTGCACCTCTATCACCCATGGCTACTTTGTCGCGAGCCTCGGATGGAACCGACACACAGCTGGGCTACAATCTGGCGGTGTCGATTCGTCCCAACGAGCGCTGGACCATGGCCGCCACCTACCGCTCGGAGGTCAAGCTCGACTTGGATGGGCACACCGATATGCAGGCCATGGCAGGTCCTTACTCCGTGGCGACTTATTCCGGGGATGGATCGGTGTCTCTCAACCTACCCGCTGTGTTGAGTCTGGCCACGGCGCTTTCATTTGATCGACTGACCGTGGAACTCGCCTGGGACCGGACCTACTGGTCGTCATTTCGTGAATTGGATTTTTCGTACCCCATGAATTTCCTTAATTCGCCGTTTGCGCCTTTCGATGCGGTGAGTGTGAAAAATTGGGATGATTCCGATGCCTATCGCATCGGGCTTACCTACGATTGGAACGACCGCTGGACCACAACCCTAGGCTTCACCTATGACCGAACCCCGGTGCCCGCCCACACTCTTGGATATGAATTGCCGGATGCGGACGCTATGGTGTATTGCGCGGGGGCACGTTATCGCTATTCGCCGAGCACGGAATTCGGCCTTTCGTACATGTATTACCGGACACGCAGCCGATCTGTGGACGCCGCCGATGCCAATCTATCGGGAATAGATGGCCGCTTCACCGACGGAGGCGCCCACGCACTAACTTTTGGGGTCATCATGTCGTTTTGACCCGTTGGTCGGTGCAGCCATGTCCTATTATTGCCGAAACAATTTCCACGGAATCAACATCGGGACCTCTTGGCAGTAGGACCGGTATCGGGAGCCAAAAATACGGTGTAGTTTACGCTCTTCGAGCCACGTGCCAACGACCAAATAGAACGTCAGCAGTATTCTGACAAGCAGGCTGACATCGGTGAGTTCCGGCAGAGACCAGAGCAGGGCAATGCCGCCGCTGTACCAAGGATGCCGCACCACCTGCAGGATGCCTGTTTGCTGCAAAAAGGGTGCGGGAGCCGCCTGCCCCTGCCTATAATCGTACCACTGGCGCAGGCCGAGAAAGCTTTTCAGGTCGTAAGCGCGTAATCCACCAACAAACATGACCACAGCATAGAGACCAGCTGCCACCTGGACGGGAACAAGCCATGTGGGCAAGGTCAGGGGGCGGTGCGGCGCCACCTCCGTCAGCCAAAGCAGCGGCAGCAGGCTGGCCACTGCAAAGCAGACATAGCCGATCCGATGTAGTGCGTGCCAGGCACCGCCCTTCCGCTCGAGCCACTCATAAGCAGCGCGGCAGATCAGCAGGCTGTGTGCCGTGCACCACGCCAGCCACAAGATGATCAGCCAGAGCCGCATCGTCTCTCCTTGTCCACGGCAACCATCCTACGCCATTGTTTTCAGTGAGCTTGCAAAAACGATTTCCTTGCTGTTCCTTCGTCATTCGTTGCGAAATGTCCGCAAGCTGTTGTCATGGTGCAGTTCGTCATTCATGTCCAGGGTATGGCACACCGAGCAGCTGCGATTAGCGCCCAAGGGAAGTCGATTTCCCTGGTATTGCAAAGGTTGCAGCACATCGAGCCGTTCGCCGTGAGGGTTGTCGGCCGGATAGAGCGCATGGGGGCTGGAGTGACAGGCGGCGCAGAACAGGCGACCGCTTTCGTCGGTCCGGTTGCGGTAAAGCTCTTGCTCTCCCGCTGTCCAGGTATTGCTGGTGGTGTCGGTCGCCGGCGGTTGATAATCGACATGACAGTGCAGGCAATCGGGCTGGTTGATCCAGGGATTGCGCGGTACGATCGCATTGTCGTCGACCACAGCTCTGGGCATCAAAGGTGCCATCAAGCGAGCGGCCTGCTGCTTGCCAGCCGTCCGCTCTTGCTGCAACAAACCCAAGGCATGATTTTCCATGGTACCGTGGCAGTTGGTGCAGGTGAGGCCCAGAGAAGCGTGGATATCGCGCAGACTGCGAGTTGCGCCAGTGGGCGAGGCCGGGTGGCAAAAAGCGCATGCATCGGCCTCGCGACCCCTGAGATAGTGGGCGTGAAATCCATGGATGGCCGTTGACAGGTTGAGCCGGTCCGCCTCGCCCCTGGCTCGGACCATGAGATCTGCATGGCACGATTGGCAGCGAATCATCGCACCCGATTGCGCCGAGGCCAGGAGGGTGGTGCCGCTCAAGCGGTCATGGGCTTCCAGGATGTTCAGGGCGGTCGCCCGGTTCAATCCGGTGTATTCTTCGGGTCCTGCAGGGCCGCCGTGGCAGGTTGCGCAGCCCATCTCGGTGGAAACCGGAGCCACCACCTTGGTCGCGGCCAGCAGGTTTTCGTTGTTATCTCTCGCTTCGATGGCGACCACCGGATAGGGATCGAACCCATGCCTGGAAGTGGGCAACAGCAAGATGCCGTCTGCAGTAAACAGATCCTCCTCGGGGAGCATGTCGCCGGTTGGGGTGCTATGACGGTCGGAATCGGTGAAGCCGTGCTCCACCCGATAGCGAAGGGTAACGTTTTGGTTGACGATCGTCGGCGTTTCCCCGCGTTCGATTAATTGCGCCCTCAGGCTGTTTCCCGGGGGAAACACCGACAGCAGTCCCTCGACCTCGGCAACATACCGCATACCCAAAGTGCTCCAGGCGACAAGGACAAAGCGATTGGCGGCCGGATCAAAAGGCGGGATTTCCACCAGTTTTCCGGCAAGCCGTGCCGGGGGAGGATCGCTGCGATTATTAAGGCCATGGGCAATGAACCAAGCGAGTGCTCGGCGCTCCTCGGCCGTTCCGGTGAAGGGCGGCATGACGGGATGGAACGTGTGCATGCCGCTGATCATGGCATCAAGCCCGCTGGGCGTGTACGAAGCAGCCAGTCTCTTGATATCGCGCATCGGCCCGCCAATGGCATGGCAGGAAAGACAGAGCAGATTGTACAGCTCTCGCCCTGCCTCCAGCCTATTGTCGTCGGTAATCTGCCGGTTCCGGACCCATTTGGCGACGGCCAGGATGCCCTCCGACTGAAGACGGCCGGTATCGCCGCGCGCAACCGAGGTAGTGTAAAGATAATCGCGAAGAATGTAGGGGCGGCGAGCTCCTTCCCGGACGAATTCGAAACAGCCCATGACGATTTGTCCGACCAGCAGGAGCAAGATGGCCAGGAGCCTGCTCAAACCAGCCGGCAGGCGCATCATCAACAGCAGGCCGCCCAGGACGGGCACAGGTGCACAGAAGAGAAAACCGTCAATGAACGGGCGCACCGAAGGCATGCGCGTCCAGATGATCTCTTGCAATTCCGGCGGCAGAGCGGTGCGGTACCAGATGGCGGCGGCAAAAAAGAACAGGAAAGGCAGGATAAGCCAACGGGAGCAGAACCTGGTCCAGATGGTCCTCAGAGAACGATCCTTGATCCAGGTGGCGGTAACCAGGCCGAAGAGCCCGGCGATGATCAGGGCGAAAAAAGTCCGGAACGCAAGCGACGGCCAGAAACCGGGATTGAAGAACCCGTCCCAGATATTTTTGGTTTCGGTCCAGTCGCCGGGGGTGAGCATGAAACTGATGATGCCGTTGATCAGGAACAGCGAGAGCCAAGCGGCGGCACCGTATATCCAGGCAAGTAGCCGGTGACGGCCCGGTGGCAGCCGGTCGAAGCTGTAGACGTAGAGAAAGAGGGAGACGATTTCGACCAGAAAGCAGACCCATTCCGCGGCCCAGACAAAGACGAAGGTGTGGATGAGGATCGAGGTGGCGGTAGGATTGAGGAGGGAAATAACAAACCAGATGCCCACGCCGCTGATCGCACCGGCGACCATGGTGAGCATGAGGAAAAAATGGGCGTGAGCGCGGACGTAGGCGAGCATCGCCGGGCTGTTTTCTCGGCAGGCCTTACGTTCGGCCAGGGCCAGGAAAAGGCCGCCGCCCACTGCGAAATGGGCAATATAGACGTGGAAGACGGCGATCAACGCCACCAAGAGGCCGCCACCGGCAAAATCAAGCTGCCAGACCGGATAATTCATGGCTGCTGCCCTCCGCCATCCATGGCACGGAGAGTGAAGCGCATCATCCATGCAATCAACGCCAAGCCTGCGGCCAGGATGAGCACAAAGAGCATAAACGGCGTTGTCGCCGGGGCGAGCGGCAATTGTTCCAAGGAAAACCAGGGGGCGAGCAGGGTGGCGCGCAGCAGGCTGCGGGCCCCGAGCATCAGGGCCAGGGTGACCAGGATGCAGGCTAGGGCAGGTACGGCCCGGTTGCTCAACCCGAAGAAAAGCGCGGCCAGGGCAAACACGCTCCCGCCCGCCAGGCAAAGAAGAAACAAACGGCCGGTCGATGTGGCAGGGGGAATCAGGCCGTGCGGCAGGGAGGCGAGAAACCAGAGGCCGATTCCCGCATTGGCAAGGGTGGCAAAGCTGAACCAGCGGCAGCCGTGCCCGATCCAGCGGTCGGCGCTATCCTCGCCCTGCGACCGGCGCCAGCGGAACCAGAGGGCAATGGCCAGGCCGCCGATCGCCACCGCACCCACGATGAAATGGAGAAATCTGGGGATGAACGTGGGATCGCCCAGATTCAGCAGGAGACCTCGGGGATGCGCAAAATAGCGGCTCCAGCTGGCGGGGGCTTGCATCAAGCTGAAATTGTTGACAAAGAAAAAGGCGGTTGCAAGCAGCAGCAAGGCTGTCAGCACAGCGACGGCCGGCCGGCCGCTGCCCGAACCGGCAGGAAGATGCTTGGCGAAATACGCCAGGGCATAGGCAACGATCAACAGGCCGACGATTGCCAGCCAAAAGACGGCCATCAGGATGGAGCTGGTATAGAGGAATTGGCCGTAAAGCACCTGGCCGAACAGCAGCGGTGCCACGCCGAAATTGACGGTAAAGGCAATGGTGAAGGGCATGGCGCGAACAACGAGTTCGGTGCAGGGGCTGGGCGCGCCCCTGTCGCGTATGTACCCGACCAGGGCAATGCAGGCGGTCCCCACCGTTATGTTCATCAGCAGGATATGGCAAAACAGGGTGGTTTGGAGCAATAACTGCAGCCACCCCCAGTGGACGGGGATGGCGTCCGGGGTGGGAATGAGGGCAGCGGGGTCCATGGCGGCCTCCTGGATGGCGGGTGCCTCCGTATCGAGAGGCAAGCGAACGAACGGCCTCGTGCCGGCCGTCAAGAGGGGATGGCGGGCACGGAAAGCATTCTACCGGCAGGAGGATGGACTGAAAAGGAGTTTCGCGCGTCGCGCGTCGCTTGGTTTGTTTGAAAGCACCGCCGCCCGATCCAGGCAATCGGGCGGCACCCCGGCAGCAGCGTTACGGGCAATCAACAGCCGCAGCCGGAAAAAGCCTCCTTGGTGAAATTCTTGTCCGGTTCGATCGAGTATTCGCCGGTGAAGCAGGCCAGGCAAAAATGATCGTGCGGCAAGCCGGTTGCCTCGACCAATCCCGCCTCGCTCAGATAGTGCAGCGAATCGAGGCCGAGATAGTCGCGGATGGTTTCCACCGTGTTGCCGGCGGCAATCAACTGGTCGCTGGAAGGAAAATCGATGCCGTAATAGCAGGCGTGGCGGGTCGGCGGACAGCTGACCACCATGTGGACCTCGGCGGCGCCGGCGTTGCGCAGCGACTTGACTCGGCTGCGGCCGGTGGTGCCGCGGACGATCGAATCCTCGACGATGATGACCCGCTTTCCCTGTAACAGCGACCGAACCGGATTGAGTTTGACCCGCACCGAGAAATCGCGCATCGATTGAGTCGGCTGGATGAAGGTGCGGCCGACGTAGTGGTTGCGGATCATCCCCATTTCCAAGGGAATGCCCGAGGCGTTCGAATAGCCGATGGCCGCGTAGTTGCCCGAATCCGGAAAGGGCATGACGAAATCGGCCTCGATTTTGGCTTCCTTGGCCAGGATTTCCCCCATCCGCTTGCGGGCGGCATAGACGTTGAAGCCGAAAACATTGCTGTCCGGCCGGGCAAAATAGACGTGTTCGAAAATGCAGTAGCTCTTGCGGGCCTGCGGCCAGGGAAAGAGCGAGGTCAACCCCTGCTCGTTGATGATCAGCACCTCGCCCGGCTCGATGTCGCGGATGTATTCGGCCTCGATCAGGTCAAGCGCGCAGGTCTCGGAGGCGACCACGTGGGCGCCGTTGTCGAGCATCCCGAGACAGAGCGGCCGGAAACCGTTGGGGTCGCGGACCGCGATCATGGTGTCTTGGGTCATGAGCAGCAGGGAATAGGCGCCCTGGATGCAGGAAAAGGTGGTCTTGATCGCCTCCTGCAGGCCTCGGTCCAGGTGGCGGACCATCAGGTGGATGACGATTTCGCTGTCCATGGCGGTCTGGAAAATCGACCCCTGCTGCTCCAAATGTTGCCGCAGGGCAATGGAGTTGACCATGTTGCCGTTGTGGGCGACGCAGAGCGGCATTCCCTTGTGGGTGGCCATGAACGGCTGGGTATTGATGATATTCGATTGGCCGGTGGTGGAATAGCGGACGTGGCCGATGGCCAGATGGCCGGTGAGCCGTTGCAGGGTCCGTTCGCTGAAGACATCGGCCACCAGGCCCATGTCCTTGTGAATCAAAACTTTCTTGCCGTCGCCGGCGACGATGCCGGCGCTTTCCTGGCCGCGATGTTGGAGGGCGTACAGGCCGAAGTAGACGAGTTTGGCCGCATCCTGGTGGCCGAAAACTCCGCAAATTCCGCACTCATGCCGGGGTTTGCCCGAAAATTGCTGGTCCGTTTCGATGGTATTCATAACATGTGCCGGTAATAAAATGTCGGATGCGCCAAAAATCGAAAGGCACAAAGAACGATTCCTTGTGCCTGTTTCGGGATGATCCGGTTTGTGCAAAGAAGTTTATTTACAACCAGATTGCACGTTTTTTTTCAATAAAATATCGGGTAGCTTGAGTGAATAAAATCACACCACGATTTCAGCATGCCCAGAGGCGTAAAACCCATGACCACCGTACCCGTCAAACTGACCGCCACCGTCAAGGCCGCGGGCTGAGCCGCCAAATTGGGCCCGGGGGACCTGGGCCGGTTATTGTGCGGGCTTGAGCTGCCGACCGATCCCAATCTGCTCGTGGGGACCGAAACCAGCGACGACGCCGGGGTGTACCGTCTCAACGACGACACCGCCCTGATCCAGACCGTCGATTTTTTCACCCCGATCGTCGACGATCCCTATGATTTCGGCCGGATCGCCGCCGCCAATTCCCTGTCCGATGTCTATGCCATGGGCGGCAGGCCGCTGTTGTGCATGAACATCCTGGCCTGCCCGGCCAAATCCATGGACTCGTCGGTATTCCGGCGGGTGCTCGAAGGCGGGTTGGCCGTCATCCGGGAGGCCGGGGCACTGCTGGTGGGCGGCCATTCCATCGAGGATGCGGAGCTGAAATACGGGCTGTCGGTCACCGGTCTGGTCCACCCGCAACGGGTCCTGCGCAATGGCGGCGGCCGGCCGGGAGATGTGCTCGTGCTCACCAAGCCCCTGGGAACCGGTATCCTGTCCACCGCGATCAAGGGCGGCTTGGCTTCGGCGGCAACGGAGCGGCAACTGGTGGACCTGCTGGCCACCCTCAACCGCCTGCCCATGGAGATCGTCGATGCGGACGAGGGGCTGCGGTCCGAGGTGCATGGCTGTACCGACATCACGGGGTTCGGGCTGTTCGGCCATGCGCACGAGCTGGCCGCGGCCTCGGGCGCCTCCATCCGTCTCGACCGGAAAGCACTGCCCATTTTGCCGGAGGTCCTCGGGTTTGCCGACATGGGCATTCTTCCCGAAGGTGCCTATCGCAACCGCAGTTACTACCGGCAGTGGGTCCGTTCCGATCTGCCCGAGCTGGACTCCCTGGAAATGCTCGGCTACGATCCCCAGACTTCGGGCGGTCTGCTGCTGGCCATGGGACGCGATGCCGCCATGCGGCTGCTGGACGAATTGGCTCGGCGGGGCTATCTGCCCGAGTGCCGGATCATCGGCGAGGTGTTGCCCGGCGAACCCGGCCTGATCCACCTGGCCTGACCCGCTCAGCAGGACGATTCGGTCATCAGGGCGATGAGCAGCCGGGTCAGGTCGACCATGTCCTGCAATTCCACCTGCTCGGTGGTGGAATGGACGTTGGTCATGCCGGTGGCGACGATCGCCGTGGCCAGGCCGTAGCCGTTGAAAATATTGGCATCCGAACCGCCACCCGCCCTTTCGTAAGTCAGTTCCATGCCAATGGACCGGGCCGCCGCTTCCACCCGTCTCAGCACCGGATCCTCCCGCCGCAACTGCATTGCCGGAAAATCCTGCTCAACTTCGATCTCGACCGCCGGCATTCCCTTGGCCGAGCCGGTGGGATCGGTCCAGTCCGCCACCGCCGCGGTGAATATCTCGCGGATCTCCCCGGTCACTCGTTCCAGTTTTGCCATGGAGTGGCTGCGCACTTCTCCCTCGATCACCACCTTTTCCGGTACGATGTTGGCGGCGGTCCCGCCCTTGATGGTGCCGAAGTTGGTGGTGGTTTCCTCGTCGATGCGGCCGTTGGGCACCTGAGCCAGGGCCTTGGCGGCAAGGATGAGGGCGTTGACCCCCCATTCCGGGTGCAGGCCGGCATGCGCGGCCACGCCGCTGACGGTCACGGTCAGCCGGTTGGCCGCCGGGGCATGGGTCACCACCCGGGCAAAACCGCTGGAATCCAGGGCATAGCCCTCGCGGGCGCGTACCAGGGCCGGATCCAGGGCCTTGGCCCCCACCAGTCCGATCTCCTCGCAGGTGGTGATCACCAGTTCCACCGGCCGGTGCGGCCGTCCGCCCTCGCGCAGCACTCGCATCGCCTCGACGCAGGCGGCGATGCCGGATTTGTCGTCGCTGCCCAGGATGGTGTCGCCGGCGCTGGTGAACAGATCGCCGCTCCGCTTGACCCGCACGCCCTCGGCTGGCTGGACCGTGTCCATGTGGCAGCTGAAGAAGATCGGCGCGAGCTCAAGGGTGCCGGGGAAGCGGACGATCAGGTTGCCGCATTCCGAGCCGGTGCGGGCGGCGGAATCGTCCTCGACGATTTCCGCGGCTCCCAGTTCGCGGAAGATCTGCTGCAGGCGTTGCGAGATCCGGCCTTCCCGGCGGGAAGGACTGTCGATTTCGCACAGTTCGGTGAAAGTGGCGGCCAGCCGTTCTCTATGCACATCCATGATTCGACCTCAGCAGGACGACGGCATGGGCGGCAATGCCCTCGCCTCGTCCGGTGTATCCCATGTTTTCCGTGGTGGTTGCCTTGATGTTGACAGCGGCGGGGTCCGATGCGCAGCATCGGGCCAGGTTGCCCGCCATGGTGGCGAGGTGGGGTGCCAGCCTGGGTCTCTGGCAGACAATGGTGATGTCCGCGTTGCCCAGACGAAAACCCCGCTGCGTCGCCAATTCGTAGACCCTGCCCAGTAAGAGCAGGCTGTCGATACCCTTGTATTGCGGATCGGAATCGGGGAAATGGCGGCCGATATCGCCGGCGCCCAAGGCACCGAGCAGCGCGTCGGCCAGGGCGTGGGCCACGACGTCGGCATCGGAATGCCCCTCCAGGCCCAGTTCGTATTCGATGCTCACCCCGCCAAGAATCAGGGGGCGGCCGCTCACCAGCCGATGGGCGTCGAACCCGTGGCCAATCTTCATGCTCTCCTCCCCGGCGGCCAGGGCCGCCGCCACGCGCAGATCTTCCGGATGGGTGATCTTGCCATTGCATTCGCTGCCCGCGACCACCCGCACGGGAATCTCGGCCGCCTCCAGCAACGAGGCCTCGTCGGTGCCGACAAAACCGGTGCGCTGCGCGGCGGCAAAGGCCTGTTCCAGCAAGTGTCGTCGGGCCGCCTGGGGCGTTTGCGCCTGCCAGAGATGGCTGCGGTCGACCGTGGCCATGATCGTGCCATCGCGTTCGACCCGTTTTAAGGTATCCTTGACCGGCACTGCGGCGATGACCGCGCCGAGGCGGGCCGCTCCTTCCAGGCAGCGGAGGATGGTTGCCGGATCCACCAACGGCCGGGCCGCGTCGTGGACCAGCACCAATTCGATTGCGGGGGGCAGTCGCAGCAGGCCGGCGTGCACCGAATCCTGGCGGGTAGTGCCGCCGGCGGTGATGTGCAGTTTGCCGAGATGGCGGGCCGGCAGATGGGTGTGCAGCAGGTCGGCGGTGTGATGGAGATAATCGGCTGGGGCCGCCACCACCACGGCCTGGACGGCCTCCACGGCGAAAAAGGCCTGACAGGTTCGGACCAGAATGGGAAGGCCGGCCAACTCCAGAAACTGCTTGGGTTGGGCATGGCCGAAGCGGGAGCCGGAGCCGCCGGCCGGAATGACGATGCCGGCGGGCGGCATTGGGAACGTATTGCCGTTCACGGAAGAAAAAAGGGGGGTGAATTATAAGCCGAATTCTGTTCCCGTCCGAGGACGGACCATGATCATTTCTCTGGGATGCCGGTTGCCCGGCATCTCATGCAACCTACCCGGAGGCTTTGGACGGGCCGCCCTCAAACGCCTCCCTATTTGGTCTTGCACCCGGTGGGGTTTGCCCTGCCCCCCATGTCGCCATGGGGGCGGTGAGCTCTTACCTCGCCATTTCAACCTTGCCTGTAAACGCTTGCACGTTCCATCGGCGGTGTTTTTTCTGTGGCACTTTCCCCCGGTTTCCCGGTGTTCGCGTTACGAACCACCGCGCCCTTCGGTGTTCGGACTTTCCTCCCCGGCCTGCGCCGGAGCGATCATGCATTCACCCCCCCAAATCCTGCTTGCCAGCCTCGGGGCCAAGGACTGGGTCAGCCGTGCCGCCGGTCGATGCCTTGATTGGCCAACTGGTCGGCCCGGGCGTTCTGGGCGCGGGGCACATGGGCGATCGACCAGGTCTCGAACCGGTCCAGCCGTTCCCGCACCTGGCGAAAAAGAGGCAGAAGCGTTTCATTCTTGACTTTGTAGCGTCCCTGGACCTGGCGAACGATCAGCTCCGAATCCAAGAAGATGGCCAGCTGGCCGCATCCTTTGCGCTGCGCTTCCTCCAGGCCGACGAGCAGAGCCTTGTACTCGGCGACATTGTTGGTGCATGTGCCGAGATACACCGAGCAGGCCGCCAATTCCTCGCCTCGCTCGCCCAGGAGAACCGCACCGGCCCCGGCCTGTCCGGGGTTGCCGCGGGAGGCACCGTCGGTGAACAGGCGGCATGCGGTCGTTGCCTTGCCGGCCGGCGTGCTCCGGACGGTCGGTGCGGCCGTCGCGCGGTTTACCGCTGCCGTCGGTTGCCGACCAAGAAGCAGGCCGCGAATGGCATCCGGATGCTGGTCCGGAAAAATCCGCCGGAAGGTGTCGTCGTCGAGGTGGTCCGCCAGTTGCCGCAGGATGTGCTCCCTGGCCGGCAACTCACTGTCCACTCTCGGTTTCCTCGGCTTCCTGGTAATAGAGGATGCGCTGGCAGGTCGGACAGAGGTTGAATTTTTCCGCCTTGCGCACCTCGATCACCTGTTGCGGCGGCAGGGCCATGTGGCAGCCCTGGCAAACGCTGCCGTTGACGGCCACCACCGCCAGGCCGTCGCGTTTGGCCAGCAGCATGGTGTATCGTTTGAGGTAGGGCCCCTGCAGGGCCGCAGTCTCGGCTTCCCGCTTGCCGAGCACCGACTTTTTGGCTTCCTCGATGCGCTGGATTTCCTGGTCGACCTTTTCGACCTCTTCGGCCAGCAGCTGCTGCTCGCCGGAGCACAGATTTTCCAAGGTGGAGGCCTCGTTCTCCAGTTGTTCGATCTGCTCGATGAACTGGAGGATGCGGTCTTCGGTTTCCTTGACCAGTCGCTTGTTCTCTTCGATTTCCTTGAGCAGGGCCTGGTGCTCCCGGCTGGTCTGGACCTGCATCATTTTGTTCTGCCGATCTTTTACCCGTGCTCCCGCGTCGTCGTGCTCGGCCTTGGTTTCCGCCTGCTTTTGGTTGAGCAATTCAATCTTGTTGCGGAAATGGGTAATCGCCTCCTGTTTCTCGGCGATGGCCTGCTCGCGGTTGGCGACCGCTGTCCGATGCTTGGCGATGGCATGGTCGAACCCGGCAATTTCGCTGTCGATTGCCTGCAGTTTGATGAGTTTGAGTATTTCCTCTTTCAATGATGAACTCCTCGGTCGGTGGGTCTGAAGTTAGCAAAGGAAACGAAACCAGTGGGGTGAAGCCGGGTACATTGCATGGCGGTCCGAACGGCGATGGGGTGGCTGTGGACGTTCATGCCAGATGCAACGGCGGTTGCTGGGCCGCGAGGTCGACGGCGATGTCCCAGGAGCGCGCCTCGATATGCTGCCGCAGCATGTCGCGAAAAATCGGCATGGCGGGCTGCTCGGTGGCGAAGTGGCCGGCGTCGAGCAGCCAGATACCCGCGTCCGCCGCCCAGCGGGCCACCGAATGCTTGACCTCGGCGGTCACAAAGACCTCGGCGCCCATATTGAAGGCCGCTTCCGTCAGGTCCGAGCAGGAGCCGCCGCACACGGCGACCGTCGTCACTCGCTCGGGCCGTATTCCGGCCTCCAAGATCCAGGGTGGCGAGCACGCCTGCCGGAGCCGGTCGAGAAAGGCGCGGGCGTCCACCGGGGTGGGCAAGATGCCGATGCGGCCCAGGCCGCAGCCCAGCGCGCATTCCCCGCGCGCCGGCACCAGCGGCCGGGTGTCCACCAAACCGAGGGCTTGGGCCAGATGATCGCTGACCCCGCTCTGGATCGAATCGAGATTGGTATGGCAGGCGATAACGCCGATTTGGTTGCGGGCGGCCAAGGCGACGAACCGGCCGGTGGGGGTGTCGGTTCGCAGGGCTTTCAGGGGGCGGAAGATGGCGGGGTGGTGGGTGACGACCAGGTCGTAGCGTTCGGCCGCGGCTTGTTCGATCAAAGCGACCGTCGGATCGAGCGCCAGGAGGACGCGTTGAACCGGTTGATTCGGGTCGCCGACCAGCAAGCCGACGTTATCCCACTCCTCGGCCAGGCCGGCCGGGACGATCTGTTGGAGAATTGTCAGGATGTCTCGAATGGTAGGCACGTGTTACTCTGTAAAGAAAAAGAGGTACATCCTTGTGGGGATGTACCTCTTCATAGGCATTGGCGGTAATGCCCTGCGTTGTTGCAACACTGGCAGCCAGGAACTGGTCAATGTCTTCAATGTCAGGGTTAAAGGGGCGAGGGCCGGGAACATTCGCTCCGCTCTTCGGAAATGATGGTGGGCCCACCTGGACTCGAACCAGGGACCGACCGGTTATGAGCCGGTGGCTCTAGCCAACTGAGCTATAGGCCCAAGTATTACAGTAAACATGATATAATACTAATCGTAAAAAAAAGGTCAAGTCCCTTTTTGATTTTTTTCTAAAAAAACCGGGCGCGGCCGGAGAAAAACAGGGGCAGGGAAAACGATTCCTGGCATATTGCGCCCGGTGTGCGTAGGGTAGACCGCAAGCCGTGTTCCATTCCGGACCGCACCGAACCGTGCTGTATCGCGGTGCGGCGGGAAACAACAAGAGGTGTTTTGATGCTGTATACCAACCTGCTCTATTTTCTGGTGGCGATTTTCGTCTTCTCCACCAACACCCCTGCGACCCGGCCGGTTCTGCCGCCCCTGTGGACTCTGGCCGCCCTGGCCGCGGTCTATTGGGGCTTTTCCCGTTTGGCGGCCCGGTTGTTCAACCGGCCGGCAGCCGGGGCGAGCGACTATTTTTCGGCGGAAAAAAAACTGTCGCTGCTGGCGGTGTTGGTGTTTGCTGCCTGTATCTATCTGCTTGACCTCAAATATTATCTGAAACCGCTGTCCTTGGGCGGCACGCTGCCGGTGCTGACCGATGCCGCCGGGCTGGCTTGCTTTTTTCTTTTCCTGATCATGATGTGGCTGGCCGCCAGGCCGAGTTACCAGCGGCTTTTTCAGTGTTCGTATTCCCGCGGCGCCTTTGTCCGCACCAACATCAAGGCCAATCTGCCTATCGTCCTGCCCTGGTTGACCCTGTCCCTGGTTTTCGACTGCCTGCTGCTTTTGCCCATTCCCGGACTGGCGGGCGTGCTGCGTTCGTCCTGGGGCGATCTCGTCTTGTTTGTCCTGTTCCTCTTTTTCCTTATCCTGGTCTTCCCTCCCCTGGTCCGCACCCTCTGGGGATGCACCCCCTTGCCGCCGGGGCCGCGGCGGGATCGGCTCCAGGCCTTTTGCCGATCCCAGCAGTTCGACATCAAAATGTATCTCTGGCCGCTGTTCGAGGGGCAGGTGCTGACCGCGGGCATCATGGGTATCGTGCCCCAACTGCGCTATCTGTTGGTCACCCCCGCGCTGCTGGAGACTTTGAACGAGGAGGAACTGGACAGCGTCCTGGCCCATGAGATCGGCCATGTCAAGCACCGGCATTTGTTGCTGTATGTCCTGCTGTTCCTCGGATTCAGCCTGCTGGCCGGAGCGGTGGCCAAACCCCTGCCCCATTTCATCCTGTCCAGCGATTTCTTCTACCGCCTGCTTTCGCATCTGTCGATCACCCCCGGCAACCTGCTGGGGGTGATGGCGAGCCTGCCGCTGCTGGTTCTGCTCCTGGTCTATTTTCGTTTCATTTTCGGCTATTTTGTGCGCAATTTCGAGCGCCAGGCCGATGTGTACGTTTTTCGTGCCCTGGGAACGGGAGCCCCCCTGATCCATGCCTTTGAGAAAATCGTCCTGTTCGGCGGCGGCAGCCGGGAGGAAAAAAACTGGCACCATTTCGGCATCGGCGAGCGGATCGACTTTCTCCAGCGCTGCGAGCACGACCGCAGCCTGATCGACCGGCACAGCCGCAGGCTGCGGCTCCATCTGATCGCCTACTGCCTTTGTATCGCCCTGGGCGTCTTCTTCCTGCAACGGATCGATGTCGGCAAACTGTCCGAGGGCTACGAAACAAAATACGCCGAGGCGGTGTTGCTCCAGAAAGCCCGCCTCGAGCCGGGCAACAGTCTGTGGCTGATGTATCTGGGGGACTTTTTGCAAAGCCGCAAGCTGGAGCGGCGGGCGATCGAAGCGTATGAAAAGGCGCTGGCGCTGGCGCCGTTGAACGCGGAGCTCAACAACAACCTGGCCTGGCTGCTGATCACCGCTCAGGACAAAAGCGTGCGCGACCCGGGGCAGGCCCTGACCCTAGCCCACACCGCCGCGCTTTTGAAAGAACACGGCTATGTGCTCGACACCCTGGCCATGGCGTACTGGGCCAACGGCTTGGTCGAGGAGGCGGTGACCACCGAGCTCAAGGCCCTTCGCCTCGATCCGGACAACAGGGCCTACTACCAGGGGCAGATTGAAAGATTCAGGCTGCAGAAGTGGGATGAATAGCCGAAAGGCGGGCGATCCTTGCCCGCCTCGTCTTAAAGGATGAAGGTGGGCAGTTCCATTTCCATGCGCTCGAAGGCCGTGGCAAAGGCCTTGACCACCTCGGGATCGAATTCGGTGCCCGCCTTGGCGACGATGGCGTCACGGGCCACCGCGGGCGACACCGCCTGTTGCTCGTTATCGCCGAAGGTCAGGCTGTCGTAGGCATCGGCCACCGCCAGGATGCGGGTTCCCAGGGGAACGGTTTCCCCCGGTTCCGCCCCTTGCTCCGTCTGTGCGGTTTTTTGGACCTGGGAGCCGAGCAGGAGCGGCAGGATGCGGCCTACCGGCCCGCTGAGAAGACGTTCGTCGATGGCGTCGCCGTCGATAGCAGTCCTTTTGCCGGACGCTTCGTCCTGAGCGAGCCAGTGAGCCGAGGCCTTGCTCAGGATCGAGCGGCTGAGCTGCATCCGTCCGAGGTGGTGCAACAAGGCGGCCGTGCGGATATCCTCGATGCTGTTCTTGTCGAGTCCCAGGTAGTCGGCAATGCGCGTGGCATAGATCGAGACGCGAAAACAGTGATTTTCCCGTTCCACGTCATGGGTGGTGACGTGGCGCAGGATCAGCAGCAAACCTTGGTAGGTTTGCCTGAGTTCCCTCGCTTTGCTCTGGTTGCTTTCGAACAGGGTGCCCATGGCAAAGGCGGTTGCCAACAGAACGCATCCCCAGGAAAGGAGATGGAACCACGGGCCGTCGTCCCCGAGCCCGATCAGGAGGATGCCGGCGCAAGCGGCGAACAGCGCCCAGTTCCGGCCGAAGAAATAGGCGGCGGCCACGGCCGGCAAGGTGTAAACGCTTAGAAGCGCGGGTTGCGGGGCAATGGCGTAGTTGAGCGTCCAGGCGATCCCCAGCATGGCGACAACGATCAGCAGGTTTTTGCCGATCTGTTTCAGGGAATAATCTGTCAGGGAGCCGGTGCGCCAAGGCAGCGCGGGGAGCCTGGCGGCCAGCTTCGAGGGCAGGGCAAAGGGCAGCTTGATTCGGCCGCGTTCGGCAGGGGCGGCGGGCTCGTTCGGCTCCGGCAAAGGCGCGTCGGGGGCCTCGTCGTCGCCGGGCAAGGGAACGAACCTGGCCTCGGCCCCCAGTTCGTTCAGTTTGTCGATGACGAGCATGCTGGTCCCTTCGGCGACGTTGCGGCTCAGTACCACCGGCAAATTATGCAAGAGGGCCGGAATTCTGCCGCGCGGGATGCTTTTGGCCCGTTTTTCGAGATAGGCGATGAGCTGTGGCTCATCGGCGGTCGGGGAAAGTGCCGTCAGGATGAGAAAGCCTTTGCTGGTCTGCATGGGTGCCGTCTGTGGGAAATGAGCCGGAAGCATCTTGATCGTTGTCGATGGAACAGGGCTGATCGTGGCAGTTGCCAATAAAAGAAATTATACGGGGAAGCGTTTTCCGGTTCAAGACATGACCGTTATTTTCAGGATTTTGAGATGAGGCGGCATTCGGTCCCGGGAAGGCGACGGGATCTTGCTGCCGGCGAGGGGGGAAAATGATTCGAAGGAGGCCTTGGCTGCTGCTGGGCCAGGTGGTCTGGCTGGTTCTGGCCTTGGCGGGCGTGCTCGGGTTCCGAGCATCGCTGTTGGGCTGGCGGCCGGCGCTCATGCTGGTGGCAGTGGGGCTTGGCGGCCTGGTGCTGACCGGCTTCATCGGCCTGGTGGCGCTGTTTTGGCTGCTGCGATCCGGCCGTCAGGGCGGTCCAGCCGCCTGCCTGCCTGCCGCCGGGATCGGTCTGGTCGCCTTGGTCGGCCTGCTGCTGGCCGGTTTGCGCGGTGCCCAGGCGCCGCCCATCCACGACATCACCACCGACCCCGGCAATCCGCCCCTGTTTGTCGCCGCAGCGCAGCTTCGCGGTCCGGGCGACAATCCCGTTGCCTACCCCGGCGAGACGGTGGCCGGTTTGCAACGGCAGGCCTATCCCGATCTGGTGCCGATCAAGGTGGCGCTTGCCCCAGGCGATGCCTTTGCCAGGTGCCTGGCCGTGGCCGAACGGCTCGGCTGGACAATCGTGGGACAGAACCGCGACCAGGGGCTGATCGAAGCAGTCGACCGGACGCCGGTGTTCGGCTTCACCGACGACATCGCCATCCGCATCGCCGTTTCCGGCGACGGCAGCCGCGTCGATCTCCGGTCCGCCTCGCGGGCCGGGGTCAGCGATTTGGGCGCCAATGCCAAGCGGATTCGCTCCTTTGCCGCTGCCTTCCGCAATCCATAACTTCGGAGCACCATCATGTCCCAGCCGCTCATTCTGGTCACCAACGACGACGGCGTCTACGCGCCGGGCATCCGCGCCTTGCATGAGGCGGTCAGTTCGCTGGGCGAGGCGGTCATCGTCGCGCCCGAGCGGGACAATTCGGCGGTCAGCCATTCCCTGACTATGAACCGGCCCCTGCGGGTGGTGCAACTGGAGGACCACATCCATACCATCGACGGCACGCCCACCGACTGCGTCACCATCGCCATCAACAAGATTTTGCGCAGAAAGCCCGATCTGCTGGTCTCGGGAATCAATCCCGGGGCCAACCTGGGCGACGACATCAGCTATTCGGGCACGGTGTCGGCGGCCATCGAGGGCACCATGTACGGCATCCCTTCGCTGGCGTTTTCGCTGGGCGGCAATCCACCCTACGATTTCGAGGTGACCGCGGCGGTGGCCTGGAAGCTGGCTTCCATGGCCCTGACCATGCACCTGCCGCCCAGATCCCTGCTCAATATCAACCTTCCGCCCCTGCCCGCCGGCGCGATCCGGGGCATCCGTTTCACCCGCCAGGGCCGCCGATTGTATCAGGACTCCATCCAGGAAACCTTCGACCCCTGGGGCCGCAAGCATTATTGGATCGGCGGCGGCACCGTCCAATGGTCCGGCGGCGACGATACCGACGAGGAGGCGGTGCGCAACGGCTACATCTCGGTCACCCCGATCCAGCTCGACCTGACCAACCACGAGGGGCTGTCGTACCTGGCTCGGCAGTGGAAGATGTGATCGCGTGCGCGCCGCGACAGGAGGTGCGCTGATGCCTTTGCTGGGCGCCCATCAATCCATTGCCGGTGGCTTGCACCTGGCTTTTGACCGGATCGAGCGAGTGGGCGGCGAGGCCCTGCAGATTTTCACCGCCAACCAGCGCCAATGGCGAACGCCCCCGCTCCAGCCGGAAGCTGTTGACCGGTTCAGGGAACGATGGGCCCAAAGCAAGGGTATGCCGGTGGCCGCTCATGCCTCCTACCTGATCAATCTGGCCGGTGGAGCGGACAAGGCCGAACAATCGGTGGCCGGCTTTACCGAGGAGTTGCGGCGCTGTCTGCAACTGGGCATCGATCTGGTGGTGATCCACCCGGGCAGCTACGGCGGCGGCGGCGTCGAGGCCGGGGTGGAACGGGCGGCGCATCGTCTCGATCTGGCCCTGGAGCGCTCGGGGGCGCTCGATACCGGCCTGAAGGTGTTGCTGGAAACCACCGCCGGCCAAGGCACCTCGCTGGGCAGTAGCTTCGAAGAGTTGGGGTGGCTGCTGGCCGCAAGCCGTTTTCCCGAACATCTCGGCATCTGCGTCGATACCTGCCATATCTTTGCCGCCGGCTACGATTTCCGTACCGCCGAGGGCTACGCCCGCACCATGGCGCAGCTTGAGCGCCATGTCGGCCTGGACCGCATTCTTCTGCTGCACCTCAACGACTCCCAAAAGGAGTGCGGCAGCCGGGTCGACCGGCATGAGCACATCGGCGAGGGCTGCATCGGCCGGGAAGGTTTCCGCTTGTTGCTCACCGATCCCCGCTTGGCTCATCTGCCCATGGTCCTGGAGACCGACAAGGGGGACGACCTGGCCGAGGATGTCGAAAACCTGCGGCTGCTGCGCACCCTTGCCGCCTGACCGGTTGCGTGGCAACTCGACCGGCTGCGAAGAAAATTCATTGCCAAGGCCGGACTACTGCTTGTTTCCCGCAGGTCAATCGATTATGCTCCCGGAACCGTTGCGGGTGGAGCCGCCTCTGCTTGGGACGGCCGCATTCCATCGGCCATCCCGGCACGGGTCTCGACCCATCATCTCGAAAATCGGAGACCGGTGATACAGAACCGGTGTACGCAGGGTGGAAAGATGTTCAATCAGGAACTTGAAGTAACACTGCAAAAAGCCACGGCCGATCAGCTGAAACCGAAACCGGATCAGAACAATTTGGGATTCGGCCAGTTCTTCACCGACCATATGTTCACCATGCGCTGGAATCGGCGGCAAGGCTGGCACGAAGCCACCATCGAGCCCTACCGGACCTTTGCCATGGATCCGGCCGCCATGGTGTTTCATTACGGCCAGGCCATTTTCGAGGGCATGAAGGCCTACCGCGGCAAGGACGACCAGATTTTTCTTTTCCGGCCCCAGGACAACTTCGACCGCATGAATCAATCGGCGCTGCGGATGTGCATGCCCCGTTTCCCGCAGGATCGGG
Organism: Desulfobulbus sp.; assembly: GCF_031547805.1. Lineage (GTDB taxonomy): Bacteria > Desulfobacterota > Desulfobulbia > Desulfobulbales > Desulfobulbaceae > Desulfobulbus. Next base: position 69,645 of record NZ_JAVBRQ010000013.1, read on the forward strand.
TGCTTCAGGCCCTGCGCGCCATGGTCTATCTCGACCAGGAATGGGTGCCCAAAACCCCGGGCGCGACCCTCTACATCCGGCCCACCATGATAGCCACCGAACCGGCCTTGGGCTTGCGGCCGGCCGAGGAATATCTGCTGTACATCATCTGCTGCCCGGTCGGCGCCTACTATTCCGGAGGCTTCAGTCCCACCAAAATCTACGTCGAGGACAGTTTTGCCCGCTCCGTTCCCGGCGGAGTCGGCAACGCCAAGACCGCCGGCAACTATGCGGCCAGCCTCAAGGCCCAGGACCTTGCCCATGACAAGGGCTACACCCAGGTTCTGTGGCTGGATGCGGTCGAGCACAAGTATGTCGAGGAAGTGGGCACCTCCAATATCTTTTTCTTGATCGACGGCGAAGTGATCACGCCGCCGCTGGAAGGGTCCATTCTGCCCGGCATCACCAGGGATTCGGTCCTGCAGCTGGCGCACGACTGGGGCTACCCGGTCAGGGAGCGCCGCATCGCCATCGACGAGGTCATTGCCGCCGGCAAGAACGGCAGCCTGCAGGAGAGTTTCGGCACCGGCACCGCGGCGGTGATCAGTCCGGTGGGCGAATTTTGCTATCGGGAAGAGCTGGTTCAGATCAACGGCGGCGTTGCCGGTTCCCTGTCGAAACGGCTATACGACGAGTTGCAGGCCATTCAATTCGGAGAGCGCGAAGATCCGCACAAGTGGAGAGTTCGGGTTGGTTGAAGCGCTTTCCCGGTTGTTTTCCCCTCTGCTAAATCCTGTCATTTTACAGGGTTGGACGATATATTTTTTTCGTCCAACCCTCCCTTGATTTTTCATTAACCGAACCTATTATTTTGCGCAGTTTGAAGACCGAAGCTTCGTTTTCGTCCATCAACGCGGTTTGAACCGACCGTCGGACATCAAACCATCCCTCTCGGTTCAAGCGTTTCGTTTCTGTGTTTACATCTAAAAAAGAAGAAGGAGGAATGTTCATGAAGATTCGTCCATTGAATGACCGTATCCTGGTCAAGAGATTGGAAGGAGAAGAGAAAACCGCCGGCGGCATCATCATCCCCGATTCGGCCAAGGAAAAACCGGCCGAGGGCGAAATCGTCGCCATAGGTCCCGGCAAGCGGAACGATGCCGGCGAGCGCGTTGCCATCGACTTGGCGGTCGGTGATCGGGTCTTGTTCTCCAAATACGGAGGCACCGAGGTGAAGCTGGACGGAGAGGATTTTCTGATAATGCGCGAGGATGATATCCTTGGTGTGGTGCAGGCGTAAGAAAGGATCAATCCAAACGAATTGTTGAGGAGATAAAATAATGGCTGCAAAAGATTTGAAATATGGTGCCAAGGCTCGGGAGAAGATGTTGACCGGTGTCAACACCCTGGCAAACGCTGTCAAAGTGACCCTCGGGCCCAAGGGACGCAACGTGTTGATCGAGAAATCCTTTGGCGCACCCGTCATCACCAAGGACGGCGTCACCGTGGCCAAGGAAATCGAGTTGAAGGATAAGTTCGAGAACATGGGCGCCCAGATGGTGAAGGAAGTCGCTTCCAAGACCTCGGACGTCGCCGGTGACGGCACCACTACCGCCACCGTTCTGGCCCAGGCCATCTACACCGAAGGCGCCAAGCTGGTGGCCGCCGGTTCCAACCCGATGGAAATCAAGCGAGGCATCGATGCCTCGGTCGCCGCCGTGGTTGCCGAGCTCGGCAAGATTGCCAGCCCGACCAAGGAGCAGAAGGAAATCGCTCAGGTCGGCACCATTTCCGCCAACAACGACGAGACCATCGGCAACATCATTGCCGAGGCCATGGACAAGGTGGGCAAGGAAGGCGTCATCACCGTGGAGGAAGCCAAATCCATGGAGACCTCCCTTGATGTCGTCGAAGGCATGCAGTTCGATCGCGGCTATCTCTCCCCCTATTTCGTCACCGATCCGGAGCGGATGGAAGTCAGCATGGAAGAGCCGCTGATCCTGATCAACGAGAAGAAGATCTCCAGCATGAAGGATCTGCTGCCGATCCTCGAATCCGTAGCCAAGATGGGCAAGCCGCTGTGCATCATCGCCGAGGACGTGGACGGCGAGGCCCTGGCCACCCTGGTGGTCAACAAGCTGCGCGGCACCCTGAACGTCGCCGCGGTCAAGGCGCCGGGTTTCGGTGACCGCCGCAAGGCCATGCTCGAAGACATCGCCATTCTGACCGGCGGCCAGGTGATCACGGAAGACCTCGGCATCAAGCTCGAGAACGTCACCATCAACGACCTTGGCACCGCCAAGCGCGTGGTGATCGACAAGGATAACACCACCATCATCGACGGCGCCGGCGACAAGGAGAAGCTGGCCGCCCGGGTCAAGCAGATCCGCGCCCAGATCGAGGACACCACCTCCGACTACGACCGTGAAAAGCTGCAGGAGCGTTTGGCCAAGCTGATCGGCGGCGTGGCGGTGATCAATGTCGGTGCGGCCACCGAGGTCGAGATGAAGGAGAAGAAGGCCCGGGTCGAGGATGCGTTGAACGCCACCCGCGCCGCAGTGGAAGAAGGCGTGGTTCCCGGCGGCGGCGTGGCCTACCTGCGTTGCCTCAAGGTCCTGGATGCCATCAAGCTCGAAGGCGAGCAGGCCCTGGGCCGGAACATCATCCGCCGCGCCCTTGAGGAACCGGTGCGCCAGATTGCCACCAATGCCGGTTGCGAAGGCTCGGTGATTGTCGAGCATGTCAAGAATCTGGAAGGCCCCATGGGCTTCAACGCCGCCAGCGAGAAATACGAGGATCTGATTGAAGCTGGTGTCATCGATCCGGCCAAGGTGACCCGTTCCGCCCTGCAGAACGCGGCTTCCGTGTCCGGCCTGCTGTTGACCACCGAGTGCATGATCGCCGAGCTGCCCGACGAAGACAAGGGCGCCGCCGCCGGTATGCCTCCGGGCGGTATGGGTGGCATGGGCGGCATGGGCGGCATGATGTAAGCCGATCCCGTCCGCACCGGCTCAACAAACCTGTTGTGTGCGAATGCCCTTTCTCGCGGATTTTTCGCGGGAAAGGGCATTGTTTTTTGGTGAATGTCCCGTGGAAACCCGGGCCTGTCGCCAGGGAGTTTTCTTGTTGACAAACAAGGGGAAATCTAGAATATTGCCGCGTTCAAGCCACCCGGCTTTTTTAGATACTGGCGATGTAGCTCAGTCGGTTAGAGCATACGGCTCATATCCGTAGTGTCCGGGGTTCAAGTCCCTGCATCGCCACCATTTCTAAGTCCGGAGTTGTCCGGCGACATATAGGAAACCCGTAATCCTGCCAGGATTACGGGTTTTTTTGTTTCCCAGGCTTGCCGGGGAAATCCTGGCGCTGGGAAGGCAAGGGCTCAAACTGGCGTTCTGGGTTTAGCCGGCGATCATGGTATCTGAGCGGTTACCCTTGAATGCTTGTCCCCTGTCGACTGGTTTAGGTTTTTACGCCCCGATGGCTTGTGTCGCCCAAGAGCTGCTGCGGGGAATGGCAATTTGGGTCCGTAGCACGGTTTGCATGCGGCAAGCCGTCGTATGCTGTCGGAGTTCGCTGGGCGGTCGGGATAAGTGGTCCGATTGTTGCTTGGTGAGAAGAGGCCAAAAACATATCTGCAACCATTGGAGGAAAAACTATGATGAAGACGCAATCGCCAGCAATCGAATCGAGAGTGGGAACACTGCTGCCCTTTGTTTCGGTGGTATTGGCTTTTGGTTTATTGATGGGGAGTAATTCTTTATCTGCCGCCCAATCAGGACAACAGGGTGGTTTTAGCGACAACAACAAGCAGGTTGCGGGCGGTTTCTCCGGTCCTGGACCGGCGCTCAGCACGGTTGACCAGGTGCAGAATTTGCGCGATGACGTGCCTGTCAGTTTGCGCGGGAATATTATCCAGCACATTGGCGGCGACACCTATCTGTTTAAGGATGACAGCGGAACCATTCGTGTGGATATCGATCATGACATCTGGAACGGGCAAATCGTCGGCCCGGCGGATACGGTCAAGATCGACGGCGAAGTGGACAAGGATTGGAACAGCGTGGAGATAGATGTAAAACGGCTGATCAAGCAATAGGGGCGCGTCCGCTCTCGCGGCCGAGCGAGCAAGGTCGTCTCGGCCATTTGCCGCTTGCCCGAATCGCAGTCTTCAGTTCGGCTTTTCCCTGACAGTTTCGAACGATCGGCATGCGGAAAGATATTTTCTCTCTGGTCGGAGGCGGGCACAGATGCCCGCCTCCGCTCTGTTGTCTGTGCTCCAATGTGTTCAGAGCGCGGAGACACGGATTTGGCTCTGATCTTGCGAAAAAATGATGAGGCGTCAGGAGAGGGGGGGGGCCAGGGAAGAGCCCGGCTGCTGCGGCCGACCACCGCTCAGCGGATCTTCAAGCTTGCCGTGGGATCCGCACTGCTCGGCCGTGGGCAGGAAGAGCTCAGCCCTGGGAAATTGATCGAGATCCTTGTGAATGCCGGTGCGGAGAAAGGCGTTGACCCACTGGAAAATATCGTGACGCTGGATGGATCGGCGCATTTTGGCCATCCGGTTGCGCCGACTGCCCTCATCCATGAAGCAGGCGCGCCGAATGGCATCGCCGGTCCCAACGATATCGAAGGGGTTGACCAGTAAGGCGCCGCTGTGGAGTTGGGCCGCCGCCCCGGCGAATTCGCTGAGAATGAGCACCCCGTTGTTGTCGATGGAGCAGGCGCAAAATTCCTTTGCCACCAGATTCATGCCGTCCTTGAGCGGCGTGATCAAGGCTATTTCGCAGGTACGATAGTAGGCCAGCAGTTCCTTTTGGCTCAGCGATCGGTAAATGTAGTGGATGGGGGTCCATTCCACTTGATTGAAGCGGCCGTTGATCTCTCCCACCAGGCGCTCGATTTCCCGTTTGAGCGCCTCATATTCCGGTACCTCCTCGCGGCTGGGCACCACCACCTGGACCAAGGTGACCTTGCCCCGCAGTTCGGGATACCGTTCCAAAGCATTGGCAAACGCCTGCAATCGAAGCGGGATCCCCTTGGTGTAGTCGAGACGGTCGACCCCCAGAACCAATTGTCGTTCCGGCAGATTGGCATGGATGATCCAGGCATGTTCCTGCACCTCCTCTGATGCGGCGGCTTCCGCGAACTGCTTGAAATCGATGGAAATAGGGAAAGCGCCTATCAGCACCTCTTGCTCCGGGGTCAGGCAGTGGGCAATATGCCGGTGGCCGGTTATCCGCGCCTGTGGCATCAGCATGCGGACGCAATCCATGAAATTGCGGCGGTCGCGCATGGTCTGGAAACCCACCAAGTCATAGCGGAGCAGGGCATGGAGGATCTGGAAACGCCACGGCAGCTTGATGAATCCGTCAAGGGGCGGAAACGGAATGTGCAGGAAGAAGCCTGTCCGCCGTTCGACGCCGATGGTTTTCAGGTAGTGCGCGACCAGAATCAGGTGATAGTCGTGCACCCAGACGTAATCCTCGCCATTGGTGTGGGCCGCGACCGCCTGGGCGAACTTGACGTTGACGCGGTCATAGACCTGCCAGTACGTGGGGTCGAAATTGCAGCGGCTGGGGAGATCGTGAAACAGGGGCCAGAGGATTTCGTTGGAGAAGCCGTGGTAATACTTCTGGACTTCATCGGCGGTGAGGTGCACGGGGCGCAACGTGTAGCCGGTTTCGCGCGATCCGTTGGCCAGCAATTCGTCCAGGAATGCCGCGTCGATCGGGGCTTGCCCGCCGGCGCCCGTCCAGCCGATCCATTGGCCGCCACGGTCGCGAAGGACCGGACCCAGGGCGGTCACCAGCCCACCGGAACCGGGCCTGATGGTCCACTGTCCCTTTTGCTGCTGGTCGACCGCAATGGCCAGACGGTTGGACACCACGGTCAGGCGCGTTGCTTTCATGGAAATATCCGTGTCAGGTGGATGCCGTGGCCCTGAGCCACGTTTGCAGAAAATCGACCACGGCCGAGCAGTCCGTAAGATGTGCCCGGGCAGCGGTCGGCTTGCCGGAATCCCCCACTTTGATGCCGATGCCGCGGTCGCGCAGGACGGCAAAGGCATCTTCGTCGGTATCGTCGTCGCCGAGATAAACCGCCAGCGTATCCTTAGGTTGGGAACCAAGCAGTTTGACGAACGCATCGCCCTTGTTCCACCCCAGGCAGCGCACCTCGACTCCCCCGTTGAACATGCGCCATTCCAGTTCGTGCTGCATGGCCCAAAATCCCCATTTGGCCACGGTTTCTCGCTCCAGGACCGAGGCGGACTTCGGAGCCATTCCCCTGGTGTGCATGGCGATGGAGGCAACCTTGGTTTCCACTTTCTGGCCGTAGCGGCATCGCATCAAGGCATCGCGGATAGTGTCGAGACCGCGTTCCTGAATTTGGGTGGGGCGGTGGGTTTGCTTGTCGCCATTGGGCGGCCACCACTCGAAGCCGTGGCTGCCGACGATGGTCAGGGGCGGGTCGCCGAGCAAGGCAGCCACTTCATGCGCCGGCCGGCCGGAAATAATGGCGATTTCGGTCGTGCCCGAGGCGGCTAGATTCCGGAGCAGGTCCGCAACACCGGGGAGGGGATGTGCGTGTATGGGCTCGATTGCAAACGGCGCCAAAGTACCATCGTAGTCCAGGCCGAGGAATCGAGAGGTGGCATTGCGGACCTGCCGCCAGAAATTCGGAATGTCAGCAAACGCGAAGTCGTCGTTGCCATGGCTTTTGATCATAGTTCGATCCGATCCGTTCCCGGATGCATGGTTGCGAACATCAGGGTGAGGTATTCCCGCAGGTGCCGGGTAACCAGGAAATTGTCGAGCACCAGCGATCTGGCCTTGCGGCCCATGATTTCCAGTTGATCCCGGTGCTTGAGCAGGTAGCGGATGCGCAGGGCCGCTCCTTCCGGGGTGCTGACCAGAAAACCGGTGTGATGGTTGACCACCTGCAGGCGGATGCCGCCCGTGTCGCCGCCGATCACCGGCTTGCCTTTCCAGAGGGCCTCGGTCACGGTGAGGCCGAAACCCTCCTTGACGGATTTTTGCAGGCAGATGGTCGAAGCCCGCTGCAGGGCGTTGATTTCCCGATGGGCATCGGCCGGCAGCAGCAGAATGTGGATGTTCGGGTCGTCGCCGGCCGCGTGCCGCACTTCGCGCAGTACCTCCTCGCCCTCCGGATCGTCGGCCGCTCCGCCGCCGGCCAGCACCAGTTGCACCGGCGTGAACTTCTTGACCAGCCGATAGGCCTCGATGACCCCCAGCGGATCCTTGAACCGGTCGAACCGGGAAACCTGGGTGATCAGCGGCAGTTCGGGATCAAGCCCGTACCGGTCGAAGACGGCCTCGACCTCGCCGGGATACAACTCCCGGTTTTTCTGGCTGAGGGGATCGATGCTAGGGGCGATCAGGTAGAGCGGATGCGGCAGGGGCTGGACAAAATCCGCCAGCGACCAGATGGAGGCATCGTAGCCGGCGACAAATTCCCGCAGATATTTCCACACCACCCGGTACGGCCTGCTGAGGTCGATATGGCAACGCCATATCCATTTTCCCTTGCGGTTGGGACAGAGCCGGAGCAGCGGTGCGGGCTGAGGGTCGTGGATGAAGACAAAATCCGCCTCCTCCAGCATCGGTCTCAACCGTTCGGCGTTGTCGGCGTTGGTCTGTTCGTAGGCCCGCAGCAGCATGGGGGGAATGGTCACGGAACTGCCCTGCAGGCCGTTGTGGAAACCCTTGGTACATTGATAGAAACCCGCATCCCCGGTGATGACCTCCCAACTGACCTCAAGCCCCAGCTCTTGTTTGAAGGGTACCAGCCAGTTGAGGATCTCGGCCACGCCGCCACCCTCCCGGGTCGAGTTGACGTGCACAACCCGCAATCCTTTCAACGGCGCGGCGAGTTGCCGGAGATGGTCAATGACCGCGTCGCCGACAATGGGCGTGTATCCGTCGAGAATGGCCGTCATGGTGGTGCTCCTTCCGCATGCAGGGGCTGAAAGACCAATGCCACCTCCCGCCTGAGATCGGGCAGGGTGGTGAAGTAGGGGTCGATGGCATTGAGTTGGCGGATCAGTTCGGCATATTCCTCCGCGTCGATTGCGTGCAGCCATTCGGCGAAGTCGCTGCGTCCGCTTGCGGTTCGCCGCCGGGCGTCGATGAAATGATAGAACACCGAGCCCGGCGAGAGGCCGGCGATCTGGGAGGGCATCTCCTGTGGGTGAACGATCCGCTTGCCGGTGTCGAAGACCACGATCTGCGAGCGGATGAACTTGAAACGCTGGTTGGAGCGCGCCCAGGGGATCCATTCGCTTTCCGCCAGCCGTTCCTCGATGACCTCGACCAGCTCCTGGCGCAACTCCTCGATTGCGCGGTACTGGCTGGGATCGACGATCGCCAGCCGTTCGGCCAGCCGTTTGTCATGGAGGCCCCTCCAGGCCCAGGCGGCGAAATCATTGGGATATTCAGGTTCGTCGAAATGGGGGCGGAGCATGCCGCCCCAGAAATGATAATAGATGCAACCGGAGTGGATGGTTTTCAGCCGGTCGCTGAATTCGCGCAGATTGTGCGCCTCTTCACCGGTGGCGACGGCGATGAGGGTGCAATCCTTGATCAGAAACGGCAGTTCCATGTGGGCCTCCGGAGGTTGGAAAAAGACGGACGGTGCCGCTCGCGATGGCACCGGTCGACGCTCAGTCGCCAAAGACCAGGTCGTTGCGGATCCAGCCGACGGCGGTGCCGCTCTGGTAGTACCCCAGCTTAACCCAGTCGCCTTCCTTGGCGAGGATGGTGTAGATTTCGCCCTGCTCGGCGCGGGCCACCACGTTGGCGTTCGCCGAGGCCGACCCGCGGATATTGGCCTTTTCCACGAGAATCACCGCAGTGTCGATATCCGAAACCAGCGGCTTGTGCACCCAGCCGCTGTTGTCCAGCCAATCGTGGAAATACACCCAGCCTTTCTCTTCTTTTTTGATTTCGATCGGATAGCCCAGAGGTGCCGTATACAGAATCGCGCTGTTCAGGTCGGGCTTTTCGCGGATGTTGACCTGGTCCTTGGCAATGCTTTTCGCCTCGGCCGAGGTGATGCCGCAGACAAGCAGCGCGGAGAGAAAGAAGCCGGTAGAAAAAATGGAAAACGGTCTGTTGATCATGGAGTGTCCCTTGTTGACGATGCACGAAAATCGTGAGTTGACGCGACTGGAGAGGGAGGGGCGGCATGGTTTGGCCACGGTCCCTGGCGTAGATCGGCCGCCGCCAGCACAACCCACGCATCCCCTTCCGCAGGGGAAGGCGGCGGTGTTACCTTGGCGGCCGTGAAAGATATGTTTCCAACAATCGTTCCAGGTCCTTGCCCGGTGGCGGCTGTCAGGATTGTGCGGGCGTCCGTTCCCCGCGACAGGGGGCAGGGCGGTAAATCTTCAAGGGATAATGGTACGTTATTTCAATTAGTTTTGAGCGGTGGCGCCGGGAATGGCTGCGCGTGGCGACAAAGGTGCCGCATGCGGGAGCTCTCCGGCCACCGGGCAGGAGGCCGGTTGAGGTTGTCCTGTTTTGCAATACTTTGTCTTCTTGGGCAGGAATTGTCCTGTCTGGGGGGAATCGGTGCCGGTTCAGGCCGGCAGGCGAAAGGAGGGGGGCAGATTGTGTTTTTTTAGCAGGGCGTACAGGCGGGAACGGGATAATCCGGAAATGGCGCAGGCCTCCTCCATGTTGTCGGCCAGGGTCAGCAATTCCCGCAAATAGCGTTGCTCGAATTGGGCGATAGTGACCTCCCGCGCTTCGACCAGCCGGGGCAGGGCCGGGGCGTTGACGCCGTCGCCGCGGACCAGGGGCAGTTCGGCGACGGCCTGGCCCTGCTCGACCGAAGCCCGGGCCAGATGCACCCGGATATAGATCGGCAGGTGCTTGGGAAAAAGGACCGGTTCGTGCCGGGCAGCGGAAACGGCCCGCTCCAGGGCATTGACCAGCTCGCGTACATTGCCCGGCCACTCGTAGCGGCCAAGCACCTCGAAGAAATCGGGGGAGAACGATTTGCCGTTCAAGCCGTAGCTCTGGCAGAGCTTGTCGACGTGATGGGCGGCGATGAGGGGGACGTCCTCGATGCGATGGCGCAGGGAGGGCAGCTCCATGGTAAAGGACCGCAGACGAAACAGCAAATCCTTGCGGAAGCGGTGCCGCTGGACCATGGTGTCGAGGTTGCGGTTGGTGGCGGCGATCAGGCGGAAATCGCTGCGCAGCACCGTGCCCCCACCCACCTGGCGGAATTTGTGCTCCTGCAGGACCCGCAAGAAGGATTTCTGCACGGAAAGGGGCAATTCCCCCACTTCGTCGAGAAAAAGGGTGCCGCCGTCGGCCCGTTTGACCAGGCCGCTCTGGCTCTTGTCGGCACCGGTGAAGGCCCCCCGTTCGTATCCGAACAGGATGCTCTCGACCAGGGTTTCGGGCAGGGCGGCACAGTCGACCACCACGAATCGCTGGCCCGCGCGGCGGCTGTTGTTGTGGATCGCCCAGGCGAACAGTTCCTTGCCGGTCCCGGTTTCGCCGGTGATGAGCACATTGGCGTCGCTGCCCGCGGACAGGGCGAGCCGGTCCAGACAGCGTTTCATCTGGAGGCTGTTGCCGACGATGTCCTTGAGTGTTTCCTCGTTGAGGGTGGTATGGGGCTGCTTGAGGATTTTCTTGGCCCGGTATTGCATGGCCCTGACCAGGGGCAGGGTCATGGCCCGGGCGGTTCCGGGGCGTTCCACGTAATCCCAGGCACCCATCTTGATGGCATTTTCGGCCTGGTCGGCATCGCCCGCATCGGCGAGAATGATCACCTCGGGCAGGGAAGGGGTGTCGATCAGCTCGGGCAGGACGGCCATGCTGTTGCCGTCCGGCATCTCGGCATTGAGAAAGATGACGTCAAAAGGACTGGCGGTCGCCAGTTCCAGGCCCTGAAGCAGGGTCCGCGCGGTCACCGCCTGATGGCCGGCGTGGACGATTTCCTTGGCCAGGACGGCAACAAACGATTCCTGGGTGTCAATGATCAGTATTTTCGACATGCAGTCCTGGGGAACATGAGGGAAAGCAACGGACAGCGGCAATCGGCAAATCGGCAAGGCCGTCCGGCCGGGGCACGGCACGGCGCTGCGATGCGCTCCGGATAATCGGGTTAATCTATGCAAAAGTGCTTGGCAACGTCAACGGTATTCCGCCCCGCGATGGCGGGAGGGCCAATTTTCGGGAAAGATGAGGAGGAACAGGGCATTGCTTTTGCGGCCCGGCTCTGTTTATGTGGCCGGAAGAACCGGAAACGGGGCAGGGCGGCCGGCCGCCATGGAGCGTCCCGGCTCGATTCCGCAAAAGGAGGACAACATGATCCGGCGCATCCTGTGCTATGGCGATTCGAACACCTGGGGCTACGATCCGGTGACCATGGACCGCTTCGACGAAACAACCCGCTGGCCAAGGGTGCTGGAACGGGCGCTGGGGCAGGGCTGGGAGGTGATCGAGGAGGGCCTGGGCGGCCGGACCACGGTCTGGGACGATCCCATCGAAGGCTACAAGAACGGGCGCGACTACCTGATTCCCTGCCTGGAATCGCATCGGCCGCTGGATGCGGTCGTGCTGCTGCTGGGGACCAACGACCTCAAGCAGCGGTTCAGCCTTTCGGCCTACGATGTTGCCCAGGGCGCGGGGGTGTTGGTGCGGGTGGTGCAGGGCAGCCAGACCGGCCGGCAGGGACGGCCGCCCCGGGTGCTGCTGCTGGCGCCGCCGCCGTTGGCACCGCTGGCCGCCTATGCGGAAATGTTTGCGGGCGCGGCGGAAAAATCGCGCAAGTTTTCCGCGCACTTTGGCCTTCTGGCCCAGGAATTGGGCTGCGCCTTTCTGGACACCGCCCAGGTGGTGGTCTCCAGCCCGCTGGACGGAATCCATCTTGAGAAGGAAGAGCATCGCAAACTGGGGCGCGCGGTGGCCGAGGCCGTCGGAAACCTTTTGGCCTGATGCACAACAGCCGGGCAAACGCCGACCGAAAACGGTCGCCACCTCAGCTCTCCGAGCCGGGACGGTGTCACGACCGGCTTGTTGTTCTGCTTATATTTACCTTTTTTGAGAAAAGCTCTCACTTGAAAGCAATCGCTTCGTTCCTATAGTTGAAGTGTCGGGAAGCCGCCAATTTGCATGGCGCGAACCAGACGGCGTTCGCGTGCTTTTCGGCTTGAAGCCAGATGTTCTTCGCCGCAACGGCGATTGTAATAATGAGATGAATCGGTTGACGGCGCCGGGCCGCGCCGTGGGAGGAAATCATGAAGCGTCAGAACGAGATGATGGCGTCGTTTGCCATGGCCCATCGCGAATTCATGAGCAATTTGGAGCACTCGATCGGTTTGCTGGAGGGCGACATCGACGAAACCGTTGAAATGGAAAGCCTCTGCACCGATGAATGGTGCTTGGCCACCGAACACAACCTCGACGAATTGACCAAGATGATCTATTCGATCAGCGAACCCCGCTGGCTCACCAACGAGGATTCCCGGAGGATCAGTAACCTGCGTCGGCGCGTCCACGACCTGTATGCCAGGTATCGGAGCATGAGGCCGGTGGAAGCCTGCTGCTGACCCATCGCCAAGGGCAAGAGCACCGGCCTTGGCCGATGCTGCCTCGGCGGGAAAACCAACGCACAAAAAAGCCGCGGCCGAATATCGGTCGCGGCTTTTTTGTGTCGAACCAGCGGGCTTATCCCATCGCATCCATGGTTTCGGCCAGCTTGGCGAGATCGACCCGGCGTTCGTACAGCGGCCGCGTATCGCCGGCATAGGCCGCGAGCTGTTCTTCGAAGACCGGTTTTTCCTGCCGATAAAAAATGCCGAGGCGCAGCGGTTCTTCCTCGCAGGCGCGGGCAAAGGCCTGGATCCGGTCGGCGGGATCGTGATCCTCCGGCAAAGGAGCGGTGTGGGCCGCGAACCATGGGTAGGTGTTGTGTTTGTTGAAGGTGACGCAGGGCTGGAGCACATCGACCAGGGCATAGCCGTGGTGGCGGATCGCCGCCCGCAGGACGGTACGGGCGTGCTCCGCTTGGCCGACATAGACGCGGGCGACGAACGAGGCGCCCAGGGCGATGGCCACCGCCAGGGGATTGAACGGCTCCAGGATCACCCCGCCGACCTGCAGCGGGGTGACGAAACCGCGTTGGCTGGTTGGCGAGGCCTGGCCTTTGGTCAGGCCGTAGACCATGTTGTTGTGGACAATGTTGGTCAGGTCGGGATTACGGCGGATGCAGTGAAGAAAATGGTTGCCGCCTTCGCCGTACATGTCGCCGTCCCCGCTTTCGGCGATCACCGTCAGGCCGGGATTGCTGGTCTTGATGGCGGTGGCCGGCGGCAGGGCGCGGCCGTGCAGTCCGTTGAAGTAGTGGACATTGCAATATTGCGGCAGTTTGGCCGCCTGGCCGATGCCGGAAACCAGCACGGTCCGTTGCGGGTCGAGGGCCAGTTCGGCCAGGGTTTCACCGACCAGCTTCAGGATGCCGTGGTTACCGCAGCCGGGGCACCAGGCGACATCGCAACCCCGGCGAATCCAGGAATGGGCGCTCATCGTTGTTCCTCCTTGCGCAGCAGGGCTGTGATTTCCTCGACGCTGAAGGGCAGGCCGTTGTACTTGAGCCATTGATCCGCGATACCGCAGCCGGTTTCGCCCCGCAGTAGCCGGGCGAACTGGCCGGTGGCGTTGTTCTCGATGACGATGATCCGCTCGGCCCGTCGCAGATATCGGTCCAGTACCGCAGGCAGCGGGTAGATCTGCACACAGTGGAGCAAGGCGGTCCGTGCTAGCGGAACGCGTGCCAGGGCCTCAACGATCGCCGGCCCGGTGGAGCCCCAGGCGATCAACAGTCGTCGGTAATCGGCCGGACCGTGCAGGCTAGGCGGCAGGGCCAGCTCGTGCCGCAAGGGCCGGAATTTGGCCAGGCGCTTGTCGACCATGGCGGTCCGCACCGCGAACTCCTCGGTGATCCGGCCTTCTTCGTCGTGCTCGTCGCTATCGACGCAGACCAGCCCGGCGCCATGGCCCGGAATGCCGCGCGGCGAGATACCGTCCGGGCCGGGGGCGTAACGCCGGTAATCCGGAGCGGTGGCGACAATGCGGGCCGTTGGCGGCGTTGCCGGCAGCGGCGGGGGATCGAGGTCGCAGAGCGAATCGAGCAGGTATTGGTCGGTCAGCACGATGACCGGCGATTGGCTGGCATCGGCCATGGCAAAGGCGTGGGCGGCGCAGGCAAAGGCCTCCTCCGGAGAGCCGGGGGCGAGGATGGCGCGGGGAAATTCGCCGTGGCCCGAATAGCGGGCGATTTCCAGGTCGCCCTGTTCGGTGCGGGTCGGCAGGCCGGTGCCGGGGCCGGGCCGCTGGGCCAGGTGGACGACCAGGGGCGACTCGATCGCGCCGCACAGGCTCATGCCCTCGGCCATCAGGTCAAAGCCGCCGCCGGAGGTGGTGACCAGGGCCTGGGCGCCGGCATACCAGGCACCGAGCCCCATGTTGATCGCGCTGATCTCGTCTTCCGCCTGTTCGACCACCAGGCCATGGACCCCGGCCTGTTTGGCCAGATGGACCAGCACCCCGGTGGCCGGCGACATCGGGTAGGACGAGACAAAGGTGCAGCCCCCGGCCAGGGTCCCCAAGGCCACGGATTGGGAGCCGTCGAGCAGCAGCCGCCGGCCGGTGGGCGCGGACCGGGTGGGCAGGGCGAAACGGCCGTGCTCGGCCGCTCCGGCTTCCCAGCCGCTCCGGGCCGCCTCCAGGTTTTGGGCCAGGATATCGTCCTCGGCGAAGGTCCGGCGCAGGGCCGTTTGCAGCGGTGCCATCTCCCAACCGAGCAGGCGGACCAGAAAGCCGCAGACCACACTGTTGGCCAACAGGGCGCCTCCGGCCCGGACCCCGAGTTCGCGCAGGGGCAGGGGGAGGATGTCGGGCCGTTGGCCGAACACCTCCGGGTCGCCGACTAGCAGGGTGGTGGCGGTGCAGCGCCCGCTCAGGCGGTCGAGGGCGTCCCGGTCGAACAGGACGCAGCAGTCCACCCGGTCGGAAAAGGCGCGCACCGGTTGGGGCGAGAGCCGCAGGTAGGTCGAATTGCTGCCGCCGCGGATGCGCGACATGAATTCGTTGACCACCATGAGGTGGAGTCCGCCGGCGACCGCGGCGCGTGCCAGGACCAGGCCGACGGTCTGCAGGCCGTGGCCGGCCTCGCCGCCGAGAACCACATTCACTTCGCTGGATGGAGCTGAAAGCATCAAGGGACCTCCTGGTGGGGGTGAGGGCAGTGGATGCCGGGCACGCCGGGCGGGCGAAACGGGCGTCATTCCCCGTTTCCCCGGCGCAAAAAGGGCGGGCGCTACTCCTTCAGCACGACCCGCAGGCTGCCGTCGCGGATTTCGATGGTTTCGACCCCGTCGGCAAAACTCTTCCAGAAACCGGGGTCGGTGCCGAATTCCTGGATCAGGTCGATGTTTTTCAGGCCGCCGAGCCAGGCGTTGGGCAGGGGAACGCCCATCACCGACAGGCCGCGGAGGATGACCACCGGCCGGCTGTTGCGGAAGGCCAGTTCGGCTCCGGCCCTGACCTTAAGAATCCTGCCGCCCATGACGGGAAAATCCGGATCGAGCGGGATGAGCAGCTTGGCGCTGACCAGGTCGTTGGCGAAATCGACCACCAGCCGGGTGGCCAGATCGGTATTTTGGGCGATCATGCCGTTGATCTCCCGCTCGCTCAGCCGGATCTCGCGGGAAGCGCCTTTTTCGCTGTAGGGTTCGGGGGTCAGGTCCTCGGCCGTCGGCATTTCCCGCGGCCGTTGCTCCCCGCCGTGCCGCACCTGGCGGTCGCCGAGCCGCTCGAAGCGCTCCAGCTTGCGTTCCAGTTGCTGCTCTTCGGCCTTGCTGAGCACCACCGGTTCGAATGGGCTGGGAAAGAGCCAGCTCTTGACAATGAATACCGTGCCCACCATGGTAACCAGCATGGCCAGGATCACAATGCCGGCCACCTTGGCTCCGGACAGGCCGGACGTTTTTTTCGGGGGATCGTTTTCCATGTCGCCTCCGGGCACGTATTTTTTTCTGTTTCCTCTCCTCTATACGGTACCTCCGGGCCGCTGTCAAACGCCGCCTTTATGGCGATGATTTTTCCCCGGAACCGACAAAAAAACAAATCGATACGGACAGGGGGCAATTATTGCCTTGCACGGCCGGCCAATCTCCTGTATGTGCTTCGCACTTCCAGCAACAGCGCTCCCCGACACTCCCATGGGCTTTTGACGGCGATGAACGGTTATCTCATTTTTATTCTGGCGATTCTCCTGCTCGGCTACCTGCTCGAACTGACCGTGGCCCTGCTCAACCTCCGTTCGCTCAACCCGGTGCTGCCGGACGAATTCGCCGGGGTGTACGACCGCGACAAGTACGCCCGCTCCCAGGAATACACCCGGGTCAACACCCGGTTCTCCCTGGTCCAGTCGACGGTGGGTCTGCTGGCCACTCTGACCTTCATCCTTGCCGGCGGGTTCAATCTGGTCGATGTGGCGGCCCGGAGCTTCGGCTTTTCGTCGATTCCCACCGGCCTTGCGTTCACCGGGATGCTGGCCGTGCTCGCCGGCCTGCTCAACCTGCCCTTTTCCGCCTATTCGACCTTTGTCATCGAGCAGCGGTTCGGTTTCAACACCACCACCGTGGCCACCTTTCTTTTGGATACGGTCAAGGGGGTGCTGCTCGGCGTATTGCTCGGCGGGCCGCTGCTGGCCGCCATCCTCTGGTTTTTCGAGACCAGCGGGCCGCAAGCCTGGCTCTACTGCTGGGTGGCGGCGGTGGCCTTCATCCTGGTGGTCCAGTTCCTGGCGCCGGTGGTGATCATGCCGCTGTTCAATAAATTCACCCCCCTGGCCGAGGGCGAGCTCAAGGAGGCGATCACCCGTTATGCGGCGGCCCAGCGCTTTGCCATCCAAGGCATCTACACCATGGACGGCTCCAAGCGCTCCACCAGGGCCAACGCCTTTTTCACCGGCTTCGGCCGCTTCCGGCGCATCGTCTTTTTCGACACCCTCATGAAGCAACTCGCCGCCAACGAGATCGTGGCCGTGCTCGCCCACGAAATGGGGCACTACAAACTCAAGCATATCCCGACGATGATGGCGCTCTCCGTCGCTCAGATGGGGATCATGTTCTTCATCCTCTCCCGCTTCCTCGAAAATCCGGGGCTGTTCGCCGCCTTTGGCATGGAGCAGGTCTCGATTTACGCCTCCCTGGTCTTTTTCGGCTTTCTCTATTCCCCGATCTCGACCATCCTGGCCATCGGCTTCAACGCCTTTTCCCGCCGCAACGAATACCAGGCCGACCGGTTCGCCGCCCGGACCGGCGGCGCCGGCGTTGGCGGCGAGCACCTGATCGGCGGGCTCAAGCGGCTGAGCGTCAGCAATCTGAGCAACCTGACCCCGCACCCCCTGCACGTGGCGCTCAATTACAGCCATCCCCCGATCCTGGCCAGGATCGAAGCCTTGCGGCGGACCGCCGCCCAGCCGGACCGCTGACGTGGCTCTGGTGGACAGCCGCCTCCATACCGCCTGGCTGAGCCAGCTGGCGCGGGAACACCGCGACATCTGCTACCAGTACGGCATCGCCCTACGCCTGCCGGTGCTCGCCATCGGCGGCGGCGAACGGCAGCTGGGCAGCTGGTCGGCCGTTGACCGGCGCCTGGCCCTCAGCCCGGTCCTGATCGGCCGCCACCCCTGGAATGTCACCCTCCAGGTGCTCAAGCACGAGATGGCCCATCAAATGTGCAGCGAACTCCACGACCGGGAGGATGCCGGCCATGGCGCGCTGTTTCGCGAATGCTGCCTGCAACTCGGGCTCGACGCCCCCTTTCACCGGGCCAGCGGCGACCTGGCCGAGGGCATCGCCGCCCTGGACGCAGGCTCGGCCTCCACCGAAAAGGGGCGGCAGATTATCGCCAAGGTACGCAAGCTGCTGGCCCTGGGCACCTCCGACAACGAGCACGAGGCGGCCCTGGCCGTGCAGCGGGCCGAGGAGCTGCTTGCCCGGCACCGGCTCGATTTCGACGGCCTGGCCGAGGACCAGGAATTGGTGCATCGGACGATCAACACCGGCGGCCGGACCCTGGCCATGTACCGCAAGGCGATCTGCGCCATCCTCGAGGGGTGCTTCGGGGTGCGGGTGATCTGCGCCTCGCTCTACGACCCGCAGGCCGATTGCTCCTTCAAGACCATCGAGCTGCTGGGCCGCGAGGAGGAGGTGGCCGTTGCCGAACACTGCTACCATTTCCTCGAGAACCGGCTGCACACCTTGTGGCAGCGCCACCGCCGGGAATTTGCCGACCACGGCCGTATCGCCAGGAAGAGCTATTTCCTCGGCCTGTTGGCCGGGTTCCGGGAAACCCTAGAGCGGTCCCGGCGTCCGGCTACCGAGCCGGCCGAGCCCCAGCCGATTTGCCAGCAGGGCCGGCAGGACCGGGAGCTGCCGACCCTGCGCCAACAGGAGCGGCTGGAGGCCTTCGTGGCCTTCCGTTTTCCCCGGCTGCGGCGGATGCGGAAGCAGGGCGGCAGCATGGACCGGGCCGCCTACCAGGAGGCGGTGGCCGCGGGCCGCAAGATCGTCCTGCGGCGGCCCATGACGGACGGCGAGCAGGAAGACCCCTTGTTGCTGACTTAAGCGCCGGGCCTGCGGCGCCACCGCGCGCCACGCGGGCGATGAATGAGGATGGCGCGCCTTGCTTGACGCATCGCCATGCCGTTGAGTATACAGAAAAGACCCGAAGCCTGTGGAGGAGCAAGATCGGTGAACTACACCATGGAACGTTGGAATATCAATAAGTCGGCGGATCTGTACGGCGTCAGCGAATGGGGCGGCGGCTATTTTTTCGTGGCCGAGAACGGCGACATGATGGTCATGCCCGCACCCGGCGCGGTGGAACGGGCGGTGAGCATCGCCGAGATTGCCAAGGGCATCCGCGAGCGCGGTTTCGACATGCCGGTGCTCCTGCGCATCGAGAACATCCTCGACGCCCAGATCACCAGCCTCAACGAAACCTTCCGCTCGGCCATGGAGGAGCTGGGCTACACCGGCGCCTTCATGGGCGCCTATCCGATCAAGGTCAACCAGCAGCAGCAGGTGGTGGAAAAGATCGCCCAGTTCGGCTCCCGCTACCACCACGGCCTGGAAGCCGGGTCCAAGGCCGAGCTGATCGCCGCCATGGGCATGATGAACGACAAGAAGGCGGTGCTGATCTGCAACGGCTACAAGGACGAGGAATTCATCGACCTGGGCCTCTACGCCACCAAGATCGGCTATACCTGCATCCTGGTGGTGGAGATGCCGGACGAGCTGCCGCTGATCATCGCGCGGTCCAAGGCGCTGAACGCCAAGCCCATCCTCGGTATCCGCATCAAGCTGTCGGCCCAGGCCGGCGGCCACTGGTCGGAGTCCGGCGGCGAACGCTCCATCTTCGGACTCAACACCAGCCAGATCATCCAGGCGGTGGACCTGCTGGCCAGCGCCGGCATGCTCGACTGCCTCAAGCTGGTCCACTACCACCTGGGTTCGCAGATCTCCAATATCCGCGAGATCCGCACCGCGGTCAACGAGGCTTGCCGGGTCTACGCCGGCCTGATCAGGGAGGGCGCCCAGGTCGAATACCTCGATCTCGGCGGCGGCCTGGCGGTCGACTACGACGGCTCGCAATCCAACTTCCTTTCCAGCCGCAACTACACCCTCAAGGAATACTGCACCGACATCATCGAGGCGGTGATGACCTCGCTTTCCGACGACGGCATCCCCCACCCGACCATCGTCACCGAATCGGGCCGAGCCCTGGTGGCCTACTATTCGATCCTGCTGTTCAACATCCTGGACGTCACCCGGTTCCATGCCGATCCCTTGCCGGACAAGCTGACGGAAAACTGCCCGTCGCAGCTGGAATACATGCACCAGGCGCTCAAGGGCCTGACCATTCGCAATATCCAGGAGGTGCTGAACGACGCCATCTTCTACCGCGATGAGACCCGGCGGCTGTTCCAGACCGGCCAGATCAGCCTGCGCGAGCGCTCGCTGGCCGAACAGCTGTTCTGGACCACGATCAACGAGATCAACCGCCTGGCCAAGGAGCTGAAGAACCCCAGCGCCGAACTGATCGACCTCGACCGGGTGTTGTCGGATTTTTATTACTGCAATTTCAGCGTGTTCCAGTCGCTGCCCGACTCCTGGGCCATTGGCCAGCTCTTCCCGATCACGCCCATCCACCGGCTCGACGAGGAGCCGACCCGCAAGGGCATCCTGGCCGACATCACCTGCGACTGCGACGGCAAGATCGACCAGTTCATCGACAAGCGCGGCGTCAAGCGCTACCTGCCCCTGCACGAACTGCGGCCCTACGAGGAATATATCCTCGGCGTCTTTCTGGTCGGCGCCTACCAGGAGACCCTGGGCGACCTCCACAACCTGCTGGGCGACACCAACGTGGTCACCATCCGCATCCAGGACAAGGGCGAGTTCGAATTCGTCAGCGAGCAGGAAGGCGATACCGTGGCCGAGGTGCTCTCCTATGTGCAGTACGACCCCAAGCGGCTCTTCGTCCGCTTCCGCGAGACCGCCGAGCAGGCGGTGCGGACCGGCAGGATCAGCGCCCAGGAACGACGCGAGATCGTCGATGCCTATGAGGCGGGGTTAAGAGGGTATACGTATTTTGAGAGGTGATACCTTGCCCGGAGCGGATCGGCGCGAGGCGGCCGCATCCGGGTTCGTCCGCAACCGGAAAAAATGAGGCAGCGCCCTGGTTGCAAAGCGTTTCAGGCCGGCCACAGTATGGGAAGAAGCCAGATCGCAACGGCCATGATCACCAGGGTCAGGGGAATTCCTATCTTGATGTAGTCGATAAAGCGATACCCGCCCGGGCTCATAATCAACAGATGGGCAGGATGGGAGAGGGGGCTGGCATAGCTTGACGAGGCGGCGATGGCAATGGTCATCATCAGGAGCTGCGGTGAAATATTGAGCGATGCCGCGGTGCTCAGGGCAATAGGCGACATGAGAACCACCAGGGGGGCGGTGGGAATAACCTGGGTGCCAATCACTGTTACCAGAAAAAGAGCAGCCACCACCCAGCGCGGACCGAGACCACCGACCATGGGGATCAGGTGGCTGGTCACCAGTTCGGCAGCGCCGGTGTTTTGGACCGCTACGCCCAGCGGCAGCATGGTGGCAACCAGGAAAATGACCTTCCACTCGATGGCGCGATAGGCCTCGTCGATGGTCAGGCAGCCGAACAGCACCATCAGGGCGGCGCCTGTGAGGGCGGCGATGGAGATGTGAACATAGCCGAGGATGGCGCTGAGCAGGACTGCGATCATGATGGCTATTGCGTAGGGCGCCTTGTTCATCAGCGGCGCCTGGGTCGCCTCCTTGTCAAGCACAAGGAAGTTGGGGTCACGGGCCACGGCCTCCAGGCTCTGGCGTTGTCCATAAACCAGGAGGGCGTCGCCGAATTGCAGCGGCATATCTTGGAGATGGAGCCGATGGGCCTGGCCTTTTCTCCAGATAGCCAGCACACTGAGCCCGTAGTGATCGCGGAAGAGCAGGTTCGCCAGAGTCTGGCCGGCCAGCGTTGTCCGCGGCGACAACAGGACTTCCGTCACTGTGACCTGCTGGGATTCCAACTCGGCAATCAGACCGGAAGAGGGCCTTTCAATGAGCAGGGCCTGCAAGCCTACAAGCGCTTCAAGGTCATATTTCGTGCCCTGCAGGATAAGCAAATCATCCTTTTGGATAATTTCCTCGGAGGATGGCATGAATAATAGCGCCTTTTCCCGGAAGATGCCGATGACGGTCAGGCCAAAGGCATTGCCCAACCGGCTTTCCACAAGATTTCGCCCCACCATAATCGACCCGTCAGGGACGCGCATGGGCAGGAGTGAGGTTTGCTCTGTGACCAGTTGGTTGATTGAGTTTACCGGGGTACAACAGAGCGGGGCAACAAGACCGTCGGCAACCAGTTTTTCCAGGGCCTGCTGCTCTCCCTGAAGGAGCAGGCGGTCGCCAAGGGCAAAAGGGCGCCGCCGCACATTCTGGACCGCCTCTCCCTGGGCTGTGTGCAGCGAAAGCACATGGACCCGATATTTTTGCCGCAGCCGGCTTTCAGCCACCGTGGTGCCGATGAAGGGGGAATCCTTAATGATGACGGTTTCCGCCATGGTCAAACCTTGGAGCATCTGTTCGTTCATTTCGTGATTCGCTTCGACGCAAAGATGCTGATGGCCGTTGAAATATTGCAGATGATTGGGATGGCCGTGAACAATAATCGTGTCGCCTTCCTGGAGTTTCTCTTGCGGCCGGGGGGCAAGAATCAGTTCGCCCCGGCGTTTAAGACCCAAGACGGTCAAGAAAAGGGCTGATCCCAGGCGGCTTTCAATCAACGTGCGGCCGGCAAGTTTGGAGCCGTGCCGGATCCTGAGAGTGAACAAGTGGGTGGTCAGTTGATAGGAGGATTCCAGAGGGCCTTGGTAGGCAACATCTTTTTTCTTGCTGGAGCCGGGAAGTATCCGTCTGCCTATAAGAATGACAAAAAGAATGCCGGCAACCACGAGAGCCGCGGTAATTGGCGTGAAATCAAGCAATTTGAAGGGCGGGAACCCTGCGGCCGCAAGCGCATCGGTGGCCAGGATATTCGAGGGGGTGGAGATGCCGGTAAAAGGTCCGCCGAGGAGACAACCCAGGGCCATGGGCAAGAGCAATCGGGACGGGGACCGGCCGCTACGCCGTGCCAGTTCCATGGTGGTCGGTAGCATGATGGAGGCAACGGTTGTGGTATTGATCAGGGCCGAAAGAATAGCGGCTGCGGCCATCAGGGCAACAATGATGACCGCTTCGCTGTTTTGGGCAAGACGCTGAATGGGCTGTCCTAAACGATACGCCACGCCGGTGCGGGTGAGTCCGGCGGTGAGAATGAACATGCCCATTACCGTGATGACCGCCGAACTGCTGAAGCCGGCCAATGCTTCCGTGGATGACACCAGCCCCGTCAGCGCCAGGGCGGAGAGCACAAGCAGGCCGGTCACGTCAACGGCAATCCAGCCGCCGATAAATAGAACCAAGGCTGCAAGAATAATGGCAACCAGAATAATCAGATGCGTCATGAGGCTGTTCTCGGGAGTAGAAATTTTTTTAATACGTTGTTCAACATAGTTTTGGTGAAATGTCTCTCTGAATCCGGTGAATCTTGAAAAAAAGCCCGTTTCCCCCTGGCAAGGGATGCTGTGTTACAAGATTTCACTTGTCCCGCCAGGATGGTATGATGAATATTTTGTCCGCGTTATCATTTGGCAAGGCAGAGCAAAACCCAACCAATCCGGGATATTCGCAGGTGGATGATTGCAGCACCTTAACATGTCAAGATCCTGCGGTGCGGATTCATCTCTCTCTTTCATGTCATAGAGGCATCTGAACTATTTCTTCATCCATTTACCACCACAAGAGGTCCCCCATGTCCCACGTGCTCATCATCGGTGCCGGCGGCGTCGGCAGTGTCGTCGTCCATAAATGCGCCCAGATTCCCGAAGTGTTCTCGAAAATCACCCTGGCCAGCCGAACCGTCTCCAAGTGCGAGGCCATTGCCGCCTCGGTCAAGGGACGCACCGGCGTGCAGGTGGCGGTCGAGCAGCTCGATGCCGACCAGGTCGCCGAGACCGTGGCCCTGATCAGGCGCGTTAAGCCGGACCTGTTGCTCAATGTGGCCTTGCCCTACCAGGATCTTGCCTTGATGGACGCCTGCCTGGAAACCGGGGTCGACTACCTCGACACCGCCAACTACGAGCCGCCGGACGTGGCCAAGTTCGAGTACAAGTGGCAGTGGGCCTACAAGGAGCGGTTTGAGAAGGCGAACATCATGGCCCTGTTGGGCAGCGGCTTCGATCCCGGCGTCACCAATGTCTACTGCGCCTGGGCTCAGAAGCACCACTTCGACGAGATCCACCAGCTGGACATCATCGACTGCAACGCCGGCGACCACGGCCAGCACTTCGCCACCAACTTCAACCCGGAGATCAACATCCGCGAGATTACCCAGCGCGGCCGCTACTGGGAGCACGGCGAATGGGTGGAAACCGACCCGCTTTCCTGGTCCATGACCTACGACTTCCCCGAGGGCATCGGCCCGAAAAAATGCTACCTCATGTACCATGAAGAGCTGGAATCCCTGGTGCAGAACCTCAAGGGATTGAAGCGGGCCCGCTTCTGGATGACCTTTTCCGAGAACTACCTCACCCACCTGCGGGTGCTGGAAAACGTGGGCATGACCCGCATCGACCCGGTCAAGTACCAGGGCGGCGAGATCGTGCCGATCCAGTTTTTGAAGGCGGTGCTGCCGGAACCGGCCTCGCTGGGCCCGCTGACCCGCGGCCGCACCTGCATCGGCTGCGTGTTCACGGGCGTTAAGGACGGCAAGGCCAAGCGGATGTACATCTACAACATCTGCAGCCACGAGGAGGCCTACCGCGAGGTCGGCTCCCAGGCGATCAGCTATACCACCGGCGTGCCGGCGATGATCGGCGCCAAGATGATGCTGCAGAGACGGTGGCAGCGGGCCGGCGTCTGGAACATGGAGGAATTCGATCCCGATCCGTTCATGGCCGATCTCAACGCCCATGGCCTGCCCTGGACCGTGGTCGAGCTGTGAGCGAGCCCCGCTATGACGGCAGGCATGCCTGCCGATTCGATCCGGCGCGGGTGGCCACCCCGGCCTTCGTGGTCGACGAGGGCCTGCTGGCCGACAACCTGGCCATCCTGGCCGGGGTCAAGGAGCGGACCGGTTGCAAGATCCTGCTGGCCCTGAAGTGCTTTGCCATGTTCAGCGTCTTTCCGCTCCTGCGGCAAACGCTTGACGGGGTCTGCTGCAGTTCGCCGCACGAGGCGCGCCTGGGGCGAGATGAGTTCGGCCGTGAGGTCCACAGCTTCGCCGCCGCCTATTCGGCCGATGACATCGCCCAACTGGCCGCGACCTCGGACCACCTGGTGTTCAACTCCTTTGGCCAGTGGCAGCGGTTCCGCTCCCTGGCCGAGGAAAAGGCCAAGACGGCCGGGCGCGCCATCGCCTTTGGCCTGCGCATCAACCCCGAGCATTCGGAAGGGGCGGCCCCAATTTACGATCCCTGCGCGCCGGGCTCGCGGCTGGGCATCCGGCGGGCCGATTTCCGCACCGATCTGCTCGATGGCATCGGCGGCCTGCACTGGCACAACCTCTGCGAGCAGGACGCCGACTGCCTGGAGCGGACCGTGGCCGCGGTGGAGCGCGGCTTTGCCGATATCCTTCCCCGCATGGCCTACGTCAACTTCGGCGGCGGCCACCACATCACCCGGCCGGGCTACCGGCTCGATCTGCTGGTCGACATCGTCAACCGTTTCCGGGAGCGCTGGCGCACCCAAGTCTACCTGGAACCCGGCGAGGCCGTGGCCCTCAACGCCGGCTATCTGGTCACCACGGTCCTGGACGTGGTCCGGGCCGACATGCCGGTGGCCATCGTCGATGCCTCGGTGCCGGCCCACATGCCCGATGTCCTGGAAATGCCCTACCGGCCGCACATCGTCGGCTCGGGCGAGGCGGGCGACAAGGCGTGGACCTGCCGGATCGGCGGGCTTTCCTGCCTGGCCGGCGACGTGGCGGGTGTATACTCCTTCGACCGGCCCCTGGTCCCCGGCGATCGGCTGGTGTTCACCGACATGGCCATCTACACCATGGTCAAGACCAACACTTTCAACGGCGTGCAGCTGCCCTCCATCGTCCGATACCGGCCGGAGGACGACCGATTTTTTTCGGTCCGCCGATTCGGCTACGAAGACTTCAAGACCCGACTGTCCTGAGCCGGACCGGGCGCGGCCGCAACCGCGCCCCGAACGCCCCCGTGGCTGGTCATTGACAGATGGCGATTTCTTGAATAGGGTGGCGAGCATCGCATCGCCGCACAAGTAGCCGACACAGGATGTTGTTTTCATACTCGCCAACAGAGAGGAATCCATGCAAGACATGCTGTATACGCCCAAAAGTGAAGTCGACGCCCGCATCCGGCTGTTCCAGAAAACCCTGGACCAGATGGGGCTCGACGGTGCCCTGATCATCCACCACACCAACCTGTTCTACCTCAGCGGCACCTCGCAGTCGAGCCACCTCTTCATCCCCCGAACCGGCGCGCCGTTGCTGATGGTGCGCAAGAGCTTCGAGCGGGCCTGCCGGGAAGCGCCGCTGGACAACATCCTGGATGTCAAGAGCCTGAAAATGATCCCGGAGCTCCTGAAGGAGCGGGGATTTGCGATCGATACCCTCGGGCTGGAGCTGGATGTCATCCCCTACAATACCTGGCAATTTTACGGCAAGGTCTTCAAGGAGACCACCTTCAGTGATATTTCCGAGGCGCTCAAGCGCATCCGCACCGTCAAGTCCGAGTATGAGATCGGCCTTTTGCAGGGGGCCTGCCAGGTGCTCGACCAGGTCTTCGCCGAGGTGCCGTCCATGCTCCGCGAGAACATGACGGAAATCGAGCTGGCCAGCCTGTTCGAGGCCGGCATGCGGCGGCGCGGTTACGGCGGCTGTTCCAAGATGCGCGCCTTCAACCAGGATTTCTTCCTGGGCAACGTGACCGTCGGCGCCAGCGGCGCGGCGCCCACTTACTTCGACGGCCCGGTGGGCGGCTGCGGCCTGACCCCGGCCAACAATCCGCACGGCGCGGGCTGGAAAACCGTCGGCCGCAACGAGATCGTCTACATCGACTACACCTGCGTGATCAACGGCTACACCGCCGACGGAGCCCGGATGTTCGTGCTCGGTTCGGTCTCCGAGCAACTGCGCCGGGCCCACGCCGCGGCCCTGGAGATCCAGGCCGAACTGGTGGCCATGATCAAGCCGGGCACGATCTGCGAGGATGTCTACAACAAGTCCGTCGAACTGGCCGAATCCCTGGGTCTCCAGGAGCATTTCATGGGGCTCGGCAACGACCGGGTCCGTTTCATCGGCCACGGGGTCGGCCTGGAACTCGACGAATATCCGATTTTCGCCAAAGGAGTGAAGATGCCCTTGGCCGAGGGCATGACCTTTGCCCTGGAGCCGAAATTCGTGTTCGCCGAAGGGGCCATCGGCATCGAAAACACCTATGTGCTCAGGGCGCAGGGCGCCCAGGTGCTGACCCACGCCCCGGAGGCCATCATCCGGGTTTGAACCGATCCGCTTTCCGCCAGGAGCGGGGACCCGGCCACGGCCGATCCGCCTCTTGCGGGAAATATGCTTGACTCCGGATCGATTTTGCGAGACGCTAGAACGTAGCGGTTTGCATGTTTTCAACGAGTGAATCACCATCGATCAAGACGTTATGCATCCTTTTTTTCGCACGGGGCGTAAGCCACAATCCAGACAGGAAACCATCCCCACCGTCCAGCCCCGCGCGGCGGCCGCCTCCGGTCCGGCCGCCTCGCTCCAGGGAGACATCGGGGCCATCCCGGTCGAGAACATCTTCCAATTGCTCGATTTCGCCGCCCTGACCGGCAAGCTCGAGATCCAAGTCAAGGACAACAGCGGCATTTTCTACTTCCGCAAGGGAATGCTCATCCACGGCCTGCTCAAGGCCAACCAACGCAAGATCGGCCAGATTCTCCTCGACGCCCAGGCGATCACCGAGGAGCAGTTGCAGGAATGTTTGCAGTCGTACAAGCAGTCCGGAACGCGGCAGCGGTTTGGCAAGTTTCTCCTGGAAAAGGGCTATGCCCAGCCATATCTACTGGATAAATCGCTGCTGAACCAGATCAAGGAGGCCTTTTTCGAGGCCCTTTCCTGGAACGAGGGCTCTTTTAAGTTCTACGCCGGCCAGGAACCCGCACCGGACGAGATTCAAATGTATGGCCGGATCGATCGCCTGCTGATCGAAGGCATGGTGCATATCGATCACGTCTCCTCGACCGAGGAGGACGGCGTCGCCTGATCCCGGCCGGCTCCGGGCCCGTTGCCGTTGCAATCGATTTTCCTCTCCGTTCTTGTGCCCGCAGGGCTACTTTCTATTCGATTATCCATCGCTGCTGTAGTATAGAGCTATCATTTTTCCACTATGATCGGAACGATGCTTGAGGGCGAAAACAGCCCCGGCCCGTTTCGCCGTGGAATATCTTTGCCAGGCATGCCAACCATGCGCGCCGGCCGGACGCAACCCCTGGGCGAGGCGCGCTTGATCCGTGGTTGACGGCGCCTGGATCGATCTGGGAGCAGGCACGGGATCTATGGAGCAGGACAAAATCTTCGAGCGGCTGATGCAGCTCGTCATCCGCTATTATCATGACCGGGACCAGGGAAAGTTCGTCGACTACCTCGATCCCGGAACCCTTCGCCAGCGACTCGGTCTTGAAGACGAGCGCGGCCGGGGCGATTGGGATGCGCTCTTCACCTGGGTGGAGCACTATCTGGCGCATGCCGTCAACACCAGCAATCCCGCCTATCTCAACCGCATGTGGGCCGGCGCCAACCTGCCGTCGGTGGTCGGCGAGGTGATCGCCGCCGTCACCAACACCTCGGCCTGCACCTTCGAGACCGCGCCGGTTTCGACCCTGATGGAAAAATACCTGCTGCAGGCCATGCTCGACCTGGTCGGCTTTCAGGGGGGCTGCGGCCAGATGACCACCGGCTCGAGCAACGCCAACATGCTCGCCATGATGGCCGCCCGCAACGGCCTGCGGCCGGAGGTCAAGCAACAGGGACTGTTCGGCGGCCAGAAGCTGTTCGCCCTGGTCAACGCCGACGCCCACTATTCCATGGACCGGGCCGCCAACATTCTCGGCCTGGGCACGAGCCACCTGCTCAAGATCCCGGTGGACGGCCATGGCCGCATGCGCATCGACGCCCTGGAAGAACGGCTGGCAGAGGTGGTGGCCGGAGGTGGTAAACCCTTTTTCGTGGTGGCCACCGCCGGCACCACGGTGCGGGGGGGCTACGATCTGCTGGAGCCGCTGCTCGCGCTGCGCGAGCGCTACCGATTCTGGCTGCATGTCGACGGTGCCTGGGGCGGAGCGGTGATCTTCAGCGACCGGCTGCGGCGGCAGTTTTTGCCCGCGCTCGAGCAGGCCGATTCCTTTACCCTCGATTTCCACAAGATGCTGGGCACGGCCCTGATGTGCAACGTGCTGCTGTTCAACCGCCGACCCTCGTTTTTGCGGGAGGTGTGCAGCGCCGGCGACGAGTCCTATATCTTCCGCCAGGGCGAGGACGGCGAGATCCGCGATCTCGGCACCCTGTCCCTGCAATGCGGCCGCCGGGTCGACAGCCTCAAGTGGTTTCTCGACTGGAAATTCTACGGCCGGGAGGGCTTGGCCGAACGGGTGGAACACTACCTGGAGCTGTGCCGATACGCCGAGGACCAGGTGGGCCGCCTGCCCGAGCTGGAGATGGTGGTGCCCAGGGAATCCTTCAACGTCTGTTTCCGGTTCCGGCCGCCGGAGGGCATTCCGGCCGAGCCGTTCAACAAGGCGCTACGGGAACGGATGCACCGCTCCGGCCGCGCCCTGGTCGGCACGGGCTACGTCAACGGCCAGTTGGTTCTGCGGCTGCTGATCACCAATATCAACGTCGGCAAACCCGAGATCGACCGCTTCTTCCAATCGGTTATTGCAACCGGGCGGGAGCTGCTGGCCGAGAGGAGTGGTCGGCCATGATCGACAAGCGAGGCGGACATGAGTGACAACGAGTATACGGTGACTCAGAAAGAGGCGGCCGATTTCCTCAAGGTCTCGACCAAATCCATCAGTCGATACCGCAAGCGGGGGCTGCCCTACAAACTGGTGCTCAACCCGGTGACCGGCAAGCAGGAGGTCCGCTTCCGCTATGCCGACCTGGATCGATGGGACGAGGGGCGGCAGCTGCTCGCCACCTATGCCCGCGACGGTGAGGAAACCGCAGCCGGCGAGGCCAGGACCGTGGGCGGGGCGTCGGCGGCGATTGGCGCCGGGGTCGATTTCCTCGACGATCTGCTGTTGGCCTACAAGCAGCAGATCGAGCTGCTGCGTGAACAGCTGGAGGACATGCGCGAGCAGCTGGCGCGCCGCGACCGGCAGATCGACGACCTGATGCGACTGATGGTGGGCCTGCAGCTGGAGTACAAGCCCATGCCTGCCGTGGCCGAGCCGGTCCCGGCCGAGGAGCCGGCCCGGAATGGGCATGCGGAAGAGCCGGAGGCGGATATTTACGAGGCCGAAGCCGTGGTGCTGCCGACCGTCGAGCCCGTGCCGCCACGTCCGGAACCGGTGCGGTCCGAGCCCGAACCGGTTGCGACCGCACCGTCGCAGCCGGAGCCGGCCAAGGGCGAACCGGCCCGACCCGGTCCGGTCGGGATGCGGAAACGGTTCAGCCGGGAGCAGCTTTCGGCCTCGATCCAACGGCTGCGGCGAAAGGGAAAAAGCTATGACG
This sequence comes from Desulfobulbus sp., assembly GCF_031547805.1. Taxonomy (GTDB): domain Bacteria; phylum Desulfobacterota; class Desulfobulbia; order Desulfobulbales; family Desulfobulbaceae; genus Desulfobulbus. The sequence continues at coordinate 100,070 of NZ_JAVBRQ010000013.1, forward strand.
AAATCGCCCGGGGGCTCAACCAGATCAATGTGGCCACGCTCTCCGGCCATCCGGAGTGGACGGTCCCGGAGGTGCAGGCCCTGCTGCCGGGACTGGTGGCGTCGGCCCCCGGCGCCATGACCGGCGAGGACGTTTTCTAAACGACGCATCTGCCCGGCTTGTCGCGGCTTTCACGCGTTTTCCCGTGCGGACCGCAATCGCGGCTTGACTTCGCCGCATGCCCCATGTAGGATGGGCGGCATTGAGGTTCAGGTGTCCGTATCAACGGATGAAAAGGGAATCCGGTGCGATGCCGGAACGGGCCCGCCGCTGTAACCGGGGACGAATTCCGCAGGACCGCCACTATGCCGACACGGGATGGGAAGGCGCGGAAGGAGGATGAGCCGGAAGTCAGAAGACCTGCCTGAACCATGGACACCGGCCTCGCAGGCGAACGGGGCGGTGACAGACTCCAGCGGTAAAAAAGGGACATCCTGGATCAGTTTTGGTCCGGGATTTTTTTTTGTCCGGGCCGCAACCAAGGCGGGGTCCCGCCGCATCTGTCGCGAACGACCGGGGGACAGCGGTGCACGACAACACGGCGATTGTGCTGGCCACGTTCGGAACCACGGTGGTAAGCGCCTTGAACGGGATACTGGCCATTCGGGACACCATGGCCGCCGCTTTTCCGCACACCCGGATCAAGCTGGCCTTTACCTCCAACCAGGTCCGCCGCATCTGGCACCGCCGCGCCGACAATGGCGCCTACCTGGCGGAGCATCCCGGCCTGCCGCGGGAAATCCTTGAAATCGAGGGCATCCTGGCGGCCATCGCCACCCTCCAGGACCGGGGCTACACCTCCCTGGTCGTCCAGCCCACCCATGTCGCCCCGGCCGAGGAATTCCACGATCTCGCCGCCTATGTCCGCGGCCTGCTGTCGATCCGCACCATGAAGCCGCGCTGGCGGCCGTTTGCGGCCATCGCCCTTGGCCGGCCGCTCCTGGGCGCCTATTCTCCCGACCGCCCGTACGCCGACGACATCCGCATCCTGGCCCAGGCCCTGGCCGACGACGCCGCCCTGGCCGACCGCCACAACGCCGCCCTGGTGTATATGGGGCACGGCAACCGCTATTTTCCCTCCGGCGGTCTGTATCTCGAATTCGCGGCCCGCATGCGCCAACTGTATCCCGACATCCTGACCCTGATCGGCACGGTCGAGGGCTTTCCCGCTTTTGCCGAGGTGCTGGCCGACCTGCGGCTGCACGGGGTGCGGCGGGTCGTGGTCAAGCCCCTGCTCATCGTGGCCGGCGAGCATGCCACCCGCGACCTGGCCGGGCCGCAGGAGGATTCCTGGCAGTCGATGTTCGCCCGGGAAGGGATCGAGACAGTACCGGTGACCAGCGGCTTGGGCGAGCATCCGGCCGTGGCCCGCATTTTCGTCGACCATGCCGCCCAGGCGGCGGCCGAGGCGGGCGTGGAGCTGCGCTGATGAACCGCCGGGCCGCTGCCGTCTGGATGCTGCCGTTGGCGGCGGTGCTGGTCTTCGGGGTGGCCCTGTCGGCCACCCTCGGCTACCTCGACGTGTCGATTCCGGATGTGTTCGCCATCCTCATCGCCAAGCTGCGCGGTCTGGACATGCCCCCGGGCATCGATCCGGTGGCCGCCACCGTGGTCGCCGACGTGCGCATGCCCCGCATCCTGGCGGCGGTGCTGGTCGGCGGTTTGCTCGGGGTCAGCGGCGCGGTTTTCCAGGCGATCCTGCTCAATCCCCTGGCCGATTCCTACACCCTGGGCATCTCCACCGGGGCCGCCTTCGGCGCCTCCCTGGTGATCGTCCTCCAGATTTTCGGCCTTGCCCTGCCGCCCGGCGTCACCATCCCGGTCTTCGCTTTCGGCGGCGGCGCGGGCACCTTGGCGGTGGTACTGTTTCTCGCCGCCGGCGACCGGCGGCTTTCCTCCACCAGCCTGATCCTCGCCGGAGTGATCGTGGCCGCCATCTTGTCGGCCGCCATCGGCTTTCTCAAATTCCTCGCCGACGAGCAGGTGGGCCTGATCATCTTCTGGCTGATGGGCAGCCTGGCCGGCGCCTCCTGGGCCAATATCCTCCTGCTGGCGCCCACGGCCCTGCTGGGCACCCTGGTGGCCGTGTATTACAGCCGCGATCTCAATATCATGGCTACCGGAGACCGCGCCGCCACCTCGCTGGGCGTCAACACCGTCCGCCTGCGGCTGGTGCTGCTGGCAGTGTCCACCTTGATGACCGCCCTGGCGGTTTCGGTATCCGGCATCATCGGCTTTGTCGGCCTGATCGTGCCCCACATGCTCCGCCATTTGATCGGCCCGGACAACCGCCTGCTGATCCCGCTCTCCTTTTTCACCGGCGGACTGCTGCTGCTGGTGGCCGACACCCTCACCCGGGCGGTGCTGCCGGTGGAGGTGCCCATCGGGGTGCTGACCGCGCTGTTGGGCGGCCCCTTTTTCTGTTTCCTCTTCAAACGACGGCAACGGAATGGCGCCACCGCTTTCTGAACGGAACACCGGCCAGCTCTGGTCCTTGCGCGAGGTGCATTTCAGCTACGGCGACACGCCGGTGCTGCGCGATATCGGCCTGGAGCTGCGCTCCGGCCGCTGCACCGGCATCCTCGGCCCCAACGGCAGCGGCAAGACCACTTTGCTCGATCTGCTGGCCGGCCTGCAGGCGCCGCAGTCCGGCACCATCGAATTCCAGGGACGGCCGATGGCGGCCTGGCCGAAGAAGCATCTGGCCCGGCTGCTGGCCCTGGTGCCCCAGGATTTCATGGTCCGCTTCGGGTTTTCGGTCCGCGAGGTGGTCGAAATGGGGCTCCACCCCCACCTCCATCGCTTCGCCACCCCCAGCGAGGCCGACCGGGCGCTGATCGACCAGGCCCTGGCCGTCACCGGCATCGCCACCCTGGCCGACCGGCCGGTCACCCGGCTCTCCGGCGGTGAAAAACAGCGGGTGGCCGTGGCCCGCGCCCTGGCGCAGCGGCCGACGGTGCTGCTGCTCGACGAGGCCACCTCCAACCTCGACATCCACCACAGCCTGGAACTGCTGCATCTGATCCGCGACCGGTTCGAGCGCCAGGACATGCAGGTGGTGGCCGTGATGCACGACCTCAATCTGGCCGCTTTTTTCTGCGACCACCTGATCTTCCTCAAGGAAGGGCGGGTGATCTGCCAGGGGCCGACCGACGAGGTGCTGACGCCCGCGACCATCAACGCGGTCTACGGCGTCGAGGCGGAGGTGACCGCCAATGCCTTCACCCAGTGCCGGCAGGTGAGCTTCAGGCTGCCTGCCTCCCATTAACCCTCAACCCATCCGTTTGTCCCATGCGCATCAAAGTTTTCCTGTTCGCCCCCTGCCTCGTGGTCCTGTTGGCCACCCTTGCCGCCGCCGCCTCAATCGTCGACAGCGAGCAGCGCACCCTGGTGTTTTCCCAGCCGTTCAAGCGGATCATCTCGCTCTATCCGGCCCATACCACCAACCTGCTCGAACTGGGCCTGAACAGGGAAATCATTGCCTGCGGCCCCGGCGACGGCCAGCTGTCCGGCCGGCCGGTGGTTCAATTCCAGGACGATCCGGAACGGCTTTTGGCCCTCAAGCCGGACCTGGTCCTGATCCGGCCGATGATCAGCCGTGGCTATCCCAACCTGGTGCGCATCCTGGAAAAGAACAACGTGCGGGTGGTGTCCCTGCAGCCGACCGCCGCCTCGGAGCTGTTTCCCTACTGGGAGACCCTGGGCCGGCTGACCGGCCGTGAGCAGCAGGCCAAGGTCATGGTCGAGACCTTCACCAAGAGAATGGCCGCGATCACCGAACCGTTGCGGAAGATTCCCAAGGAAAAGCGCAAACGGGTCTATTTCGAGGCCATCCACCGGCAGATGAAGACCTTCGCGCCTTCCTCCATCGCCATGTTCGTCCTGGAATCGGCCGGAGGGATCAACATTGCCACCGATGCCGAACAGGTGCGCGAAACCAACATCGCCGCCTACGGCAAGGAGCGGATTCTGGCCAAGGCCGACCGGATCGACCTGTACCTGGCCCAGAGTGGCCGGATGAATCCGGTGAGCGTGGACGATATCGTCAAGGAGCCGGGATTCGGGGTGATCAAGGCGGTCCGCGACAACCAGGTCTTCCTGGTGGACGAGGAAATGGTGTCGCGGCCGACCATGAATCTGCTCGACGGCATCGGCTTTGTCCGCTCGCTGCTCTATCCCGACTACGGCCAGGAAGGTCTTTCGCGGCTATGAGCCGTCCAGCCCTGCTCGTTGCCGGCACCCATTCGGGCTGCGGCAAGACCACGGTCACCCTGGGGGTGATGGCCGCCCTGGCCAAGCGCGGGCTTGCGGTCCAACCCTTCAAGTGCGGGCCGGACTTCATCGATCCCAGCCTGCACCGGATGGTGGCCGGCCAGGTGTCGCGCAACCTCGATGTCCGCATGTGCGGGGTCGATTGGGTCCGGCGGACCTTTGCCCGCCATGGCCGGGAGGCGGAGATCGCGGTGGTCGAGGGGGTGATGGGCTTGTTCGACGGCGGCGAGGGCTCGGCCGCGACCCTGGCCAAGAGCCTCGACCTGCCGGTGCTCCTGGTGGTCGATGTCCGTTCGGCGGCCGAAAGCGTGGCCGCGGTGGTGCACGGGTTCGCCACCCTCGATGCCGGGGTCCGGCTGGTCGGGGTGATCTGCAACGGCATCGGTTCGGACAAGCACCGGGCCATGGTGGAGGAGGCGGTCGGTCGGCACTGCACGGTGCCGGTGCTCGGTTGCCTGCCCCGCAACGAGGCGGTGACCATTCCCTCGCGCCATCTCGGCCTGCACATGGGCGAGGAACATCCGTTGGCCGGCGCGGGGCTGGAACGCTTGATCGCGCTGATCGAAACCCATGTCGATTTGGAGCGGCTGCTGCACATCGCGTCGGCCCCGCGAGGCGGGGAAGCGGTGCCGGAGCCCCCGGCGCCGATCGAGGCTTCCTGCGGTGCGCCGGTGCGGATCGGCCTGGCCCGGGATGCGGCCTTCTGCTTCTACTACGAGGACAACCTCGACCTGCTGCGGACGGCCGGGGCGGAGTTGATTCCTTTCAGCCCCTTGGACGACGATCAACTGCCGCCCGGACTGGACGGGCTCTATCTGGGCGGCGGCTATCCGGAATTGCATGCCCGCCGGTTGAGCGGCAACCGCGCCATGCGGGAGCAGGTGCGGGCCTTTGCCGAAAGCGGCCGGCCGGTCTACGGCGAGTGCGGTGGCTTCATGTATCTGTGCCGCTCGATCGCCGACCTGGACGGCGAGGTGTTTACCATGGCAGGCCTGTACCCGTTCGCCGCCCGGATGCAGACCCGATTGCGCAGCCTCGGCTACCGCCGGCCGAGGATCGTGCGGGATTGCCTGCTGGGACCGGCGGGCACGGTGCTCCACGGCCACGAATTCCATTACTCGACCATCGAAACCGGTGCCGAACCGGTGCCGGCGGCCTATGCATTGGAGGCGGGACGGCCCGAGGGGTTCCAAACGCAAGCGGCAACCCTGGCCGGCTATGTCCATCTCCATTGGGGCCGCACCCCGGAAGTGGCGGCGCGGTTGGTGGCCGCGTGCCGGTCATGGGGCGGCAATCTCGGGAAGGTTTAGTTTTCTTTGAGAGAAATCAGCTAATTATTCAGGAGAGTTGGTGCCGCGCGCTTCATGCGGGCCCGGCTTGAGCAAACGGAGAGTGCAACGATCATGGTCACCTTACAACCCATCGCTCCCCAGGACATCGAGGCCGAGAGCTTCCGGATCATCGAGCGCGAACTTGGTCCCACCCGGTTTTCCACCGAGGAATTCGCCGTGGTCCGGCGCGCCATCCACGCCACCGGCGATTTCTCCTTTGCCGAAAATTTCCGTTTCCATCCCCAGGCCGTTGCCGCGGGCCTGGCGGCCATCCGGGCGGGCAAGAACATCCTGGTGGATGTCACCATGGCGGCCAGCGGCATTTCCAGCGGCCTGCTGGCTCGATTCGGCGGCCGGGTGCTCTGCCGGGTGGCGGAACCCGAAACCGCGGCCCTGGCCCAGGCGGACGGCACCACCCGTTCCGACGCCGCCGTGGCCCGGAGCGTGGACGATTGCATCGGCATCGTGGCCGTGGGCAACGCGCCGACCGCCCTGCTCAAGACCATGGAGCTGATCGACCGGGGGCTCTTTGCCCCGGATCTGGTCATCGGCGTGCCGGTGGGCTTTGTCAACGCGGCCGAATCCAAGGAATTGTTGGCGGAAAAGCCGTATCCCCACATCACCGCCCTGGGCCGCAAGGGCGGCACCCCGGTGGCGGTGGCGGTGGTCAACGCCCTGCTCAGGTTGGCGGCCTGACTCACCGGCCATGGTTGCACCGGGCAGAAAAAAACCGCTGCGCAACGGCTACACCACCGGGGCCTGCGCGGCGGCGGCGGCCAAGGCGGCCACCCTGTGCCTGCTGGGCAGGACGTGTCCGGAGCGGGTGGAGATTCCCTTTCCCGACGGCTCCCGGCATGGCTTCGCCCTGTGCCGTACAGGCGGGCAGCCGGCCATGGCCACCGTGGTCAAGGATGCCGGCGACGATCCCGACGTCACCAACGGCGCCGAGATCGGGGCCGAAGTCCGCTGGCTTGCCGCCGGCCAGGGCGAGCGGATCGTCCTCGCCAACGGTCCCGGCGTCGGCCTGGTCACCAAGCCCGGCCTGCCGGTGCCGATGGGCGAGGCGGCCATCAACCCGGTTCCCCGGCAGATGATCCGGGCCGCGGTGGCCGAGGCCCTGGAGGGTTCGGGCCGCGAAGCCGATGCCTTGGAGGTCCGGATTTTCGTGCGCGACGGCGAGGTTCTGGCGGAAAAGACCCTCAACCGGCGCCTGGGGGTGATCGGCGGCCTGTCGATCCTCGGCACCACCGGCATCGTGCGGCCGGTATCGGCCAAGGCCTGGACCGACACTATCGAGGCTTCGATGCAGGTGGCCCGGGCCGTGGGGCTCACCGAGGCGATTCTGTCCACCGGCCGAACCTCCGAGGCCATGGTCCAGGGGCTGCTGCGTCTGCCTGAGGAGGCCCAGGTGATGATGGGCGATTACCTGCGCTATGCCCTGGAGGCGGCCAGGCGGCACGGCTTTTCCCGCCTTCATCTGGCAGCGATGTGGGCCAAGCTGGTCAAGGCGGCCCTGGCCGTGCCCCAGACCCATGTCCGCAACGGCGCCCTGGAGGTCCGGCAGGCCGCCGACCTGCTGGCCCGGCTCGGCCTGGACCGGGAGAGTGCCGCCGGCCTGCGGAACGCCAACACCGCCCGCGAAATATACGAGCGGCTGAAGGCGATGCGCCGCGACGACCTGGTCGGCGCGGTCTGCCGCCGGGCGCAGGAACAGGCCCGGCAATGGTCGGGGCTGCCGGTGCGGGTCTATCTGGTGACCGCGGAGGAGGGAGTGGTCCATGTCGAGGATTGAGCTGATCGGGGTCAGCGGCACCGCCCTGGCCGCCGAGCAATGGCCGCTTTTGCGTCGCTGCGCCGCCATCGTCGCTTCGCACCGCCATCGCTTGTTGGTGGCCGATCTCCCCCAGCCGGTGATCGATATCGCCCCGGTCGAGGCCATGCTCAACCGGGTGGAAACCGCCTTGGACGAGGGCGACGTGGCAGTCCTGGCCAGTGGCGACCCGCTGTTCTACGGCATCGGCCGCAACCTGATCGGCCGGTTCGGTCCGGAACGGCTGACGGTCAGGCCGGCGCTGTCGGCCCTGCAACTGGCCTGCGCCCGCTTCCGCATCCCCTGGGACGACCTGGCCCTGTTGAGCTGCCACGGCCGGCTGGCCGACAACCTGTCCGGCCGCATTCTCCGCCATCCGCGGTCGATGCTGTTCACCGACGGTCGCAACAGCCCAAACCGGGTGGCGGCCGAATTGCTGGACGCGCTGGCCGCCTGCGAGGACACCGGGCGGATCGCCGCCATCCGCATCCGGGTGGCCGAGAATCTGGGGCTGGGGGACGAGCATTTGACCGGCGGCAGTCTGGCCGAGATTGCCGCCCGCTCTTTCGGCCCCTTGAACATGATGCTGATCGAGCAGCCGTCCTGGCCGTCCCCGCCGCCTTTCGGGCTGGGCGAGGACGAAATCGTCCACTCCCGCGGCCTGATCACCAAGGACGAGGTCCGGGCCGCCACCCTGCATCGGCTGCGGCTACCCGCCACCGGCGTGCTGTGGGATATCGGCGGCGGTTCCGGCTCGATTTCGCTGGAGGCCTCCCGGCTCTGTCCGGATCTGGCCATCCGCATCGTCGAGAAGAGAGAAGCGGAACAGGCCAACATCCGGGCCAATATCCGTCGCTTCGGCGCCTACTCGATCCGCCTGGTCGGCGGCGAGGCGCCCGAGGCCCTGGCCGGGCTGCCCGCTCCCGACCGCGTCTTCATCGGCGGCAGTGGCCAGCGGCTGGAGGCGATTATCGAGGCGGCGGCGGCGCGGCTGGCCGACAACGGACGGATGGTGATCAATGCCGTGCTCGCACGGACCGAAACCGCTGCCCTGACCTGCCTCGAACGGCTGGGGATGCGGGTTTCGGCCAGCACCCTGGCCGTCAGCCGCCGGCTCCCCGGCGACGAGATCCGGGCATTCAACCCCATAACCCTTATCACAGGCGATAAACGATGAGCGACAATCCCAGCTCGCGGACCGGCCATCTCTATCTGGTCGGGGTCGGTCCCGGCGATCCGGAACTGATGACCTACAAGGCGGTGCGCATCCTGCGCGAGGCCAAGGTTTGGGCGGTGCCCACGGCCAGGAAGGGCGGCCAGAGCAGCGCCCGGCAGATCGCCGAACAGCTGGTGCCGGCCAACGGCCGCACCGTGCTTTCGCTGTGTTTCCCGATGAAGAAGGTCTATCTCGGCCAGGAGGCCGACGACCAGTTGCTGGCGGCCTGGCGCCGGTCGGCCGACGAGGTCATTGGCCATCTCGACCGCGGCGAGGATGTGGCCTTTCCCACCCTGGGCGACGCCACCCTCTACTCCACCGCCTTTTATCTCCTGGCCATGATCCAGGAACAACGGCCGCTCACCCCGGTGACCGTGATCCCCGGCATCACCGCCATGGCGGCCTGCGCCGCCTCGCAGTCCAGCCCACTCGCCCTGGGCGACGATGTCCTGGCAGTGGTGCCCGCCGCTTTCGAGGATGAGCGGTTGCGCTCCATCCTCACCACCCTCGACGCGGTGGTGCTGATGAAAGTGCATCGCCGGATCGACGCCCTGATCGACTTGCTCGACGAGCTGGAGCTCACCGGCTGCGCGGTGCTGACCGAGCGCTCGGGCATGGAGGACGAGCGGGTCTACACCGACATCCGCGAGGCCAGGGGCCGGAAGCTGCATTATTTTTCCACCATGGTGATCCGCAAGAAAAAGGTACGGGTGTCCAATGGAACCGAACAGCATGCAGCCTGAAGCGGCCGTTTATCCGGTGGTGTTTCTCGGGGCGGGCCCCGGTGACCCGGAATTGATCACCCTCAAGGGCCGTCGCCTGCTCGATGCGGCGGATGTGGTGGTTTATGCCGGCAGCCTGGTCAACGCCGCCCTGCTCGACGGGATCGAGGCCGTCTGTCACGACAGCGCCCCGCTCGACCTGGAGGCGATCATGCACCTGCTGGCCGAAGGGCACCGGCAGGGCCTGAGGGTGGTGCGGCTGCACACCGGCGATCCGGCCATTTACGGTGCGATCCGCGAGCAGATGCAGTGGCTGGACCGGGTCGGCATCCCCTACGAAGTGGTGCCGGGGGTGAGTTCGGCCTTTGCCGCGGCCGCCGCCCTGAAGAAAGAGCTGACCGTGCCCGAGGTCACCCAAACGGTGATTTTCACCCGCCAGGCGGGCCGCACCCCGGTACCGGAGCGCGAATCGCTGCGCCACCTGGCCACGGCCCAGGCCACCATGTGCATTTTCCTGAGCGTGTCGATGATTGCCGCCGTGGTCGACGACCTGTTGGCCGGCGGCTACCCGGCCGTCACCCCGGTGGCGGTGGTCGAGCGGGCCAGTTGGCCGGACCAGCAGATCGTTCGGGGCAGTCTGGCCGACATTGCCGGCAAGATCAGGGATTCGCAAATCAGGAAGACGGCGATGATCGTGGTCGGGCCGGCCCTGGCCGAAGACAGCCGGATCGTCTCCAAGCTCTACGATGCCGGCTTCAGCCACGAATACCGCTGAGGCCGGCTCCAGCCGCCGTTTGGCGGTGGTGGCGGTGAGCAGGGGGGGCTGCGTCCTGGGCCGCCACCTGGCCGAGGCGCTTGGCGGCGATTTTTTCGCCGCCAAGGGGCGGTTGGCACCAACGATGGCCGAGGTCTGGGCCAATTACCGGGAGATGGTCTGCATCATGGCCACCGGCATCGTCGTGCGCACCGTGGCCCCGCTGCTACGCGACAAGACCCTGGACCCGGCGGTGGTGGTCTGCGACGAGCTGGGCCTTTTCGCCATCTCGCTGCTTTCCGGTCACCTCGGCGGTGCCAACCAACTGGCCCGGCGGGTGGCGGTCGCGACCGGCGGCCAGGCGGTGCTCACCACCGCCTCCGATGTGCTGGGCCGCACCGCGCTCGATCTCTGGTGCCGTGACCTCGGGCTGGTCCCCGGCGACAAGGCCGCCTTCACCCGCGCCATGGGCCGCCTGGTCGACCAGGGTGCGCTCACAATCTGGAGCCGCTATCCGCTGCCGAAACTGCCGCCGGATCTGCACCCGCACCTCGACCGGGCAACGGCCGAGTTGGTCGTCGACAGCCGCCTGGTGCCGGGCGAACGAGGCGCCGTGCTGCATCCCCGGTCCTTGGTGGTCGGCATCGGCTGCAACCGGGGGACAGCCGCCGGGGCCATTGCCGCGGCGGTCGAATCCACCTGCGCGACGCACGGGCTCGCGCCCCGGGCCATCGCCCGCCTGGCCTCGATCGACCTCAAGCGGGACGAAGCGGGCTTGCTGGCCTATGCCCGCAGCCAGGGACTGGACATCGATTTTTACGACAAGGACGCATTGAACCGGGTCGAGGGGATCGCCGCCTCGGCAATCGTCGAGCGCGCCACCGGCGCCCGGGCCGTGGCCGAACCGGCGGCCCTGCTCGGGGCCGGACCGGGGGCCGCGCTGCTGGCGGCCAAGATGAAATGGACCGACGTCACCACCGCGGTGGCCGAGATCGCCGACCCGTTCGCAACGACAACCCAAGGAACACGCACACCATGACAACAGCACAGGATGGCATCAACGGCTCCCTGGCGGTGGTCGGGCTCGGGCCCGGCGCCGCCGACCTCATGGCTCCCCGCGCCCGCGCCGCCCTGGAGGCGGCCGAAGTGGTGGTCGGCTACCGTACCTATCTCGATTTGGTGCGCGATTGCCTCAACCCGGCCAGCGAGGTGCTCTCGTCCTCGATGATGCAGGAAATCGACCGTTGCCGCGCCGCCTTGGAGATGGCCGGGCAGGGGAGGCGGGTCGCCCTGGTCTGCGGCGGCGATCCCGGCATCTACGCCATGGCCGGTCTGGTGTTCGAACTGGCCCGGACAACGGACGCCGCTGTGCCGATCGACGTCATCCCCGGCATCGCGGCCCTCAACTCCTGCGCCGCCGTTCTGGGCGCGCCCCTGATGCACGATTTCGCCGCCATCAGCCTGTCGGACCTGATGACCCCCTGGGATTTGATCGAGCGCCGCCTCGAGGCCGTGGCTCCGGCCGATTTCGTGGTGGTGATCTACAATCCCAAGTCCAAGAAACGCACCGACCAGATCGTCCGGTCCCGGGAGATCATGCTCACTCACCGCTCCCCCGACACGCCGGTGGGCATCGTCTCCGGCGCCACCCGCGCGCACGAAACTGTGCGCCTGACCACCCTGGCACGGATGCTCGACGAGGACATCGGCATGCAGACCACGGTGATCGTCGGCAACTCCCAGACCTTTGTCTGGCGCGGCAAGATGGTCACTCCCAGGGGGTATGACCGCAAATACGGGCTGTGAGGGAAAGCGGGGCGGGCGGCAATGGGTGGCGGCATCGCCGCCGCCGGTAGCGAGGGAATGCCCAAGGCATGCTTGAGGTAGGCGAAAAAATGGGGCCGGATGGCGCTTGCCGCCGCCCGGCCCGGAGAGAAGACCGGCGGAATTCAGCTCCGAATCCGGTCGCCGTCACGGCACTGCATCGTAGTCCCACTTATGGCGTGGCAGCCATTCCTTGAGCACTCGCTCGATTTCGCGCATGTCCATGGGTTTGGAGAGAAAATCGTTCATGCCGCATTCGAGGAACAGGGTGCGCACGTCGCCCACCGCGTTGGCGGTCAGGGCCACCACCGGCAGGGAGCGGTACCTGTCGTCCGGCATTTTTCTGATGTGAGCCACGGTTTCCACCCCATCCATGTCCGGCATCATGTGATCCATGAACACGATATCGTAGTCGGTGCCGGCCACCATCTCCAGGGCCGTCTGGCCCGAGGTCGCGGTATGCACTTGGGCGCCGTATTCCATCAGCACGCTTTCCGCGATGGTCAGGTTGAACTCGTTGTCGTCGACCACCAGCAAGAGGGCGTCGCTGATTTTCAGCGCCCGCCTGTCTTCTTCGGGCGCCACGCCCGTTGTTTCCACCCCGCTCATACCGAGAAGAGTTGCCACCAAGGCCGAGGTGAGCGGCATGTAGACGGTGTTGACGTTACCCGGCAGAGCGGGTTCCTCGATGTAATTGCGCGACAGGGCAATACATTTGGCCCCATGCGTCTCCATCGCGTCGATGCGGGGATAGAAGGCGTAATCGAAGAACAGATGGGAATAGCTCTCCAGGCGTTCCGGGTTGGCGAGAATCTCGGCCGCAACCCCCAGCTTGCCCACTTTTTCCGCCAGACTTTTCGCTTTCACGGTGCTGTTCAGCCAGATGCCGACCCGTAGCCGTTCCAGATCGCTGCTCCGCAGGTAGGGCGTGGCATCGGCCACCCTTTGCACCACCTCGAAGGAGAAGCAGGAGCCCTGGCCATAGGTGCTGGTCACGGCGATGGAACCGCCCATCAGTTCCAGCAGGTTCTTGCTGATGGCCAGCCCCAGCCCGGTCCCCTCGATGTTCCGGTTTTTCTTGGTGTCGAGTTGGGAAAAAGTCTCGAACAGGCGGGGCAGGTCTTCCGCCTTGATCCCCCGGCCGGTGTCTTCCACCGTCACCTTGAGCAGCACCGTATTGGGGTCGCCGGTGGGCGAGGTGGCGATGGCCAGCCGGATGTACCCGGCCTCGGTGAACTTGACCGCGTTGGTGAGCAGATTGATCATGATCTGCTTGACCCGGATGCTGTCGCCGATCAGGGCCCGGGGCATGTTCGGGCTGTCCTCGACAATAAAATCGAGGGGCCGGTCGCCGATGCGGATATCGATCATGGTGACGATATCGTTGATGAACGAGGGCAATTCGTACCGTTCCGGCACGATGGTCACCGCCCGGGCCTCGATCTTGGAAAAGTCCAGGATATCGTTGATGATGGTGAGCAGCGAGGTGGCCGCTGTCTTTATGTTGCTGAGATATTCCAGGATATTCTGCGGCGGGCTCTGGCGGATGGCCAGATCGGCCATACCCATGATCGCGTTCATGGGGGTGCGGATCTCGTGACTCATGTTGGCCAGGAATTCGCTTTTGGCCCGGTTGGCGAGCTCGGCGGTTTCCAGGCGCCGCTGTTCGGTGATATCGGTGTAAAAACCTTCCAGCAGGCGGGGAGAACCATTCTGGTTGAATTCCACCACCCGGCTTCGCTCCCACACCCATTTGACCGTGCCGTCCTTCATGATCATTCGGAAGGTGGTTTCCAGGGGCAGGCCGATGGAAAGCGTGACCTTGTTCATCTCTTCCAGGGGACCCACATCGTCCGGATGGATCATGTCGAAGAATTTCAAGGCATTATTATGCATCAACTCTTCCGGGGCATAACCGGTCAGCGGCAGACAGCCCTCACTGACGAAAGTGAAGGTGAAGTCCGGCGGATCGTTCAAGCACTGGTACACCATGCCGGGCAGATTGGACATCAGGGTTTCGGTGCGCCGCTTGCTGATGGCCAAGGCCTGCATGGCCTGGAAGCGTTCGGCCGACTCCATGGCCAGGGCGGTGAAATCCGCCAGGGAGCTGGCGAAGTTTTGCTCTTCACTGCTCCACCGGCGAAAACGGTGGTTTTGTTCGATGCACACCACGCCCACCAGGGCGCCACCGATGCGAATGGGCGCGTCCAGCAGCGAGGTCAGGTCCGGTCCGTAGGTTTCGCGCAGATTGGGCAGCACGGTGTCGGTGTTGGCATCATTGATGACGATGAGGCGCTCGGAGGTCAGTAAATCGATATAGTAGAGGCGCTCGTGGAAAGGAAAATCCTCCTGCACGGTGTGGAGATCGTCGTCCTGGCTGTAACTGGTGATATTTTCCAGGCATTGTTTCTCGTAATTGACCCGCCAGATACCCACCCGGGTCGTATTCAGGGCCAGACACCCCTCACTGGCGATGACCTCGGTCGCGGCCCGCAGGATCCCGGCCGTCAGCGCCGGAGTCTTGGTGATGTGCGCCAATGCCTGGCTCAGTCTCTCCGGGGAAATGCCTTGTTGCAAAAAAGCCACAGCGATACCCTCAGTTCCTCATTGTTGAAAGCTATCCATCAACTTCTATGATGCGTGAACATATTGAAGATGTGAAGATGTTGTATTGTCGAATATTACCAACTTCAATCGTACCACAAGTTTTCCCCGCTGTATAGGTACAGATATCCATATCCTGCCCTTCGCTTTGGTTCATCACGAAAGAGCGGGCGTTTCTCGAATGCGGCCATGGATAGGGCAAAACCTTGGCGGCTTATTGACCGATGTTTTCCTTGAGCAGCAGCAAGCAGGCCCGTCCCCGCTCCTTCATCTGTCCCGCTTCCTTGCCGGCCCGATCGCCCGTGCCCCAGAAGAGGTCGAGCCGGTTCGGTCCGACGAGGGCGCTGCCGGTGTCCTGGACGGTGGTCAGTCGCCGCAGGGGCAGCCAGCGTTCGAGTTGGCCGTCATCGTCCATCACCGGCCGGCGGCTATCGATCAAGACCAGGCTGCCGGCCGGATACCACCGGTGATCGGCGGCAAGCGAACGGCCGGGGGTCAGGGGCTGGCCCAGGCTGCCGATGGCCGGCCCCGGTTCGCTCCACTCGAAAAAAATAAACGAATCGTTGTGATGGAGGATCCGGTCCCGCTCTGCGGGATGCTCCTCGATGTAGCGGCGGAGGCTGTCCATGGTGACGTCGGCCAGTTGCATCCGGCCGCTGCTGACCATGAAGGCGCCGACGCTCCGGTACGGCCGGCCGTTGCTGATCGCATAATGGACGCCGCGCCGCGAGCCGTCGGCCAGGCGGATGATTCCCGAGCCCTGGATATGGAGGACAAAGGCGTCGAAGGGGTCCTTGAGCCAGACCAGTTCCTGGCCGAGCAGCGGACCCTGGCGTTCGATTTCTCCCCGGGTCCAATAGGGCGCGACCATGCCGCCGACCTGGCGGCCGAGGACCTCTTTCTTGCCCTGGTTTTGGCGGATGAGGAGATCGTCCGGCACCCGGTAGAGCGGGTACACGAAAGGCGGCTGCCGTTCGAGACGGCCGGCAAAGACCGGCTGGTAATAGCCGGTGATGAGCATGCGGCCGGCTGCTGGGCCGGGCGCGGCGTTGACCTGGAGGCATTCGTAGGCCCGATCGATTTCAC
The DNA here is from genome assembly GCF_031547805.1 of Desulfobulbus sp. Classification (GTDB taxonomy): domain Bacteria; phylum Desulfobacterota; class Desulfobulbia; order Desulfobulbales; family Desulfobulbaceae; genus Desulfobulbus. The sequence continues at coordinate 115,728 of NZ_JAVBRQ010000013.1, forward strand.
GGGCCAGCGTTTCGGGGGAGGGATGGGCGGCCAGCAGCCGTTGGAGGTACAAAATGGAGGCGGTCAGCCGCTCGGCCGCGATGGCGTGGCCCGCGACCCGGTAGGTGGTGGCGGGCGGAATCTTGCGGAGAAAGTTCAGGCTGCGGCCCAGGGCCTCCTCCAGTCCGGGGCGGGAGAGATCGTCGATGGCCGTTGCCGCCGGCTCTTCTTCGATTACGGCCGCGGCAAAAGCACCGCCGGCCATCAGGAGCAACAGGCAGCAACCGGCCCACAGGCAGGCGATCTGTCCCTTCCAGGTGCGCATGGGCTCGTCCGGCGGCCATAGCCGGTCAACGGACGAAGGCCTCGGCCAGTTCGCAGATGACCATGGCGTAGCGGTTGGAGCGGTTCCAGGCGGTGATCGCCTGGAAATTGGGGTAGCCGGCCACATAGCGCTTGGCGTACGGGCCGCCGGGTTCCAGATCCAGGCTGATGATGGTCACCGGTCGATCCTGGGGTGAAGGCGGCAAATCGAGGTTCTGACTCTGCCGGACCAGATCGAGCGCCAGCCGCGCCGACCGGCCCTTGTCCACCGCGGCGATCAGCTGCGGGTCGTTAAGCCGGTAGCCCAGGTCGGCGTACAGCGGCGTGTCGAACACCCAGTTGGCCCGTTTGAGGTAGTTGGCGATCGAGGCCAGTACGTCCGGCACCGAATTCCACACGTCGCGCTTGGCGTCGCCGTCGAAACTGACCGCGTAGCTGCGGAAGGAGGTGGGAATGAACTGGGTTTGGCCGAAGGCGCCGGCGGAGGAGCCCTTGATCCCGTGGGGATCGATGCCGTTCTCCCGGCACAGGAGGAGGAAATCGATCAGCTGTTTGCGGTAGAAATCGGAGCGGCGGGGATAGGCGGCGAACAGGGTGTTGAGGGTTTGCAACAGCTCGTAGTTGCCCTGGCGGCTGCCGTAGCGGGTTTCCACCCCCCAGATGGCCACGATCACCTCCCGGTTGACGCCGAAGGTAGCCTCGATCCTGTCGAGCAACGTCTGGTATTGCTGCAGTTTTTCCTTGCCGGTCTTGATGTTGCCCGGGGTGACGAACATGGGGGCGTAGCTGTAGTAGGGCTTTGCCTCCCCCTGCTTGTCCATCAGCACCAGGATTTTTCGGTTGATCGTCAGTCCCTGGAAGATCGCTTGCAGTTCATCGGCGCGGAACTGGTATTTCTGGGCAAGTTCGTCGAAAAGCAGGCGATATTTTTCCTGAGTGAGATCGATGGATTGGCCGTCTTCGACCAGGTCGGCGGCCAGGGGTGGGGGCTCGGCCGCGCGCGGCGCAGCCGGGATGCCGGCCAGCAGCAGGCCGGTAAGCATCAGGGCGAGCAGGAAGATCGGACGGAAACCAGGAGGCTGACCGGCTGGGATCGGGCTGGGCATCGGCTATCACCTCAGAGTGGGGGAAAATGGCGGGCAAAGTCGGCAAGAAAAGCGGCCAACTCCGCCATGGGCAGGCGGTCGATCCCGGCGGCGGCGGACCGTCCCCCGCCGGAGGCGTACCGGCGGCAGAGTTCGTCCGCCCCCTGGCCGGTGGCCAGCGGAGCGCGGACACTTACCCGCAGGCTGTTGTCCGGACGGGTGAGCAGGATCGCGTGGGCCAAGGCCGGCTGCTCGCGGCTGAGTTCGTTGGCAATCACCCCCACCGTCCGGTTGGCCCAGGCCGTGGCCGGCAGCCGGAAGACGCGGCCGCCGCCAGTGGTGCTTTCCGGGCGCAGATCGGCGGCCCGGGCCATGTCGGCCGCATAGTTCCGCCGCAGTCGGTCCAGGTGGCCGGAGCGGCGGTGGAAGGCAAAGGGATCGTCGAAGCGGTGGACTTCGCGGAACAGTTCGGCGGGAGGAATGAGGAGATCCCCCTCGCTCAGGCCGTAGCCGTTATAGTTGAGCAACAGGCCGATTTCCGCCAGCATTTCTTGCTGGCGCGCCGCCAGGCCGAGCGAACGGGCATATTGGCGGGCGTTTTCGTCCAGGTTGTCGCCAAAGGCCCCGGCAATGGCCCACAGGCAGTGGGCGCCGGCCAGCAGGCGGTCGACGATCAGCGAGGTGCAGGCATCCGGCGCAGGATCGAGATGGGTTTCCAGGAGGTCATGGACGACAGCTTGGCCGCTGAAGTGGTGGTCGGCGTAAAAAACGCGGTTACCCCGGGCCAACAGCCGGATCAGGGCGTCCCGGTTGCGGTCCAGGGAAATGTCGAGCACCGTGATCCGCTGGCCGCTGACCGCGCCGATTCGTTCCAAGAGGGCGATATCCCGCTTGGGACCGGTGATCAGGCGGGCGTCCGGCCGGGGCGCGTGCAGCCGCAGCTGATGCAGGGCGCAGATGCCGTCCGCATCGCCGTTGAAGACATCGATCCGGTCCTGGGCGGCCATGGGCGAACGCGGGCCGGGCCTTTAGAGGCCGGGCAAATCGAAACCCAGGGGATTGCCGATATTCGCCAGGCGGAAGGTGATCATGAAGGTCTGGTCTCCGGGGGTGTTGTTGGCGGAGAACTCCACCGACCAGCAGGGCTGGACAAAGCGCAGGCGAACAATCTCCTCGATGGTTTCGTCCTGTTCGATGGCCCGCTCCAGGCTGTAGCCGGCGGCCAGGTTGTACGGCAGCAGGTACCAGAGGGAGCCTCGGACCGAGTTGACATCCTCCAGTTCGTTGAAGCGGTAGTCGAGGGAAAACTGGTCGCCCCGGCTGGAGAAGCAGTCGGCTTCGACGGAATGGAGGAAGGCGCCGTCGCCGTAGAGATCGATGTTGGTGGTATATTTGAGCCGCATCCGTTCGGCGGGATAGAGTCCGGTTTCGATGATCAGCGGCGTCAGCGGGGTGTCGTTTTTCTCGCTGCGCAGGTCGTAGCCTTGCTTGATCTTGAAGAAGCCGAAATCCCGATCGAAATCCCGGCCGTTGCGTGTGCCGGCGAGCGAGAAGAAGTTGTTGAAGCCAAGATAGACGGCGTTTTCCTCCTCCAAGTCGTCGACCTCGTCGAATTGGGGCAGGGGGTCGCGGTCCGGAATGGAGGTGTGGACATACGATACGAAGGGCCGCACCGTGTGGCTCAGGGTGTTCCCTCCGCCGAAATTAACCGCGAAATCGCGCATCAAGGTGGTGCCGATCTCTCCTTCCAGGTGGGACAGGAAACGGTTTTCCGAATCCTTGTCCTGCCATTCGGAGGCGCCGTTGTCGTCGATCAAATAGGAGGTGTTGCGAATGCCGCCGGTGAGATTGGCTTCCAGGTAGGGACTGAGCGGAATGCCCGTGGTGACCATGGGCATGAGATCGAAGCGCTGGGCGCCGGCGCCCTTGTCGCGCCAGAAATTGGAGTAGTTGGCGTCCCACTGGAAACCGGGCCCCCCGCCGAGGAAGGCGATGGGAACCAGGCCAGAGTAGGTCAGCGAAGGCAGGGTCCAGGCCCGGGAAGGATTGTCCGCGGTGTAGACCTGCTCGCTGATATCGTTGATCGCGGCCGCCTCGGCCAGCAGCGAACCGCCGTAGTCCCAGGAGCGGAGGGCCGCCAAGGTGTTTTCCCGGAACTGGTTGGTCTTGTCGTTGAAACCCCGGCCGAACACCCCGGTAAATTTTTCCTGGGTGACATCGAATCCGGTCGAACCGACATTGAATTCCCGCAGATAATCGAGGTCCGAGGCGACATCCACATCCAGCCGGGTGGTCCAGGAGCCGATGTCCTGGTCTGCCTTGCCCCGAATCCAGTACCGATCGCTATTGGTGTGGGTGAACTGGCCGTCCCGGTAGTAATCGACCTCGGACGGGTCGGACAGCCGGTCGTCGAGGAAATTGCCCATCAACATGCCCTTGCTGTTGTCGTTGAGCACATAGCGGAACTCGGCTCCGGCCATGAGGCCGCGATTGGCAAGGTAGCGGGGATACAGGGTCAGGTCGGCGCTCGGCGAGATGTTGAGGAAGAAGGGGGTCTCAAGGCCGAATCCGTCCCGGTCGGAAAGGGAAAAGGAGGGAAAGAGCATTCCGGTCTGGCGCTTGCGTTTGGCCGGCAGCACCATGACCGGCGAGTAGAGAACCGGGATATCCTTGATGCGGAAGGTGGTATGGGTGAGCACGGCATAGCCGCCGTCGGTGAGGTCGACATCGGCGGCGGCAAAGGACCAGGGCGGCACCTGGCCCGGTTCCAGCTTGCAGGTCACGACCCAGCCGTCCTCGATATGGTAGGTGAGGGAGCCGGTCTTTTCGATGAGCTTGCCTTCGAAATGCAGTTCCTTGTCCTGCCGGACCACGGTGGCGTTGTCAAAGGAACCGGTGTTTTTTTCCAGGTCGATGGTGCCCGCGTCGGCCGTGAGCTGGTCGGGGCCGATATCGATCAGCAACTTGCCTTTCAAGGTGAGGATGCCGCGGGTCAGGTCGTAGGAGGCCCGGTCCGCCTTGATCGTGGTCGCCGTTTTCAGGTTGGCGGCCGGTTGGCCGCCCGGAGTGGCGCTGTCCGGCCGCCTCTCCTCGGTAGCATGGCTTGGCGTGGATGCGCCGCCGACCGGTTCCTTTTTCTCCAAAACGACATTGCCCTCGGCGATCAGGGTGGGCGGATCCTCGAGCCTGGTGAGCTTGTCGGCGCTCAGTTCCCAGTGTCGGGCGTCCACGGAAACGGCCGCGGCCTCGGCAGGCAGCAAAAACAGGGCGATGAGAAACGGGAAAACAAACGTGACTATCGGAGAGAGGAAAATGGGGAGATGCACCTCGGTCGGCTCCTTCGGGTTGCATGAGAACGGCGGAGTGGCCGCGCCGGGACGAAATGTGTCGTGTCAACGGGAAATAATGGCTCAACCGGCTGGAGCGACGGGTACAACAAGACAGAAAGCATCTCGGCAAACTGGCCCCGAATGTACGTGCCGCCATGTGTTGTGTCAAGCGAAAAGTCGCAGATTTGCCTTGCGCAGCCGGGGATTTTGGTTTACAAATCGCCAGTCGCAATCTTGCCGAATAACTCGATTTTTCAATACCTGCCCCAGCCTGTGCTTGTTTGAGCGTTTCACAGCTACAACCCCCGTGGCGCTGTATGGATTATATCTTCGGCCCGGTGCAGTCCAGACGGCTTGGCCGCTCCCTCGGCATCGATCTCTTCCCCCGGAAAATCTGCAATCTCAACTGCGTCTACTGCGAAGTGGGGCCGACATGTTCGCCGGTCAGCCGCCGCGCCGCCTATTCCCCGGTTCGGCTGATCTGCGAGGAGATTGACGAATGGTGCGCCGATCCCGGACGTCTGGCCTCGGCCGACGTGCTGACGGTGACCGCCAAGGGGGAGCCGACCCTGCACAGCGGTTTGGGCGAGATCCTGGACCATCTCAAGGCCCGGGCCGCCAAACCGGTGGCCGTGCTCACCAACGGGACCACGCTGGCGGATGCGGAAGTGCGGCGGGATCTGATGGCGGCCGATCTGGTCGTGCCCTCGCTCGATGCGGCCAGGGACGAAGGATTCGCCAGGGTCGACCGGCCGGCCGACGGCCTGGAGTTGGGGGCGGTTATCGACGGCCTGGTACTTTTTTCCAGGGATTTTCCGGGTAAGATCTGGCTGGAAATCCTGCTGGTGCAGGGCATGAACGACGCGCCCGAGGACATTGGCGCCCTGGTAGCCGCCCTCGGACGGATGCGGATCGACAGGATACAATTGAATACCGTGATGCGCCCGCCCGCCGAGGCATGGGCGCATCCGTTGAGCCGGGCGAGGCTGACTGCCATTGCCCAGCACCTGCGGCGGGAGCTTGGCCTGCCGGTGGACCTGCCTTTTGCCGACCCGGATGAGCGGACGGCGGAGCCGGTCCCGGCGGCGATGACCGATCCGGCGATGTTGGCCGTGGTCAGAGACGATATTCTTCACATGGTGCAACGGCGGCCCTGTACCGCCATTGACATCGACCGGACCTTCCATCTCGGCGGTCCGGAAAAGGTTGTGCAACTGCTTGACCCGTTGATTTGCGCCGGTGTCCTGCTTCGGCAGGCGCATGGCGGCAGCTGGTACTACCAGCGGGCATCCTGCGGCCAGGAGATCGTTTCCGGTCTGCCTAGCGGAGAAGCGCGGTCGAGACGTTGCGAAAAAATTGACTGAAAAGGAAACGAATGGCCACAGAGGAACAGAACGAGAAACAGGAGAAAAGTCCGCCCGTGCGCAAGGCAAAAACCGGTGCCTGGTGGAAAAGCGTTGCCAAGGAAAAATTGGGGCGGCCGAATCCGCCGCAGGAGGACGCGGCCGTAGCGGCAGACGGCGACGGAGTTGCGATTGGGGGGGAGCCGGTCTTGCCCGCCGCAGCGGCATCGCCGGCCGAACCGCAATTAAGCGCGGCCAGCGCGGTGGACGTGGCGGAGTCGATCGCGGCGGAAGCCGGTTCGGCGGCAATCGGCGAGATTCCCGCTCCGGTGCAGACACCACCGGAACAGGCGAACGCCCCGGAACCGGAGCGGCCCGTAGCGGTGGCGACATGGGCCGACGATGTTGCGGCCTCGGTCGACGGAGTCGAAGACCAAGCTGTTGATGCTGGTCCGGCGAACCAAGCCGCCGATGCCGAGACGCAAGCCGAGACCGCCCAGGACGATCAGCCCGATCAAACCGAGGAAGCGGCACCGGCCAAGAAGCGCCGGTCTCGCCGGGGCGGGAGAAGGCGCTCGAAACAGGCTGCCGCCGAGGTCGCCACGCCCGAAGAGGAGGCGGTTCCAGTCGCCGGGGAAACATCGACCGCCGGGGAAGACGAGCCGGTTGTGCCTGCCGACGCTGCTGTCGACCCTGCGGAGGAAGACGACGACCATGTCGAGGATGTGGAGTCCGATGTGCCGGAGAAACCGGTCACCTGCAAGCTGCTGATCAACGCCGAGGAGCCGGAGGAATGCCGGATCGCCCTGGTCGAGGACGGACGGCTCGAATCGTTCCACGTCACCACCGTCGACCGCGAGCCGACCAAGAACAACATCTACAAGGGCCGGGTCGTCTCGGTGGAGGCCAATCTCCAGGCCGCCTTTGTCGACATCGGCACCGGCCGGAACGGCTTTCTGCCGTTCAACGAAATCCATCCCGAGTATTATCGCCAGGACGTCAACGAGCGGGTCCGCACGGTCATTGCCCAGCAGCAGTGGAAAAAACTCAAGATTGAGGAAGTGATCCAGAAGGGGCAGGAGGTGCTGGTCCAGGTGGTGAAGGAGGTGACCGGCAACAAGGGCGCCAACATGACCACCTACCTGTCGCTGCCGGGCCGCTGCCTGGTGCTGATGCCGGGAAGCGATTCCGCCGGCATCTCCCGCAAGATCGTCGGCGAGGAGCGGCGGGCCGGCCTGCGCGAGATCATGAGCGAGTTCGAGATTCCCGAGGGCATCGGCTACATCATCCGCACCGCCAGCGCCGAAATTACCAAGGCGGTGCTGGAAAAAGACCTCCAGAACCTGCTGACCCTGTGGGAGGAGGTCAAGCACCGCGGCCAAACCATGGAGGCCCCGGCCCTGGTCTACGAGGAGCAGGATACGGTGGTCCGTTTTCTTCGGGACCATTTTTTTCCAGAGATCAAGGAGATCACGGTCGACACCGAGGAATCGCTCAACCAGGTCAACACCTTCATCAGCCAATTGCCGGAAAAGCAGCGCCAGGTCAAGGTCAAGCTCCACCGGGGCACCAAACCCATTTTCAACCAGTTCAACATCGAGGAGCAGATCGAGTCGATCTTCAAGCCGCAGGTGATTCTGCCGTCGGGCGGCTCGATCGTGATCAACCCCACCGAAGCTCTGGTGGCCATCGACGTCAACTCCGGCCGGACCTCGAAGAACGCCGATTTCGACGAGACCATCTTCCTGGCCAACATGGAGGCCGCGTCCGAGCTGGCCCGCCAGCTGCGACTGCGCGACCTGGGCGGCCTGATCGTGGTCGACTTCATCGACATGCGCAACAAGAAGCATATTCGCGAGGTCGAGCGGCAGGTGAAGGTCAGCATGAAGCGCGACAAGGCCAAGGTGGACATCAGCAAGATTTCCCGCTTCGGCCTGATGCAGATTTCACGGCAGAAGATGGGGGCGCCGATCGAAAAGGGCAGCTACCGGACCTGCGACCATTGCCAGGGCCGGGGCGTGGTCCGTTCGGTCGAAACCCTGGCGCTCTATTACCTGCGCCGCATCCAGACCGGCATCAGCCGCAAGAAGGTGGCGCGGATCGAATGCCGCCTGCCGCTGGACGTGGCCCAATATCTGCTCAATAAGAAACGGAGCGAACTCGCCGAGTTGGAGAGCCGGCATGCGGCGCGGATCGATATCATTCCCAGGGTGGAGATGCGGCCCGCCGACAACCAGATCGATTTTTTTGAGACCGACACGTCGGGTAGATGAGCGGCCCCCGCCCGGATGTGGCCGGGAGAGAAAAAAGAACTTGAATCCGCCGCCGGTTCGGAGTATATGAAAAAACCGTTTTGCGCCTGTAGCTCAGCTGGATAGAGCGCCGGACTACGAATCCGTAGGTCGGGAGTTCGAATCTCTCCAGGCGCGCCACGCATTCAAGGGTTGAGGAAATTTTCCTCAACCCTTTTTCTTTTTGGGCGGGCGCTTGCAGGCGCCTGTGAGCCGATCGGCCCCAATTCCACCCCGTCCGCCGGTACCATCGAGATTGCTGAGTTTCGTGCATGGGCATGTTGGGAGATGTCCGGAATTCCACCCCGTTGCAACAAATAACGATCCATATCCAGCCCAGGTATTGCCAAACCCTGACGCCAATGGTTATCAGCAGTGCTATGGACAAAGACACCGCTAAAGAAGCATTCCCCGTACCCGATTCCATGACGCAGGCACCTCGCGAGCGGGCATCGGATTTTCCGGCCTTGACCGGCCCCTTGGTTTTACTGCTGGCAACCGCAACCGGCATGACCGTGGCCAGCATCTACTATGCCCAACCGCTGTTGGAAGCCATGCGCGCCGCCTTGGGGTTGGGGGTGGCCGGTGCGGGGATGGTGATCACGGTTTCGCAGTTCGGCTATGCCCTGGGGCTGGCCCTGTTGGTCCCTTTGGGCGATTTGTATGAGCGCCGGAAACTGGTGGTGGCCATGACCACGGGTATTGCCCTGGGGCTGGCGGGCATGGGATGTGCCTCCGGCATGACCATGCTTCTGCTGTTTTCCTTGATGGTCGGCGCCCTGTCCGTGGTCGCGCAGATTCTGGTGGCCTTTGCTGCGGACCTCGCCCGCGAATGGGAACGCGGCCGGGTGGTCGGCACGGTCATGAGTGGCTTGCTGCTCGGCATTCTGCTGGCCCGCACCGTAGCCGGGCTGCTTGCCCAGCTGTTCGGCTGGCGCGCCGTGTTCTGGCTGGCAGCCGCGGTATTGCTGGGTGTGGCCGTAATGATTTTCCGCGCCTTGCCGGTCCGTCGTCCCACGGTTCGTTCCGGTTACGTCGCCTTGCTCAAATCGACTCTGATCTTGTTCCGCGACGAGCCGGTGCTGCGCCTCCGTTCGTGGTATGGTGCGCTGGCCTTTGGCCTGTTCAGCATCCTCTGGACGCCGCTGGCCTTTTTGCTGTCCCAGCCGCCCTTCAATTATCCACCGGGCGTGATCGGCCTGTTCGGGTTCGCTGGAGTCGCGGGAGCCCTGGCCGCCTCGGCCGCCGGCCGACTGGCCGATCGGGGCGCGGCTGGCTACACCACCGGCGCGGCAATCGTCCTGCTCATCGTCTCCTGGTGGCCGATCGGGTTGGCGAGCCGATCGGTGGCGCTATTGATTGCCGGCATACTCTTTCTGGACTTGGGCGTTCAGGCGCTGCACATCACCAATCAAAGCGAGATTTACCGGCTCCGTCCCGAGGCGCGCAGCCGTTTGACCTCGGCCTACATGGCCTGTTTTTTTGCGGGCGGCGTTGCCGGTTCCTCCCTGTCGGCCTTGGTGTACAGTCGGGCGGGTTGGATGGGAGTCTGCGTTTTGGGCGTCTTGCCGGGCTGCGCGGCAGCCGGAATATGGCTCCGGTCCATTGCGGTGCGGCGAGCTGGGGCGAAAGCAGGGAACTAGTTCATATCTCATTGACTATTCCTGCTACCCGCGATATAAAAAATGCTTTCCGGTCGCATTTTCGGCGGCGGGGAACTGCAGGAAAAAAGACGCAAAAAAAGATTGCATGGCGGCGCTGGGTCCATCCGGCGACCGCCATTTTACGGGACCGTGGGCCGGGAAATGCATCTCTCCGGACGCGCCAATGGTTGCTGGGGTCGGGCCGGTTGGCTTGGCCCCTTTTTTTTACAAACGCGCCGACCCGGGTGCCGGTGCAACAACGTCCGAGCTCTTGGTTGGGGCGGGATCGATACCGATAAGGGCGTGAGGTGCTGATGGAAAAAAGAAGATTCAGTCGCATCGGTTTCAACATGGCCGCCGAATTGACGGTGGACGGCATGGTCTATCCCTTTTCCCAGGTCGATAATCTCGGCGTGGGCGGGTGTTCGCTCAAGACCACCGTCGAATTCCCGGTGGGAGCCGCCTGCCGGTTCTGGCTGCCGCTCGAGGCGGCGTCGCCGGAGTTGGGCGTGGAAGTGTTCGGCGAGATTGTCCGTTGCGACGGCGAAACCGTGGGAGTCCGCTTTACCAAAATCACGCCGGAAAGCCTGTTTCATCTCCAGAATCTCATCCGGTTCAATTCCTCGGATCCCGACCAGATCGACGACGAGATCTCCCGCCACCCCGGTTTGCTGTAAGGGGCGCAACCTGCGGCCGGCCGTTTGTTCGGGCCCGGCCTGAACCGGGTGCCGGTTCGAACCATGAAAGGAACGAGAACGTTATGAAAGTTGGGATTATCGGCTTGCCGCAAACCGGCAAGAAAACGCTTTTCCAGGTATTGACCGGCAGCGAGGTGCACGAGGCGGGCGGTCCGGCCAAACCCATTCCCGGAGCGGCCAATATCGTCGACCAGCGCTTTGACCGGTTGGTGGCCATGTATCAGCCGAAAAAGGAAACCAGGGCCCGCATCGATCTGGTGCTCCTGCCCAAGATGGAGCAGGAGGCGATCGCCAAGGGCGACATCTTCCGCGACATCAGCGATGTCGACGCCCTGTGCCACGTGGTGCGCGCCTTTGAGGACGACTCGATCTACCACGCCGCCGGTTCGGTCGACCCCTTGCGCGATGTCGAAACGGTCAATGCCGAACTGCTGCTTCACGATCAGGTTTTCCTGGAAAAGCGGATCGAACGCCTTGAAGCCGGCTTGAAAAAGGTGAAGGACGAGCGTCAGGCCAAGGAGCTCGACCTGCTCAGGCGCATGCAGGCCCAACTCGAGGAGGAGCGGCCGCTGCGGCTGATGGAGTTGGTCGAGGAGGAGGAACTGCTGATCCGCAGCTACCCCTTGATCACCCGCAAGGAAATGATTCTGGTGTTTAATGTCGGCGAGGATCAGGTGGGCGATACCGCCTTGCTCGCCCAGGTGCGCGAGCTGTGCGCCGTGGGCAAGATGGAGGCGATGACCGTCTCCGCCAAGGTCGAGGCCGAGATCGCCCTGCTGGACAGCGAGGAGGAGCGGCGGGAATTCCGGAGCGACCTCGGCATCGAGCAGCCGGCCCTGGAGGTGCTGGCGCTGCTGTGCCTCAAGGCGCTTGGCCGGATTTCGTTCTTCACCGTTGGCAAGGACGAGGTGCACCAGTGGCTGGTGCGGGTCGATTCGCCTGCCCCGGTGGCCGCCGGCGCCATTCACACCGACCTGCAGAAGGGCTTCATCCGCGCCGAGGTGATAAAATACGACGAATTGATCGCCCTGGGCAGCGAGGCGGAGTTGAAGAAGGCCGGTAAGCTCTACGTGCAGGGCAAAGACTACATCCTCGCCGACGGCGACATCCTCAATATCCGCTTCAACATCTGAACGGTCCTCAATATCCGCCGCCTGCCCATCGGAATCATTTCATGGCCAGGCGGCGCACCCGGTCGCAGGTTTCCCTGAGGTCGATGGTCTGCAGCCGCCGCTCACGTACCACCAGCCTGCCGTTGACGATCACGTTGCGGACGCAGGCTCCCGGCCCGCCGTAAACGAGCAGGTCGGGGCCGTGCCAGGGCTGGAGCCGGGGCCGGTTACGGTCGATCAGAATCAGATCGGCCGGGGCGCCGGGGCGGAGGGTGCCGTGGCCCTCGGCCAGGCCGAGCGCGGCCGCCCCGCCCCAGGTGGCCATCCGCAGAAGCTGCCGGGCCGGAACCGCGGTGGGGTCGCTCGGGTTGACTTTGTGCAGCTTGGCGGCGAAATCCATTTCCCGGAACAGGTCAAGACTGTTGTTGGACGCGGCGGAATCGGTGCCGAGCGCCACCCGGAGCCCTCGCCGGAGCATGGCCGCCAGCGGCGCCCGGCCCGCGGCCAGCTTGGCGTTGCTCTGGGGACAGGTGACCACGGCCGCGCCGTGGTCGGCAAGCAGGTCGAGGTCGCGGTCGTCGGCCCAGACGCAGTGGACGCACACCGTGTGGCGGTCGAGCACGCCCAAGGCCGCGAGATGGCCGATCGGGCTGGCTGCCAGCGGCTCGGCGATTTGCTCTCTTTCCTTCCCGGTTTCAGCGACATGGATGAATAGCGGTACCTGGCGCGACCGGGCGAGTTCCTTGGCCCGGAGCAGGGTGTTGTGGCCGCAGCTGTAGGGCGCATGGGCGAAAACCGCCGGCGTGACCAGCGGATCGCGCCCCTGCCAGCGCTCGATGAAGCGGGCGGCCGTCTCGATGTTGCGGGCCGGATCCTCGACGCCGGGCGCCGGAAAATCGATCACCCCTTGGGCCGCCACGCAGCGCAGCCCGGTCTCGGCGCAGGCCCGCGCCACCTCGTCTTCCAGAAAATATCCGTCGGCCACGGTGGTGGTGCCACTGAGCAGCATTTCCGCGGCGGCCAGCTTGGCGCACCAGTAGACCATACCGGGGTTGGCCTGGCGGGCCTCGGCCGGAAAGATATGGCCATGCAGCCAGGCGAGCAGGTCGAGGTCGTCGGCCAGCCCCCGGAACAGGACCATGGGCGCGTGGCAATGGCCGTTGACCAGGCCGGGCATGGCCAGCTGACCGTGCCCGTCGAGGATCGTCGTTGCCGTGGCCTCGGGGCAGGCGGCCATGGGGCCGCTTGCGAGGATACGGCCCGCGCCGATGGCGAGATAGCCGGATTCGATCAGGGGCTCGCGGCCTGGAGCCGGCAGGATGGCACAGTTGGTGACGAGGAGGTCGATGTTCATAACTGCTTGCACCCCCGGTGCGGATGGTATATCACAGAAAATCGGCCCAAGCGGCATTCGGCCCCAACTATACTCGAAACCGCGCCGGCGGCAAAGCGCCGGCAGCCCTTGCCGCTGTTCCGGAGAAATTGCCGTTCGTGCCGTCGCCGTTGCCGATGGCGAGGAGATATAACCATGCCGACCCATGCGAAAAAAGTGTTCGCCGCCCAACTGACCGGGGGGCAGCAATTCCAGGATGTCTTTCTGGTGACGAAGAAATCCCTGGCCGAAACCAAGGCGGGCAAGCCCTATCTGGCCCTAGCGCTGATGGATCGCACCGGTGAGGTCGAGGCCAGGGTGTGGGACAATGCCCTTCGGTTCGAGTCCCAGGCCGAGGAGGGGCATTACGTATTGGTGCAGGCTATGGCCAAACCGTTCCGCGACCAGATGCAGCTGGGGGTGACCGCCCTGCAGCGGGTGGACGCGGCGGAGATCGACATGGCCGATTTCCTGCCAACGAGTCCCCGGCCGCTGGCGGAGATGGCCGCGGAACTCGAGGCGGTCATCGCCTCCACCGGCGACCAGCCGCTGCGGGATCTGCTGCAAACTCTTTTCCGGGGCGACACCCTGGCCCGCTTCCAGAGGGCGCCGGCGGCCAAACGGCTGCATCACGCCTATATCGGCGGCCTGATCGAGCATACCCTGTCGATTGTCGGCCTGGCGGACAAGGTGGCGGACCATTATCCCCTGATCGACCGGGACATGCTCATCGCGGGGGCGCTGGTGCACGACCTGGCCAAGATCGAGGAGTTCGATTTCAGCAGTCCGGCCTTCGGCTACACCGATCGGGGCCGCCTGGTCGGCCACCTGGTCCTGGGCGTGGATCTGGTGCGCCAGGCGGCGTCGCAAGTGCCGGCCATCGATCCCGGCCAGGTCGACCGCCTGATCCACATTATCCTCAGTCACCACGGCCGGTACGAATACGGCTCGCCGGTCCTGCCGATGACGCCCGAAGCCATCCTGCTCCATCATCTCGACGACATCGACGCCAAAATGAACTCCATGGCCGGACTGCAGGCGAAGATGAACGGCGACGGCTGGCGGTGGACTGATTATCAGCGGCATCTGGAGCGCTTTTTGTACCTCAGGGCGTCCGGTGATGCCACTGAACCGAATGCGGCCGGCATGGGCCCGGAGGAGCCGGCCGAGGCCGGGGAGCAGCCGCCCCATCCGCTTGCGGAGCCGGTCCGTTCGAAAAAGATGGTCGACCGGCGCCAGCAGAGCCTGTTCTGAACCATGGCCTTTTCCTCGATCCTCGGCCAGGACAAGGCCTTGACCCTGCTCAGCCGGGCCCTGGCGAGCGGCCGTCTGGCCCACGCCTATCTGTTCTCGGGTCCGGACGGGGTGGGCAAGACCACCGTGGCCATGGACATGGCGGCCATGCTCCTGTGCCGCCGTCCGGAAGCGGGGCGTCCGTGCGGCCGCTGCCCCGGCTGCCTGAAGTATCGCTCCGGCAATCATCCCGATTTCACGCGCATCCGGCCGGATGGGGCCGCCATCAAGATCGACCAGGTGCGGGAGCTGAAAAAGGCCCTCAAATTTGCGCCGTTTGAAAGCGGGTTGCGGGTCGTGCTCCTGGAAGAAGTCCAGACCATGCGTCGAGAGGCGGGCAACAGCCTGCTCAAGGTGCTGGAGGAGCCGCCGCCCGACAACCTGCTCATCCTCACCGGCACCGTGGCCGGGGCGATTCTGGACACCATCGTCTCCCGCTGCCAGGTGATCCCCTTTGCTCCGCTGCCGCTCGACCTGGCGGCCGCGATCATCCGCCAGCACCGTCCCGAACTGGATACGGCCGGCAGCGAAGCCCTGGCGGCCTTGGCCGACGGTTGTCCCGGCCAGGCCCTGGCTTTTGAGGCCGACGGTATCTTGGCCTTGTACCGGCGGATCGTGGCGGCGTTCGACACCCTGCGGTACAGGCCGGCCATCCGGACGGAACGCGCCCTGGCCCTGGCGGTCGAGCTGGCCGAGGCCAAGGAAGGGTTGGAGCCCCTCCTGACGCTGCTGCGGATTTTCTTCAAGAACGCGATGGCCGCCCATGCCGGCTATGCCCCCGCCTTGCCACCCGAGGTGGAGCAGGCGAGAGAACGCTGGAATTTGACCCGGCTTTCTGCTAAAATAAAAACTATTGATTTTGCGGAACAGGCACTTGCCAGAAACTGCAACCGCGGTCTGGTCAGCGAAGTGCTTCTCCTGGATTTGTTTGACTGTAGCCCCCTGTGACCCGAACCACCATGATCGACAGCCCGAACGAGCCGCAACCCGTCCAGCCTTCCCCGGAAATCCCGACCAGGGAAGACAGGGGCGAGGAGGCGGCACTGTATTACTATAAGTTTCGTTTTCGTGAGCAAGGGCAGGAGTTTACCGGCCATACCCAACTAGCCGACCTGGCCCGGGGGGACCGGGTGATGGTCCGGGCCGAGCAAGGAGCCGAGCCCGCCAAGATTACCGGCCGGTTCCTGGCGGTTGCCGATGTCGGCCAAACCTACGGCTACCGAATCCACCGCCGGGCCAGTGCCGAGGAAAAGGAAAAATACGCCCTGTTGCCGCAACTGGAGCACGATGCCTTCCGACTCTGCCAGCGGCAGATCGAGCGGCTTGCCCTGCCCATGCACATGGTGCGGGTGGAGCGATTCTTCAACGGCTCCAAGATTATTTTCTATTTCACCGCCGAAAGCCGGGTCGATTTCCGGGAACTGGTCAAGGTGCTGGTTCAGGAATTTCGTACCCGGGTGGAAATGCGCCAGATCGGCGTGCGCCACGAAACCCAGATGATCGGCGGGCTCGGCCCCTGCGGCCGCGAACTGTGCTGCACCTCCTTTCTCAACAAGTTCGATTCGGTCTCGATCAAGATGGCCAAGACCCAGGATCTGCCCCTCAACCCGGCCAAGATCTCGGGTTTGTGCAACCGTCTGCTCTGCTGCCTGACCTACGAGTACGAGACCTATAAAACGATGAAAAAGGGCATGCCCCGGGTGGGGCGACAGATCCAGTTCGAGGGACGGCTCTACCTGGTCAATCGCCTGATCCCGCTGCTCGGCAAGGTGGCCGCGGTTGCTCCCGATGGCGAGGAGCGGCTGTTTTCCGAAGAGGAATGGCGGGCCGCCGATCCGATCCCGAAAAGCACCGGCCGCAAGGGACCGGCAAAGAAAAGCCGGCGCACGACCATCGACATCTGGGGTGTGCAGGAGGGGCCGTCCGAAGACGACGAATGATCGCCCCCGGCCTCGCAGACAAATGACCCGGCGCCCGCCGCCGGATACCCCGGCAACCTTTTGTCCTCTCTACGCGTAACGAGTCAGCATGCCAACCTACGTCACCACCCCGATTTACTACGTCAATGCCATGCCCCATCTGGGGCACGCCTACACCACCATCGTGGCCGATGTCTACAGCCGGTTCCGGCGTTTCTGCGGTGACGATGTCCGCTTCCAGACCGGCACCGACGAGCACGGCGAGAAGATCGCCGAAGCCGCCGCCAAGGCCGGGGAGACGCCGCGGGCCTATGTCGACCGGATCGCCGCCGCCTTCAGGGAAACCTGGCCGCACCTCTCGATCGAGCCGGATTACATCATCCGCACCACCGATGTCGATCACGTCAAGACCGTGCAGGACATCCTTCAGCGGGTGTATGACCAGGACGATATCTATTTCAGCGAATATTCGGGCTTGTATTGCAAGGGCTGCGAGCGGTTCCTCACCGAGAAGGAACTGGTGGAGGGCAAATGTCCCGACCACCAGGTCGAACCGAAGTCCATCACCGAGCAGAATTATTTCTTCCGGATGTCCAAGTACCAGGAGTGGCTGATCGACCATATCAAGGCCAACCCGGATTTCATCACCCCCGAGCGCTACCGCAACGAGGTGCTGTCGTTTCTCAGCGAACCGCTGGAGGATCTGTGCATCTCCCGGCCCACTTCGCGCTTGACTTGGGGTATTCCGCTGCCCTTTGACGCGAATTTCGTCACCTATGTCTGGTTCGATGCCCTGATCAACTACCTCACCGGCATCGGTTATCCCGACGACCCGAATTTTTCCCTCTATTGGGGTGCGGCCGAGCATGTTATCGCCAAGGACATCCTCAAGCCCCATGCCATTTACTGGCCGACCATGCTACGGGCCATGGATCTCGAACCCTTTCAACGTCTCCACGTGCACGGCTACTGGAACGTGGATGCCACCAAGATGTCCAAGTCGCTGGGCAACGTCGTTCGTCCCAAGGAACTGGTCGAGATCTATGGCGTGGATACGGTCCGCTATTTCGTGCTCCGGGAGATGAGTTTCGGCCTGGACGCTTCCTTTTCCGGCGATGCCATTCTTGCCCGCCACAATGCCGATCTCGCCAACGACCTCGGCAATCTCTTCTCCCGCTCCCTGGCCATGATCGATAAGTATGTGGAAGGGCAGGTGCCGGCACGGGAAAAAGCGAGCCTCCTCACCCCGGACGATCGCGAACTGATGAGCGCGGTGTCCGCCATGGTGGCCGAATATCGCGAATACATGGAAGCGTTCGCCTTTCACAAGGCCCTGCAGGCCGTGTGGGAGGTCATCGGGCTGCTCAACCGCTACATCGTCGCCAACGCCCCCTGGGAATTGGCCAAGCATCCGCGTCAAACCGAGCGGTTGCGGACCGTGCTCGCCTTTCTGGCCGAAGCGTTGTGGAAGATTACCCTGGTGCTGGGGCCGATCATGCCGGAAACCGCCGCCAAGATGGCCGCGGCCCTGGGAATGGGCGACCGGTTCGCCAGCGCGGTCATCGACGATGCCGTGATCTGGGGGCACATCCCCGCCGGCACGGTTGTCGGCAAGGGCGGGCAATTGTTCCCCCGGGTGGAAAAAAAGGAAGAGGCCGCGGCTCCGGCCGCTTCCAGGCCGAAGGCGAAGAAGGAGGCCACCCCGGTCCAGGAGGAAGGCCTGATCAGCTTCGATCAGTTCAAGACAATGGAGTTGCGGGTTGCGGAAATTGTGGCCGCGGAAAAGGTTGCCAAGTCGGATCGGCTGCTTAAATTGACCGTCAAGGCACCGGAAGAGCGGACCATTGTCGCCGGTATCGCCCAGCACTACAGTCCGGAGGCGCTCATCGGCCAGAAAGTGGTCATTGTTGCCAATCTCAAGCCGGCCAAGCTGATGGGGATTCCCTCGCAGGGAATGGTGCTGGCCGCCAAGGAACAACAGGCCGACGGCACCGAGCGGCTGGTGGTAACCACGGTGGCTGGTCCGGTGGCGGCCGGCAGTCGGGTGGCCTGAGGCCGGAGAACGCCTCGTTTTTCTTGGTTATGTGGATGCAATAACAAACAAACAGACAGATCCGGCGGGTGCGCTCTATGTTCATGCTCGGGAATTTTCTCATGGCCTTGGCCAAATTGATCAATTTCGTCCTCGGGGCCTACATTTGGGTGGTGATTGCCCGAGCGGTCATCACCTGGGTTAATGCCGACCCCTACAATCCCATCGTCCGGTTTCTATGCCAGGTGACCGACCCGCTGCTGGTGAAAATCCGCAGGGTACTGCCGATCATGGGCGGGCTCGATTTGAGCCCGATGATTCTCATCCTGATCATCGTCTTTCTCCAAAGTTTTCTCGTCCCCACCCTGCAACAGATCGCCCAAAACCTGCAATAGCCTGCAGCGGGAATAATCCACGCCAGCACGAAGGGGGATGCCATGGTCGCTCGGACTGAACTCCCCTGCCTGCAGCCGCTGCCCGACGGATCCTTGCTGCTGCGCCTCCATGTCCAACCGCGGGCTGCGACCAACAATGTGGCTGGATTGCAGGGAGACATGCTCAAACTCCGCTTGACCTCGCCACCGGTGGACGGCAAGGCCAATCAAGCGGTTATCGCCTATCTCGCCAAGCTGTTTCATCTGCCCAAATCCGCCCTGACGATCAAAAGTGGCCACCAGAGCCGGAGCAAAGCTGTTAGTATCGTCGGGGCCGACGCCCAGCGGCTTGCCGCCGTGCTTGCCGACCTGCTGCGCACCTAGGGGCCTTGCTGAACAAGGAGGATGCCATGGCAAGGCGACGGTCGATTTTGCGGGTTTTGGGGCTATTGGCGCTGCTGTTGGCAGCGGTTGGCGCAACGGTGGCCCTTTGGGGCGGAAAGGATCGGGTGGCAAAGAGTGAATTGAAGCGCGAGGCGCCGCCTGTCCGGCAAGTCGACCGCGACAGTCTGCGCCGGGGAGCGCTGCCAGGCAAGGGGTATTGACAGGGCAGCTTGGGTTCGGCCTTGTTGTCAACAGGAGGAAAGGCGATGCAGAAAAAAAGAGTGCTGGCGAATTGGAAGGCCAATTTGTCGCCCGAGAAGGCCCGCCAATGGTGCGATGCCTTTGCTGGCGCCTATCGGCCCAGGACCGACCTGGAGGTGGTGGTGGCGGTGCCGTTTCTCGTGCTGGAACGGGTTGCCGAATGGATACGGCCGCTGGCCGGGGTGAGTCTGGCCAGCCAGGGCGTGTCCTCCTATCCTCAGGGCAATTATACCGGGGCGATCCCGGCGGCATGGTTGCGCGGCCTGGCGCACTACACCTTGCTCGGCCATCGGGAGCGGCGCCGCTATTTCCACGAGACCGTGCAGGAGGTGGCCCGTCAAGCCTACGAATCCCTGGCGGAAGACCTGCACCCGATCGTATGCATCGATCGGGAGTTGCTGGTACCGCAGACCGCCGCCATGGCGGCGGATGAACTGGAACGGCTGACCTGGGCCTATACGCCCGACACCCCCGCCACCTTCGAGATGGCCAGGAGCGAGGCAGATATTGCCGCCATTCTGCCGCAGATCGCCAAAAAAACGGGCAACCGGCCGGTACTGTACGGCGGCGGGGTGACTGTCGAGAATGGGCCGCAACTCTGGCGGATTTCGGGATTGAGCGGGATCATGCTCGGCCAGGGGTGTCTGGACGGAGCCGCTTTCGCCGCCTTGGTCAACCGGCTGTGAGCAAAAGAGCGAGGAGTTTCTTCCGCTGCCGGGTGCCGCTACATCGAGCGCAGGCGCCGAATTCGTTCCTCCATGGGAGGATGGGTTGAGAAAAGGTTGGCAATGGTACCGCCGCTGAGCGGGTTGACGATATACATTTGAGCCGATGCCGGATTGACGTCCATCGGCTGCTGGGCGTTGTAATTGGCGAGTTTGTCGAGGGCGCTGGCCAAGGATTTGGGATGGCCGCAGATCTCGGCGCCGGTGGCATCGGCCATGTATTCGCGGCCGCGTGAGATGGCCATCTGGATCAAGGTCGCGGCCAGGGGGGCCACCAGCATGGTCACCAGGAGCACCAGCGGGTTGCTGCCTCCTCCCTCTTCATCGTTGCGGCTGCCGCCGAACAGCATCGCCCATTGGGCCATGGTGGCCAGGTAGGAGATCGCACCCGCCATGACCGCGGCAATCGAGCCGATGAGAATGTCCCTGTTCTTGATATGGGCCAGTTCGTGGGCAATGACACCTTCGAGTTCGTGACGGTCCAGCACGCGCAACAGACCGGTGGTGACCGCCACCGCGGCATGTTCCGGATTGCGACCGGTGGCGAAAGCGTTGGGGGTCGACTCGTCGATCACGTATACCTTGGGTTTGGGAAGCCCTGCCCGTGCAGCCAGTCCGGCCACCAGGGCGTGCAGATCGTGCGCTTCGGCGGGCGAAACCTCGCGGGCATGGTTCATGGACAAGGCCATCTTGTCCGAATTCCAGTAAGCGAAGAAATTCAGGCCAAGGGCCAACAGCAGGGCGATGACCATGCCTTGCTGGCCACCCATCGCCTGGCCGGCAACCATGAACAGGGCGGTAAGGGCCGCCATGAGCATGAATGTCTTTGCGGTGTTCATGTCTGGTATCCTCTCTGCTGGGGTGGGTGCCGTGCGATGGCTTCTCGTCCTGGCGGTTGGCCTAAACGATAAGCCGCGGTCGGTTGCAGTCAAGACGGGGCGGTGTAAAAGCCGCCCCGTTCAGCCTGTGGTCGAGAGGAAAAAGGGCGGAGATCAGACCATCATCTCCAGCATCGCCTTGATCAGGTTGTCGGCTCCTTCGCCGATCTGGTCAATCCGGGAGTTGAGCATGTAGCAGGGAGTGCTGACGATTTTTCGTTCCCAATCGATGGCGATCTCGCCCTGCATGGTCGGCTGATGCCGGGCACCCATGGCGGCGAGGTTGTCGGCGGTGCCCTGGTCCTGGCCTATGGTCAGGGTGACATTACCCAGCACCTTGGCCAGGATGACCGGGGCGATGCACAGGGCGCCGATGGGCTTGCCGGCGGCATGCATGGCCTTGATGGCCGTGGCCACATCTGGGTTCACCGTGCATTGGGCTCCGTCGAAGGCGTAGCTGCTCAGATTTTTGGCCGCGCCGAATCCGCCGGGAATCACCAGGCCGTCGGCCGAATCGGGGGCAAAGGTGGCGAGAGCGGCAATCTTGCCCCTGGCGATGCGCGCCGATTCGATCAGGACGTTGCGCTTTTCGCTCATCTCCTGCCCGGTGATATGGTTGAGCACGTGATGCTGCTTGATGTCGGGCGCGTAGCACTGGAAATCCGCCCCGTTTTTGTGAATTGCCCAAAGGGTGAGGGTGGCCTCATGGATTTCGGCGCCATCCTGATGGCCGCAGCCTGAGAGAATTACGGCAAAATTTTTCTTTCGCATAACTGCCTCCTTTCGCGCAGGTTAACAACGGATGAGATCTACTCCAGGGAATAGATAGCCGGAAGATTACGATATTGCTCGGCGCAGTCCAGGCCGTAGCCGACAAGAAAACCGTGGTCGAGGTCAAAACCGGTGTAATCGACCTCGACCGGTACGGCTCTGCGTTCTTTCTTGTCGATGAGGGAACAGATGCGCACCGAACAGGCAGGGCTTTGCCGGAAGTGATCCCGCAGCCAGGCCATGGTGGTGCCGGTATCGACAATGTCTTCCACCAACAGCACATCCTTGTCGGCCAGATCGATGCCGGGTTCCTTGAGCAGGCGAATGGTGCCAGAGGATACCGTGGATGCGCCGTAACTGGTGACCCTGATGAAATCGACTTCAAGGTCGAGGGCAATGGCACGGCACAGATCGGCGGCAAAGATAAAGGCACCGTTAAGCACCCCGAGGAGCACCAGCCGCTTACCCTGATAATCCTGGGTGATCCGTCGACCGAGTTCCTGGACGCGTTCCTGAATCTGGCGGGAACTTAAGATCAGTTCCCGCCGAGGGGGCGATGGTGCCATACCATGGTCCTGTCTGCTCAACTTTTTTTACTGTTCACTCTGCCATTTTTTCAAGGTGTCGTTCGCCTCGTCCTTTTCCTTGAAGGGCTGGGGCTGGGCCAGCGCCTTTTCCAGCTCCTTGATCGCCTCTTGCTTTTTGCCCTCGCCATACAAGGCCAAGGCCAGGTGATAGCGCAGCACGGGCATGTTGTCCTGTTTCTGCACCGCCTGGTTGAACTCGTTGCGGGCCAGGCCGAACGAGCCCCGCTTGTAATGCACCCAGCCAAGGGTATCGATGATATGGGCATCGTCGGGCTGTTGCTGCTTGGCGATCATGGCCAGGCGCAGCGCCTCTCCCAGATCCGGATCCTTGCCTTCGGCGATCAACCAGGCCAGATTGTTGGCCGCCGGCGCGAAGTCGGATTTGACCTCCAACGCCTTGGTATAGGCCTCCTTGGCCAGATCGCTCTTGCCGCTCTGCTCGTAGAGGCTGCCCAGGCCCATGTAAGCCCCCAGGGATTTGGGTTGTTTTGCCAGGAGGTCCTTGAATTCGGCAATGGCCTGGTCGGTCTTGCCCTGCCGGGACCAAATCATGGCACTCATGGCATAGGTCTGGGGATTATCCGGATCGAGGTCTTGCGCTTTCTGATAGAGTTCGAGAGCCTTGTCCGGTTGATTCGCACTCAGATACAGATTCGCCAGCAAAATATGCATTCCGCCGCTTTTGGGAGCCTTGGCAATCTGCGCCTCGGTCATTTTGATCAGATCTTCCTGCTTGGCACCTCCCTTCTGGGCGATCTGGAGCAGGAACGCAAAGGCTTTGACGTTATCGGGCTGCAGGGCTACCACTTTTTCAAATGCCTGCTTGGCCTTGGGCTCCTGCTGCAGGCCAATGTAGGCCAGACCGAGGCTGCCCAGGATTTCCACGTTGTCCGGCACCTTGGTGTTGAGCTCGGAAAACATTTTTTC
Source organism: Desulfobulbus sp. (assembly GCF_031547805.1). Classification (GTDB taxonomy): domain Bacteria; phylum Desulfobacterota; class Desulfobulbia; order Desulfobulbales; family Desulfobulbaceae; genus Desulfobulbus. The sequence continues at coordinate 139,055 of NZ_JAVBRQ010000013.1, forward strand.
TGCAGTATCGTATTCCTTGGTGAACAGCACGCCCTTGGCAAGGGTCATGGCCGCTTGAAAGTCGCGGGGATTGATTTTCAGGGCGATTGCGGCTTCTCTTTTGGCGACCTCGAATTCGCCTTCCTGGAGCGCAAGGAGGGCAAGCAAGGCGTGAGCCTTGGCGAATCCGGGATTGAGCCGAATCGATTCCAGCAAAGCCTCCTTGGCCAGCTTCATGTCCTTGAGATTGCTGTGCGCCACGGCCTTGACGAAATACAACTCGCCCCACTTGGGATAATCCCGGATGAGATTCGTGATCACATCCAAGGCTTCCTGGTTTTTTCCGTCCTTCAACAGGAACTTGGCATTCACCAGGGCGGCGGTGGCGTTTTTGTCGTTGGTCTTGGCCACCTTGGCCAGCATTTCTTTTGCTTGATCGAACTTGCCGTAGTCAAAATAAAAATTTGCCAACTGCGCTTCGAATTCCTCTGGTTTGTCCGCCGAGGCAATGGCATCCTTAAACATTTGCTCGGCTTGGTCGAGGGCGCCCTTCTTGACATAGAAATCGGCGACCGCCGCTTTCAGTCTGCTGTTTTTGGGATCGAGCTTCAGGGCTTGCTGTAAATGCTGCTCGGCCTTGTCCACATCATTCTCAAGGAGATCGATAGAGGCCATTTGCAGGTACGGCTGGGGGGAATCGGGCAAGGCAGCGGCCATCTTGTCCAGCGTGGCCCGCGCCTTGTCCAATTCCTTGCGCTCCACATAAAAGGCAGCGAGCGTGGCGAAATTGATTATTTTCTTGCCATCCAACTCCAGCGCTTTGGTAAAAGCCTGCTCCGCATCCGCGAACTGTCCCTTGATGCCAAGGATTCGGCCCTTGATGATATACAGGCGATCTTCGTTGGGGGAGGCCGCAATGGCTTTGTCGATCGCGGCCAGGGCGCTGTCGATCTTGCCGTCGATCAATTCCAGGTTGGCTAGCAGCGCCAAGGCGTCTTTATTGTCTGGGGTCTGCTTGAGCACCTTTTCTATCTCGCTGCGGGCCTCCTCCTTCTTTTGACCCAACAGATAGAACTCCGCCGTCTTGATACTGGCATCCAGATTTTTGGGGTCGAGGGTCGCCGCGCGTTGCAGCTCTTCAAATGCCTGGCGCGCGTCACCGCTTTTGAGATAGAGCAGGCCCAACTGATAGCGGGCCTGGGCGTATTTGGGGTCAATCTGGATGGCGGTGCGCAATTCAATGATGGCTTCCTTGTCCTTGTGCTCCTGCAGGTAAGACATGGCTTTTTGATAGTGCTCTTCCTTGTTCTTCTCTTCAAAACACCCCGTAAGAAGCACGGAGCAGAGCAAGAGCGAGGAAAAGGCGGCCAGGAAAGACAAACGGTTTGATTTCATGATGATCCTTCTCGCAAAGTGGGCTGGGCACGGGAAATGGGTTAAGGGGCCTACTCTTCAACAATTCTTATATCGCACCGCGTGCATTTGAGGAATAAAAAACGAGGATCACGCATGATCGAGGCATTTTTTTCTCAAAAGGCCGGAAAAAGGTTCGTATTCGTAAAAATACTCAAGAGGTGAGAAAAGTAGAAGGATTCCTTTTTTTGTTTTGACCTAACACCGCGATGCCGGTAGCATAAAATGTCAATAAGTTCATCCTGCTGAGTCAAAAGGAGAGAGGCATGAAGACATTTTCCATCGTCACACAGAGGTATTTTTTGGCAGTGATCGGCGCTGTTTTTGTCATGGCGTGGTCATGTTGGGCGGCTGAATCGGGGAGTGATGCCGTCGTTAAAGATGAACTCAAAGAAAAATATCGGCAGGAAGTGTTGGGGGGCAAGGGACAATCCCCAAAAGACCAGGAATACCTGATCGGCTACCGCGACATCCTCTATGTGGAAGTGTACGGCGAAGGCTCCATGGCGGTCGGACCGTCCAATAGCGGCCAAGGCGCGCCTCAGGCTGAAGGCCAGGATTTCCTGCGCGGGCGGGGTACGGGCGCGGAAGTGGGCGTGGACGGGCGTGTTTCGCTCCGTCATATCGGCGATGTGTACGTGGTGGGCATGACCTTGCCGCAGCTGGCGCAATATCTAACTAAATTGTACAGCGCCGTATTCAGCGAGCCGAACGTGATCACCTCGGTGGTTCAGAGCAACAGCCGGCAATACACGGTCATGGGACAGGTGAAAACCCCGGGGCTGTTTCATCTCGATCAGCCGATGACCATTGTCAAGGCGATTGCCAAGGCGGGTGGACTGACCGAATGGGCCAAATCCGATATCACGGTGATTCGCCAGGGTAATGACCTGATTGTCGAGAAAGAAAAAGAGAAAGGAAGCGATAAACCGGCGAAGAAAGTCCAGCAATTCCAGTTTGATTACGACGATTTCGTCGCAGGGAAGAATGCCGAGAAGAATATTCAGCTTGAACCCGGTGATGTGGTTGTCGTGCACTGACAACGAGGCTCTTTCATGTGGACAGTTGCTTCTCCTCTGCCAGGACGGACGGTTTTCTACCTCCTGGTTCCCCTGGCTATCGGTGTTGCCCCGGCTCTTGCCCGGGAAACAATAGTCACCGGTACGATGGGAACGGTTGTCGATTATCGTTCGCGATCCTATAAGCAGGGTGAGGTCGGAACTCTTTCCGACGACGGGGACCGGAAGAAAATCGGCATTCAGCCCGAAGTGTTGATAGTTTCGAACGATGTTCGGGATTTCCTGAGCCTGCGATACAGTCCCACGCTCAGCTATGATTATGTGGTCGAGGATAATCAGGTCGACCACCAACTCGATCTTCAGGGCGAACGATGGCTCTCGCAGGCTTGGTCGGTTTCCGTGTCGGAGAACTATATCCGTTCCGACGATCCAGGAACGCCCACCCGCGGCAAGACTTCCGACGTGTTTGCCAGTAGCGGCGGACAGGCGTCGCCGTTTGACACGCCAACAGAGCTCTCCCGGGACCAGAACGGCCGGAAATACTGGACCAACACCGCCAGTGCGCGGACCAGTTATGTGCTCGATAAAGACAGCCGAATCAACGGAGGCTACTCCTACTCTGTTCTGCGCAACGACGAGAGTGTCGGCGGGTATGAAGACTATGACCGGCATAGCTTTTATACCGATTTGACCCATGGATTCACCCAGAATTGGCGGGGTAATTTGGGACTGGACTACACCCGGGGCCTGTATGACCGCACTCAAGGGCTTTTTGATACCAATGCAACCGACAACGGCACCCCGGACCTCGATCAATACGGTTTTCGGGTGGGGGTCGATTTTGTTCGCACCCCCCATGACTTTTATCCCCTCAAATATTCATTGAATGAAAGCCGATACGCTGACGATACCCGCCCGGGTAACGAAATTCATTCGTGGTCTTTGGGCTGGGATCATGCCTTCGATTCCCGTACCCGGGTAGCGCTTGGAGGGGGGCCTTCTTTTGCTAAAACCGAGGGGCTGGATGGCACCTGGGGATACAATGCTTATGCCACCTTGATGAGAACCTTTGAACACGCCTCGCTCTCGCTGGAACTCAGTAAGGTATATCAGACGAACAATTTTTCCGGCAACTCGGCGGATAGCGGTTTGACCGACACCTACAGTGCAAGGGCCACGTTTTCATACCGTCACACCCAAAATTTGGCGTTCAATGTATACGGCGGTTACAGCATGGAATCCAACTTTGAACCGCAGGGTATTTATCAAGTCGAGGCTGGCGGTGGAGCGGCTCCAGCCGGGAAAACCGGTGGCAACAGCTACGACAAGAATATTTACGATGCCGGCATCGGCTGCACCTATACCTTTGGCCGTTGGTACACTGCCGGCCTGAATTATGGCTATTATGTTTCCGATGGCAACCTAGCCAACGACCAGTACACCGACCACCAGCTATTGTTTACCTTGAGAGCCAGCCACGAACTCTGGCGCTGGTGAATGACAGACGACTGATCCTGAAATCCGTAAACTGTCTGGCGGCGAAAGCTTTTTCCGCTTTTACCGGACGTCTTCCTGTCTTTTTCCCTCTTGATGCCGTTGGCTGCTCCGCTGTAAGTTTTTTTTGAGTAATTTTTGGAGGATACTTGTGAATATTACGATTATCGGCACCGGTTATGTTGGACTGGTGAGTGGTACATGCTTTTCCGAATTCGGGCATGAAGTCGTTTGTGTCGATCATGACGAGGCAAAAATAGCGACTCTCTGCCAAGGACAAATTCCGATTTACGAACCGGGCTTGGCCGCTCTGGTTGCCAAGAACGTGGCAGCCGGTCGCTTACGGTTCACCACCGACCTCAGCCAGGCCGTACCGAAAGCTGATGCGGTCTTTCTCGCGGTGGGTACACCTTCCAGCCGCCGTGGAGACGGTTACGCCGACCTCAGTTATCTGTACGAAGCCGCCCGCAGCCTTGCTGCCCATCTGGCCGGATATACGGTGGTGGTCGATAAAAGCACAGTGCCCGTAGGCACGGCACGACAGGTGGAACGGATCATTCGCGAAGCCAATCCCGGCGCCAGCTTCGATATGGCCTCCAACCCCGAATTTTTGCGAGAGGGGGCGGCAATCAACGATTTCATGCGGCCAGACCGGGTCGTCGTAGGGGTGGAAAGCGAACAGGCGACTTCGGTTCTACGAGAAATTTATACCCCGTTGTATCTTATTGAGACCCCCATCGTGATTACCAGCATTGAAACCGCCGAGTTGATCAAGTACGCGGCCAATGCCTTTTTGGCGGTTAAGATCAGCTTTATTAACGAAATGGCGGCCATCTGCGAAGCCGTGGGGGCTGACACCATCGCCCTAGCCAAGGGAATAGGACTTGACGGCCGAATAGGTAAAAAATTTTTGCATCCTGGCCCAGGGTATGGTGGCTCCTGTTTTCCTAAGGATACGGTCGCGTTGTTGCGTACCGTCCAAGAGCATGGGGTCAGCGCCCGTATCGTCGAGGCGGCTGTCGAAGTGAATGCCGCTCAGAAGGCGCGGATGGTCAAGAAGATTCGTGATGCCCTTGGTGGAAGCGAGTCGGGCAAAACGATCGGGGTGCTCGGACTTGCTTTCAAACCGGAGACGGACGACATGCGCGAGGCGCCTGCCTTGACCATCCTACCGGCCCTGCTTGAGCGAGGGGCAAAGATACAGGCACATGATCCACAGGGGATGCACGAGGCAGCGAAACTGCTACCCGCATCGATGGTGTATGTCGACGATCCGCTCGAGGTGTTTGACAACGCGGATGCGGTGGTGCTGCTGACAGAATGGAATCAGTATCGAGCGCTGGATTTCAGCAAGATGAAAGGTAGGATGCGCCAGCCCATCTTCATTGATTTGCGCAACGTCTACGAACCGCACAAGGTGCGTGCGGCCGGTTATGCCTACCATGGCAATGGCCGAGGGTATTGACGAAGAAAATGGGGCTTGAGGAAAAACGAGGAGGAATAGGAGTCCGTCAGGCCCTTTTGTTTCTCCTCAATTGGAAATGGACAACCGAGCCGTTACAGTAAGGAGTAAGGACTCTGAGGTTGGTCGTCAACAAAGGACACCAAATGAGTCACGCGGCCAGTAGCTGTTCATAATACCGACGTTCAAAGGCAGCGGGAGGGTGTGTCCACAATTTGTGTAAGTCGGTTTTTCTATTGAGGGGGGGAATCTGTCCTCAAACATGATGGCAAACCTGTTCAGTGATTCTGCCCGTATTGAGTGGACATCCAGTTAAGCTGCTTTGAGAGCTTCAAACGCCATAGGACTAATACGCCCATTCGCACTATGGCGACGGGTACGGTTGTAGTCAACTTCAATATATTCGAACACGGTGTGGCGCATCTTTTCACGAGTGGCAAAGTATTCACCGTGGATGACTTCCCCTTCATGGTGTGAAAGAAACTTTCAGCACAGGCATTGTCGTAGCAGTTGC
>NZ_JAVBRQ010000049.1:0-15242 GCF_031547805.1 Desulfobulbus sp.
GATTCGACGATCGCCCAGAATGCATCCGAAATTTCCCAGGTTTTGATGCGTGCCATTTCTGCCTCCATTGCTTGATTTTCAACGGAATATGAGCCAATGGCGGGAAAAATGCGAGTAATTTATTCGTAGATAAACACTAAACCTTCCTTTTCGGACGAATCAACCCGGTGGTACACTTTTACTTCGCCATAAATGGCACATTTTTTCATTGCCATTAACAGCATCCCCCTGCTTTTTTGCGGATATATTGCCTATGGCCTTTTCTATCTGGGCATGGGTGGCGTGGGCGACAATCTTGTTTCGCTGTTGCTGCTGTTCGGGCTGTACGGCCTGTTCATGGGTGCCACGGAAGGGGTGGAAAAGGCCTTTGTGGCGGATCTCGTCCCAGAGGAACGCCGTGGCACCGCTTACGGCTGGTTCAACCTGGTGGCGGGCATCCTGCTCCTGCCGGCTTCGATGCTGTTCGGGCTGTTCTATCAAAGCGTCTCGCCTGGCTGCGCGTTTCTCTTCTCCGGCGGCTGCTCTCTGCTGGCCGCAACGCTGCTCCGGCTGTACGTGATGCCGGCATGGACGAAATAACCTTTCGGCATAACATGGGCGCAGTGCTTTTCCGCGCCCGTCGCCGCCATCCGGTCCGTCTTTTGACGCATCCGAATCAAACCGTAAGCGCCACTCCTTTTTTCGTCCCTGCCGGCAACTGAGCGGCGGCGCGACGCTCCTCGTTTTCCGCCCGAAGCATTGCCGCTTCAACGTGATGGGACGGCTTGCCCCACGGGCAGGCCAGATCGGTTGCCCATCGCTGCCGCTCGTCCCTCCTTGTCCTCATCCATATTCCGTCGCCCTTCTCACCTGTTGCCGATCTTTGTTTCCGCTTCCCCGGCATGATCGCGTTTTTTCGCCCGCAATCAAGGAAAATGCACAAAATGATGTTGACGCCCGGCTCACATTCATTTACCCTTTATTTATTAGACTAAACTAAAACGATCCGGCCAAGTGGTGCCGGAAGGATCGGCATCGCCATGAAACACCAGGCATCGAGCAATCGCAGCGCTTTTGGACCCAACCGAAAAAAAAGCATCCGGAGAACAAACCCCGCATCAACGGATTCGATCATGCGGCAAGCGCCCTCCGAGGCGAGCATCCGTGGCATCGGCCTGACCGTGGCCTGCGGCAATACAACCATCTGCGAGCATCTGCATTTTGCCGTTCCCCGGGGAGCCGTTTCCGTGCTCGCCCCCCGCGACGCCCTGGGCAAGGCGGCACTGCTCAACCTGCTGGCGGGCAGAAACCGGCCCCTTGCCGGCCTGTGCCTGGTCGAGGGCCACGAGGCGCATAATCTGCCGCTGGCGGCCAAGCAAAAGATCGGCATTCTCGAAAACGTCGATCGCATCCACGAGGTCATGACCATCGGACAAACGGCCCTATTCTTCAGCGGCTGCCATGCCGAATGGCGCGGCGAGATCTACGACCGGCTGACCGACGGCTTCGGCGTCTCCAGGCGGGTGAAGATCAGCAACCTGCCAAACCACCAGCGCGCGCTGATGGCCCTGGCCATTCTCCTGGCCCGGAACCCGGACCTGCTTGTCCTAGACGATTGGATCACCACCTTCGGCGGCCCCACCAGGGCCATTGTCTACGACGCCATCCGCCGGCATGGCGCCCAAACCGGCAAGACCACGCTGCTGGTCGGCCATCATGCCGGCCTGACCCCGGATCTGATCGATTACCTGATCCTGATGGGCCATTCCACCTCGCTGACCATTCCCACCGCCGGCCTGCTCGGTGCCGATGGCGCGGATTCCGAAGGTGCCGGCCATGCGGACAGCCATCTCTTTGCAGCTCAGCCCCGACATCCGTCTCGGGAACCGACACCGCAAACGCCACCGCAACGGGGCAAAACACCATGACGAGCGAGCAGGAAGCACTCAGCAGCAGTTTGGAGGATTACCTGGAAACGATCTATCTGGTCGCCAGGGAACAGGGCGCGGCCCGCAGCAAGGACATCATCGGCCGGCTGTCGGTCAGCGCGGCCTCGGTGACCGAGGCGCTGCGGGCGCTCGACTCCCGCGGCCTGGTCAACTATGCCCCCTACGCCCTCATCACCCTGACGCCCAAAGGCGAGATCCGGGCCCGCGAGATCCTCCACCGTCATGAAACCCTGCGCGATTTCTTTGTCGAGGTGCTCGGCGTCGATCCAAGGGTCGCCGACAGCGGGGCCTGCCGGATTGAGCATGTGATCAGCGACGAGATTCTCGACAGCATGATCACCTACACCGCCACGGTTCGGGAGACGAACCGGCCGGCAGCCGGCGACTTTGCCGCCGAAACGAACGGGCGGGCAAAGGCTTTGCCGGGGAGGGCCAACATCAAAGTCCCTGGCGGCAAACGGCTCCGGGTCGCGGCCGGCAGCGCTTCATCCGCTTCATTGGCATCGCTGCCGGAAAACACCTGACCCGATGGCGCCCCGCCGCCTCGTCCCCATCCGTGACCGCACCCGTCCCGGCCCTCTTGGCCCCGAGACGGTATTCAGCTTCGAGCGTCCCTTCTCCCCAACCTGGGCCTGCGGGATCGGCCGCATGCGCCCGGCCGGCGCACTCTCCTTGTCTTCCCGACTTGCAACAGACGGGCAACACCGATACCGGAGTAGAGGTTCATGATTACCTTTGACGATATCGATTTCCACCTGTTCATCGAAAGCCTGACCCGCACCATTGAGCTCAAAGACATGTACACGGCCGGCCATTCGCGGCGGGTTTCCGAGATCGCCGAGCACTTCTGCCGGGTATGGGGGCGGTCGGAACGGGAGTGCGAGTATCTGCACGTGATCGGCCATGTGCATGATATCGGCAAGATCGGCATCGCCGACGGTATTCTGATGAAATCGGGCAACCTGCTGCCGGCGGAACATCTTCTGATGCAGCAGCATACGGTGATCGGCGCTTCGATCTTCGAGAACCTGCCCGGCCTGGGCAGGATGGGGGAAATCATCCGCCACCATCACGAACGATTCGACGGCAAGGGCTATCCGGACGGGTTGAAAGGCGAGGTCATTCCCCTGGAATCGATGATCATCGCCCTTGCCGACTCCTACGACGCCATGACCACCTACAGGCCCTACAAGGCCGCCTTGACCGAGGAACAGGCCTTCGAGGAAATCCGCCGCAACCGGGGCACCCAGTTCCATCCCGAACTCTGCGATCTGTTTCTCGATCTCCTGGAGCGTCATCCTCGGGGAAAGCCCAATCCTCAGCCTCCTTTGGCCACGGCCGGCCGCTCTTCTTCCAACCCGCGCCTGCACCGGCCGTCCCTCTCTTTTCCCGTGGCCGTCCAGGAATAGCCTCCGCGGCACCCTGCGGCGCCGATGTTGCGGCAAGCGCATTTCCGGAGGGTGTTGCCAGCGAGTGCAGAGGAAGCGATTTTCCCGCCGCCATGCCCGGAGGTAAGGACGCTCGGGGAGCATGCGAGCAGAACATGGCGGCGGGAAAACCAAGGGATAAAAAAATCAGGCGGTGCTCTCCACCGCCTGAAATCAAAAGTATTCCGCTTCTATCGGCGCAAACCGTCGCCGCACAGCCAAGGGGGTCAGGTTGCCGAATTCGGCGTCGGTAAAGCGGGCGGCTGGGCGCCGCCCTCACTGCACCGCCTTGGTCAATCGCAAACCGGCCTTGAATTTGATCGCCTTGTGGGAGGGGATGCGGATCATCTCGCCGGAATGGAGGCTGCGGGTTTCCCTGGCGGCCCGAACCGGCGCGGAAAATGTTCCGAATCCTTTCAATTTCACGATCCCGTCGTCGGCAAGGGCGGCGGTGATCGTCTCCAGGAAACATTCCAGGACATTGTGCAAGGCATGTTTGCTCAAGCCGCATTCCTGGGCCATCTTTTCAATCAGTTCTCCTTTGTTCATCGTCTTCTCCATGGTGCGATGCATTGGTACGGGATCGATCATTTCCACAGCCGCCTCCGGTACACCCAGAGATGGCGGGAGAGGCAGGCCAGGAAGATACCGCCGGCAAGGATATGCCCGCCTTCGCGGCGCAAGGCCGCCAGGCCCAGGGTGGCAAGCAGCGATCCGGTCATTCCACGCTTGACCGCCGTCATCGACGGCCAGCAACAGAGGCCGTTCTGGCGTTTGGGCGCGCTGGCGGCCCGGTCGCAGGAACCGGCCTGCAACAGGGCCAGGACTTCGCCAGAACATGTTTGTTCGGTGAATTCGATCAAAGTGGTGCCGGATCGGGGCGAATGGCTCAGGGTGGCGGAAGGGGCAACCGCGCCAATCTGGCGCAGAAGTTGTGCCAATTCCTCCGAGCCAGGGGGCCGGGAATGCCGCAGACGGATGCGGCCGGGCAAGGCATGAGTGATCATTGCGCACCTCCGATAAAATCGGACCCGGAAGGGGATCCTATGGCGGGCAGTTTATAGGGTCTGAGCGCGTTGGCCGCCACCGCCACGGTGGCCGAATTGTGCAGGAAGGCCCCGAGGGCCGGAGAGGTCAAGCCGAACAATCCCCCCAGCAAAAACAGGGTGTTGGTACCGACGATAAAGGCGAAATTGCGCTGTACCCGGGTCAGGGTCGCGGTGGCCAACGAGCGGAGCAAGGGAAGCGTCACCAACTCGTTTTCGGTCAGGACGATGTCGGCGGCGTCGCGGGCCATGTCGGCGCCGCGGCGCATGCAGCAGCCCACCGAGGCCTCGGCCAGGGCGGCGGCATCGTTGAGCCCGTCGCCCACCATGGCCACCACGTGGCCCTGGTTTTTCAAGTCGCAGACAAAACGGAACTTGTCGTCCGGCAGGACCTGGGCCACCCATTCGGTGATGCCCAACTCCCGCGCCATGCGTTCGGCCATGCCGTCCAGATCGCCGGTAAGCATGATGATCCGCTTGACGCCCATGGCGCGCAGGCTGGCGATGACCTGCGCCGCCTCCGGCCGGGGCGGATCATCCAGGGCAAAACCGGCCAGCAATTCGCCGCCCATGGTCAGGTACAAGATGGTGTGGCCCAGTTCGTTCCAGCGGTCGATGTGCGATGCCAGGGGGGCCAGATCCACGCCCTCGTCCTCCTCGACAAAATGGCGGCTGCCGAGCAGAACGCGGTGGCCGTCCAGGCAACTGGCAACCCCGTGGGCAGTGACATACTCGACCATGGCATGGCGCTCGGCATGCTCCAACCCCTCGGCCGCGGCCTGGCGCACCACCGCCTTGGCCACGGGATGGGGAAAGTGCTCTTCCAGGCAGGCGGCGAGCCGCAGGGCCTCGTTCCGATTCCAGCCGTTGCAGGGCGCGATCTCCTTGACGCTCGGCGCGGCCATGGTCAGGGTGCCGGTCTTGTCGAAGACAAAGACATCGGCCTTGGCCAGATCCTCGAGATGCCGCCCGCCACGGACGGCGGCCCCCACCGACGCGGCCTGCCGCATGGAGGAGAGAATGGCCAACGGCGTGGCCAGCTTGATGGCGCAGGAATAGTCGACCAGCAGCACCGAGGCGGCCCGGCGGGGATCGCCGGTGACCAGGAAGACCAAACCCGCCAGCAGCAGGGAAAACGGCGCCAGCCTGCTGGCCAGCTGCTCCGCCTGCCCCTGGATGGAGGCCTTGCGCTGCTCGGCATCGTGTAGCAGCAGCATGGTTCGGCGCCACACCGTCTTGTCGCCGTCCTCGGTGGCTTGGATGAGCAGTTCGCCCTCCTCCAGCAGCGAGCCGGCAAAAACCGCCTTGCCCACCCGTTTATCCTGCAGCTTGGCCTCGCCGCTCATCAGGCTCTGGTCCACCAGGCCTTCCCCTTCCATGACCACTCCGTCGGCCGGAATGAAGCTGCCCTGGCGGACCACCACCATGTCGCCGGCGCGCAGGGTCGAGGCATCCACCTGCTGCTCCGTTTCGCCCAGACGCAGGTTGGCTTTGATCGAATGCCTGGCCAGGGAGTCGGCCAGACTCGCCTCGGACCGCTTTTTAGTCCAGCTTTCGAGGAATTCGCCCAGGCCGAGCAGGACGGTGATGGTGGTGAGGGTGCGGAAATCGCGGCGGACGATGCACAGGCCGATGGCCGCCGCATCGAGCACGTCGATGTCGAGCAGTCCCCGCGCCAGGCTGGCCAGGCCCTTGCGCAGGCGCGGCCAGGCCGTCTTGAAGGCCAGGACTTGCCGCAGCCCCAGCGGCAGCAGCGGCCTGAAAACCAGCGGCAATATCAGCCCGGCCAAGCTGGGAGCGGCCTGGGCCGGCGCCGCCACGGGCATGGCGCCGGCCCCCATTGCCGTTTCCCGGACCAGAGCATCGTACAGGTTCAGCAGCAGGTCGCCGCGGCTGATGACGGCAGGATCGTACAGGACCAGCAGGCTCCTCCCCACAGGAGAGTGATGGGTGGCGAGCACACCGGCCTGGGTTTGAAGCGCGACGCCCCGGGACAAGAGCGCCGCCTCCCGGTTCGAGCCGCCACGCAGCCGCAAACGACCAGGCAAATCGTGGACGATGGAGATGGACACGGGCATGGTTGTCACGATGATCCGGCTCATTCGCCCTTCGGTGCCTGCGAGTCGGCCTTCTCGGTCCGAGCGTGTTCGACTTCGGCCATGAAATCACCGAGATCTTCCTTGGTGCGCTGGATGGCTCCGGCGGCCTTGTCGCGCAGGTCGAGGGCGTTGGCGGTCAGGCCGGCCAGGGCGGGCCGCAGCCCTTCCTTGTTCTTGGACAGGGCCAGGACCGTTAACGAGCCAAGTGCGACGCCGCCGAGGAAGATCAAGAGATTTTGGGTCGATTCGTTCATGAATGTTCTCCTTTCAAAATGATGTGGAGGTTTATTGGGAAGCAAGGCGATCCAGCAGATCGCCAGCCTGCTCCGCGCCGGTGGCGCGGAAAAAAGCATCCACCAGCTGCGGCGGATACAGGTTGTAGTCGTATTCAAGGACCGCGGAACCGGCCAGGGCGTTGAATTTCAAGGCGCGGATGCCGGGCAGCAAAGCCCTGGCCGCAGCCAGTCCCTCGGTGCCGTTTTTGAGCAAGGCGGCCATCGAGGCCGCGTCTTCGGGGTGCAGTTCCAGACGAATGCGGCCGGGCAGGTGATGGGCGACCCGAACCTGCCGGCGCAGGGCAAGCAGAGCGGCGCGGTACAGTTGATAGGTTTGGTCATTCATTGCATGCTCTCCTTGCCGGTCTTGCTTGCGGCCCGCCGGGACTTCGTGCCGATGGTCACGCGTGAGAAGCCACTTCCATGGCCCAATCGACGATCTCGTCCTTCGCGTCCTGCGGGTCGCCGTCGATCCGCAAGGGATCGTTGACCACCACTGCGCCCAGCTCGCCCATCTTCTCCTCGAGCAGATTGACTGCGCCGCAAAAATAGGTGTAGGACGAATCGCCGCAACCAAAGAGCGCGACCTTCTTGCCTTTGAGTTCCGCGCCCCCCATCTCTTCGTAAAACGAGGCGAAATCCTCCTGGAACTCGATTTCGGCATCGCCCCAGGTCGAGGAGCCCAACAGGGTCAGGTCAAAGCCGTTTCCCAATTCGCCGACCTTGGTTCGCGCCACGTCCTGGATGGTGACCTCCATCCCCTGGCGCGCCAGTACTTCGCCGACCTGTTTGGCCACGGTCTCGGTATTGCCGGTGGTGGAACCGTAAACAATCAATGCCTTGGACATATTTTCCTCCAATGGTGGTGGGTGTGAGTGTGCGGCCGGAACGTTTCCGACTCTCAATGCTCGTTGCTACAGCCGCAGTCCTTGCACCGGCCGCAGCAGCCCTTTTTTTTCTTTTCGTAGACAATGACCCGGATGTTGTCCGGACTTAAGTCAAGCCCCTTGGTCCCGGTCAGGTACAGCCGTTCGCACGGCAGGCCCAACCCCTTGAGTTGGTCGGCCAGGGCGCATTTCGAGCTTGGTTCCACGGTGGTGACATTGGCGGTGTGGATGAAGATGTTGCCCCTGCCCTCGTAGAACATGGCGATGGCGCCGGACACCTCCTCGGCGGTCGCGGGTGAGAAGGGGCCATTGAGGTTGATGTGCAGGTTGCCGTTGCGGTAGGCGGCATCCACGGCTTGTTTGCATTTCATGGTATTCTCCTTGGATGGGATGAAATGTGGTGGCATTCCGTCGCGTCGAGCGATCATTGCACGATTTCGCTGAGGCCCTTGGCCAGCGAGGACAAACCGGCGCTGCGCATCAGCACGAACGGTTTCTGGTAGCGTTTGCACATTTTCTTGACGCAGTTGCAGGCATCGTGGCTGACGCAGTCGATGGGACAGAGGACCGCGTCGGCCGCGGTCAGCATTTTCGGCAGCAGGGAGCGCGAGGCCTCCTTGCCGCCGTCGTGATGGATGAAGCGGCCGCCGCATTGCTCGACCAGTTGCCGATAGTGGGGAATCATGTTGTTCAGGCCCCCCACGTAGAGCACAGTTTTACCGCACAAACTCAGGCCGGGGCAGTTGGCGGTGTGCTGGTCGGCGCATTGGCAACAGGGGCCTTCCTCTTGGACGATGTGGCGCATGAGCAGGCCTTCGAGGGTGGATATCTCCCGCGCCTGCTCGGCCTCGTGGTGCTCGAGCCGGCCGCGGATTTGCGCCATCTCCTCCAGTTGCCGCATGGCCGCAGCCACCTGGGCCTTCATCTCGGCGAGCTCGCCGGTCAGTTCGTCGATCCTGCCGCACAAGCCGTTATTGGTCTGCCGCAACTCATCGAGTTCCTGCTGCTGCTCGCCGTGGCCCTTGCCCTCGCGCAATTCCCGGAGCAGGTTGTGCAATCCCGCCGCTTCCTGCCGCAGCCTGGTGTTTTCCGACTCCACGGCCCGCTGTTGGCCGATCGTTTGTTGCAGCTGGTCGATCTCCCCGCGCAGCGTCCGTTTTTCCCGGCGGTAATGCTGGCGTTCGGAGCCCAGCACTTCCTCCAGCATGGCAAGCCGGGTCCGCAGCCGGTCGCCTTGTTGCCGCTCGCGGTGATGGTTGTTCAAGGTGTCGTGGCCGAGCATGTGCAGCTCACCGTACAGCCGGCTGACCAGGTTCAGCGAGGCGGCGGGGTGAATGAGCACCGACCACCAGGCGGTATCCAGCCGCCCCTCCGCCATGTCCTCGCGCCACATTTCCTTTATTTCCAAGTCGGTTGCGGCCCGTTGGTATTTCCGGGCCCGCCCCTGGTATTTTTTGGCCAGGTATTTGTGCAACGCCTTGCTCTGGGCACCTTCCCGGTCGGAGATGCGGATGAATTCGGCATGCAGCTGGTAGTCGTCATGGCCGGGCCCGATGGCAAAAATCCGTTCCTTGGCCAGAGTCCGCAACTCGGCTCTGGTCAAACAGGTCCCGATCAACGAGCATTTGTAGCACGATTCGATTTCCCAGATTTTTTTGGCTCGCAACATGTTCGACTCCCTATGAACGCTCCGTTTAGGAGTTATATATTAAGTTAGAAAAACCTAATTCAAATCCCCTAAAAAAACTCCCGACTCGACCGCCATTCGGGAGTTTGCCCCTCGTCCGATCCGTTAAAACTCGTAACTCAGCCTGGTGGTGAAACCATAGCCGTTATTGCCGGTACCGCCGTCTGCAAGGTCATAGTCCTTGTCGTGAAAGTATTCGAAGGTCAAGGTGGTGCCGTCGAAAATCCCGAACGAGGCCGCGCCGATATATCGCTGCTCGGGCAATTCCAAGGCCACTGCTTCCCAGGAACGTTGATAGCCGATGGCAAAGACGGTTGCCTTGTCGAAAATGGACGTGGTGTAGGCCAGTTCGGTGTTCCAGGCCGCGGGTTCGGCACCGACCGCGCCATAGGCCACTTCGCTGACATCGAAGCTGTCCAGGGCGGTGATGTATTCGGTGTTCATCGAGAACGCCTTGTACCGGCCGTTGAAATTGAGACTGAGGCCGGGCACTTGGTCGACCAGGGAATAGACTTCCGGCTTGGTGCCGTCGGCATTGCTTTCCAGGTAATCCGAGGTGCTGTTGGCGTCGGCGATGTTGTTCACCCAGGCGGCCGCGGCATGCCAGCCGACATCGTCCCGCTCGTACGTATAGGCCAGCGAGGCACCGAAACCGTTGATGGTGTCGTTGTCGGCATCGGCCGGATCGCTCCCATCGTTCATGCCGTTGTAACTGAACACCGAGGCGGTGAAGCCGTTTTTCTCGTAGCCGGCAATGACGCCCGCGCCGTTGATCTCGCCCAGGGTTTGGGTCAACGGATCCTGAATCATGTTGGTGGTGAACTCGCCGAAGGGCGCGTAGATCTTGCCGCCGGTGAGAAAGAAGGGAAAGTCCTCGGTCTTGCCCAGGGTGACATGGGCCTCGTCGATATACAGGTCTTCGTTGCCTTCGGTGCCATCGTACTCGAGCACGATCTTGCCGGTGGCCCAATCCGTAACCTTGATGTCAAGGATCAGGTCAACGGTGTCGAGCACGAATTCGCTGGAATGGTCGCCTTGAAAATCCTTGCCCAGCTTGTAATCCCCCTCGATGATACCACTTAGGCTGACGAACTCGTTGATGCCCGGACCGCGGCTTTTCTCCTTCTCCTCGATTGCGCGGGCAACCTCTTCCTCAATGGCTTTTTTATTGGCGGCCGGCATGGAAACGCCGCCCATGCTGACCATTTCGCCAGTTCCCGCGGCACTGCTTTTCTCTTGCACCTGACGGGTGACTTCCTTCTCGATGGCGGCCTTGTTGGCGGCCGGCTGCGCCTGCACGTTCTTTTCCATCTCGTTCAGGCGCCGGTTGAGCTGCTGGTTCTGCCGCAGCAACTGCTGCACCTGCTGTTTGAGTTGTTCGATTTCATCGGCAGAGGAAGACGCCGCCTGGACAGGAAGAACGGGCAGCAGGCAAAAAACGCCCGCCGCCGCCAGGGCAATGCTTCGGTTGAATCCTTTGATCATGGTGTTCCGCTCCTTAAGATTGTTTTTTTGCATTACGATTACCCCGACTTCAGCCGGATTCCCTCTCTGGAAATCGATCGTGTTTTGACGCTGCACAAGTCGGTTGATACAACGAGATTTCTCACTGCATTCGAGATGGCAAGGCACCTCGGATTGTCATTGTGTCCAACTTTCCTCACTTGTCGTTTCGACGAGCCCAGCAAGGAAAAATCCGCATACATTGCAACCAAGCGATGCCCGGGAGGAGATCGGCTGCATTGCAGTGGCAATCGGATTTCAAAGCGCCACAGAAGTCTCGCCTTGCCCCTTGCCCGCCCTCCGCAAGGCAGGGACGAGGAAGGCCTTCACTCGACCCATTCATACACCTCGATGGTAGCCGGGTCGCATTTGCAACAGCCCTTGCAGCCGGTGGCGGCATCTCCCGTCCGCTTGCGGACCTTGCCCTTTTTCATCCAAATGTCGAGCAGAGGCCGAATCGAATCGGCCTCGGTCTGAAAATGGAACGCCAGGTCCTGCAGGGGAACGATCTTGCGCATGCGCAGATACTGCTTGACGGTAATCAGGTCCATGGGGCGTCATCCTTGCCGCACGGCCTGCGGCACCGCACCGGCGGAAACGATTGCGGCCACCTGGGCCTGACGCCGTCTGGCATCGCTGATCAGCTTCAGGATCAAAATCACCGCGGCCACGGCAACGAGATCGGCGGCGATCACCACGGTCGAATAGCCGGGGTGGGCGCTGAAATTGGCCGCCTGATAAAAGAGGGTCGAGGCGATAAAGGCCAGGAAGGTGGTCCAGAAACCGGCAAAGAGTGTCCAGGCCAGATTGGTTTCCCGATAAACCGCGGCAATGGCGGCGCTGCACGGAAAATAGAGCAGGACGAAAAGCAGGTAGGCAAAAGCCGCGCTCTGGCTGCCGAACAGCTGCACCATGGAGCCGAAGGTGGCGACATTGACCTCCTGCGCCTCCGCCGCCGCGGTGGTGTCGCTGACATCGCCGATGGACAGGCCGAGGGGATCGGCCAGGGTGTCGACAACCCCCAGCAGGTTCTCGGGGATGGTGGCAAAGGCACCGGTAATGCCTCCCCAGAAATCAAATGCCTCTTTTTCCTCTGCCGCCTTGTCCGAGTCCGCCTGCTGGTCCATGCGCGCATACAGGGCATCCAGGGTGCCGACCACGGCCTCCTTGGCAAAGATGCCGGTGAAAATGCCTACCGTGGCGGGCCAGTTGGCCTCGGTCACGCCCAGCGGAGTCAGGGCCGGGGTGATGATCTTGCTGGTGGCGGCCAGCACCGACTTGTCGGTATTCTCGTTGCCGAAGGTGCCGTCGGTCCCCAGCGAATTGAAGATGGACAGGACCATGATCACCGGGATGAGCACCTTGCTGGCCCGGAACAAAAAGGCCTTGAGTCGGTCGTAGGTCCGCAGCAGAATCGAGCGGATCGAGGGGAGATGGTAGGGTGGCATTTCCATGATGAACGGTGTGGCCTCGCCCTTGAGCAGGGTGTTTTTCAAGATCAGACCCGTGAGCACGGCAAAGCCGATGCCGATCAAGTAGAGCAAAAACACCAGGTTCTGGCCGCCGGTGGGAAAGAAAGCGGCGGCGAACAGGGCATAGACCGGCAGGCGGGCTCCGCAGGACATGAAGGGGTTCATCATAACGGTCAGGGTGCGGTCGCGCTCGTTTTCCAGGGTGCGGGTGGCCATGATCGCCGGCACGCCGCAGCCGAATCCGACCAGCATCGGCACGAAGGCCTTGCCCGGCAGGCCGATGAAGCGCATGAACCGGTCCATGACAAAGGCCGCCCGGGCCATGTAGCCGGAATCCTCGAGAAAGGAGAGGCAGAGAAACATGAAGCCGATCGGCGGGATGAAGGTGGCCATGGTCTGGATGCCGACGCCGATGCCCTTGGCCAGGACGGTGATCAGCCATTCCGGCGTGTGCAGGCTGGCGAGCAGCACGCCGAAACCGTCGACGAAAAGAGTGCCGGCCAGTTGATCGAAAAAGTCGATAAAGGCGCCCCCCAGGTTGATGGTGACGATGAACATCAGGTACATGGCCACCAAAAAGATGGGGATGCCGAACACCCGGCTGAGCACCACCCGGTCGATGCGATCCGACAGGGTCCGGCTGGCCTGTCCCTGCTTTTTGACCAGATCGCGAATCAGCCAGGAAACGAAACCGTACCGGGCCGAGGCAATGACGATATCGGCCTCTTCTTCCATCTCCTGCTCGATGCGCATCCGCATGGCGTCTATTTTGCGCCGCATCGCCTCGTCCAACGGGACATAGGAGGATGCCAGGGGATCGTCTTCCAGCAACTTGAGCGCCAGCCATTCGGGATCGATCTTCTTGACGGCGCAGGCATCGCGGAGATCGAGGGCCAAGGCTTCCCGCGCCAGTTGCACCGGTTCCGGGTAGATCAATTCCGCCACCTGAGTCGGCCCGGCTTCCGCTGCGGCGAGAATCGCCGCCTTGAGCTCGTCGACCCCTTTATTTTTCGCCGCGGTCAGACCGACGACCGGGCAACCGAGCCGTTCGGCCAGCCCGGCCACGTCGATGGCCAGCTTCCGCTCTTCGGCCATGTCCATCATGTTGAGGGCAACGATCAAGGGTACGTCCATCTCCAGCAGCTGGCTGGAGAGATACAAATTGCGTTCGATGTTGGAGGCGTCCACGATGTTGACGATCAGGTCGGCCTGGCGCGACAGCACGAAATCGCGGGCCACCTGCTCATCCACGCTCGAAGCGGCGAGCGAATAAATGCCGGGGGTGTCGATCACCTCGACTTTCACCCCCTGGACCTGGTACCAGCCGGTCTTGCGATCGACCGTGACACCGGGCCAGTTACCGACCTGCTGCTTGGCCCCGGTCAGGCAGTTGAACAAGGTGCTTTTGCCGCAGTTGGGATTGCCGACGATTCCGATCGTCAATGTTTGCTTCTTCATGATCAGGCCTCCCGTACCAACAGCGATTTGGCTTCGTCCCGGCGCAGGCTGAGACTGAAATCGCGCACCGCTATTTCCACGGGGTCGCCCATGGGCGCGACCCGAACCACCTTGAACGGGGTGCCCTTGAGCAGGCCCATGGCCAACAGTTTCTGGCGATAGGCGTTGTTTCCCTTGACGAACCCGACAACCGTACCGGCTTGCCCCACTGCAATTTCACTGAGTGTTTTTTCCATGCTCATGCCTTGATCACGTTTATTTTGTGGGCCATGCCGCCGCCGAGACCGTAGCGACACCCCGCCTTTTCAATCAACACCGCGCCATTGTCCTGCTTGCGCACCACCAGGATCTCGTCCTCGAGATTGATCCCCATGCTGAGCAGGCGTTCACGCATGAGGCCGCCACCGTTGAGGCTGACAACCTTGACCTTCTCCCCTTCGCTTGCAAGCACGAGAGGGTAGGAAGGGGCCTGTTTTTTCTCTGCCTCCGGGAGGCAACCGCTTGAGGTCTGATCCATAATCGATGCACAAGAATTATCTACGAGTTATCAGAATACAACTTAGTTAGCAGTTCCTAAATTAGAAGACCCTAATACATTGCAGCGATTCTAAAGTCAACGCTTTTTTTACGTGTTCTTGTGCCCGGCCCGCACAAAACCCCGCCGGCAAGGCGGTTATCATCTTGCACGCAGGCAGCGAACACTGGCCGCTCCGATTGGCGAAGCGATCAACACCGCGATGTTTTTCTGTGTCTTGGTTCAGCGGGAATAGGACAATCCTGCCGTTTATGATACACCATCATGAACGGAGGGAAGTCCATGCGAAAGAAGCGTCACAACTACAGCCCTGAAGAGAAGGTCTTTATCCTGAAACGGCATCTGGTTGGTCGAGAGGTGGTTTCTGATCTATGCGACGAATACCGACTGCAGCCGAAGATTTTTTGGCTCTTCGTCGAATCAAGTGGATTTGAGTAGATTTTGTACACGTGCAGCCAGCAAATAGATCATGCTGATGAAGGTATCGTCGTTTCTATACCCCCTGGCCCTGCATTTGGCTGCTTGGAAGATGCCGCCCGGCGCTTCTATCCTGGCGTTGTTGAGGCCTGAAGCCCATCGTGCCAAGATGGCATCGCGATGCGTCTTTACTGTTTTCAGCGCCTTGCGGACGGGTTTGAGGAGCCCGATATCCGCAACCAGCTCCATAGCAATGTTGATGAAATTGGTCAGTCGCCATTGTGCGCCTCGCATCGAAGTGGCCTTGCGTACCCATCGAAGCATCTCCTTGATGCGCCATGCCTTGGAGGTCCACACTCAGGACAAGCTCAAGTTTCTGAGTTGAGTTAACTTGCCGTTATTATGTTTGTACTGCGGGCTAACCTTTTCCCTGTTTGCAGGATATCAACGGCAAAGTCCATGACTGCATCAACAAGGGCAAGCACTGCATCTTCGGTGATGGCGCCGG
>NZ_JAVBRQ010000012.1:0-138385 GCF_031547805.1 Desulfobulbus sp.
CAATAAGATGGTCGGCAACACTGTCGCTGCCGACCAGAGAATCGTTAGCCGACGTGCCGTACACCGGCAGGGCTTCGAGCAACTCCTGCCAGGTCAACGCCGTACCATTGGCAAAAGCAAAGGTGCCGATGCGATACGATGTGCTGCTGAACCAGATTTTCAGGGTAATCTCGCCGCCGGCATCGTTGAGCTTCACCACCAGGTTCGAACTCCCCGATTGCTCCAAACGCAGATCGGTTAGATTGATGCCGTCGCCGAAACGCAGGGTGTCCAAACCGTTGCTGCTGTCGGCATTGATGATGTCATTGCCGTCGCCGCGGTTGAAAATATAGGTATCACTGCCGACACCGCCGTTTAAAGTATCGTTGCCAGCGCCACCGTCAAGAACGTCGTTGCCAGCGTAGCCATTCAAGGTATCGTCGCCAGCGCCGCCTTCGAGAAGATCGCTGCCGCCGTAGCCGTACAAGGCATCGTTGCCGGCCTGACCAACCAGGTGGTCGGCGACATTGTCACTGCCGCTCAAGGAATCGTTTGCCGACGTACCGTACACCGGCAGAGCTTCGAGCAACTCCTGCCAGGTCAGCTCCGCGCTATCGGCAAAGGCAAAGGTGCCGATGCGATACGATGCGCTGCTGAACCAGCTTTTCAGGGTAATCTGGCCGCCGGCATCGTTGATCTTCACCACCAGGTCCGAACTCCCCGATTGCTCCAAACGCAGGTCGGACAGGTCAATACCCTCGCCAAAACGCAGGGTGTCCAGGCCGTTGCTACTGTCGGAGTTGATGATGACATTGTCGTCGCCGCGCTTGAAAATATAGGTGTCGCTGCCGGCACCGCCGTTTAAAGTATCGTTGCCCGCACCACCGTCAAGGACGTCGTCACCATTACCGCCATACAGATAGTCGTCGCCGGCACCGCCTTCGAGAAGATCGTTGCCGCCGTAGCCGTACAAGGTGTCGTTGCCGACCTGGCCAATAAGATGGTCGGCAACACTGTCGCTGCCGACCAGATAATCGTTAGCCGACGTGCCGTACACCGGCAGGGCTTCGAGCAACTCCTGCCAGGTCAACGCCGTACCATTGGCAAAAGCAAAGGTGCCGATGCGATACGATGCGTTGCTGAACCAGCTTTTCAGGGTGATCTGGCCGCCGGCATCGCCGAGCTTCACCACCAGGTCCGAACTCCCCGATTGCTCCAAACGCAGGTCGGTCAGGCCAATGCCCTCGCCAAAGCGCAGGGTGTCCAGGCCGTTGCTACTGTCGGAGTTGATGATGTCATTGCCGTTACCGCGGTTGAAAATATAGGTGTCGCTGCCGGCACCGCCGTTTAAAGTATCGTTGCCAGTCCCGCCAAGCAGAATATCGTCGCCGGCTTCACCGGTGAGCGTATCATCACCAACTCCGCCGTTCAGGGTATCGCTGCCGGTGCCGCCATACAGATAGTCGTTACCTTCACCGCCTTCGAGAATATCCGCGCCGCCGTAGCCGTACAAGGTATCGTTGCCGCCGAGACCGCGCAGAATATCCGCGGTCTCGGTCATTGAAGAACCGCTCAGGGAATTGTTGCCGGCATCGCCAGCAACGGTAATGCCCCCCAGCGTTTCCAATTGATGGGCGTCCAATGCCGTGCCATCGGCGAATTCGAACCGCTCAATGCGATAGGCGGAGGAGGAAAACCAGTTCTTCACCAGCAGACTATCGGCTTCATTGAGCTGGATACGCAGGTCATTGCCGCTTTTCGCCAAGGATAAATTCCCAACCTCGATGCCGGTGCCGAAAACTACTGTGTCAACATTACCCCCTGACGAATCGGAATCTGTTATCGTATCGGCGCCATCGCCAACATTGATCAAATAGCGATCACTGCCGGCGCCGCCGTTCAAAATGTCGTCGCCAATCCCACCGGTCAGGATATCATCACCGGCATCACCGTTGAGCGTATCGGCGTCTTCGCCACCTTCCAGCATGTCGCTGCCGGTGCCGCCATACAACTGGTCATTGCCCACGTCACCTTTGAGAAGATCGCTGCCGCCGTAGCCGTACAAGGTATCGTTGCCGGCCTGGCCGATGAGATGGTCGGCAACATTGTCGTTGCCGCTCAGGGAATCGTTCGCCAATGTGCCGTACACCGGCAGGGCTTCGAGCAACTCCTGCCAGGTCAACGCTGTACCATCGGCAAAAGCAAAGGTACCGATGCGATACGACGCACTGCTGAACCAGCTTTTCAGGGTAATCTGACCGCCGGCATCGTTGATCTTCACCACCAGGTCCGAACTCCCCGATTGCTCCAAACGCAGGTCGGTCAGGCCAATGCCCTCGCCGAAACGCAGGGTGTCCAGGCCAGCGCTGCTGTCGGCATTGATGATGTCATTGCCGTCGCCGCGATTGAAGATATAGGTATCGCTGCCGGCACCGCCGTTTAAAGTATCGTTGCCCGCGCCACCGTCAAGGACGTCGTTGCCGGCGTAGCCATTCAAGGCATCATCGCCGTAGCCGCCTTTGAGAAGATCGCTGCCGCCATAGCCGTACAAGGTATCGTTGCCGGCCTGGCCGATGAGATGGTCGGCAACATTGTCGTTGCCGCTCAGGGAATCGTTAGCCAATGTGCCGTACACCGGCAGGGCTTCGAGCAACTCCTGCCAGGTCAACGCTGTACCATTGGCAAAAGCAAAGGTGCCAATGCGATACGATGTGCTGCTGAACCAGCTTTTCAGGGTAATCTGGCCGCCGGCATCGTTGAGCTTCACCACCAGGTCCGAACTCCCCGATTGCTCCAAACGCAGGTCGGACAGGCCAATGCCTTCGCCAAAACGCAGGGTATCCAGGCCGTTGCTACTGTCGGAGTTGATGATGTCATTACCGTCGCCGCGATTGAAGCTATAGGTATCGCTGCCAGCACCGCCGCTCAAGGTATCGTCGCCAGTTCCGCCAAGCAGGATATCGTCACCGGAACGCCCTTCAAGGGTATCGTTGCCTTCCTGGCCCCACAAAATATCGTTGAGGTTGTTGTGGCCCGGGAGGGTATCATCTCCGGAGCCGCCCAAGACGGGATGGCGACCGAACAGTTCCTGCCAGGTCAGTACCGTGCCGTCCGCAAAACTGAACCGGTCGAGCCGGTAGCTCTCCCAGCCGCCCATGTACCAACTGGTCAGGGTGATCTGATCGCCCTCTTTGCCAACCTGCACCACCAAATCGTTGCCCGAACGTACCAGCCGGATGTCGCTCAACTCGATCCCCTCGCCGAAGGCCAGCGTGTCCACACCGCTGGTGCTATCGGC
Organism: Desulfobulbus sp.; assembly: GCF_031547805.1. Classification (GTDB taxonomy): domain Bacteria; phylum Desulfobacterota; class Desulfobulbia; order Desulfobulbales; family Desulfobulbaceae; genus Desulfobulbus. Next base: position 3,278 of record NZ_JAVBRQ010000012.1, read on the forward strand.
TTGAATGACGTCCTGGCCATCGCCAAGGTTGAACACAAAACTATCGTCATCCGCACCGCCGTTGAGGATATCGTTGCCGGCACCGCCAATCAACATATCGTTGCCGGCTCCACCCTTCAAGGTGTCGTTGCCGGCGTCACCTCTCAGAATGTCCGCGCCAGCCGTGCCGGTCAGGGTAAGCTCCTTGGCCTTGACGATAATGTCAAAGTCACCCCAGGCCGTCAAACCGCCAGCGTCCGTCGCTGTCACCCGCACATTCGTGGTGCCGGAAGCAGACGGCGTGCCGCTGAAGGTGCGGGTGACGGGATCGAAAACAAGCCATGCCGGCAGGGCACCGCCATCGGCCAAGGTAGCGCTGTAGATCAGGGTATCGCCCGGATCGGGGTCCGTGAACGATATGCCGGAAACCGTGTAATTGAACGCACCACCCAGATCGATCGTCGTGTCGGTAAGAGCAACCGACAGGACCGGGGCGTTATTGTTGCCCCGGTCGATCAATGCTTGAATGGTGTCCTGCGTCCAGACGATCCCATTGTCAAATGCAACAAAGTTCACCTTGTGATCGGATGTTTCCCCGCCATCCATGGTAGCTGGCACGAAATAATCGACAAGAGCAACCTCATCGGAACTGTTTTGGATATTGAACAGCAAATCGTTCCCCGATCGAGAGACCAGCACATCGGTGTCGGCGATACCAATAAGGCGCAGCGTATCGTTGCCACCGGCCAAATCGAAATCGTCGATCCGGTCCTGACCATCGCCAAGAGCAAAGAGATAGGTATCGTTACCCGAACCGCCGATCAGGGTATCGTTGCCGCCATTCCCCCTCAACGTATCGTTGCCGGTGCCGCCCACCAGCGTGTCGTTGCCGGCGTCTCCCGTCAGTACCACGTCACCCGGAGGTTGGTCGGGCGACTGCAAGGCCATAAGTTCGGCACCGGTCAGTACCGTGCCGTCAGCAAAGCTGAACCGGTCGACGCGGAAGTCCGAATAAGCGCCCAGGTACCAATTGATCAGCGTAATTTGATCGTTACCGGCGCCAACATGTATCACCAGATTGAGGTCGGACCGCACCGGGCGAATATCGTCCAATCCAATCCCTTCGCCAAAGGCTAGCGTATCCGCTCCGTTCGTTGGGTCGAACAGGATGAGGTCCTGACCATCGCCCAGGTTGAAGATAAAGGTGTCGTCACCGTGCCCGCCGTACAGCCTGTCGTTTCCTGTTCCACCAGCCAAAAGATCGTTGCCGGCACCACCACTCAGGTAGTCATCATCGGCTCCACCGTAAAGCGTGTCGCTGCCAGCACTGCCCATCAGGGTGTCATTGCCATCATCGCCGTAGAGGATGTCATCGTCCATGCCACCGTTCAGCGTATCATTGCCACCTTCGCCGAACAAGGTTCCCGGCGCAACGAGACTCAGCTTTTCATCCGCGTCAGAGCTATGCAACCCCGCCTGACAAATATCGTCCATGGACCACACTGTGCCGTCGCTGAATTCCACACCCTGAAGCTGGTAATCCGCGCCCCGGAGTAAGGTCATGCTCTCGCCCGTATCCCTGATCCGGATAATCAGATCAAAGTACGAGACACCATACGGGGCATCGCCAACCCAAGGTCTGACGCTGAATTCCACATCAGCAGGCAGCAGATCCTGTAAAAGAACTTTCGTTTCCCCTGCGTAATATTCCCAGGCATCGACAGTGTCATGGCCATAGCCGCGGCCAAACACAAACACGTCATTGCCGGCGCCGCCAACCAGCAGGTCGTTTCCTGCTCCGCCATCGAGGTAGTCATCGCCGGCGTTGCCATAGAGCATGTCGTTGCCGGCCCCGCCAATCAGCATGTCATTGGCGGACGATCCTATCAGCACATCGTCATCCGGGGTACCGTTGGTCTGTTGCAAGGCCATGAGTTCGGCAGTAGTCAAGGTGGTGCCGTCGGCAAAGCTGAACCGGTCGATGCGATGGTGTTCAAGATCGCCCCGATACCAATCGATCAGCGTGACCTGGTCGCCGCCGGCACCGACCCGGATCACCAGATCGGAGTCGAACTGAATCAAACGAATATCCCCCTGCCCGATCCCCTCGCCAAACGAAAGCGTGTCCACTCCGTTCGTTGGGTCGAACCGGATAATGTCCTGCCCATCGCCCAGATTGAACTGAAAGGTGTCGTCACCCGCGCCGCCGTCGAGGATGTCATTGCCAGCACCGCCGGCGAGGAGATCGTCGCCGTCTTTGCCATGCAGCGTGTCATTGCCGGCTCCGCCGACCAGCATGTCATTGCCGCTGCTGCCGTACAGCGTATCATCGCCGCCTTCGCCATACAGTGTCCCGGTGGACGACAATTCTTCATCTCCATCAGAACCATGCAAACCTGCCTGGTAGATTGCAGCCATGGACCACACCGTGCCGTCGGCAAATTCCACCCCCTGAACCGACCAAGAGTCTCTCCAGATTTCACAGAGCACGGTCATGGTTTCGCCCGTATCCTTGATCCGGACGATCAGGTCAGAATACGAGCTGTACCATCCACCCCAGATCTCCTCTGCAACCCAGGCCTCACGAATCCCTATGCCGAATTCCACATCGGCGGGCAGCAGATCCTGCAAGAAAATCGTGTCATTTTCCTCATCGGCATCAACCGTGTCATGGCCGTAGCCGCGGCCAAAGACAAACACGTCATTGCCGGCGCCGCCGACCAGCAGATCGTTGCCGGCACCGCCATCGAGGCGATCATCTCCATCGCCGCCGGCCAGTAGATCGGCACCGGCGGTCCCCATCAACACATCGTCGTCCGGGGAGCCGTCGATCCGCTGCAAGGCCATGAGCTCAACTCCGGTCAACATCCTATCGCTGCTAGAAAAATAGAACCTGTCGGTGCGAGAGCTTGCATATTTGTCGTCGTACCATTCATGCAGCGTAATTTGGTCGCCACCGGTGCCAACCTGCACCACCAGGTCGTTGCCGGATCGTATCAGGCGGATGTCGCTCAACTCGATGCCCGCGCCAAAGGACACGGTATCCACCCCGCCCATCGTGTCGAGATGAACGGTATCCCGGCCATCGCCCAGGTCAAAGACAAAGGTATCGTCACCCGCGCCGCCGTCGAGCGCGTCATCTCCGGTGCCTCCTATCAGGACATCGTTGCCCGATCCGCCTTTCAAGATATCGTCGCCGTCATTTCCATGAAGAGTATTGGCCCAGTCGTTACCGGCGATGACGTTGTCAAAATTGTTACCGTGGCCAGATAGACTGTCCCAACCGACCAAGGTCAGATTCTCGACATTGTCCCCCAAGGTATAGTCTTTGACAGCGGAGAAGACCTCGTCGATCCCTTCGTCCAAGCCCTCGATCACGCTATCGTAGGAGCTGTTGACATAGTATTTGTCGTTGCCGGTGCCGCCGAGCATCGTATCGCCCGACATCGCATCGTCGTCACCATACCCAACCAAGTGATCGTCACCGTCGCCGCCATACAGGAGATCGGCACCCAAACCGCCATCGAGGAAATCATTGCCCGCGCCGCCATGGAGCGTGTCGTTCCCGTCACTGCCATAGAGATAATCGTCGCCGCCACCGCCATCCAGGATGCTCTCGCCGGACCCGGCAAACAAATAATCAGTGAATGATGAACCATGCTGGCTGTAATAGGAGGCCCGTTCCATCAATTCGGGAGCGGATATCGTGGTCCCATCGGCAAAGGTCAGGTCAAGCTGGGCGAACCGTCCCCAAAACCAGTTGACGACGGTGATTTGATCGCCGTTCGTGCCCACCTTCATCACGAGATCGTTGCCGGATTTGCTGTAACCGGTCAGGTCGGCGGATGTGATCCCCGCGCCAAAGGAGAGGATGTCCCGATCCATATTTTCATAGTCGCAGATGGTATCCGCGCCGTCGCCGGAGTTGAAGATATAGAAGTCATTGCCTCGGTCGCCGGAGAGAATATCGTTGCCCGTCCCACCTGTCAGAATGTCTTCCTGGGGATACCAAAACTGGTAATACGAGTGATAAGGCGGCCCGTAATCGCCAAACAATATATCATCCCCTGCGCCGCCATCCAGTACATCCCGGCTCTCTCCCCCATACAGGATATCGTTGCCGCGGCCTCCATAAAGGCGATCTTCCTGCCAGAAACCCATATTTGGCGGGCGCTCGCCCGTATAATCCAATTCGTGATCGCCAAACAACACATCGTCGCCATCGCCGCCATCCAGCCAATCCCCGCCATCGCCCCCCACCAGCCGGTCATTGCCTCCGCGGCCAAACAAAAAATCGGCGATGCCGTGGCCAGAACCACTTATATCGTTGCCGATCAGAATATCGTTGCCCTCGGCGCCATTCTGCAGGATCGGTTTTCCCTTTTCCGTACCGCCAGACAAGTCCGGATCGATCAGGCCAACACACCTGCTGATCAGGTCCCCATCGTTCCAGATCGTGCCATCCTGGAAGACAACCTGTATCATACGGTATGGACCGGGAGATGAAAATGAACAGAACCACTGCCCGAGGGACACCCGATCATCCGTGCCGCTGATGGCAAGCACCAAATCATCTCCATCCTGGCTGACGACAATATCGGACGGCGCTATCCCCTCGCCGAACTGCAAGGTATCGGGCAACAGCAGCCCGGGAATAGATGCACGGTCACCGCTCCAATTGGACACCATATCCTGGCCGTCTCCCCGATTGAACAGATAGAGGTCCTGTCCTTCTCCACCGTCCAGGTCATCGTTTCCGGGGCCGCCCACCAGGATATCGTTGCCGGCGCTACCGCTCAGTTCATCGTTACCTCCCTCGCCATACAGCGCTCCAACCTCAGACAGTCCCAGGTACTCATTTGCATCGGTGCCACGTAATCCTACCTGGCAAATATCAGTCCAGGACCACACAGTGCCGTCGGCAAACTCCAGGTTGTGACCTCGGGATACGGTCAGGGTTTCATCCGTATCCCTGATCCGGATGACCAGGCCAGAATATCCGTAATCCCACTCATCATCGATTGTCACGATGCGGAGTTCCACCTCATCCGGCGACAGATCCTGCAAACGCACCGTGTCGGAACCGTCCCATCCGCTATCGGCATCGGCCACGTCATGGCCATAGCCGCGGCCAAAAACAAACACGTTATAGCCGTAGTAGCCGCCCTTCAAATAGTCGTTGCCCGCTCCGCCATCCAGCACATTGTCTCCATCTCCGCCGTACAAGGTATCGTCGCCGGCATCGCCCTGCAAGATATCGTTGCCGGCATACCCATATAAGGTATCGCCACCCTCGCCACCGGTCATGATGTCCATTCCCTCATGCCCGTAGAGTGTATCGTCCGACGCGGTGCCGTTCACATATAAGGGCCCGGCAAGCAACAACTCCGTTCCGGTCAACGTAACGCCACCGGCAAAGATAAACCGATCGATCCGGCCTATCCGATAGGAAGCGCCGGAAAACCAGTTGCGCATGGTCAGTTGGTCACCATTGCCGCCAATCTTGAGAATTAGGTCGTCACCGGACCTGACTCGAACAAAATCCGCCAAAGCGATGTCAGCGCCGAACGACACCGTATCCCCAGTATCCAGCCACTCTCTGCCACTGTTGTCGATGATGTCCGCACCATCGCCCGGATTGAACACATAAATATCGTTGCCGGCACCGCCTTCCAGGTAATCGTTGCCAGCACCGCCAGCCAGCACATCGTTGCCGGTGCCGCCATACAAGGCATCGTCTCCGGCACCTCCCTGCAACGTATCGTTGTTAGCATACCCATACAAGATGTCGTTGCCCTCCCCACCGGCCATGATGTCCATGCCATCGTCACCATCGAGTATATCGTCCGCCGCTGTGCCGCTAATATGCACGGGGGAAGTCGAAAACAACCCCGAACTGGTCAGGGTAGTGCCGTCTGCAAAAACAAAACGATCTACCTGGTAGGTGGCGCCGTAAAACCAGTTGGCAATGGTCAGTTGATCGCCATTGTTGCCAATTTTAAGGATCAGGGAGTTGTCGGACCTGATCACGGTCACATCCGCCAAGGCGATGCCCTGCCCGAACTGTACCGTATCCTGTCCCGAGCTTTCGAAAATGGTGTCCACGCCGTCGCCCAGGTTGAACACATAGGTATCGTCTCCGTCTTCGCCGGCCAGAGAGTCATCGCCCGTACCGCCGACGAGGATGTCGTTGCCGTCGCCACCCCAGAGATTGTCAGCCCCGTCATTGCCGTACAGGGTGTCATTACCACCAAGGCCGGCGAGTTGGTCATCGCCCGCGCCGCCGTCAAGATAATCGTTGCCGGAACCGCTCAGGTCGCCATTGTCACCATACAGCTTGTCGTTGCCGTCGCCGCCGTACAACCGGTCGTTGCCCGTACCGCCTTGCAGCTCATCATCACCCGCGCCGCCGTCCAGATAATCGTCGCCGTCGTGACCAAAAAGCATATCATTGCCAGTGCCTCCGTACAGCGTGTCGGCACCGTCATGTCCGTAGAGTTCGTCGTGCCCGTCGCCGCCGTACAGGGCGTCATTACCCGCAAATCCGTAAAGCATGTCATTGCCAGCACCGCCGTCCAGATAATCGTTGCCCCCGCCGGGCATACCGTCATCGTCGCCAATCAGCAGGTCGTTGCCCGCGCCGCCGTATAACCAGTCGGCGCCCACGCCGCCGATCAGGGCATCATGCCCGTCGCCACCGTCAAGAATGTCGTCGCCACCGTTGCCATACAGCATGTCATTACCCGTACCGCCGTTCAGGGTGTCGCGGCCGCCGTCAATGGTAACGTAGGTGGTAAAATTAGTCGTGGCATAGCCGGTGCGGTAGCCGGCTGCCGATGCCGTAAAGGTGGCGCTGAAGAAAGGAAAATAATTCGAGCCAAAAAAACTTTCCCCTCCGGTGGCATCTTTGAAAAAACCATCGCCAATCAGAAGGTCGTCGCCCTCGCCGCCAATGAGGTTGTCTTCACCCGAACCACCGCCGAGAACATCGTTGCCGGCATCGCCGCGCAAATAGTCTGTCCCGTGGCTCCCTTCAAGCAGATCGTCGCCCGTACCGCCGAATACTTGATCGTCGCCGTATGAGCCGCCCACATAGTCATTTCCAGCTCCCCCATCCAGCCAGTCCCCTTCCAAGGCACCGGACATGATGTTTGCCAGATCTATGGCCTCTTCTCCCTGATTCCCTACCAACACATCCAATTGCCCCGTGATGAGGTCATTGCCTTCTCCACCGAAAATCTCGTCATGCGCCATAAATCCATACAGGTAATCGTCGCCCACACCGCCGGTTATGTGCATCCGCGGCGCCACGGTCGGAAAGCGGGCGCTGTACAGAGGGAAAAGCGACGAAGACGACCAGAAAGACAGTCGCCAGGTCGTGATGTCGTCGAGATTCTCATGGGTTACCTGCATCACATCCCGGCCTCCGCTACCGGTCAGAGTGAGCGCGGTCTCCGGGGCCTTGTCCTGCAGGGTTATGCCAAACTCATGGTTGGCGAAATCCGCCGCGCTGGTCTGGTTGGCAAAAGTGATGCTGGTTTCGCCGTCGATGGTCAGGGTACCCGGGGAGTTGAAAGTCATGGTGTAGGTTTTGTCGTCGCTGGTGAAGGTATAGCTGTTCGAGTCCTCCTCCTTGACGAACATCCCGGCAAAGACCACGCCGTTGATCACCAGGATGTTCCGCCCCTCGTCGATGATGGTATCGCGACCGTCGCCGGAATTGATCACATAAGTATCGACTCCCTCGCCACCGATCAGGATATCGTCTCCCTTGCCGCTGTACAGGGTATCTTGCCCCTTGCCGCCAATAAGCTCCAGTTGCTTGTCAAGGACCGCCCGTCCATCCAAGGTGTCGTCGTTGTCGCCCCCGTCAACCGTCAATCTGTCACCACTGGCAATGGTACTCGCACCGATAATAACGGTATCGTTGCCCGCACCGGTTTCGATCCGTTGGATATTCTTGAGGATCGTCCCGCTCAGGTCGATAGTATCGGCCTGTTCCGTGCCGCCGATCACGTTGGTCCCAGTCCCGCCGTCAATCACCTCGACCGTGCCCACTCCGGAAAAAATGTTCAGCCGGATGGTGTCGTCACCAGCACCGCCTAAAATGGCGTCCGTACCTCCACCGCCTATGAAAAGGTCGTAGTCGCCATCCGTCCCTTCAACGATAAAAATGTCGTCGCCCAAGCCGCCGTTCATGCTGTCCTGGCCCGCACCACCAATCAGAATGTCATTGCCGGCCCCGCCTGCCAGAGTATCGTTGCCACCCTGGCCAAGAAGCAGATCGTTGCCTCCACGGCCGTTCAGGATATCACCACCATTGTCTCTGCCGATGAGCAAATCATCATTAAAACCAGTGCGTGTTGCTGCATCTTCTCCGTTCAGAGCATAGGCTTTGTCGCTCGCCACTTGGATGTTCAAAGGATTAAAATCTTGCGCCCGATTGTATCCCGGTTTGATATACTCGGACATCAGCACACTGGCTGCCGAGGTCAGTTCAGCCTCCAACGAACGAACGATATTGTTGCCGGACAGATGATAGTCGCTATTGGCTGCCGCGATCTGATCTCCTCTCGTGCCGGCCTGACTCTTCAGGTTTCCATAAACAGCCTCGTATTCCAAAATTTTATTCCGGTGTACGGTATACATTCGATAGATTTGTAAGGATTCGTCTTTATCCCTGGCCTGGTCACCGGAATCATAAAGGCCAAAGATCTCAGCCTCGTAAAATCGGCGTTTCGCAATGCCGGGCAAGACATCCCCATTGGAATTGTAGCGGATTTCATACCAGGCTTCGGCCCGGTTGCCGCTTTGCAGGGCGTTTTTGAGACCGTCACCAAGCAGTTTTCCGGCATTGTTCCAAGCGAGAGACACCAGGGCCACTCGTTCCCGCGCAGTGGCGGGAATGCCGGCAAGCCGGGAATCGACTTGATTCTCGTATTCCTCAATCAATGTGTCGAAGACCTTGCGAATTTCGCCATCGTTGGCAAACTCAAAGGTCGCGTGCGTACGATTTTCCGTCGGAATATTGACGTCATTGAAACGACGGCTCATGACATTGTTGAGGGCGGTACGCAGGGCCGCATTACTGGCATAGTTCGTATTAACAATGGCTTCGATCTCGTTCAGATATTGGCGTTCCGCTGGGCTGGGATCAGTCACCATTAACCCCAATTCCCTTAGCACCTCTATTCTGACAGAACGTGTCCTCAAGTTGAAACCGATGCCGATGGTCGGGATACCTTTAGAGTCACGGTATGGAGTTTCACTAGGATCGCCGCTCTCCTCTACATTCACCAAAACCTGATAGCGCAAAGCCTTGTAGGCATTTGTTTCCAATTGGTTATAGGTCAGCATGATTTCTCTCCTCTTTTACTGTTTCAAGTACTCAAAAACACAGACGGAAATCTTTCCTTTATCCATCCCTTCCTTGGTGGAAAACGGCTCCTCGACGGAGAACTCCAGGTCACTATTCCGAGCAATGACAAATGCTCGGTTATCATGGAGCATCAGACTCATCGCAGCGATACTGAATCCATCATAGCGGAGATCAAGCCTATTCATCGACGCATTGGCCACATTTACCATTGATCCTGCGTAAAACTCCGTACCATATCCATCTTCACAGGAGTGCGCACGGAGCTTGACCACATTTTCCTTCTCGCCGTCCTGGTCCACATCAATCAAAGCGCGCCACAAGCGGACTTTTCCCTCCCGAATATTGCGGAGAACATCAGATGGGATGGGGGTCCATTGTTCCTCCGGCGCTTCGAGCGTTCTCGGTGTTTGATACATATGTTGGATAAGTTTCAGGTATTTTTTGGGATCGAGTTCTTCCCATTGCGGCAGAGACAGCGAGGGGACGGATGGGCTGACTTTCCATTCGCATAGGGGTATATCGCCGCACAAGGTGTTCATGCTTTTCAGCACATCCACACACACCGGATAATGGCCGCTGGGTACTTCCGGCCACTTCCGCTCCAGCAGGCGGAAACAGGGTTTGGGCGCCAGGAGGAACGAGCGCAAAGCAGCAAGCCGCGAGCGGTAGGTTTGGGCCACACAACCGGCATCCTTGCAGGAATCACGTAATTTTAGCCATTGCCGCTGTTCCGCCCTGAATCCCACCGGGTCAGCTGTGCGTTGATTCGCCTGCTGGTAAAGCGGCTGTATCTCCTCATCCAGCTTCGACAATTCCGCATTTGCGCAGATCATCTTTTCCACCGTCGTCCGGGCCTTGTTGCAATCAAAGCTGGCCGCCGGAGCGCTTACCGCCCACAACAGCACCATGCCCGCCAACAACGCGATCCATTGGTCAAGTCTCCTCTTCCTGTCCCCTTTCATGCTGCAACCCCTTAAAATTTGGAAATAATATATATAATATCAGCACAATACATGCGGCCACACTCCAGACCGCGCCACCAGACAAACTGTCGACATCGAGACATCAAGCCTTGTTATACGCCGAATCTATTCCCAATACCGCAAGAGCTGCGACCCCAGCGAGCGGCTCTCCATTTTTTGAGATCAGGACCTTGGCGATATCGTCACCTAAGGTGGAGAAGCCGCCTGTCCGTAACGGGCCGAGGGGTATAAATCATCCTTCTCGTCCGGAATGATTGCCGTCCGGGGCAGCACCCACATCCAGATGATCGCCAGCCGCCACTCACATAAGCAAGTTGCGACAGCAGCGCAACACGACGAGGGTCTTGGCAATGCCTCCAGGCACTTCCCTTTGTACCGTTTCCAGGCATCTCAACCTCGGCGAGGCCGCCACCAAGCCGAGCCATGCAACGCACAGATGCATTATACGTAAAATTTATAACTACAGACAAGAATTTCTTGTTTACCATCTCACTGAATCAGTGGGAAAAAATTAAGTTTATCCTTGCATTGCAACAGTTTAGGATTGGCAAAAAAATGCAAAAGAAGCGCAACGAAAAGCACGGCGGGCGACTCACCGGATTGTTCCCCCTGTCTTCATGACACCGTCGGCCGGGAGAAAGTGGCGGCGTTGGCCGCCTGGCCGCAGCGGCCAGAATGAAAATCGCCTTCCTTGTCCAGGCGGCGGGCAAGGTGCGCGCGCCAAAGCGTCCGCAGGATCCGGCACAGCCAACAGGCCCCTGGCATTCGATTTGGCAGTTTTTTGTTCTTTTCCCCCTGCCCGTTTTTCTGGTAGAGAGCGCTGGTGCCATGGCGCAATTCGCCAACATTCTTTTCCTTTCCTTTTCAGCCGGTGAGTCCCATGCGTTTGCGCTCGATGTTAGCCGCCCGGTTTCCCGATATCGATCCGGCCAGATTGCCGGGCGGTTTCGACCGCGTGGGCGACATCGCCGTGGTTTCCATTGTTCCGGAACTGGAGCCGCTGGCAGCAGCCATCGGAGCCGTCATCCTGGATGCGCTTCCGGCCGTCCGGGTGGTTGCCAGACGCGGCGGCCAATACGGCGGCACTTTTCGCACCCGGCCCTTGCACATCGTCGCCGGCGAGCGGCGCCTGACCACGGCGCACCGGGAAAACGGTGTATTCCTCCACCTCGATCTGGCCCAGACGTACTTTTCGGTACGGCTGGCCCACGAACGGGCGCGGATTGCCGCCCTGGTCCGACCGGGCGAGCGGGTCGCGGTGCTTTGTTCGGGAGTCGGTCCCTATCCCTTGGTCATTGGCCGACACAGCCGGGCCCGCGAAGTGATCGGCATCGAAATAAATCCTGCGGCCCACGCCTTAGCCCTCCGCAATCTCGCGGCCAATCGCGCCATCCGCTCCGTCCGTTTTCTTGCCGGCGATGCCGGCCGGATGCTGCCCGACCTCGGCCACCGTTTCAACCGGGTACTCGTCGCCCTGCCGCACGGCGGCGAATCCCTGCTGCTCCCGGCCATTGACGGATTGCGGCCCGGCGGCACCCTGCATTTCTACGACATGCAGGCCAAGCGCTGCCACCTGGCCGCGCTGGCCAAGATCGAAGCGGCCTGCCGCCAGGCCGGCCGAGGATGGCGCTCGACCGGAGTGACGGTCTGCGGCCACTGCGGCCCCGCCCTGCACCGGCTCTGCCTGGAGGCGACGATCGAGCCGGAGGCGTGAAGCCGGGCTTTTTCCTCCGGTTGCGGTTCCGAATCGCCTGTGCTATCTTGCGGACTGCCGAGTCTGCGCCGTGCAGCCTCATTGCCCATTTTTCCCAGGTGAACGCGTGGATCCGAAAGGCATGATCAAAAAGGAACGAGTGTATTTATATGTGGTGGTGGCCCTGATTATCGGCTTTGTCGGGGGGGTGATGTACTCCGCCTACCGGACGCCCGCGACCGCCGAGGTCCACCAGGATGGCAGCGGCCACCAGCGCGATGCGGCGGAAACCATCGCCGCCCTGGAAAAGGCGACCAAGGACAATCCCAAGGACGGCCAGCTCTGGGTGGAACTGGGACACGCCTATTTCGACACCGGCCAGGCCAAGCAGGCCATCGCCGCCTACCACAAGGCGCTCGAACTGCTGCCCGGCGACCTCAACGTGATGACCGATCTCGGGGTCATGTACCACCAGGACAACCAGCACCAAAAGGCCATCGAGACCTTCGACCAGGTGCTGCGCGCCAATCCCGAACACGAACAGGCCCGCTTCAACAAGGGCGTAGTCCTGCTGACCGGGTTGAACGATCCCAAGGGCGCCGTGGCCGAATGGAAGATCCTGCTCAAATATCACCCGATGGCGGCGGCACCCTCCGGCAAGATGGTGGCCGATCTCATCGACCAGTTGGAAAAACAAACGAAGGAAACGGCCAAGCCGTAACGCCGCGACCGTGCCCGCCGGGCCTGCCTGTTCCCGCGGGATAAAGGGCGGGCGGGCCGCCGCGGGGAACTGCCGGTTTCCCGCTTGACAGCCTCCTGTGCTCCCACTATATTCCTCGATCTTCTGGACATTTTTGTTCACCAGGCCGGAAGCGCGGCCGCATCGGCCGCCGGGCGGAACGCAGCGCATGCAAAGGACGACGACATGAGTAAAATGAAAGGTACACAAGCCATTATCAAGTGCCTCCAGGAAGAGGGCGTGGAGGTCCTTTTCGGCTATCCCGGCGGCGCGGTCATTGAACTCTACGACGAGCTGTGCCAGAGCGACATCCGCCACATTTTGGTGCGCCACGAGCAAGGCGCGGTCCATGCCGCCGACGGCTTCGCCCGATCCACCGGCAAGGTCGGCGTGGCGTTGCTCACCTCCGGCCCCGGCGCCACCAACGGCGTCACCGCCATCGCCACCGCCTACTGCGACTCGATTCCGCTGGTGATCCTCACCGGCCAGGTGCCGCGCGCCCTCATCGGCAACGATGCCTTCCAGGAAGTGGATATCGTCGGCATCACCCGCCCCTGCACCAAGCACAACTACCTGGTGTACGACCCCGAGGAGCTGGTTCCGACCCTGCGCGAGGCCTTCTACCTGGCCGCGTCCGGTCGGCCCGGCCCGGTGCTGGTCGATCTTCCCAAGGACATCATCGGCTCGACGGTCACCTATTCGCCGAAAAAGCCGATCAAGATGCAGACCTACCAGCCCAACGTCAACCCGCATCCCAACCAGGTGGAAAAAGCCTGCCGCGCCTGCCTCAAGGCCAAGCGGCCGGTGCTGTACGTCGGCGGCGGCGTGATCCTGTCCGGCGCCAACCAGGAGCTGACCCAATTGGCCCGGCGCCTCAGCATTCCGGTGACCATGACCCTGATGGGCCTGGGCGGCTTTCCCGGCACCGACCCGCTGTCCCTGGGCATGCTCGGCATGCACGGCAGCTATGCCGCCAACATGTCGGTGGCCAAGAGCGACCTGCTGATCGCCGTGGGCGCGCGCTTCGACGACCGGGTCACCGGGCGGCTCGACGCCTTTGCCCCCCAGGCCAAAATCATCCACATCGACATTGATCCTTCCTCGATCAGCAAGAACGTCGGCGTCGACATTCCCATCGTCGCCGACTGCAAGCTGGCGCTGCAGGCGATCAATGCCTGGTTCGACAAATCCAGCGATTTCAACTCGCGCGAGACCGCCGAACTGCATGCGCCCTGGGTCGAGCAGGTCAAGGAATGGGAGAGCAAGCACCCCCTGACCTACCTGGAGAACGGCGACATCATCAAGCCCCAGTACGTGATCGAGACCCTGCACAAGCTGACCGGCGGCGACGCCATCATCACCACCGAGGTCGGCCAGAACCAGATGTGGGCGGCCCAATTCTACAAGTTCAACCATCCCCGCCGCCTGCTGACCTCCGGCGGCCTCGGCACCATGGGCTACGGCCTGCCGGCGGCCATCGGCGCGCAGATTGCCTTCCCCGACGCCGCGGTCATCGACGTGGCCGGCGACGGCTCGATCCAGATGAACATCCAGGAACTGGCCACGGCCAGGGAATGCGGCGCCCATGTCAAGATCGCCATCCTCAACAACAACTTTCTCGGCATGGTGCGGCAGTGGCAGGAGTTGTTCTACAACCGCCACTACGCCTCGACGGTGATGGAGATCACCCCGGATTTCGTCGCCCTGGCCAAGGCCTACGGCGCGGTTGGCCTGCGCGCCAGGACCAAGGCCGAGGTCGAGCCGGTTATCGAGGAGGCGCTGGCCACCAAGAACGTGGTGGTCATGGATTTTACCATCGCCCGCGAGGAAGGCGTGTTCCCGATGGTGCCGGCGGGCAAGGCCACCACCGAGATGCTCCTGGTCTGAACATTGCCGGCGCGCCGCTGCCCGGCGCAACAGAACAGTCCCAACCCCGAACAGGACCATACCCATGAAACACACCCTGTCTGTCTTACTGCGCAACCGGCCCGGCGCGCTGTCGCGCGTGACCGGTCTCTTCAGCGGCCGCTGCTTCAACATCGAGAGCCTGTGCGTGGCCGAAACCTACGATCCCCAGGTCTCCTGCCTGACCGTGGTCACCAAGGGCGAGGCGGCCATCATCGAGCAGATCACCAAGCAACTGCACAAGCTGATCGACGTCATCAAGGTCAACGACGTCAGCGAGGGCGAGTTCGTGGAGCGGGAGATGGCGCTCATCCGGGTCAAGGCCGAGGCCAGCACCCGGGCCGAGGTACTGCGGATCATCGACATTTTCCGCGGCAAGGTGGTGGATGTCAGCCCCAATACCTATGCCCTGGAGATCACCGGGTCCGAATCCAAGATCAAGGCGGTGATCGACATCCTCCGACCGCTGGGCATCAAGGAGATCGTCCGCACCGGCAAGATCGCGATGGCGCGCGCGCCCAAGAAATAGCGCCGCGCCATTGGCCGCGCTTGGCAGCCGGCCTCTTCTCTCCACCTTTCCCGGAGTTTTCATGCAAAAACCCCAACTGCCCATGGCCCTCGAAGGATATCCCTTCATTCTGTTCTGCGCTTTCGCCACTCTGGTCCTGGCCGCGCTCGGTTGGGCCATTCCGGCCCTGGCCGGCCTGCTGCTCACCGGGTTCGTCACCTATTTTTTCCGCGACCCGGCCCGGGTGCTGCCGGAACAAAGGGATGCCATCGTCTGTCCGGCCGACGGCAAGGTCATCGTGGTGGCCGAAGTCGACGACGACCGTTTCCTGCACGCGCGGGCGCAAAAAATCTCCATCTTCATGAACGTGTTCAATGTCCATGTCAACCGTGTCCCCCTGACCGGCACGGTAGAGCGGGTGACCCTGTCTCCGGGGAAATTCTACTCCGCCGACAAGGACAAGGCTGTCCTCCACAACGAATTCTGCGCCCTGACCCTCGCCACCCCGCACCGGCAACGCTATGCGGTGGTGCAGATCGCCGGCCTGATCGCCCGCCGCATCGTCTGCCGGGCAGAAGCGGGCGACCGGGTACTGGCCGGCGAACGGTTCGGCTTGATCCGGTTCGGCTCGCGGGTCGACCTCTACCTGCCGCTGACCGCCCGGATTGCGGTCAAGGTTGGCGAGAAGGTCCGGGCCGGCGAAACCGCCCTTGGTTTTCTTTCGGCCCCAACCGAGGACAACCGGGAAGAACCCATTGCCTAACTCTTCAACCTATCGTATAATATTATCGTTTCATCCTTCGACGGCCCACACGGATGCGCGCCCGCATCCGTGTGCCTGACCGATTCCGCCTCAATCGGCTTCAAACCGTTTCACCGCTTTCAATTCCGACGAGTTGCCATGGAAAACACCGCGCCCGCCGCCCCGCCGCCCAACCGTTTTTACGTCGTGCCCTGCATGCTGACCATCTGCAGCCTGTTCAGCGGCTTTTACTCGATCGTCTCCTCCTTCAACGGCCATTTCTTCGCGGCCGCGGTGGCCATCCTGGTGGCGGCCGTGTTCGACGGCCTCGACGGCCGGGTGGCGCGGATGACCCACTCGACCTCGACCTTCGGCATGGAGCTGGACTCCCTCTGCGACATGGTCGCCTTCGGCGTGGCCCCCGGCGTGCTCGCCTACCTCTGGGCCTTGACCCCGTACGGCCGCTACGGCTGGCTGGCCGCCTTTCTCTACGTGGCCGCCACCGCCCTGCGTCTGGCCCGTTTCAACTCCCAAACCGTGGCCAGCCCGAGCCACGACTTCACCGGCCTGCCCTGCCCGGCTGCGGCCGGCATGATCGCCACCGCGGTCATGTTCAGCACCCATGTCTTCAAGACCGCCTCCACTGTCCAGCATGTCGCCCTGCTGCTGATGGTTTACCTGCTCTCCTACCTCATGGTTTCCACCCACCGGTATCTGAGCTTCAAGCACATGGACATCTCCAAGGAAAAACGGTTCCAGTTGATCGTGGGCCTCATCCTCCTGCTCATCCTGCTGGCCAGCGAACCGCCCATCACCCTGTTCGTGGCCTCCGCCCTCTACATCCTTTCCGGACCAGTGCTGGCCGTCAAGGACCGGGTGCGGCGGAAGCGGCCGAAGCCGGTCAAGCAGGAAACCCCGCTAGAATAACCACTGATTTTCCCGAGGATTTCGTGCGTATCACCGGCGGCAGCGCCCGGGGCCGTAAGCTGGCCTCACCCCGCTCCGGCCAGATCCGTCCGACCTGCGACCGGGTGCGCGAAGCCTTGTTCAACATCGTCGGGCAGCGGATTGCGGGCAGCAGGGTGCTCGACCTTTTCGCCGGCACCGGCGCCATCGGCATCGAAGCCCTGAGCCGGGGGGCGGCCTCGGTGCTGTTCGTCGACCAGTCGCCGGAAGCGGGCCGGTTGATCGAAACCAATCTGCGCGCCTGCATCGCCCGGCCCCGCGCCGCCTTTGCCGCCCTCAACCTCGCAACCTCCCCGCATCTGCATCCGCTGCAGACCGCCGCGGCCGCCGACGGCCGGTTCGACCTGGCAATCATGGATCCGCCGTACCAGAAAAATCTGGCGCAACGGGTTCTGGCAATGGTAGAAGAAGCGGACATCCTGGCGGAAGACGGCCTGATTGTCGTGGAGGAGCACCGCAGCGTCGCGCTTCCCGAATCGGTCGCCTCCCTTGCCCTCATCGACCATCGCCGTTATGGAGAAACCGGGTTGTGGTTCTTCGCCCCCAACCGGCCGCATGCCGCCCATGAATGACAGCCAGCCGCCATCCCCTGCCGGAGCGGGAGAGCAACCGCTTCGGATCGCCCTGTATCCGGGGACCTTCGACCCGATCACCAACGGCCACGTCAACATCATCGAGCGGGGCCTGCATCTCTTTGACCGGATCATCGTCACCGTTGCGGTCAACGTGCAGAAGACGCCCTTGTTCACCCTGGAAGAGCGCATGGACATGATCCGCCAATGCTTTCCCGGCTCCGACCGGGTTGCGGTCGGGTACACCGACGGGCTGATTGTCGATTACGCCTTGCGCCAGGGCGCGCAAACCATCATCCGCGGCCTCCGGGCCGTCTCCGATTTCGACTACGAATTCCAGCTGGCGCTGATGAACAGGCGGCTGGAACGCTCGGTGGACACGGTTTTCCTCATGACCGGTTTCCGTTGGATCTTCATCAGCTCAAGCGGGATCAAGAACGCGGCCCGGTGCAAGGGCAAGATCACCGGTCTGGTTCCCGAGCATGTGGAGAGGGCCTTGCAGGAAAAATTCGCCTGATGGAAACCCCGACTCACGGCGCAACCGACCCTTCCGATCCCACCATGGGTCGGCGCGATCTGCTGAAGCGCTGGCTGCAATGGGCGGCAGCGGCAGGAACGGCCCTCATTCTCTATCCCCTGATCCGCTTCAGCGGCCACCGGATCCCCCCCAAGCCACGCCTGGTGGAAGTGCCCGCCCCCTTGCCGCTCAGTGGCGTCCACACCGGCCACGACTTCCTTTTGTTCGCCACCCCGGAAGGGGAAGGGGCAACGGCTGTCTCCCGAATCTGCACCCACCTGGGCTGCCGCATCAACTATCAGGAAGACAAGCAATACATCGAGTGTCCCTGCCACCACAGCCGCTTCACCCCGGACGGCAAACGGATCGCCGGGCCGGCGGAAAAAAATCTGCCCCAATACAAGGTCGCCGTCAAGAAAGACGGCGAAGGGCGGGTCACCGCCTATGTGGTGCATCTCTGATGGCGGACAAGCTGCTCGGACAATACGCGGCCGGAATATGGCGCTGGCTGTTGGCCTATCGGTGGGGGGGAGGCTCGCTGATCAGCCTCTTGCTGTCGATCGGCTCGGGCGTGGTGGTGGCCCTGCAATACGAGCACACCGCCCCTTTCTATTCGACCGGGGCCATCGAACTGGTGGTGCCGTACGGCTCCTTCTGGCGGGGGTTGCACTACTACACGAGCCAGGCCTTTTTTCTGCTGCTCCTGGTCCATGTCGCCGTGGTGCTGTGGAAAAACGAAGAAAAATTCCAACGCGGCCCCTGGATCAGGCTCTGCACCACCCTGCCCTGCGGACTGCTGCTGCTGTTCACCGGCTACGTGCTCCGGGGGGACGCCACCGGCGAAGCGGCGGGCGCCATTGCCGAACACATCTGCCTGTCCGTGCCCGTGATCGGCCGGCAACTGAACGATCTTTTGTTCGACCTGTCCGGCAGCGGTCTGCGCAAGGTCTACGTCCATCACGTCATCGGCCTGGTGGTCCTGGGGTTCATGGCCGCCTGGCCCCATCTCCGCCGCTACACCGCCCGCTGGCGCTCGCACCTGGTGCTGGTCCTGGCCTTCATGCTGGTGGCTATCGCCGTGCCGGCGCCGATGGAACCGAACCGATTCGGCCTGCTGTTCATCGCCGGTCCCTGGTTTTTCCTCGGCCTCCAGGAACTGCTCCGCTTTCTGTCTCCCTTTGTCGCCGGCGTGCTGATCCCCCTGCTGCCGCTGCTGATGCTCTTCTGGCTGCCCGCCGCCGGCCGGGCCCGTACCCGCGTCCTGTTGGCCATCGGCAGCTGGCTGCTCTTCTACGGCGCCTTCACCGCCATCTGCCTGCAGCGGTTGTAAGCCGCGCCTTCTGTCAATCCACCCGAAGCAGGGACAAACGTTCCGGTGCCAGAAACCGGTCGAGCAAAACCTCGCCGTCCAGGTGGTCGATCGCGCTGACCGCGGACCCGGCCACCCGATGATAGATTGCCTTCAAGGCCTCGCCATAACGGTCCAGGCTGTAGCGGTTTTGCAGGAGAGATCGATTGGTTGCGACCGCATCCCCCAGGCGGGCCGCGGTCGCCAAGTCCATTGGCCGCGCCAAGGCGGATTGCGCCTGGCCGACAACCAATCGCTGCAAGATCGTCTCCTGCAGCGGCTCGTCCAACCTGCCGAAATCGATCCCGCCGTCCCGTATCCAGGCCGCCAGAACCCGATGGACATCGTCCTTGGTCGGATTGCGGCCGTAGGCGGCCAGGCAGCGTTGCAACCCTTCCCGCGCCGCCCGTTCGACCCGGCCGTGACCGAGCCAATCCAGGGGAACATCCAACCGGTCGTAGGTCCAGGGCTGACAGAACTCCTCGGCACCGGCAGGAGGCATGATTTCCGGAAGATTGCGACCGAATACCGGCACGTCGAGCAACCAGGGTTCGAGGAAGGCCATGCCGAACCCTTCGGCGATGCTGGTGGTCACCGCCACCTCGGCCCGGCGCAGCAGGGTGTCGAAATCCGGGCCGCCCGGCCGCACCAACTCGAACCGGATCTGCAGGCCCAATTCCCCGGCCACCTGGAGCCAGCGCCGGTAACGGGGCTGTTCCACGGGATTTTCAGGACCCGAGGTGGTGCCGAATCGTATGTCCCGAGGGGCCAGGGCCGACCAGAGGAGGAATTCCCCCAGATTCTTGCGGCGGATGGCGCGGGTGGGATAGAGCCACAGCGGCTCCCGGCCGGCGACGGGGAATGCCTCGGGGGCCACAGGTCCCAGATCCACCGGATTGTGCAGCAGATGCAGGTGGTTGCCACCGAGTCCGGCTTCGCGCAGAAATTGGTGATCACGCCGGTTGAGCACGGCATAGTGGAGATGGCCGCCCCGGGGATAGAGGAGGCGCGAGAGGATCTGCCGGCGGCCCGCCGCCATGGCGGCGAGCATGGCCCGATAGTTGCCTGGCCGGCCGTCCTCGGCGAAATCGTGGAGCTGGTACAGAAGGCGCTCGCCCCGGCCCGCCAAAAGTCCCAGGGCCAGGGGGAGGACGAGGCTCTTGCCCAGGCTGTGGTTATGGACATGCCAAAGGTCGGGCGGACCGCCCAGGGCCGCCCTGGCCGCGGACCGCATCTGAGCTGCGAGCTCCGCAGGGGTTACGGCAGGGCGATCCGCTTCGTATTGGAGGCCGGGAACGACCCGGTACTCGCCCGCGTCCCGGACCGCCGGCGGCTTGCCAGTCAGGATCACGGCCTTGATGCCATGCCGCCCAAGCGCTTTTTGCTGGTGGCAGACGATCCGGGTCACGCCGCCACCCTGCAGATGATAGTGCACCAGCGCAACCCGCATCTTTATTCCTCCGCAGTGGCCGCCGCCGCTTCGATCGGGTGCGCAGCCAAAATCCGCGGCCGATCCTGCCGCCCATCGCGCATCATCCGTTGGTGCCGGTAGGCCGCCACCGTCAGCATCGGCGGCCGTTCCTGTTCGTCGATGGCAAAGCTCACCGCCGCAAAGGTGTCGCCGCGGCGGACGAATTGGCGGATCAGACAGTCCGGCCCCGTCGATTCGGGCCGTCCTCGCCGCAGGTGCAGCCGTCGTTCCACGACCTGGAGGATGGCACAGGCCATCCTGCCCAGTTCCGCGTTGCCTCGGTTGCGATGAAGGCGCTGGCCCAGATCGCTCTGGGCGAAAATCGAGAGGCCGTGGCGGGCGTGAAGGTCGACCAGATGCGCCGCCTCGACACCGTATCCCACCGGAAAGGGGATTGTCTCCAACAGGGAACGCCGGGCCGCGAATTCACCGGCCAACGGTTGGATAAAGCCGGTCAATTCGGGGAAATGCAGGGAAAAAAACGGCCGGATCAGGAGTTCGGTCACCCGGCCGCCGCCCAGGGCGCCGCTGTCCGGACAGGCGGGACGGTCGTAGCACGCCTTGACGTAGCCGATCTCGGGATGCTCGAGAAGAGGGCCCACCAGGCCGGTCACGAAGCGGGGGTGCATGTTGGCGATGTCGGCATCGAGCGCGACCAGGATATCGCCCGAAAGCCGGTGCAGGGCCTTCCACAGGTTCTCGCCCTTGCCGCGGGCAGCTCCCATGCCGGGCAGGATGTCCGCCGCCCGATACACCTCGGCCCCCGCTTCGCCGGCTCGCTCCACAGTGCGGTCGGTGGAGCCGGAATCGATCACCGCGATCTCGTCCACAAGCGACACCGCATCCCGCAAGGGCAGCAGCCGCTTGAGCACGGTGTCGATGGTTTGCTCTTCGTTAAGCGTGGGAACGACCAACGACAGCCGCAGCCCCTGGGCCTGTTTCCGGCGGACCAAGGCGGCAATATCGGCGAATTGCCGGTGGTGGAAGGTGCGGGTCGACAGCCACCTGTCAGCTCTGTCCATGGACCTCCTGCGATCTGACCGGCAGCCGTGGGGTATTTTCAGGAAAAGATGGAACTCTTCCGATTCTATGAAGGTTGTTCCCGGAAAGTCAAGGGCCGACACTCCGGGAACCGGGAAAGGCAGCGGCAGAGGCGGACGGCAGCGCTCGGGTGCCGGCTGTCCGGCGGCACCGATCAGGGATAGCTCTGGCCGGTGGGCCGGATCATGATCTCGTTGACATGGACATGGGGCGGCAGGGTGAGCAGCCAGCGGATGCCCTCGGCGATGTTGCCGGGTTCGAGCAGGGTACCGAACTGGGCGGCAAAGGTGCCGAAGCTTTCTGTATCGTACCCTGCCATCTGCTGGAACTCCGAGGTGACGATCCCCGGCATCACCAGGGAGACCCGCACTCCATGGCCGCAGAGTTCCCGGCGCAGCCCCTCGACCAGGCCGGCCATCGCGAACTTGGTTGCACCGTAGACCGCGCTCACCGGCGAGATATTGCGGCCCGCCACCGAACCGAGGGCCACGATATCGCCGCGCCCCTGCTGTTCGAGGTAACGGCCGGCTTGCCGCATCAGGTGGGCGGCACCCAGGACATTGGTCCGGTACAGGGCCTCCCATTGGCCCTCGTCGCTGGCCAGCAAACCGCCCGCCAGGCCCCGGCCGGCATTGACCACCACGATATGGTAGCTGTTGCCGCCATCGGCCCAGGACAGAGTCTGCGCGAGCAGGGCATCAATCTCCTCCGCCTTGCCGGCATCACCCGGTGCCACCAAGGCCTTGCCGCCCAGGGCGGCAATCTCCGCCGCCACTTCGATCAATCGTTCCCGCCGCCTGGCGTTGAGCACCACTGCCGCGCCTTCGGCGGCCAAAGCCAGGGCCGTGGCCCGGCCGATACCGGCACTGGCACCGGTGACGATCGCGGTCTTGCCGTCCAGCCTCTTGCCTTCTGTCCGTTGGTTGTCGCGTGCCATGCGCATGCCTCCTTTCCGTTGTGCGGGATGCGTTTTTCTTTTTGCGGTATCTCTTTGTCCAAGCAGCCGCGCCGCTCACATCCGGCTGTGGCGGAGGATGGAGAGCAAAAGCCGGAATCCCATGAGTCCGGCCACGGTGAAACCGAGCAGGCCGATGATCGGAATGCCGCGCCAGAGAGGCGGCAGCCCGGAGAGAAGAATGAGGGAACTGCCGATGATCAGGGAGGCGAGGACGATGGCGAAGCTGATGCGGTTGGACACCTGATCGAGGGTCACGCTCAAGGATTTCAGGCCCCGGTGTTCGAATTCCAGCCGCATCCGGCCATTGCGAAGCTGGTACAGGATGGTGCGCGCCTCCTCGGGCAGGTCGCGCAACAGGCTGAGATAGGAGGAGCCGGTGGCCGACAGCTCCGAGACCAGGCGGCCGGGCTGCAACCGGCCCAGCCGGATCTTGCGCATGAACGGTTCGGCCAGGCGGATCAGCTCCAGCTTGGGGTCGAGCATCAACCCCAGCCCTTCCACCGTGGTCAAGGCCTTGAGCATCTGGTAGAAGCTCGGTTTGAACGACAGCTTGTGCCGGAAAACCAGATCGAGCAGGTCCTGGAGAATCTTGCCGGCCTCCAGATCCTCCAGCGGACGGTAGAGATACATGTCCATCAGGCCACCCAGGTCGCGGCTCAGGTGCTCCCGATCGATCTCGCCCAGCTGCACCGTGACCTTGAGTACGCCGGCGACGATGTTCTGCTCGTTGCCGGCCACCAGGTTGAGCACCAGGTCGGTGAAATCCTCCCGGTCCTTGAGCGACAGCCGCCCCATCTGGCCGAAATCGATGAAGCAGACCACGTTGTCCGGCAGGATGAAAACATTGCCGGGGTGGGGATCGGCATGGAAGAAGCCGTGGACGAAAATCTGCTCCATCACCAGGTTGGCGCCGCGCTCGGCGATCAGGGACAGATCGTAGCCCTGCTCGCGCAGCACCTCCACCTTGGACGACTTGATGCCGAGCACATACTCCATGACCAGTACCCGGTCGGTGCTCAACTCCGGATACACCAGGGGCACGTGGATGGCCGGGTTGTCCTCGAATTGGCGGGCAAACCGCTGAATGTTCGCCAGTTCGATGGAAAAATCGATTTCCCGGCTCAGGCTGCGGGCGAACTCATGGACAATGGCCATGGGCTGATGTCCCTGCACCTCTTCCAGGTACTGCTCCATCAGCTCGACGATGTGGGCCAGGATCTCCAGGTCGACGGCGATGACGTTCTCGATGCCCGGCCGCTGCACCTTGACCACCACCTCGGCGCCGTCGTCCATCCGGGCCCGGTGTACCTGGCCGATGGAGGCGGCCGCCAGGGGTTCTTCATCGAAATAGTGAAAAATTTCCTCGGGATAACGCCCCAACTCTTCTTTGAGGATAGCCCGGACCTCCTCCGCCGAGAAAGGAGGAATCTCGTCCTGCAGCTTGGCCAGCTCGTCGAGAAAATCGGGCGGAATCAGGTCGGGACGGGTGGAGAGCAGCTGGCCGAGCTTGATGAAGGTCGGCCCCAACTCCTCGAACACCAGCCGCAACCGCTCGGGCCGCGAGAGCCGGGAAATCTGCTCCCGCGGCTTGCGGTTGATCATCTGCAGACCCGATTCGAGGTACTGATCGATGTGCAGCCGGTCGATCAGGTCGTTGAAGCCGTATTTGAACAGGACCCGCAGGATGCGGTGATAGCGGTTGAGGTGGCGGTAGGTCCGCCCGATGGCCCCGAGCTTCCTGATGCTGAACATGGGCGGCTAGTTGCCGTTGCCCTTATTGATTGCCACCTGCAGTTCCTCGATCTTGCGTTGCAGCTCGGCGATCTCGTCCTTGGTGGCCAGGTTGAGCTGCTTGATTCGGTCCTCGACCCGCTTGTTGAGCCACAAATCGAGCTGATCCTTGGCCTTTTCCGACTTGCGCAGGAGGTCGTCGACAAACTGCTTGCCCTCCTCCTGCGACATCTTGCCCTTTTCGATCAACTCGCCTTTCAGCTCCTCGATCTTTTCCTTGGTCAGGAAAGCCGCGCCGATACCGGCATAGAACGCATTTTTCACAAATTCCATCATGATTGCCTCCACTGTGCATAAAAGGGAAATACTGTTTTCTCACTATAGGTCCTACATGCCGCCCGCGCACCCTATTCCTTGTCGATATCGCGATGGTACGCCTCAAGCCGGTATCCTTTGGCGGTCAGCCGCAGCCGCAGATGTTCCACCAAGGCCACCGAACGATGCTTGCCGCCGGTACAGCCCATGGCCAGGGTCAGCGATTCCCGGCCGCGGGCCGCATGTTCGGCCAGGGTGAACACCAACAGCGGTTCCAGCAACTCCAGAAACCGCTCGCCGGGTTCGTTGGCCAGCACATAGCCGGCCACCTCGGTTTCCAGGCCGGTGTGGGACCGCAGTTCCGGCACCCAGTACGGATTGGGCAGGAAACGGACATCCCACACCACATCCGCCTCGGGATAGCCGTGCTTGAAACCAAAGGAAAACAGGGTGATCTTCATGATTCCTCCCTTGCGGGGCCGGGGGTCCGCCCCGAAGCGTCTAGCTGGCCGAACAGATCATCCGGATGGATTCGGCCCGTTCGTTGATGCCCCGCTTGAGCATCTCGTGGTTATAGGCGGCGATCACGTCCTGACGCTTGAGCATACCGAGCACCCAGGGTTCCTCCATGCTTTCCACCACCGGAATCTCGTCGATCCCCTTGATATCGAACAGCTGCATCGCCTCGTAGCAGTTGGTGTCCGGGGTGAGCATGATCACGTCGCGGGCGCAGATGGCGCCCACCAGGTGGCAGACCCGCTCCTCCTCGCTGTGCAGGATGGTCTTGACATCCTGCATCGAGACCACCCCCACCATCGTCCCCTTGCTGTTGACCACCGGAAAATAGAAATTGTTGCGGGCGATGCGGAACAGTTCGAGCAGGTGGTTGATATTGGCATTCTCGCTGATGAAATCGACATCCTCGGTGATCGCCTTGCCCACCCGGATCGACTTGAGGATCGCCACTTCGCGGCCCTCGTGGATATCGATCCCTTCACGGGTGAAATCGACCGTATCCATGGAGTCGCCGTACAGCCAGGAGGAGGTGACCGTGCCCAGCACCGCGGTCACCATCACCGGGATGATGATCATGTAATTGCCGGTCATCTCGAAAAGGAGGAAGATGGCGGTCAGGGGCGCGTGGGTGGTAGCGGCGAGAAAGGCGCCGATACCCACCGTGGCGTAGGCGCCGGCGCTGGCGGTCACCTCGGGGAAGAAGTGATGGACAATGCCGCCGTAGGCGCCGCCGAGGACCGCGCCGATGAACAGGGCCGGGGCGAAAACCCCGCCGGCGCCGCCCGAGCCCAGGGTGATGGCGGTGGCCAGCGACTTGAGGAAAACCAGCATCATCATCCGCCAGATTAGGGTGTCGCCGGCCAGGGCCTTGGCGATGTAGTCGTACCCGTTACCCATCACCTGCGGGAAGAAAATGCCGATGCAGCCGACCAGCAAGGCGCCGAAAACGGGCTTGATCTGCTCGTGGAGTCGCAGGCGCCGGAACCGGTCCCGAATCAGGTAGAAGAAGCGGATATGCAGCACCGCCGTCGCGCCGATGATCACCGCCATCAGGGTGTAGAGCGGGATTTCGACAAAGGCGTTGACAATGGTGTAGTCCGGAATGGGAAAGGCCGGCACCTCGCCGTAGTACGCCCGCGACACCACGGTCGAGAGCGCCGAGGAGATCACCAGCGCGGAAAAGGAAGAAATCTCGTAGGTCCCGAGCAGGACGATCTCGGCGGCGAAAAACATGCCGGCCAGCGGGGCGTTGAAAATGCCGGCGATGCCGCCGGCGCATCCGGCCGCGATATAGACCTTCATCCGCTTGCCCGAAACCCGGAACCGCTGCCCCAGCTGCGAGCCGAGGGCGCCGCCGATCTGGGCGATCGGCCCTTCCACCCCGGCCGAGTTGCCGCTGCCGATGGTCAGGGCGGTGGCGATGATCTTGATGAAGATGTTGCGGGCCCGGATCACCCCGTTTTCCAGGTTGACCCGGCGCAGAAAGGCGGTGAAGCCGTAGCCGTTGACCCGTCCGGGAAAGGCCAGAGACAAGGGAATGAGCAGGACCGCGCCGGCCATCGGCAGAAGCGGCAGCAGCAACAGCCGCCAGCCGCCCTCCTTGATGCCGAGCGCTTCGTGTCCCCAGACAAAGATGACCTCGTGGACGAGTGACACCGACTCGCGAAAGACAATGATGGCAACTCCGGACATGACCCCGATGCAGGCTGCAATCAGGATCATCCGTGCCCGTTCCCCCGGAAGGAATCGTTTTACTTTGGTAAGCATAGTCGCTCCGGGATTGCACAGCCGATGGCCGCGGCCTGCCGCAGGAAATAGGCGTCGGTCATGCCGGCCAGGTAATCGCGTACCATGGCGGCCGGACCGTGCGCGGCCAGGTAGGCGGGCGACATCGACCGGAGGAAACTCCGGCCGTGTTCCCCGCGCTCAGCCCGGTGCGCCAGGTCGAGGTAATGGTCGAACAACCGCTCGTAACACAAATGGATTTTGGCAAAATCCGGTTTGAAAGCCGAATTGGTGTAAATACGTTGATAATTGAAAATCTTCAATCGGTGGAGCGCGCCCCCCGCCTCTTCGCCGAACCCAAGCCAATCGCCGGCAACATCATCGGCGGCCGCCTCGCGGATTTGGGCGCTGTTGGCCAGGAGATCGGTTACCAGGCTGTAGACGATGGTGCCGTTGCTGTTGCCGAGCACCCGCCGGCACTGCTCGGGGACTTCATCGCGCCCGACCAGGCCCAGTTCGATGGCATCCTCGAGGTCGCGGCCGATATAGGCGATGGTGTCGGCTAGGCGGACCACGCACCCCTCCAGGGTCATCGGCACCAGTTCCAGGTCGGGATCGGCCAGCTTGGCCGCCATTTCCCGGTCATGGGCGGCAAAATCCTTGTGCCGGTCGGGGCGCAGGCGCCGCGCCCGGACCTCGCCGTCGTGGCAGAGAATACCGTCCAGGACCTGGAGGGAAAGGTTCCAGCCCCTGCCGCCCCGTTCGAACCGGTCCAGGAATTGAACCGACTGAATATTGTGTTGGAAGGAGGCCAGGCCATGGCGGCTGCAGATTTTCGACAGGATGCGCTCGCCTTCGTGGCCGAAGGGCGGGTGGCCGATGTCGTGCCCCAGGGCGATGGCCTCGACCAGGTCCTCGTTGAGCCCGAGAAACCGGCCGATGGTGCGGCCAATGCGCGACACCAGCTGCACGTGCAGCACCCGGTGGGTGATGTGGTCGTTGTCCACCAGAGAGAAGACCTGGGTCTTGTCGATATAGCGGGTATAGGCCCGGGAGTGGAGGATGCGGTCCGCATCCTGAGCGAAATCCTGACGATGGTCGGCCGGGGTCTCCGGCACCCGACGGAGGGCATGGCGGCTGGCGCAGGCCAGGGGGGCAAGCGCGGCTTGTTCGCGGTCGTCCAGTTCCCGCCGCACGGCCCGCGGCCAGTCCCGATCTCCCACCTTGCACTCGTTCATTTCCCGTTCCCCGCTCCGATAAAAGAAATGAACATACCAAAAAGCCCTGGCGAATAAAACAGATTTCAGCCGGACAGCCGCACCGCCTTCCATCGGCAGCCATGTCCCGTATTTTCGCAGAAATACGGGACATACCCTTGTTCCGCCCCGGCCGCTTTCTTACTGTTGAGGAAGAAAACACGCCGATGGGAGCGCACCATCGCCAACCATACGACTCCAGAAGGAGGCACGCCATGCCTGAACCGACCACACACCCCGATCCGGCCAAAGTGGCCTTGCTTCGTTCCCTGCCCGCCGAAATCAAGGCGAGTATCACCGGCGAGGAAGCCGAGCAATTCATGTACGGCACGGAGATTCCGGAATCGTTGTACGACAAGATCAAGGATTTCCTGGTGGAAATCAACGACTGATCGGCTGCCTGTCGCAGGGCGCCCTCTTTTTTCGCAAAGAAGGGCGCCCCTCTCCGCCGACCCGACGGCGCCTTCCTTTTTCCACCGCCATTTTCGGCGGATTCCACCCGTGCTCGACGCTCTTTTTCCAACCCTGGAGGCCGGTGACAACTCGTTGCAAATGGAGCGCTTTTTGCCAACCTTTAGCATTGCACAATGCTGTTTTTTGGTTTATCGTGCCCCACCAAAATGGACTGAATCCCAATTCATTGCCACTGCCTTGCCGCTGCCAGGAACCCGGTGTTTTTCCGCGCAGTTAAGGCACGACTGTTCCGATCTGGGGCGGAAAATCGAGACAACCGGAAGGGAAGCGAATCACCCGTGGCGACAACCGGACCAGTGCCGGACGTGACCTCCAGTCGCAACGGCAACGTACCGTTTGCCCCTCCCCTTTCCCGCAAAGCATCGAAACCGCGACAGACCGGATCAGCCCCAACCCGCGTTTTGTG
This sequence comes from Desulfobulbus sp., assembly GCF_031547805.1. Lineage (GTDB taxonomy): Bacteria > Desulfobacterota > Desulfobulbia > Desulfobulbales > Desulfobulbaceae > Desulfobulbus. Next base: position 32,502 of record NZ_JAVBRQ010000012.1, read on the forward strand.
AAGTTCCTCCTAGGGACTTCTTGTACATAGCGTTCATCTTTAACCGTTTCCGGCGGTCAACCACCTGCCGGCGAACACCAACCACCGTGTAAGGAGAAAGATCTTATGTCGCGAAAAATGGTCACTATTGACGGAAACCAGGCGTGTACGCACGTTGCGTATGCCACCAGTGAAGTCATCACGATCTACCCCATTACGCCATCTTCTCCGATGGCCGCCGAGTCCGACGCCAAGGCTAACGCCAAGCAGGAAAACATCTGGGGCTCCATCCCGGTCATCACCCAGATGCAGTCCGAAGCCGGCGTGGCCGGTTCCGTGCATGGTTCCTTGGGCGCCGGCGCCCTGTGCACCACCTTTACCGCTTCCCAGGGTCTTCTCCTGCTGGTCCCCAACATGTACAAGATCGCCGGCGAGCTGCTGCCCACGGTCTTCCACGTAACCGCCCGCGCCATCGCCTGCCAGGGTCTGTCGATCTTCGGCGACCACGGCGACGTCATGGCCGTCCGCCAGACCGGCTGGGCCATGCTCTGCTCCCAAGATGTGCAGGAATGCCAGGATATGGCGCTGATCTCCACTTCGGCCACTCTCCAGGCTAGCGTACCGTTCCTCCACTTCTTCGACGGCTTCCGGACCTCGCACGAGGTTATGAAGATCGAGCAGCTGACCTTCGACGACATGCGCGCCATGATCGACGAGGACCTGATCATCAAGCATCGCGAACGCGCTCTGACCCCGGACCGTCCGACCATCGGCGGTACCGCCCAGAACCCGGACGTGTACTTCATCGGCCGCGAGACCGTGAACAAGTACTACGATGCGATTCCGGGCATTGTCCAGACCACCATGGACAAATTCGCCGCCCTCACAGGCCGTCAGTACCACCTGTTCGACTACATCGGCGCTCCGGATGCCACCGACGTCGTCGTCATCATGGGTTCCGGCGCCCTGACCGTCACCTCCACCGTCGAGCACCTGATTGCCGATGGCCGGAAGATCGGTCTGGTCATCGTCCGCCTGTTCCGCCCGTTCGACCCGGTCGCCATGGTCAACGCCCTGCCGCCCACCGTCGAGCGCATCACCGTGCTTGACCGCACCAAGGAGCCGGGCTCCAACGGCGATCCGCTTTATCTCGACGTCCGCGCCGCAGTCACCGAGGCCGCCGAAGTCAACCCCACCATGTTCGTCCCGGTCATCCTCAACGGCCGCTACGGTCTGGGCTCCGCCGAATTCACCCCGGCCATGGTCAAGGCTGTTTTCGACAACATGGCTTCCCTGGCTCCGAAGAAAAAATTCTGCGTCGGCCCGAACGACGACGTGGCCTTCACCAGCCTCAAGTACGACGCCTCCTTCAACATCGAGGGTTCCGACGTCTACCGCGCCCTGTTCTACGGTCTGGGTTCCGACGGTACGGTCGGCGCCAACAAGAACACCATCAAGATCATCGGCGAAGAGACCGACAACTCGGCTCAGGGCTACTTTGTTTACGACTCCAAAAAGTCCGGCTCCATGACCGTTTCGCACCTGCGTTTCGGCAAGAACCAGATCGTTGCCCCGTACCTGATCAACAAGGCCAACTTCGTCGCCTGCCACAACCCGGCCTTCCTCAACACCTATGACATGTTGGCCAACCTGGAGAACGGCGGCACCTTCCTGCTGACCACCACCTTCACCAAGGACGAGATCTGGGATCACCTGCCCTCTCTGGTGCAGAAGCAGTTGATCGAGAAGAAGGTCAAATTCTATATCATCGACGCGGTCAAACTCGGTCTGGCTCTCGGCCTGGGCGCCCGCATCAACATGATCATGCAGACCGCCTTCTTCGCCATCTCCGGCATCATCAGCAAAGACGACGCCATCAAGTCGATCAAGAAAGCGATCAAGAAGACCTACGGCATTAAGGGCGACAAGGTCGTCAACATGAACTACAGCGCGGTTGACGGCGCCATCGAAAACATCGTCGAGGTCAAGGTGCCCAAGAAGGTGACCGGCCACGAAATGCCACCGATCGTCTCCGTCGAGGCTCCCGAATTCGTCAAGACCGTCACCGCCAAGATGATGGAAGGCCATGGCGAGGATATCCCGGTTTCCCAGTTCCCGAACGATGGCCGTTGGCCGACCGGCACCTCCCAGTGGGAAAAACGCAACATCGCCGTCCAGGTCTCCTGTTGGGATGCCGACACCTGCATCCAGTGCGGCCGTTGCTCGGTGGTTTGTCCCCATGCCTGCATCCGGATGAAGGTCGCCACTCCCGAGGCCCTCAAGGCCGCCGGCGCCGACGCCTCCTTCAAGACCGCCGACGCGGTGGGCAAGGAATTCAAGGACATGAAGTTCACCATGCAGATCTCCACCTCGGACTGCTGTGGCTGTACCCTCTGCGTGACCGTTTGCCCGGCCCGCAAGAAGGACGCCGACGGCAACAAGACTGAGATCCGCGCCCTGTCCATGATCACGAACACCGAAGAGGTCAAGCAGGAGTCCATGAAGAACTGGAAGACCTTCCTGGCCCTGCCCGAGGTCGACGACAGCCTGATCAACGTCGGCACCATCAAGGGCAGCCAGTTCAAGCGGCCGCTGTTCGAGTTCTCCGGCGCCTGCGCAGGCTGCGGCGAGACCCCGTACATCAAGCTGGTCACCCAGTTGATCGGCGACCGGATGCTGGCTTCCAACGCCACCGGTTGCTCCTCGATCTACTCCGGCAACCTGCCCACCACCCCGTACTGCAAGCGCGCCGACGGACGTGGCCCGGCCTGGTCCAACTCCTTGTTCGAGGATAACGCCGAGCACGGCTTGGGTATGCGTCAGGCCGTGGACAAACTGGCCAGCCAGGCAACCGAGTTGCTGGAAGTCGCTGTCAAGGAAGGCATGATCGAGAAGGCCACAGCCGATGCCCTGATCAACGCCTCGCAGAAGAACCAGATCGAGATCGAAGCCCAGCGGGGTCGTGTCGCCCAGTTGAAGGCCGCCCTCGAAGGCAAGAAGGAGGCCATCGCCAAGCGGCTCTACCATGTGGCCGACTACCTGGTGAAGAAATCCGTCTGGATCATCGGCGGCGACGGTTGGGCCTATGACATCGGATACGGCGGTGTTGACCACGTGCTGGCTTCCGGCAAGAACGTCAACATCCTGGTCATGGACACCGAGGTCTACTCCAATACCGGTGGCCAGATGTCCAAATCCACCCCGCGCGCAGCCGTGGCCCAGTTCGCCGCCGGCGGCAAGACCATGCCCAAAAAAAACATGGGCCTGATCTTCTCCACCTTCGGCACGGTCTACGTGGCCCGTATCTCCATCGGCGCCAATCCGCAGCAGGCCATCAAGGCCATTCAGGAGGCCGAGGCCTATGACGGTCCGTCGCTGATCATCGCCTACGCTCACTGCATCAACCACGGCATCAACATGGCCATGGGTCTGGAGCAGCAGAAGAAGGCGGTTGAGTGCGGTCACTGGTCGCTGTTCCGCTACAATCCGGACCTCGAAGCCGAAGGCAAGAACCCGATGATCATCGACTCCAAAGAGCCGACCATCACCTTTGCCGAGTACGCCTTGAGCGAAAACCGCTATCGGATGCTGAAGCTGTCCAATCCGGCCCATGCGGAAGAGTTGATGGCTCAATCGCAGAAGGATGTGGATAAGTCCTGGAAACTGCTCAAAGGTTGGGCCAAGGCACTGGAGACGGAATAACCGTCCAAGTGCCCTGATGTGAAGTAAAAAGCCCTGCCGGTGCAAACCGGCAGGGCTTTTTTTGTGTGTGTGCCAGGCTGCCAACCGGGGAACGGCCACAAAAAAAGGGGCCGATCGGCCCCTTGCGTACTGCGATTTATTCGTCCGAAAAAGAAGGTTACCCCCCCCCCCCGTCTTTCAGGCGGGTAGCATTCTGCTAGCAGCTGACTTGAAGAATTTCCCCACGTGAAAAAGCGCTATTTGGGCCGGCATTTTTGGGCACGTGGCTATTTTTGCGTAACGGCTGGCGAACTGACAAAAGAGATGATCTCGGAGTGCCTTTCGCATCATTTTGAACCAAATCCTCATGACAGTTTTGATGTTGAGCCGTGAACCGGCTGCGCAGCCTGCCGGTATTGCTGGACTTTCAGTCCGCGATTTCAAACCCACCGACTTCAAGTCGGTGGTTGTTTAGTCCATCACCGCTTCAAAAAACGCTGTATACTGATCGGCCGCTGCGACGAATACCGCGAGCGCCGGTGAACAACCGGCCCACTCGCTTTTTCGTGGCATGCGTTATCTCCCCGCGGCCGCTCAATGCGGCCGGAAGTCTTCCGGCCAGACCCTACTTGGCTTAGGCGTCCTTTGCCTCGCGCTCACGGAGCATGCGATCCCGCTCCGCCTTTAATTCCTCGTATTCCTGTTCGGCCTTTTGCACCGCCTCATCCTGCCGCTTCCTGATCTCCGAGATCTTGCTCTTGAGCTTCTCCTCCTTGACGGCCAATCCCGGCGCGCCGAACAAGGTGTTGGCGAGATACTTGAAGGAAAACAGCATCAATTCCACGTCGTCTTCTTTGATTTTCGCCAGGGTTGCCGGATCGATCTCATAAGTGTCGAGGAACGAGCTTTCGAAGATGAACTTGCGAAAAGTGTCCAGATCGGTGGAAGCCATGAAGAACATCCGCTTGGCAGCCTCGCTCAAGGTGGCTTGGAGGCCGAAGGATTTGCGCCGCATGACCAGCCGGAGCCATTCCTTGTTCATTTCGTCGCGCAGATCGACCCCCTGGTCGGCCCGCCATTCGCCGATGGTCCAGTGCTTGGGTTCCTCGTGTCCCTTGCAGTGCGGCTCCTTGACCAGGAAAAAGAACTTCTCTTCGGCCGCATCGTTGGTGCCGCCTTCATGGAAATCGGCCATGCCCACCGGATAATAGCGGCAGGCCGAAGGCCGGTCGGAATAGACGGTGCATCCCTCAGGCGTCACGAAAGGGCAACCGTTCTTCTCGCCCACCAGTTTGATTTGCACCCCCGGCATGTCGGTCTTTTCCAAATAGGTGGGCTCGGTATATTCGGTGACGAACTCGTGGGCCGGGATGCCCAGCCGCTTGCGGAGGATAAGAATGTCGTACGGGGTGAGAATGATCTTGATGTTGTGGCAGCAGGCGGTGAAACAACTCACCCCGGGATGGCAGCTGAACTGCAGCCTCGAGGTGAGCGTTAGCTTTTCCGGAAGAATGTTGGAGGGATTTTTGTCGGTGGACTTGATAAAATCGAGTTCGTCATCACTATATTCGTCAATTGCCATGCGGCACCTCTTGCTGTGCGGGTAAAGTCGGATTCTGCGGCCGCGAACGGCCGAATACAAGGGCGATTATTCTACCATGCCCTTTTTCGGTGTCAAACCTTATCGGAATTTCGCCTCCTTTCCTTCCCAGGGACACGTGGAAGTCCGGCTGGAAAGGACAGCCTCGTCACCCCCGAAAGATGGCGCCGGAAGAGGTAAAAAATGGCCGTTCAGGATGTCAATTGTATATCTTTTCCCTCCTGAACCTGCTAAGTTGGGAAACTTTTCTTTTTTGTTGCCAAGAGTTGTACATGAAAAAATTTTTTGTCAACCAGCTCGACCTCAGCAAGGTCAACACCTTGATCTACCACATGCCTGATGGTCCGACCTTTTCCCTCGAGATGAACGATTTCGACGGGTTCATCGATTTCGATATGGAATTCGGCGACGTCTGCGACACCTCCGACATCGACGGCGTCCTCCATTTCTTTCCCCGAGGCAACGCCTGAGCCCGAAACAAGCCCCGATTTTCTCCCGCCTATGCCCATGACTCCATCAATCGATATCCACGAGGACGGCCATGTCCATACCCGGCTTTGCAACCATGCTGTCGGCGAGATGGAAGACTATGTCGAACAGGCGGTGCAACGCGGCCTAACCACCCTGATCTTCCTCGAACACCTGGAAACGGATATCCGCTATCCGCTGCCCAGCTGGCTCGAAGACGAAGATTTTGCCGTGTATTTTCGCGAGGGGGAACGGCTGAAGCAACAATATCGGGGGGTGATCGACATTCGGCTGGGGGCTGAAACCGGATTCAATCCGGCAGCGATTCCGGGCATTCGCAGGCGGCTGGCCGACTATCCATTCGAGCGCGTCGGCATGTCGTGCCATTTCTACCGCCACGGCGACGTCCATCTCAACCTGCTCAGCAACCGCCGGCAAAGTCTGGACCAATTTGCGACCATCGGCGCCGATACGGTGATCACCGCCTATTTCAATGCCCTGACCGAAGCGGTGGCGGCCCTGGATTGCGATGTCCTCTGCCACCTCGACGCGGTCCTGCGCCACCTCCCCGGCATCCGTTTCAACGACGGACACCGGCGGCAGATCGAGCAATTGCTGGACAACATGCAGGCAAAAAACGTGGCGCTTGAAATCAACACCTCGGGATTCGATTACCGGGGCATCCCTTTCCCGGCCGATTGGATCGTGGCCGAGGCACTGCGCCGCGGCATCCCCCTCCGGGCCGGCTCGGACGCCCACCAACCCTCCGAGGTCGGCCGGCATTTCGACCGGTTGCCAGCCTACCTCGCCGCCATCCCGGAATAAGCCACCCTCCTCGGATCGGCGGCCAGGGCCGTCTCCTTCTCAGCTCACCTTGATATATTTCCCCATCGCCGTCCGCAGGGAATCGGCATTGAAGGGCTTGATCAGAATCGTGTTGACGCCGGCGGCCGCTGCGGCCTCGTGATCCTGGACATCGGATTGGGTGGTGACCATGATCACCGGTAACTCCTCCATCGGATACAGGGCGCGGATTCTTCTGGTCAGCTCGATTCCGGAAATTTCCGGCATGTTGAGGTCGGTCAGCACCAGGGCCGGCTTTTCCTTGGCCAGCCATTCCAACGCCCCGGCAGGAAACTCGAACAGCACCGGATCAAAACCCAGCTCGTGCAGGGTTGCCTTGTAGATATTGAGGATCATGCGGGAATCGTCGACGGCACAAACCTTGACCCGGGTCTTCTTCTCAAACTGGGCCCCGGAAATCTTGGCGGCGAAATCCACCAGCCCCTTTTCCTTGAGCAGGGCGATATAGTGCTCTTTGATGTCCCGATGGGCGTGGGGCAGGTAAATCAGCGCCAGTTCCTGGAAGAAATCCTCCGGCGCCAGGCTGAGGAAGATGTTGTCGACCTGGGCATTGACGATGATCTTGACGATATGCCGAGCCTCGTCGGTTTGGACCCGGATCATGTTCTTGATGCCCGCGGCGAGGATTTCGTTGAAATTGCGATCAATAGCCCGGGCGGCGGCCGTGCAGACATGGTCCTCGCCATCGGTCAGGCCGGCGGCCAATGTATAGGCCCCCTTGCGCAGGGGCAGCAGGGCCAGGGCCTCATAGGCGGCGAAACGGACATTGGGATTGCGCGGCACGGTGTTGAGCAGGGTGCGGATCGGCATGATCGCGCTCTCGTCGCCGATTTCTCCAAGCACGTTGAGGGTGTGGATCAGCAGGTCGCTGTCGCCCTCTTTGAGATTCTCGATCAAGACCGGCACCGACTTGCTGCCGATCCGCACCAATTCGTCCTTGGCGTAGATGCGCATGTGGGCGTAGTGCGAACGGAGGGTGTCGTTGAGTTTCTCCAGGGAGATCTGGTCCTGCACCTCGGCAAAGATGCCGAGGATGATCAGGTCCAGTTCGTTGTCGGTTCCCATCCGTTCGGCCAGCCGGTGCATGGCGGTATTGGTCCCGATCTGCCCAAGGGCATGGATGGCGGCGATGATCAGGTCGCGGTCGGCGGCGTAGAGGTAATCGGTCAAGGTGTTGGTCGATTCGGGATCGCCGATCAGGCCCATGTTGTCGATAATCAGCCTGATGGTTTCCATGCCGTCGGTCTGGCCGAGCAGCTCGATCAGGGCGGGTGTCGCCTCCTCGAATTTCAATTCCCCGGCGGTCTCGATCATCAGCCGTTTGTCGGCGATCTCCGGGTTGGTCAACGATTTGAGCAAGATATCGGGGTAGGCGATGAGGTTGGAGATCAGCGTCTCGCGGATGATCGGCAGGCTTGCGGCCAGATCGGGGTATTGGGCCACCAGATAGTTCAACAGGGGGACGGTAAAGGCCACATCGCCACGCAGCAATTCGTGGATCAATCTGTTTTGGGTCTTCTTGTCGACCTCGCCAAGCTGATCCAGCACCAATCGAGCCTTGAGCGCATCGCCGGTCTGGATGTTCGCCTGAATTTCCTCGATCATGTATGCTCCGCTCATTTCGGCCATGCATCACCCCTGTTGTTTGCTTCTTATGCGTTCATTTCAATAACCAGCCAACACCCAGTCGGCTGATCACGTTCAATCCACCACACAGTACCATGCTATCGATTTTACCGATGTGGTCAAGGAAGACTTGCACTTCATAGGACCTGGTACCGGCGTTGCAGAGAATAATATAGGTTTTCGCCGACGGCAATTCTCTGTACCGACTCCGAACCTGCCCATACTCCAGGCCCACCCATTTGTCCACGCCGTATTTCTCGACATAGGCGGCCGATTCCAGCGGATGGCGGAGATCGAGCACCGCCCAGTCCGGCTCGATGGACATATCCTCCATCCAGGCGAGAAACCGGTCGAGATCCGCCCGGCGCAGCCGGTTGTCGCACAGGTTCTCGGCCACATAGGCGGCAGCGTTGATCGAATCGATAGCCGAGGAAAAAGGCGGGGCATAGGCCATTTCCACCAGGCCGAAATCCTCGATGGTTCCCCCCTTGGCGATCAAGGCGGCGGCGGTGTCCACCCGGGCCGAGATCGAATCGTTCATCATGCCGAAGGCCTGGAGGCCGAGGACGCGGCGGGACCGGCGGTCGAACACCAATTGGAGGATCACCACGGCCTGATCGGGAAAGAAATGCGCTCGGTCCGAGGGCGAGGTCAGGGCATAGTCGGCGGCAAAGCCTTCGGCCAGGGCCGCCTCGTAGGTCAGGCCGGTGGCGGCGATGCAGCGTTCGAAGGCCTTCATGATGAAGGAGCCGCACACCCCGCCGAACTGGGAAGGGATGCCGGCCATGTTGTCGGCCACGACCCGTCCCTCGCGGTTGGCCAGCGACCCGAGGGGCGCGTGGGTATCCCGGCCGGTGACCAGGTGGGCCACCGCGATGCAGTCGCCGGCGGCGTAAATGGCGGGATCCGTGGTTTGCAGCCGCTGATTGACCTTGATGCCGCCCCAGGGCGCGACATCGAGTCCGGCGGCCTTGGCCAGCTCGCTGCGGGGCCGCACGCCCGCGGCCACGATCACCAGATCGGCCTCCAGGGTACGCTGGGCCGTTTTTACGCCGCACACCCTGCCCTGGCCGTCGTCGACCAGTTCGGTGGCCGATTCCCTGGTCAAAACCGGCACCCCCTTTTCCTCGAGGTGCCGGGCCAGCATCGTGGCGAAATGCCGGTCAACCAGTTTGGGCAGCAGCTGCGGCGCCAACTCCAGCAAGGTGGTTTCGATCCCCCAGAGATCGGTCAGCGCCTCGGCCATCTCGATGCCGATGGCGCCGCCGCCGATCACCACCGCCCGGCTGACCTTGCCCTGGGCGATCCTGGCTTTGATCTCAATGGCCTTGTGCAGGTCGGCGATGGTGAACACCCCGTCCAGCCCCATCCCCGGAATCGGCAGCTCGAACGGCTTGGCGCCGGTGGCGAGCATCAGATAATCGTAGTCCAGCCGCTGTTCCTCGTTGCTGTCCAGGTTGCGCACCAGCACCTGCTTTTTTTCCCGGTCGATGGCCAGGGCCCGGGTGCGGGTCAATACTCGCACCCCCTTGGAATGCTCGAAAAACGCGGCGTCGCGGACGACATGGAAGCTGGTGGCCCGCAGTTCGCTCTCGTCGGAGACGTCGCCGCTGACATAGTAGGGAATGCCGCAACCGCCGTAGGAAATCAGGCTGTCCTGGTCGACCATGGTCACGTCCCAATCCGGACGCAGTCTTTTCAACCGGCTCGCGGCCTTGGGTCCGGCGGCGACGGCTCCGATAATAACGATCTTCTTGCTCATAGCTGGTACCTCCCATGAAATAAAAACGTCAAGCACCCTTCTGGTGCGGTTTCTTCCCTGCGGACCGAGGGCGGCCGGCGCCCATCGCGCGCAACTGTCGTGGCCCGATCTTATTGCTTCTCTCCGGTCTCGCGGGCAGCGGCCGGCAACGCTTTTTCTCCCGCCGGCCCGGCCGGCGGATTGCCGGAACTGCCGGCAGGCTGGCCGGCGGTTGCCTCGACGCCCTGCCGCAACTGCGTCGGCAGGCCGGCAAGAAACGCCGCGGCATCGAACACCTGTTGTGTCCGCTCGCCCTTGATTTCCACCTCAGCCATGGCCTTGCCTTCCACCGACAGCTGCGCCTTCTGCGCCAGCTGCTGGTTCACCGGCAGGCGGACCCGGTAGCGCAGCGAACCGTCCGACAAGGTTTCCCCCTGCAGGCTGATTTCGTCGCCTCCAGCCAGAAGGCGGACCGGTCCGCAATGCACCCGGCCTTTTTTCCCCTCGCAGACCACCTCCTGTTCCTTGCACGCCAGCCATTCCTTGGTGACGCCGGCAAGCGCCAGCAGTTCGTGCAGGGCGCCGCTCGGTTTGAATTTGGCCCGGCTCAGGGTGATCGCGGTCGTAAATTCGGGCCATTGGCCCTCCTTGTCGGCAGGCGCGAAAGAAAAGGCGCTCGGCCGCATGCTCACCACCCCCTGGGGCCGCGCCATGGTGCCGAACAGCGGATGCAACCGTCCCAACGTCCGGACCAGCGCCGGTTTCAGGGGCGCATCCACCACCGACTGATCCTCGGCAGGCAAAGACAGCACAGGTTGGGCTGCGGCGAGATCCCAAACGGGTTCCAGCCTAGCCCGCCCGCCCCCTTCGAGCAGGCCGTCCAGGCGGCATCGCAACTTGCCCAGATTGCAATCCACCGGCACCACCAGCGGCTTGAAGCCGACCCCCTGCAGGGCAAGGGTATCCAAGGGCAGCTGGGCCGAGAAGGTCAGCCGTTCCATCGGTACCGGCCACTGGAGCGGCAGGGAAAGCAGGAGATCGCCGGTCCGGCTGCCTCCGGCCGCGATATCCCGGCCGATCAGGGGTTGCAGCATCGGCAGCAACGCGGCGTAATTGCAGTTTATCCGTCCCTGCATCTCCAACCTGGGAGGAGTGGTCGCGGCAATCGATCCGGCGCCCTCGATGCTGAACGGGGCCGAACGCAGGATCAGCGAGGGCATTTTGATGTTGCCGCCGGGCCGGTTTTCCTTGTCGAGCACCAGATGCACGATCGGATGCGGATCGGCAAAGAGTTTGTTCTTGCCGCGCATCACGGCAAAGGGGGTCATGTCCAGGGTCACCTCGGTCGAAATGTTCCGGCCCGCCTTGGCATGGACGGTCAATGCACCGCGCGCCTTGCCGTCCAGATTGATATCCGCGGGGAGCCAGCCGACGATTTTGGCGAGATAACCGAGCAGGACGGCCGAGGTTTCTCCCTTGCAGGCGGCCGAGTAACCGGCGGCCGGCTGCCGCCAATCCTCAAGCGAGCCGCTGAGCGTCAGGTCGGTCTCGGGCGACGCCCATCCCAGACGCCGAACCGCCAATCGCCGCTGGCCGCCGTTCACCTGAAAAAAAGGCGGCTCCTGCGCCTCGAGGTCCCGCCAGTTATCGGCCACGGTCAACTCCCCCAGCCCGATCTGGCGGCCGGAAGCGAGCCCGGTGCCGCCCAGGGCGAAGTGCACCTTCGGTTCCTGGATGCCGTAACCCGGACCGGAGACCGCCAGCCGATCGATCGTTCCCTGCAGGCTGTGCAGGGTCATCTTCATCCCCTCGGCCGCGCAGAAACCGGTGCCGTCGAACCGGAGCATTCCTTTCAGGGCCGGCAGCTGCGCGCCGCTGCCCAGGCTCTGGATCGCGCCGGTCAACCGTTCCAGGTCGACATTGCCCTGGACGAGACAGTTGTTCTGCGCCGGTCCCCGGTTCTGCCGCAGGTCCCCGGCCCGGAAGAAAACGTTCCCCGGCCAGGCCGACGCCTCGACGCGCAGCGAGTCGATCGATTTATCCCGAAAAAACGAAGGGGCGACCACAGCCTGGCCGGCAAGCTGCAGGTCATGGCCCGGCAACGACGTTTTGCCGCCCCGCGCCCAGGTGAAATCCCGGATGGCGAGTCGGCCTTCGCAACCGATGTCGCCGTTGTCCGCCTTGCTGGTGGCGGCGGTCAATTCGAGCCGGCCTTTGGCCTGAATCCCGAAATCGAAAATGGTGTTCAATTCCCGCGACATCTGGTCGAGATCGCCGCTTCCCCGTAGAGTGAAGCCATCGACGGCCCCGCCGCCGCTGGCCTCGAAAAACGGGGTCAGCACCTTCAGCGCCCGAACCGTGGTGTTGCCGTTTCGGTATTCGGCCTCGGCCGAGAGCGCCAGGGGCTGGGTCCAGGAATAAGGCCGGCCGTCGTGGGTGAGGTTCAGGTATTCGGTCCGGCAATCCGCGCGGACGGCCACGGCCCGGCCGTTGCCCGTGGCATCGAGGGAAAAATCGACGGTGCCCTCGTTGATCACGGTTTGCCGGTGGAGGTTCAGCAGCCTGGGCACCTGCGCCGCCAGGAGCGGCAGATTGACCTTGCCCGTGGCGGACAGGTTGCCCGTACCGTCGCGGAAGCCGCCCTTGGCGCTCAAATGGACAGACGCCGAATGCAGTTCCAGGGCATCCAGCCGCCACCCTTCATCCTGGCGGTGGCCGCCGGCGAAACGAAAGTCGATCTCCTCGATCCTGGGCTGGTCCTGACCGAGCATGCCTCCGAAGAGTTGCACGTTGCGCAACGAGGTTTCCCCCTTGGCCTCGAATTTGCGGGTACCGGCAAGATTGAGGTACAAGGTGGCGTTGAGGATGCCCTGGCCCTGGGGCATTTGGCTCCGGGCCGCCGCCAACTGGAGGAAGTCGGCGATTTCCAGATCGGCCACGCTCACCTCGGCATAGGCCACCAGCATTTCCGGAAACGATTGGTCGGCCAGGGGCAGGTTGACGTAGCCCGAGGCCCGGAGTTGCCCGGACTGCTGCGGGGAAAGAAAACTGAGTTCGTAGCGGAGCGAACCCATGGCCAGATTGCCGTCGAGTTCGAATTGCCGGGCGATCTGGCGGGGCGAGGGGGTGTCGTGATCGATGGCGATCCGCCCTCCAGTGGCCTTGAGCCGGAAGGACAAGTGTTCCCACCAGGATGGGGATGACTGTTGGGCGTCGCCATCGGGGGACGATGCGGCCTGACGGCCGCTGTCCGCGGTTACGGAGGAATCGGATGCGGGCGGAAGAAAGGTCAGGACAGGTTGATCGACAGTGATGTCACCCAGAAAGGAGGGGGCCAGCAGCAGGAGCAGCAGCCCCTTGTCGCTGGTGAGTTTGGCCGCTTCGAGGCGCACCCCCCGGACGGCATCGTCGTAGCGCACCTGCTTGCACCGCAGCCCCCCGAACCAACCCAGCGAGCAGGAATCCGCCTCCAGGTTGGCGTGCAGCCGGCCGGCTGCCTCCTGCCGCGCCCGCGACAGCGCGACTTGACCAAACAGCAAAGGCAGGCAGGCCAGCACGGCTACCACCATCCCCATGGCGATGACGACGGTGCGGCCCTGCCTGCTTAATTTTTTCACTCTTGTCCCTTGGTGCGCTTGCGCGGGTAATTGCCGGATGCAACAGGGGCAACGTGCCGCGAACCGGCGCCCTTGTCAACCCCGGAGTGTCCGGCGTTCAGGGCGTGCGGGGCTTGATCCGGCCACGGCGGATCATCTCGGAGAGCTCGTCCATCTTGCGTCGGTAGCAGTCGGGACAAATGCCGTGGCTCAGGTCACTGCCGGTGGTCTTGCTGACAAACTCCTCGATGCTGATCCAGCGTTCCTCGCCGTTCTCGTCCGGTTCGCTGTCGCGCACCTTCTTGCAGTCGCTGCAGATGGACAGCATCGATTCGTAGAACTGGACTTTCTGCCGCAAGGTGCGGCCGGTCAACGACTTGGCCACGCGCAGCATCAGTTCGTCGTGGTTGTAAGGCTTGAGCAGATAATCGTCGGCCCCCAGCCGGAGCGCCTCGATGGCCGAATTCAACTCGCCATACCCCGTCAGGATGAAGACGATCTGGTCGGCATGCTTGCCCTTGGCCTGGCGCAGGACCTCCAATCCACCGATCTCCTTCATGATCAGGTCGGTGACGATCAGATCGTATTCCTTTTCCTGCAGCAGCGCGCAGGCTTCCTCGCCGCTGGCCGCAATTTCCGTACGATAGCCCATGTCCTGAAAATCGAGGCGAAGACTTTCCCGGATTAATTCTTCGTCATCGACAATAAGAATGGATGCTTGCTGCGGCATGCCTGTCTCCCTGGTGTTAACTTTGAATCCCGATCGGCAGGGTAACGGTGAAAACCGCTCCTTGTCCCGGCGCCGACTCGACCACGATGTCGCCGCCATGGGCCTTGACGATGTCATGGGACACCGACAGGCCAAATCCGTTTTCCCCCGCCGGGTTGGCGCTGGAGCAAAAAGGTTCGAACAAATGGGGTAGATGCTCCTGCCTGATGGAATTGCCGGTATCGGACAGTACAATCCTGATCTTGTCTCCGTTATGGTCCGTCCTGATCCGGATTTCGCCGCCTTCTTCAGGCATGGCCTCGCCCCTGCTCTTGATCAGGTTGAGCACCATCTGTTTGATCTGGCTTTCGCATCCGCACAGCAACAGGGGGGCATCTCCACACTCCTTCACGACAGAAGTCTTTCTTATCTTTAAATATTTATCGAGCAAGATCAACACCGAATCGATGGCGTGGTGCAGATCGAAGGAAAGACGTTCATCGGAAAACGGCAGGTTGAACTGCTGCAAATTCCTGATCAGGCCGCTCATGTGGTCGCAATTGTCAAGGGCCATCTGCAGCAGGCTGCGGTCAGCTCCGGCCGTTTTCCTCGCGGTTCGTTCGATCACCGCGCGAATCCCGCACAGGGGATTGTTGAACTCGTGGGCAATGGAGGCCGCCAGGGCGCCGATGGCGCTCAACCGTTCCGCCTGGACGAGCTGGCGGCGGATGGTCTGGAAATCGACCGACATCTTGTCCAGCTTGTGGCTCTCGAAAAAAGCGACCAGCACGCCGCTCAACCGGCCCGCCTCATCCCGGCAGGGCACGGTGTGAAACATGCAGGCCACATGCCGTCGCCCCACCACCTTGTCGAGCACATACGAGCCGTGGGTTCGCCCAGCCTGCATCTGCCGCACGATGCATTCCTCGTCGCCGCAGGATTCGCACCCCCAGAGGGCCGCGCATGGACTGCCGACCGCCTCTTCGGGGGAGCAACGGAAAAAATCGGCAAAGGCCCGATTGACCTGCATCACCTGGCAATCCAGGGAAAGCAGGCACAGGGGGACTGCGGTTTGAAAACATATATCCAACTCGGAACCAACGGATTGCAGGAGGCCATCCGCCTGGGTCTCCGGGCCGAGATCGATGGCGGTCAGGGCAACGTCGCCGGGCTTCCAGCCGTCGCCTGCCTCCAGAGGAACCAGGCTCAGCCGGACCTCCGCGATCTTGCCGTCGGCGCGCAGCCACCGGGCTTTTGCCGTCCGTTCCCCATCGGCTCCCGCGGGCGGCCTGTCGGAGGCGCCGGTACCGTCCATTGCCTCGAAAAACAGCGCCTTCCAATCGCGGCCGAGCAATGTTTCGGCCTCATAGCCGGTCATGCGGCTCAATTGTTCGTTGAGATACAGAAAGCGTCCACGGCGCAGGATGCCGAGGCCGACGGCAGCGGTGTTGAGCAGCTTCTGCACCGCCCGGCCCTGGCCCAGCGAGCCCCCGTGCCCCCCCGGCACCGAGGCCGGAAAACCGGGGAAGGCGCCTTCCGATCCGGGTTGCGCGGAAGCAGGCCCAAGGATGAGGCGCAAAGCCCCTTGCACGCCGGCCAAGCGCTCTCCCTCGTACCAAGGGGTGGCCCGAACCCCGACCCGGGCCGATTTGCCGCCGTTTCTCCGGATGCGCAGGACCAATTCGATGGCATGCGCGCCGTTCAGCAGGAGGGCGACCGCCTGTTGGGCTCGGTCCCGTTCCCGGCGGCGGACGAAATCGAGATAGTGGCGTCCGATGAGTTCCTCGGCGATCAAACCCGGCATCATCCGGACCGGGGGCAAAAGGGCGACCACCCTTCCTTCCCGATTCAGACGCACCGTCAGTTCCGGAGCGGTTTCGGCCATGTCCCGGCGGATCTTCTTGGTCTGTGGCTGCCGCACTCTTTGCCGGTCCAGCTCATCTGCGGACATGTTTTTTCCGCCCCTCGCAATTGTATTCATAACCGCCGGACACCCGGACGTATCGCCATTTTGTAA
This sequence comes from Desulfobulbus sp., assembly GCF_031547805.1. GTDB lineage: Bacteria > Desulfobacterota > Desulfobulbia > Desulfobulbales > Desulfobulbaceae > Desulfobulbus. Next base: position 48,783 of record NZ_JAVBRQ010000012.1, read on the forward strand.
CAATATTTATCATATAGCAGACACACCGAAAAGAAAACGCCAATCAGACAACCGGCCGTATTTCGCTCAAATCAAGCGGTGTTCCGGCAAATTCCGGCCAGGCGTCCCCCCTCTCCCAAAGTGCCGGGGCCGGCGCTTTCGGGGAAGCCGACAAAAGGGACTGCAAAACCCCTGGTCATCGGGTATATAATTTTCGGGATTCACAAGAAATACGACGCCGGCAGCCGTAACCCCGTCCGGCCGGGGCAAGACGTTTTCAACAAGACGCGCGCGAAAACATATGTGGAAAAAACGACCGACACTGGAGGAAATGCAACTGGCCTGCACCTCGACCCTGGTGGCGAGCCTGGGCATCGAGTTCACGGCCCTGGGCGAGGATTTCGTCGAGGCGCGGATGCCCGTGGACGAACGGACCATGCAGCCCATGGGCTTGCTGCACGGCGGCGCCTCCGCCGCCCTGGCCGAAACCCTGGGCGGAGCCGGTGCTTATCTCAGCGTCGAGGAAGGCACGATCTGCGTCGGCCTGGAAATCAACGCCAACCATGTCCGGCCGGCCGGCCGCGGCTGGGTGGTCGGCCGGGCCACGCCCCTGCATATCGGCAAGACCACCCAGGTCTGGCAGATTACGATCCGCGACGCGGCCGAAAACCTGGTCTGCGTTTCCCGGCTGACCGTGGCCGTGCGACCGGCGGCAGCCGGAAGCCCCGCCCGGAACGAACCGGCAGGGGGAGGACAGGCATGAAAAGGCTCCTGTTCGCGCTGTCCCTGCTGGTTGCGGCAGCCACCGTCCGGGCGGCGGAGATTCCGGCCACCCCGGTCATGACCCTCTACCGGTTCAACGGCGCCCTCGACATCCCCTACTACGACATCGCCTCTTTCGGTCCTTCCAGCCCAAGCGCACCGGCGGGCACCCTGGCGCAGGGCACCTCGGTGGTCCCCTGCCTGCCCATCCGCAACGGGCAGCCGCTCACCGACGACCAGGGCATCCCCTATGTCGGCTTCAAGGTGATCGTCGACGCCCGCACCGCCACCCCGACGGCGGTGGCACGCTACACCCAGGTCGCCAGGGAACGGCAGGCGCTCCGGGTGGACAACCATCACTGCGAGGCAGGCGTGCGCTATGTGCTCGATGTCCGCAACCTCTACGCCATGGACAAACCGCCGGTCTTCGAGCCGCCCCGTCCGTCGCCCGTGCCCGCTTCCACTGCCGCCCAGCCCCAGGGCGAGCTGGACCGCATCATCCGCGCCTTCCACAACTCGTCCGCCTGCGCGACCGTCAACCAAGGCCTGGTGGGACGCCCCGCCGCCCTGCGAAACGCCTGGAACGCCTTCATCGCCGCCTCCCGGCAGCAATGGCCGGAAGAATCGCTGCAACGCGCCAGACACCTGGACTACACCATGCGCACCGCGCTGTTCGAAGCCCACCTGGACCGCGGCTGCTCCGCCTACGGCGCCTGCGAGCGCAACATCATCGCCCTGTCGATCCGCAACCGGGGGCTCGAATCCTGCGTCCGCGGCCAGGGATGCAGCGCGCCGGGCGACTTCCAGGGAGTGGCCACCAAGGTGTCCCAGTACAACATCTGGGACGAGTACCTGGCCCAGGTTTCCGGCCTGACCGCCTGCTACCTGCGCAACGACCTGGCCGCCGGCGGCGGCACTCAGTACTTCAAGAAGCTGCAAAGCATGTACAGCCAGAATCTCGCCGAGGTGCAGCGTATCCTCTACGGCACCGACCAGGATCTGGCCGCGATCTTTCCCGGCAATTCGCTGGCGGATCTCAAGGGCCTGAAGCATTATTACCACGCCCCGGCAATGGGTAAATGCTTTCCCCAGTACGACCGGGTCGAATACATCTCCGGCGCGGTTGCGAGAAAGGGCAACGACTTCGCCCTGATCGCCAATACCCGCATTCAGGTGGGTCAGCAGACAACGGGCGGATATTTTTTCCGCCGTTTCGCCGTGCGCGAGGAAGCGGCCCGCGATGTGGCCACCATCACCGACAGTTATCCCGGATTCGTCATCGACGGCAAACGGGTGAGCCTGAAGGACGCGCCCAGCCGATGCGTCCCCTACGGCATTCCGGACGGCTGCGCCTTCAAAGAGATCGGCCGCTATCGCCGGACCCCCTCATGGGTCAATGCCGGCAAACCGCTGGCGGTGATCTGCCGAACCGCGGATCGGGGGGAACAGTGCCAGGCAGGGGGACAGGCGCAAACCGTCAAAGTCGGCGGCACCTGCGACACCGAAATGCGCCCGTTCACCGGCATCAAATGAAAGCGGCGCCCGCTCGCCCGCATTCCATCGATCGCCGATGCAATCAATAAAAATTTGCAGGCCCGCTCATTTTCCTGGTGAACAAGATGAGGCTTTTGTTATATCGTTTTGCGAGTAATACCAGCACCTCCGAACGAATTTCCGCGCAACGGCCGGCAACATCGTGCAGGTGCCGCCAGTGCAGGCTCGAAGGTTTCCGGGGCGACCGCATGGCTTTCTGTTTGCCTGCATGCGCCTCGCTTCTTGGCGACAGCAACGAGTCGGCCTCCCCTTTTCGCTGAACAGACAGGCATGGAAGGCAATCAGGCAGATCAGGCGGCACAAGAAAACATTCCACTCTCCCGGCAAGCACCGTCGTCGCCCCTTCCTGACGAGCCGGTCGCATGCATCCTGACGGCCGACGGCCTGCAACATTTCCAATCCTCCATTCCGCTGGTTTCAGCCCGCATTCTCAAGGCTTCGTCGGAAGAACTCGACGAGGTCATCCATGCCGTCTTGCAGGAGCTGCTCCTCCCTCTGGGCCTGGACCGCGGCGGCCTGTTCAAGGTGACCGACGGATTGTGCGACCTGGTGGATTCCTGCGTCTGGCACGCTCCGGGAATCCAACCCGTTTTCAGCACCATCAACCTGGCCGAACAACTCCCCTGGACTTACCACCAGATAGTCCACCAGGGCAAAACCGTGGCACGGTATGGGCTCGATTCCCTTCCGGCGGAAGCGGAATCCGACCGGCGGTTCTTCGTCCGGCTCGGCGTCAAGTCGGCACTGGCCATCCCGCTGTGCGTCGGCCGGCACATCCACCACATTATTGTGGTCCATTCCTTAAGGGAGCAGTGCCTCTGGCCGGATTCGTTCGTTGTCTCCCTGCGGCTCTTGGGCGAGATTTTCGTCGGCGCCCTGGAACGGCGCCACATCCTCAGATCCCTGGAAACCTATCAGCAGCGCTTCGAGGAAGCGGCGGCGGCGGCGGGAGCCGATTTCTGGGAGTACGACCTGAGCTCCGAAAAATTCTGGACCACCCGCAAGGCAAAGGAGAAATTGGGTTTCTCAACGGACGAAGCCATGACCATTCCCGCGCTCCTGGCAAAGGTGTATTACAAGGACCGGGCCTTGCTCACCAAAACGCTTGAAAAATCTCGGAATTCCAGCGGCAACGTGCGGGTGGAATACCGGGTGCCCGGTCCGGCGGGTTCGATCCGCTGGAAGGTGTTCCGGGGCAGTCTCCAGGAATCGGATTCCGGTGCGGCCAAGCGGCTGTCCGGGGTGACCATGGACATCACCGAACGCAAGCAGCTGGAAGACAAACTGCGCGAACAGATGCGGGAAATCAATCATCTCCGCGACCTGCTCGAGCAGGAAAACACCCTGCTGCGCTCCGAGGCCGGCCTCAACGAAAACCGGCACAGCTCCCTCGGTGTCAGCACGGCCATGCAAGGGGTCAAGGGACTGATCGAACAGGTGGCCCGAACCGACAGCACCGTCCTGATCCAGGGCGAGACCGGCACCGGCAAGGAACTGATCGCCCAGGCCATTCACCAGCTCAGCAACCGCGGCAAACGGTTGATGATCACGGTGAACTGCGCGGCCCTGCCGGCCGCCCTGATCGAGAGCGAACTGTTCGGCCGGGAAAAAGGGGCCTACACCGGCGCCCTCAGCCGACAGATCGGTCGTTTCGAACTGGCCCACGGCTCGACCCTGCTGTTGGACGAAATCGCCGAAATGCCTCTGGAGACCCAGGCGAAACTGCTCAGGGTGCTGCAAAACGGGGTGTTCGAACGGCTCGGCAGCCCGGCCAACATCACCGTCGACGTCCGCATCGTCGCGGCCACCAACCGCGATCTGGCCCTTGAGGTCGAGCAGGGGCGCTTTCGCCGCGACCTTTTCTACCGGCTCAATGTCTTTCCCATCGAGGTGCCGCCCCTGCGGGACCGGATCGAGGACATTCCTCAATTGGCCAGGGCCTTTGTCAACGAATTCTCCCAGCGGATGGGGCGCAGGATCAACCGAGTGGCCGACGCGGACATGGAAAAGCTCATGGCCTATTCCTGGCCGGGGAATGTCCGCGAGTTGCGCAACGTCATCGAACGGGCCATGATCACCAGCAAGGGCAACGCCCTGGACCTTTCTCTGCTGGATACACTGCCTGCCCACGCTGCGCCGGCTCCGATCCTTCCCCTGGAGGAGGTCGAGCGCCGGCACATCGTGGCGACTCTCAAGACGACCCAGGGCCGCATCAAGGGCAAGGGCGGGGCGGCCGAGCTGCTGGGCCTGCATCCATCCACTCTCTATTCCCGCATGCGCCGGCTCGGCGTGCCATGGCAATCCTGATGGCCCCAGGGACGATATATCATCCCGAAGCGAGATGCTATATCGTCCCTTGGGCCCTACAGAAAGCCTCGTTGTTCCCGTCCGCAAGAAAAGTACATAAAATTATCCATATAGAAAAACCATTATCCACAAACGAACTGGAGCGTTTTGTGCAATGATTTCTGCATGTTTCTCTCCAGGCTCATCATACACCCCTTTCCGGGTGAAGAAGCCGGGCTCCTCGAGGTGCTCGACTCTATCCGTGGACTGGTTGCCGTCAATATCGACTGCCTGGAATGCCGCCTCACCATGGAGGTGGAGCGAGAGACCATTTGTTACACCGAGCGCTGGCGTTCGTGGGAGGCCCTTGAGCAGCATCTCCGCTCCCCCCTGTATTCCAGGGTGCTGGAGGCCATGGAGATGTCGCGGACCCCGCCGGAGATAACATTTTTTGCGGTCCAGGCGATCGGAGGGTTGGAAGTGGTGGAAAGGGCCCGGTTGCATACCGCCACGCTCCGGGAGAACGAACCGTCCGGGCACCCGGGCCAATTATAACAACAAACCGCCGGCCAACGGTCCGGCAGGCGAACGAAGGAACTTGTCGGGAGAAATCAATGCAAAAACCACAACAACGTGTCAATCGGTCCCAGCTCCGTTGCCGGATCGCGCATCTGGCGGCAGCGGCACTTCTCGCAGGCACGGTCTGCTTCACCGCTGGCTGCAAAAAAGAGGAGCATAAAGCCGGGCCCATGATCCCGACGGTGGAGACCATTACCGTTTCCCAGCGGGACGTGCCGGTGAAGAAAGATTGGGTGGGCGTGCTTGACGGCATGGTCAACGCGACCATCCGGCCCCAGGTCACGGGCTACCTCATTCGCCAGAGCTACAAGGAAGGCGAAGAGGTGCGCAAGGGACAGGTGCTGTTTGAAATCGATCCCCGTCCTTTCCAGGCCTCCCTGGACAAGGCCAAGGCCCAACTCTTCCAGCAGATCGCCCGCCACGAGACCGCCAAGGCCAATCTGGCCCGCATCCGCCCCTTGGCCGCAAAAAACGCGGTTAGTCAGAAGGATCTCGACGATTCGGTGGGCACCGAACTCTCGACCCGCTCCGCGGTGGAAGCGGCTGAGGCGGCGGTGGAGGAAGCCAAGCTGAACTTGAGCTTCACCAAGATCAGCTCGCCGGTGGACGGAGTCGCCGGCCTGGCCAAGACCCAGTTGGGCGATCTGGTGTCCCCGGGAATGCAGGAAGAGTTGACTGCGGTCTCCACCCTCGATCCGATCAAGGTCTATATCAATATCAGCGAGCAGGAATACCTGACCGGCTTCAAAACCGAAAAACACGTCGACAAGCTGCCGTTGGAGCTCATCCTGACCGATGGCAGCGTCTATCCGCACGAGGGCTACTTTGCCGTCATGGACCGACAGATCGACCCCACCACCGGCACGATGAAGATCGGCGCCCTCTTCCCCAACAAGGAGAATCGGCTGCGTCCCGGTCAGTACGGCCGGATCCGGGCCACGGTCCGGGTGGAAAAGGGAGCCCTGCTGGTGCCCCAACGGGCGGTTATCGAGGTTCAGGGCCGGTACCTGGTGGCCGTGGTGGGTAGCGACAACAAGGTGGACATCCGGCCGGTGCAGGTGGGGGCCCGGATCGATTCCGACTGGATCATCGACCAGGGCCTCAAGCCCAACGAACAGATCGTGGTCGAGGGTGTCCAGAAAGTGCGGACCGGCATGCCGGTGAACCCCAAACCGTTCGCTCCGGCGGCCAAGACCGTCGCCGCCCCGGCTGAGAAGAGGTAAGTCATGGCCAGATTTTTCATCAACCGCCCCATTGTGGCCATGGTGATCTCGATCCTCATGGTCATCATCGGCCTCGTCGCCATGAGCGGCCTGCCCACTGCCCAATTCCCCGATATCGTTCCGCCGGAGATCAAGATTTCGACCACCTACACCGGTGCGGACGCGCTCACCCTGGAGCAAGCCGTTGCCACCCCCATCGAGCAGGAGATGTCGGGCGTGGACAACATGAACTACATGTATTCGATCAATGCCAATAACGGCGACACCAAGCTGACGGTCAATTTCGACGTCAAAACCGACGCCAACACCGACCAGTTGCTGGCACAGATGCGCGAAGGCCAGGCCGAATCGCAGTTGCCCAGCGATGTCCGCAACTTCGGCGTCAAGGTGGAAAAATCCACCTCTTCGCCCCTGATCATGTTCGGCATCTATTCGCCCAACGGCACCTACGACAACGTTTTTCTCGCCAACTACTGCTACATCAACATCAACGACCAGATGACCCGGATCAAGGGTATTGCCAGCGTCACCATCTTCGGCGCCGGCAAATACGCCATGCGGATGTGGGTCAAGCCCGACCAGCTGGCCAAGCTCAACATCACCATTCCCGAAATCGTCAACGCGATCAACGCGCAGAACACCGTCAACCCCGCCGGCCAGGTGGGCGCGGAACCGGTGCCGGCCGGCCAGGAATTCACCTACGCGGTCCGGGCCCAGGGGCGCCTTCAATCGGTGGAGGATTTCGCCCGGGTGGTGCTGCGGGCCAATCCGGACGGCTCCCTCGTCCGGGTCAGCGACGTGGCCCGGATCGAGCTCGGTGCCCAGACCTACAGCATGGAAGGCCGGCTCAACGGCAAGCCCAGCGCCCTGATCGCCCTCTACCAGATGCCGGGCAGCAACGCGGTCGAAGCCGCCAACGGTGCCAAGGAGCTGATGAAGGAGCTGAAAAAACGGTTCCCGCCCGATCTCGACTACGTGGTCAGCCTCGACACCACCCTGGCGGTCACCGAGGGCATCAAGGAAATCGAGCACACCCTGTTCGAGGCCCTGGTGCTGGTCATTATCGTGGTGTTCATCTTTCTGCAGGGCTGGCGGGCCACCCTGATTCCGCTGCTCGCCGTGCCGGTTTCCCTGGTGGGCACCTTCATGTTCTTTCCGCTGTTCGGCTTCTCGATCAACACCCTGTCGCTGTTCGGCCTGGTCCTGGCCATCGGCCTGGTGGTCGACGACGCCATCGTCGTGGTCGAGGCGGTGGAACACCACATAGAACAGGGGCTCTCGCCGAGGGACGCCACCTTCAAGGCTATGGAGGAGGTCTCCGGGCCGGTCATCGCTATCGCCATCATCCTGGCGGCGGTGTTCATCCCCACCGCCTTCATCCCCGGGATCACCGGCCGGCTCTACCAGCAGTTCGCCCTCACCATCGCCTTGTCGGTGATCATCTCCGCCTTCAACGCCCTGACCCTGTCGCCGGCGCTCTGCTCCCTGCTGCTCAGGCCCAAGAGCAAATCAAGAGGCCCGCTGCAGAAATTCTACGACTGGTTCAACCGGGTCTTCGGCCGCACCACCAACGGCTATGTCGGTTTTTGCCGGATGGCGATCCGCAAGAGCGCGGTCAGTCTCATCTTTCTGGCCGGGATGGCCGTGCTGGCCGGTTTTTTCGGCAAAACGGTGCCGACCGGCTTCCTCCCCGAAGAGGACCAGGGGTATGTCTTCGCCGGCATCCAATTGCCGGACGCCGCCTCCCTGCAGCGCACCCGTGAAGTCACCAAGCAGGCGGAAGAATTGATCATGAATACACCGGGGGTGAAATATTGCACCTCGGTCATCGGCTTTTCCCTGCTCAGCCAGGTCACCAACACCTACAGCGCCTTTTTCTTCATCACCCTGGAGGATTGGGCCGAGCGCAAGCAGCCCGAGGTTCAATACGAGGCAATCAAGCAGGCACTCAGCAAGAAACTCGGCGGACTCAGCGGCGCCATCGGTTTTGCCTTCTCGCCGCCGGCCATCCCCGGTATCGGCACCTCGGGCGGGGTCACCTTCATGCTCGAGGACAGGGCCGGCAAGGATATCGATTTCCTGGCCACCAATGTCAACAAATTCATCGAAGCGGCCAAGAAACGGCCGGAGATCGCCAGCATCTCGACCACCTTCCGGCCGACCGTGCCCCAGCTCTATGTCGATGTCGACCAGGACAAGGTGCTCAAGCAGGGGGTCAACGTCAACGATGTCTACAAAACCCTGCAAAGCTTCATGGGTAGCGGTTTTATCAACTATTTCAACAAATTCGGCCGTCAATGGCAGGTGTACATCCAGGCCGAGGGAGAATTCCGCAGCGATATTGAAAACATCGGCCAGTTTTACGTGCGCAACCAGGACGGCAAGAGCGTGCCGCTTTCGGCCCTGACCACGGTGAAGAATATCACCGGGCCGGAGTTCACCATGCGCTACAACCTCTACCGGGCCGCGCAGATCAACGCCAACGCCACTCCGGGCTACAGTTCGGCCCAGGCGATGAAGGCCCTGGAAGAAGTTTTTGCCGAAACCATGCCCACGGAAATGGGTTTTGACTACATGGGCATGAGCTTCCAGGAATGGCAGGCGCAGAAAGGGGTTTCACCGATGGTGATCTTCGGTTTCTCGCTGTTGTGCGTCTTTTTGATCCTGGCCGCCCAGTATGAAAGCTGGTCGCTGCCCTTTTCGGTGCTCCTGGGCACGCCGATCGCGGTAGCCGGGGCGTTTGCGGCGCTCTTTCTCAGGGGCCAGGAAAACAACGTCTATGCCCAAATCGGCCTGGTGATGCTGATCGGCCTTTCGGCCAAGAACGCCATCCTCATCGTCGAGTTCGCCAAAATGGAATACGAAAAAGGCAAACCCCTCATCGATGCCACCCTGGAAGGCGCCAAGCTGCGCCTGCGGCCCATCCTCATGACTTCGTTCGCCTTTATCCTCGGGTGCGTGCCGCTGGCCACCGCCTCGGGCGCCGGCGCGATTTCGCGCCAGGTCATGGGCAACGCGGTTATCGGCGGCATGCTCACCGCCACCTGCATCGGGGTCTTCCTGATTCCGGTCACCTTCTATGTGGTCGAAAAATTGAGCCATTCGAAGAAAAAGGCAGCCGGCACCACCAACGGCAAGGAACTCTCCTCGCCTGCCGACGAAAGCAGCAAGGGAGGCGGTCATCATGCGTAACCTTCGGTTCTTTCTTCTTCTCACCCTTGCCATGGGCGGCGTTGCCGGCTGCACCGTGGGGCCGGACTACAAACGGCCGACGGTGGATGTCCCCGTTGATTGGCGTTTGCCGGAGCACGAGGCACGGCAATTGGCCGACACCGATTGGTGGCGCCAATTCAACGACCCGGTGCTCGACCAGTTGATCGCCACCGCCTTGCAGGAAAACAAGGACCTCTTGATCGCCGCGGCTCGTATCGAGGAATTCGCGGGCCGCTACGGCATTGTCCGGGCGGATTTCTTTCCCCAGGTGGGCGCCAGCGCCGACTACACCCGCCAGCGGGTGACCGAAACCGGGGAAAACGCGCTGGTCCCCGGCTACAAGGTGACCACCAATTCCTTTTCCGCCGCCCTCAACGCGGGCTGGGAAATCGACCTGTGGGGCCGCATCCGCCGCAGCACCGAGGCGGCCCGGGCCCAGTTGATCGCCAGCGAGGAAGGTCGGCGGGCGGTCGTCCTGACCCTGGTCAGCAATGTCGCCGGTGCCTATATCAATCTCCGCGACCTCGACCGGCAGCTTGAAATCAGTCGCAACACCGCTAGAAGCCGGGGGGAATCCTACGCCCTGTTCCAGGAGCGGTTCAACGGCGGGATCGTTTCCGATCTCGAACTCAGCCAGAACCGCTCCCAGTACCAGGAGGCCCTGGCCTCCATTCCGCCGCTGGAAAAGGCGATCGCCCAGCAGGAAAACAGCCTGTGCGTGCTGCTTGGCCGCAATCCCGGCCCAATCGCCCGGGGCAAAACCATCGACGAGCTTATCCTGCCCGTCGTGGCGGCCGGCATCCCCTCGGATCTGCTCGAACGCAGGCCCGACATCCGGCAGGCCGAGCAGAACCTGATCGCGGCCAACGCCCAGATCGGCGTGGCCAAGGCAGCCTATTTTCCCACCATCTCCCTTACCGGCGCCCTGGGCACGGCCAGCGGCGAACTCAGCGACCTGTTCAAGGGGCCTTCGCGGATATGGCAGTACAGCGTCCCGGTCTCCATGCCCATCTTCACCGCCGGCAAGATCGCCGGCAGCGTGCGGGAGGCCGAGGCCCTGCAACAGCAGGCCCTGCTCGGCTATCAGCAGGCGATCCAGAACGGCTTCCGCGAGGTGAACGACGCCCTGGTGGCCCAACAGCAGACCGACAAACAGCTGGAAACGCAAAAAAGCCAGGTGGCCGCCCTGCGCCAGTACGCCGACATCGCCCGCCTGCGCTACGACAACGGCTACACCGACTTTTTGACCGTGCTCGACGCCGAGCGCAGCCTCTTCAGCGCCGAATTGTCCTATGCCCAGACGCAAGGGGAACTGCACCTGGCGCGAATCGCCCTGTACAAGGCGGTCGGCGGTGGCTGGGTGGACAAGGCCGACGCGCTCTCCCAGCCGCTTCCCGCAGAGACGGCGGCCGGGCAGGCGAAGACGGAAAAAAACCGGGCAGACGAACGAACGAAAAAATAGCTTCGCCGTACGATCGAACAGAAGGGCTCAGTTCCGGCCGCATCTGAAACACACAAGCCATACCACCACAACCAATCGGAGGGATCTATGAACAAGCTGTTGAACACCGCAATAATGGCGCTGTTGGCCGCAACCCTGATCTCCTGCGCCCAGCACGAAACCACGGGCCCGACTTCGCAGGCTCCCGCCAAGGACGCGAACGCCTCGACGCTCGACATCCAGCGCTCCACCGCCCGCTCGACCACGGCCACGGTCGAGGCCGTCGACCTCAAGACCAGAATGGTCAAGCTGCGGAGCTTCGAGGGCAGGCTTTTCGATATCCATGTGGGCAAGGAGGCGGTCAACCTGAACCAGGTCAGGCGGGGCGACACGGTTGAAATCACCTATGCCCAGGAGCTGGAAGTGCGGATGGCCGAACCGGGCGAGGTGCTCAACGACGTCACCCGGGTGATCGGCAACGCCGAACCGGGCGCCAAGCCAAGAGGCATCGGCGTCACCGAAGCCCATGTCACCGCCACCATCATGGATATTGACAAGACTGGCGAGAGCGTACTCCTGAAGTTCGCCGACGGTGTGGTCACCTCGGTCAAGGTGCAGAATCCGGCCAACCTCGACAAAGTCAAGGTGGGCGACACCATTGCCATCACCTATATCGAGGCCATCGACATTGTCGTTAAAACCAAGAAACGCTGAACCGGCCGTGTTCCGTGACGCCGGCCAGCCCGCCGCGGACGCGGACAACATGCGGGCCCCAAATGGACAACCACCAACAAGGAGTCATATATGAAAACCGCAAGCATCATGCATTCCGCCCTGAAAATGCGAGGGATCATGCTCGCGTCTCTGTGCATCGCCATCGCGGTGCTGGCCCTGCTTCCGCCCACGGTCGCACGAGCCGACACCGCCGCGGAAATCAACCGCGATGTTGACATCGCCTTGCAATCACTCTACAAGAGCACACCTTCTGCCCGGAAGATGGCCGGAATTGCCAAGGGCATCCTGGTCTTCCCCGACATCATCAAGGGCGGTTTCATCATCGGCGGCCAATACGGAGAAGGCGCCCTGCGGGTGGGCGGCAGGACCACGGGGTATTACCGGTCCATCGCCGCTTCCTACGGCCTGCAGGCCGGGGCGCAGAAGTTCGGCTATGCCCTGTTTTTCCTGTCCGACGATGATTTGAAGTACCTGAAGAAAAGCGATGGTTGGGAGCTTGGCGTCGGCCCCACCATCGTGATCATGGACGAGGGCATGGCCCGATCGTTCTCCACGACCACCGCCCATGCCGGCACCTACGCCTTCTTTTTCGACCAGGAGGGTTTGATGGCCGGCATCGGTATCCAAGGCAGTAAGATTACGCCATTTCATCCGGGGAAATAGGTTCCTCGGTCAATCTCAGGAAAGGACAACGACCATGAAGATACACCACGTACTGATGACAGGCCTGCTGATCCTGGCCTGCGGCACACTCATCGGCTGCGCCTCCTCGAAGGCAAAACCGTCCGGTTTTCTCGGCACCTACCCGCAATTTCAGCCCGGGCCATCCGACGGGATCGACCAGGTCTACACCAAGCCGGGAATGGAGTTGGGCAAATACAACAAGGTGATGATCGACGAAGTGCAATTTTTCCTCAAGAAAAACGGGGCTGACCAAGGCCTCCAGGCCAGCGACATGAAGGCGTTGTCCGACTCCTTCCATCGCTCCATTTTCGAGGCCCTGGGCAATGCCTATCCCCTGGTCACCGAACCGGGGCCGGATGTATTGCGCATTCGCATGGCGATCACCGATATCGAAACCAGCAGCCCGGTCATGAACGGCATCACCACCGTGATTCCGGTGGGTCTGGCGATCAGCGTGGCCAAGAAGGCGACGACCGGAGGGTATACCGGCGTGGGCGGCGCGAGCATGGAGGTGGAATTGCTCGATTCCCTGACCAATGAGCGTCTGGCCGCCGGCATCGACACCTTCGACGGCTCGAAGATGAGCGGGTTCAGCAAGCTGGGCTCCGCCGAGGAAGCGTTCGAATTTTGGGCGAAGCGGCTGCGGGTCACCCTGGACAAGACCCACGGCAAGATGGCCCAGTAACCTAGCCGCCCTCAAACTGAACACAAGGAGAGAGAGATGAACACCATGCAGATGCTCAAGCTGACGGTGCTGGCTTGTGGCGCGGCCGGAGCGGTTTTCCTCGCTCCCACCCGCCCGGCGGGCGCCGCCGGGATGCTCGAACTGGACATGGATACCGTGCCCACGATCATTGGCGTGGCCGTCGGCGCCATGCCCGACTATCGCGGCTCGGACGACTACACCGTCGGGTTCGCGCCCATGATCCGCTACACCTTTTCCGGCCAGGAGCGCTACATTCAACTGATGGCCAATGAATTGACGATCAATGTCCTTGACGATAAAATGTTTCGCTTCGGGCCCTTGGCGAATTACCACTTCGGCCGCACCGACAGTGTCGACGATCCCATGGTCAGCAGGATGCATGAAATCGACGACACGGTCGAACTCGGCGCCTTCGCCGACATCGTCTGGACCCTGGCGGACGATCCCCGCCACCGCTTCATCCTCGGCGCCAGGCTCTACCAGGATGTCGGCAACGAAAGCGACGGGTTCCGCGCCAATGTCGGCTTCCGCTACTGGCTGCCGGTGGCGAAACCGGTCGATTTCAATCTCAGCGCCGGTGTCATCTACCAAAACGACGACTATGCCAACCATTACTTCGGCGTCAACGCCGACAACGTCGGCTCCTCCGGCTTGCCCTTCTTCAATGCCGGAGCCGGGGTGAACGAGTACTACATGGTCGTGGGCGGTCTCTTTTACTTGAACAAGAACTGGTTGATGACCGTCGGCGTGCGCGGCTCCGTCATTGCCGGCGATCCGGCCGACAGCCCGATCGTCGACCAACGGGGCGACGCGACCCAATGGATTGGCGGCATCGGCATCGGCTACGCCTTTTGGTGAGCAAAAACTCAAGGCCCGAATCCCCGCCAAGGTCCGCGGATCTTGGCGGGGCCGGGCCGCAAACCCGCCGGACGGTCCCAGACCCGCCGGCGCTCTTTTTTTCGTTTTTATGAACTCGCATTCCACTTCACGCCACCGGCATCCGCAGCACCGGCTCCCCGAGCGGGCAGAGCCCGCCGATGCCGCCGCTTGTGCATCCGGCCATAGGACAGAGCCCTTCCTGGTCGCCTGCCCCAACTGCGACCTGCTGCACCGGCTCGCCCCGCAGGGGGATGCGACCCTGCTCTGTTTCCGTTGCGGCGCCGTGCTGTACCGCGACAAACCCAACAGTATCGAACGGGGCCTGGCCCTGACCCTGACCGCCCTGGTCCTGTTCGTCCTGTCCAACTGTTTTCCGTTTCTGGCAATGAAAAGCGGCGGCCTGGTCCAGGAAACCATCCTGCTCACCGGCATCCGCGAATTATGGAACGAGGGCATGCAGGGACTGGCCTTCCTGGTGCTGCTGACCTGCGTGCTGGTACCGCTGGCGCAGATGCTCGGCCTGCTCTATATCCTGGCACCGCTGTACGGCAACCGTCCGCCTGCCCGCCACGCGGGCCGGGTGTTCCGCCTGGTGCAGGAAGTCGCTCCCTGGGGGATGATGGAAGTCTTTTTAATCGGCGTCCTGGTCGCCCTGGTCAAGCTGGGCCACATGGCGACCATTGTTCCCGGCGTTTCGGTCTTTTCCTTCGCCGTCCTGATCTTTGTCATGGCCGCCGCCTACTCAAGCCTCGATCCGCCATTGCTCTGGGATCGCCTGGATTTGCGCCGATGAACGCCCAACTTCTCACCGCCCGGCAACTGGGCCTGGTCAGCTGCCACGACTGCCGCCTGCTGATCGAGGCGCAACAGGTCCACGCCCACCCCCACTGCCCCCGCTGCGGCGCCCACCTGCACCTGCGCAAGCCCAACAGCCTGGCCCGCACCTGGGCCCTGGTCTGGGCGGCTCTGATCTGCCTCGTTCCGGCCAATCTTTTGCCGATGACCATCACCACCGCCCTGGGGACCAAGCAGGCCGACACCATCATGAGCGGGGTGATCTACTTCATGCAGAGCGGTTCCTGGGAAGTGGCGACGGTGATCTTCGTCGCCAGCATCTTCGTGCCGTGTGCCAAGCTGCTGATCCTGATTTACCTGCTGCTGAGCGTGCGCTTCCGCTCCGCCTGGCGGCCAAGGGACCGGACCGTGCTCTACCGCCTGACCGAACTGGTCGGACGCTGGTCCATGGTCGATATTTACGTGGTCACCATCCTGGTGGCCCTGGTGCGACTCGGCGCCATTGCCGCCATCGAGGCGGGACCGGCGGCCGTTTATTTCGCGGCGGTGGTGGTGATCACCATGTTCGCCGCCGAAAGTTTCGATCCACGATTGATATGGGATGTTGTTGAGGAGGATGTATGAGCGACGGCTCACAACTCGAGCGCCACGCCGCGACCGCAGTTATGCAGAAAAAACGAAGGGTTTCTCTGGTCTGGATTGTGCCCCTGGTGGCCCTTGTCCTGGGCGGCTGGCTTGCGCTCAAGGCGATTCGGGAGAAGGGACCGACCATCACCATTACCTTTGCCACTGCCGACGGTCTGGAAGCCGGCAAGACCAAGATCAAGTTCAAGGATGTCGAGATCGGCGAGGTCGAGACCATCAACTTGAGCGAAGACGCCTCCAAGGTGGTGGTCACCGCCAAGATGATCAAGGGCAGCGAACCCTACCTGACCGATCAGAGCAAATTCTGGGTGGTGCGTCCGCGCATCAGCGGCGGTTCGGTTTCCGGCCTGGGCACCGTGCTTTCCGGCGCCTATATCGGCATCGACGGCAACCGGGCCGGTTCTCCGGCCCGCGACTTCATCGGCTCGGAGGTGCCGCCGGTGGTCACCGTCGGCCAGCCGGGACGGCATTTCGTCCTCAAGGCCGACGAACTGGGCTCCCTCGATATCGGCGCGCCGGTCTATTACCGGCAGATCCAAGTGGGCCAGGTGGTGGGCTATGGCTTCGATCCGGACGGCAAATCGGTCGACGTCAAGATCTTCATCGAGGCGCCCCACCACACCCAGGTCACCGAGAACACGCGCTTCTGGAATGCCAGCGGCTTCGATATCAGCCTCAACGCCCAGGGCCTCAAAGTCGAGACCCAATCCATGGTCTCGATTCTTTCCGGCGGGATTGCCTTCGACCTGCCCAAGGATAGCCCACCGGGCGGTGCGGCCGCGGATAACGCCACCTATTACCTGTATGCCGACCACGCGGCCATTCAGGAGAAGAAATACTCGATCCACAACTATTACGTATTGCTGTTCGACGAATCGGTACGCGGGCTCAGCGTCGGCGCACCGGTGGAACTCTACGGCATCAAACTCGGGGAAGTGGTCGATCTCAAACTCGAATTCGATGCCAACCGGAAGAAGTTCCTGGTGCCGGTCACCGTGGTGGTGGAACCGGAGCGGTTGGGCGTCGCTCAGGTCAACAAGGCCAAGGAACTGTTTGCCGGCGATCCCGAGGCCCTGACCAAGATGCTGGTGGAACAGCAGGGGCTGCGGGCGCAGTTGCAAAGCGCCAACCTGTTGACCGGGCAGATGATGATCAACCTGGTTTTTCTCCCGGATGCCCCCAAGGCGACCATCACCACCCGCGACGGCCTGCGGGTGATCCCGACCGTACCGGGCTCGTTTGAACGGATGCAGGAAGGGCTTGGCAAGATTGTCGCCAACCTCGAGAAGGTCAAGTTCGACCAGATCGGCGGCGAACTCGCCCAGACCCTGAAGGAAGCGAAAAACACCCTGGCCGAACTCAGCGCCCTGACCAGGAAAGTCAATACCGAGACCACGCCCAAGCTCCAGGCCACCCTGGTCGAATTGCAAAAAACCCTGGTGGAAGTGCAACAGGGAGTAGGCAAGGATTCGCCCTTGAACTATACCGCCACCAAAACGCTGGAAGAACTGTCCCTGACCTTGCGGTCGCTGCGTGAACTCGCCCAGACCCTGGACAACCAGCCGCAATCGATCATTTTCGGCAAGGAGAAGCAAGCCAATGAATAAATCCCTGCACCTACTTGTGGCCGTGGCCGGCGTCCTGTTCGCGCTGGCCGCGGGCTGCGCCCCGGCCTCGGCCCCGGTCTCCTACCACAGCCTGGTGGCGGCCGATCCCGCGCCTCACGTCTCGGCGCCGCAGGAGAGCCGGATGGCCCTGGTGGTCGGGCCGGTTTCGATTCCCGATCTGCTCAAGAACTCGCAGATCGCCACCGGCGGCACGGGCGGCCGATACCGGCTCAGCGAACAGCATCGGTGGGCCGGCGAGGTCGACCGCGAATTCGCCCGCGCCATTGCCGAACAACTGGTTCGCGGGCTGGACACCGAGCAGGTGTCTCTCTATCCCGCCGGGCAATACCTGCAGCCGAAGCTGCAGATCGTGCTCGACGTCGTGGCCATGGAGGGCGAGCTGGGCAAGGAAGCAAAGCTGGATGTGCGCTGGTCGCTGGTCGACCCCAAAAGCAAGACCGCGTTGCTGACCCGCCGCACAACGCTTGCCGAACAGCCGGCCGACAGCGGCTACGACGCCTGGATCGAGGCCCAGCGGCGCAACATCGCCAAGCTGGGCAAGGAAATAGCGGCCGCGATTCGCGCAAGCCGCTGAGCAGGTCCCGGCGGACGAAATCCGTCGACCGCGCGCGGCGGACCACGCCCCTGGCCGCGAGGAACAATCCATTCAGATCGGGAGGCTCGCCCCACCATGACCCATCATCCTCCGGAGATCGTCCGTTCCACCCTGGCGGTTTTGTTCATCGGCCTGCTGATCGGCACCTCGCTGTGGATTCTGCGCCCCTTTCTCTTTCCGCTCGCCTGGGCGGTCATGATCGTGATCGCCACCTGGCCGCTGATGCTGAAGGTGCAGCGGATATGCGGCAGCAGGCGATGGCCGGCGGTGCTGCTGATGTCGCTGGCGCTGCTGTTGCTGTTGGTCGTACCGCTCTCGCTCGCCCTGGTCACCCTCCTCGACAACACCAGCGACCTGGCCGCGATCCCCGACAAGCTCAAGGCCGTCGAATTCGGCGCCCCGCCCGCCTGGTTTGACAAGGTCCCGGTTTTTTCCCAGCAGCTCATCGAACGCTGGCAGCAGCTTTCGGCGATCAGCGCCCAGGAACTCACCGCCAAGCTGACTCCCCACGTCCGCACGGTCCTCAAATGGGTCGTGGGCCAGGTGGGCAGCATCGGCCTTTTGCTGGTCCAGTTTCTGTTGATGGTTGTCCTGGCCGCGATTCTCTACGCCCAGGGCGAGCAAGCATCGGAGCTGGTGCGCGCCTTTGCCCGCCGCTTGGCCGGCGAGCGCGGCCACGCTGCGGCCCTGCTGTCGGCGGCGGCCATCCGCAGCGTTGCCATCGGCATCGTCGGCACGGCGACCATCCAATCGGCGCTCGGCGGCATCGGCCTGATCGTGGTCGGGGTGCCGGCGCCTTCCCTGTTGATCGCGGCGATGTTTCTGCTGTGCATCGCCCAGATCGGCCCCGGCCTGGTGCTGTTTTCCACCGTGATCTGGCTCTACTGGAGCGGCGATGCCCTGTGGGGCACGATCCTCCTGGTCTGGTCACTGCTGGTGGCGGTCAGCGACAACATCGTGCGCCCGCTCCTCATCCGGAAAGGGGCCGATCTGCCTATGGTGCTGATCCTGGCCGGAGTGATCGGCGGCCTGATCGCCTTCGGGGTGATCGGCCTGTTCCTCGGCCCGGTGATGCTGGCGGTCACCCACACCCTGCTGCTGGCCTGGATCAAGGGCGCGGAGACCGCGATACCGATCGTTCCGGAGGAGGAGAACAATGGTTGAGACGAACAATCGAGTCGTTGCAACAAAAGACATCCTTGCCGCCGGCCAGGCTTCCGAATCGCCCCGATGCGGCCCGACAATCGCGCCGGGAGCCCATCCGGGCCCATTCCGACATACTCTTTCCGCCCAAGCGGTGTTGCCGACGCCTGTCCCCAACGGACAGGCCCGGTGATCGGTGCACACTGTTTTTCCCTTGAAGGCGGACACCGAACCCCACACGGAGGACCACAATGAAAAAAGCAAAAGCAGCCAAAAAAGAACCCCTTGCCGAAAAGCTCGACCGCAAGACCTACGAGCGGGAGATGGCCAAGCTGCACGGCGAATTGGTCAAACTGCAGCAATGGGTGGTGCACAAGGGACTGAAGGTGTGCATTGTCTTCGAAGGACGGGACGGCGCCGGAAAAGGCGGCACCATCAAGGCGATCACCGAGCGGGTCAGCCCGAGAATATTCCGGGTGGTCGCTCTGCCCGCGCCCACGGAACGAGAAAAATCGCAGATGTACGCCCAGCGTTACATCCCCCACCTGCCTTCGGCGGGGGAGGTCGTGATCTTTGACCGCAGCTGGTACAACCGGGCCGGGGTCGAGCGAGTGATGGGCTTTTGTTCCGACGAGCAGGCCAAACGCTTCCTTACCATGGTTCCCGCCTTTGAACGAATCATGCTGGAATCCGGGATCATCCTGCTCAAATACTGGCTGGAGGTCAGCCCCGGGGAACAGACCAGACGGTTGACCTCCCGGATCGACGATCCCCGGAAAACATGGAAGCTTTCGCCCATGGATCTCAAATCCTACGACCGGTGGGACGACTACACCCGGGCGCGCGACGAGATGTTCGCCGCCTCCGACACCTCGTGGGCGCCCTGGCACGTGGTCCGCTCGGACGACAAGAAACGGGCGCGGCTCAACACCATCAGCCACCTCCTCCACTCCATCGAATACAAGGAGTTGAAGAAGGAAAAAATAGAACTGCCCAAACGGAAAATCGGGCACGACTACGAAGAAACGGGCTACCAGTTCAGATTCATTCCGGAACTGTACTGACCGGCCCCGGGGCACAAGCGGCAACGCGGATAACGATACGGGAGGACAAGATGCTGAAACAAATGGAAGTCGACGGCCAGGCCATTGAAAAGCTGAAACGGGCCTTTGCCTACAAACTGTTTTTTCAGCAGGGTTCGCTCCCGATCTCCGCCTCGCTCAACGATTATTACCTGGCGGTCAGCTGCACCCTCAGGGACCGGATGCAGGCCCTGTTCATCAATACCGTGGCGGCCATGGCCGAAAAGAAAAGCAGGATCGTCTGCTACCTTTCCGCCGAATTCCTCATGGGGCCGCACCTGCTGAACAACCTGATCAACCTCGGCCTGTACGACGCTTTTGCCCGGGCAACGCGGGAAACGGGACTCGACCTGCAGCAGATTATCGAGCACGAGGAGGAGCCGGGCCTGGGCAACGGCGGCCTGGGCCGCCTGGCCGCCTGCTATCTCGATTCCATGGCCACCCTGGAAATCCCGGCCATCGGCTACGGCATCCGCTACGAGTTCGGGATGTTCGACCAGACCTTCGAACAGGGGTGGCAAAAGGAGTTGAGCGACCGCTGGCTGTTGCCGGGCAATCCCTGGGAATTCAAGAAATCCGACCTGGCGGTGGAAGTGGGTTTCGGCGGCCAGACCGCGACCTTTACCGACCAGGAAGGCCGGGTGCATGTGTGCTGGACGCCGGGCTCGGTGGTCAAGGGGATTCCCTACGACACCCCGGTTCCCGGCTACCGGGTGAATACGGTCAACATGCTCCGCCTGTGGAGCGCCGAGGCCCCTAAGAGTTTCGATTTCGACGACTTCAACGTCGGCGACTATTTCGGCTCGGTGGAGGAGAAAATCCAGGCGGAAAACATCACCAAGGTGCTCTATCCCAACGATCAGCCGTTCCAGGGCAAGGTGCTCCGTCTGCGGCAGCAGTACTTTTTCGCCTCCGCCTCGCTCCAGGACATGATCCGGCTGCACAGGATGCAATACGGTGACCTGGACGGCTTCCACCAACATTTTGCGATTCAGCTCAACGATACCCATCCCGCCATCGCGGTCCCCGAGTTGATGCGCCTGCTGGTGGACGTGCACGGCTATGCCTGGGACCAGGCCTGGGCCATCACCTCGATGACCTTTGCCTACACCAACCACACCCTCCTGCCCGAGGCCCTGGAAACATGGTCCGTCGACCTGCTGGGGCAACTGCTGCCCCGGCACCTGGAGATCATCCTGGAAATCAACCGCCGCTTCCTGGACACGGTCCGCAGCCAGTACCCCGGTGACGAAGACCTGATCCGCCGGGTGTCGATCATCGACGAAAACGGAGAGCGTTGTGTGCGCATGGCCCATCTGGCCTGCATCGGCAGCCACAAAATCAACGGCGTGGCCGCACTCCACACCGAATTGCTCAAGCAGCACACCCTGGCCGATTTCCACCGCCTGTGGCCGGAGAAGCTGGTCAACGTCACCAATGGGGTCACGCCGCGGCGCTGGATGGCGCTCAGCAACCCCGGCCTCACCGAGCTGATTGCCTCGGCCATCGGCGAACAGTGGCTCACCGATCTGGACCGGCTGCGCGAACTGGAGCCCCTGGCCAACGGGCCCGCGTTCCGGGAGCGTTGGCGGGCGATTAAGCACGACAACAAAATCCGGCTGGCCCGCATCCTGCGGGAACGTACGGGCATCGTCCTGGATCCGGCCTCCCTGTTCGATATCCAGGTCAAACGGATTCACGAATACAAGCGCCAGCATCTCAACCTGCTGCACATCATCACCCTGTACAACCGCCTCAAACGCGACCCCGGCCTGGACCTGACGCCCCGCTCCTTCATTTTCGGGGGCAAGGCCGCGCCCGGCTATTTCATGGCCAAGCTGATCATCAAGCTGATCAATTCGGTGGCCGAGGCGGTCAATAACGATCCGGACGTCGACGGCCGGCTGCGGGTGGCCTTTTTCCCGGATTTCAACGTCAAGAACGCCCATGCCATCTACCCGGCCGCGGACCTCTCCGAACAGATCTCGACCGCCGGCAAGGAGGCCTCCGGGACCGGCAACATGAAGTTCGCCATGAACGGCGCCCTGACCATCGGCACCCTGGACGGGGCCAACGTGGAGATCCGGGACCAGGTCGGCGCGGAGAATTTCTTTCTGTTCGGCATGCGGGTCGACGAGGTGGAGGCCCTTTGGGCCGCCGGCTACCGGCCCCGGTCGATCTACGAGGCCAACGAGGAGCTGCGGGCCGCGATCGATCTGATCGCCGACGGCCGCTTCTCCGGGGGCGACCGGCACATGTTCAGGCCCCTTATCGACTCGCTGCTCGAACACGATCCGTTCCTGGTCCTGGCCGATTACCAGGCCTATCTCGACTGCCAGCAGCAGGTGGGCGCGATGTTCCGCAACCAGGAGCAATGGTGCCGGATGTCGATCCTCAACGTCAGCCGCATGGGCCTGTTTTCCTCGGATCGTTCGATTGCCGAATACTGCGAGAAGATCTGGCAGGTGCGGCGGTCGCCGGTCGCCCTCAAGTGGGAACGCCTGCCCAGCCAGGGCATCGTTTTCCCGAAACGGCCGGCAGCGCCGAGGTTTTAACCACTTACTTTTCAAGAGAGCAATCGGCAACAGAGCGCGCCACCCATGTCACAGTCCATCCACCTCTCCCGCACCCATGCGCTTACCAGGCTGCTCAAACGGTTCGTTCCCGGCCTGCTGCCCCTGGTGCGCTACCAACGATCCGACCTGCGGCACGATTGCATCGCCGGCTGCTCGGTGGCCGCGGTGGCCCTGCCGGTGGGCATCGCCTATGCCGCAGTCGCCGGCGTTCCTCCGGTCTACGGCATCTATGCCTCGTTGCTGCCGCTGTTTGCCTATGCCCTGTTCGGCTCGTCGCGGCAACTGATCACCGGGCCGGACGCGGCCACCTGCCTGATGGCGGCCTCCGCCATCGGTCCGCTCGCCGGGGGCGATCCCCAACGGTATATGGAGCTGATGATCTCGCTCACCCTGATCACCGGCCTGTTCAACATCGGCTTCGGGCTCTGCCGGTTCGGCTTCATGGCCAACTTCCTCTCCCACCCCATTCTCATCGGCTACCTGAACGGCGTGGCCCTGATCGTGCTCGCCGGCCAGTTGCCGGCGCTGTTCGGCTACCAGGGGGGCGGAGGCCATTTTGGGGACAAGCTCCTGGATTTTATCGACAAGGTGCCCGCCACCCACGTCCCCACCCTCCTGCTCGGCATCGTGGCGATCGGCATCCTGCTGGGATTCAAGCGATGGGCCCCTCGCCTGCCGGCGCCCCTGATCGTCGCGGTCCTCGGCATTGCCGCGGTGTATCTGCTGCAACTCTCGCCCAAGGGCGTCGCGGTCCTGGGCGCGGTCCCGACCGGATTCCCCTCCCTGCATCTGCCCGGCTTCGATCCCGCCCGGTTCGAGACCCTGATCCGACACGCCGCCGGCATCGCCCTGATCAGCTTTGTCAGCGGCATCATGACCGCCAAGAGTTTTGCCCGCCGCAACCACTACCCCATCGATGCCAATCAGGAGTTGATCGCCTTTGGCGTCTGCAACATTATCACCGGGCTGGCCCAAGGATTTCCGGTCACCGGCGCGGATTCCCGGACCGCGGTGAACAGCGCCATGGGCGGCCGGACCCAGCTGGTCGGCATCGTTGCCGGCGGGGTCATCCTCCTGTTCCTGCTGTTCTTCACCGCGCCGTTGTCCTTGCTGCCCACCGCCGTTCTGGCGGCGATCATCGCGGTCTCCTGCCTCGGCCTCTTCGATTTTGCCTCGCTGCGGGAGCTCTATGCGGCCAGCAGGCGGGAATTGGCCTTTTCGCTGGTGACCACCGCAAGCGTGCTCTACTTCGACGTGTTGCCGGCGGTCAGCTTTGCCGTGATGTTCACCTTTCTCTGGCTGTTGCTCGCCGCCTCCCACCCCCGCGACGCGGTCCTCGGCCAGGTTCCCGGCAAATCGACGTTCCACAGTATCGCCGACTATCCCAACGCAATCACGGTCCCCGGCCTGCTCATCTACCGCTTCGAGGGCAACGTGGTCTTTTTCAACAGCGATTATTTCAAGGAACGTCTGATGTGCCGAATCACCGCGGCCAAGACGCCGGTCAAATGGGTGGTGGTCGACGCCAGCCCGATCAGCATGATCGACATTACCGCCCTGCACAACCTGATCGATCTGACGGAAGAACTCAAGGAACGCGGCATTCAGTTCAAGTTTGCCCGGGTACGGCGATCCTTGCGCAGTTTTTTCGATATCCATTGGCTCAAGAGCAACCCCCTGATCAACGACGCCCCCCGATACGACAGCCTGGACGCGGCGACCGAGGCCTTTGTCCGGTGGGAACAGGGCACAAGCGACACGGCGAAAGCCGGTCCGTGACGGATCCGGAGGCCGCCCAGCCGGCCGCATCCGTTTTTTGCACCCCAAGGAGGTGATCCATGGACCACAACGACAACAGCACCGGCATCGGCGGCTGGCTGCGGAGTGTCTGGCGGACATTCCAGCCCCGGGAGCAGGAACAGGATCCCATCTTCCCGATGACGGACCAGGTGGTGCAGATCGCCGATCCGGTCATCCGCCAAGCGAAACGATACCGCGAGTCGCTGCACGATCCGGTGGCCAAGGCCATGGCCTATTTCCGCGTCCTGATCGACGAGGTGCCGGGCCCCGTGCTGCTGGCGCCGAACCGCTATTACGACGACCCCCTGGTCAAGGCGCTTTTCGCCTCGCCCGACGAACTGGCCGAGGTGTTGCGCCTCAGCCCGGAGATCAACAAACTCAGGCAAAACGGAACCCAGGGCGAGATGGTGGCCCTTTTGACCATGCGGCAGAACGAGCGGACCCTGTTCGGCCATAAGCAGGAAGGCGAACTCTTGCTGCGGGATGTGCGCCAGCAGGCAATCAGCTTTTCGGACCACCGCATCGTTGCCCCGACCGGCGACCTTGCCTCCACCAAGGAGGGCATCGTCAGCCGGGGGATCGAGGTGCTGGCCATGGTCGCCATGGAACGGATCACCGCCTTGCGGGCCCGCAAGTCGGAACTGCAGGCCAAGAAGGAATATCTCCAAGGCATGGTCAAAATCCTGGGTGGCCGGACCCATCGCCAGGAACTGTTTACCGGACCCACGGGACAGAACCGGGAAGAATTACACAAGGTTGAAGAAATGTTGACCGAAACCAACCGACAACTGGAGGATGCGGGCAGCCAAATCGGCCTGCCGGAACAGTCGCTCGACCACCTCGCGGCGGTCTTACGCGAGCCGGAAAAACTGCTGAGCGTGCATCAGCAAACCCTTCGTTTGAACTGGATGGGGGTGCGCGTCGGCAACGAACCGGGCAATGACGGCCACGACATCACCCTGGCCGAATTTGCCCTGGAAGAGGCCCGACGCTGGGCGGCGCTGGTGCGGTTCACCGTCGCCTCGCCCCCGGAGCCATGACCCCGCTTCCCGGCTACCCGCCGCTCGCGCGCACGGAATCGGGCGAATGATGAAGATTAATTCCATGCCACCGGAGCCGGGACCGATGACACGACCTATCTTTTCCCGTATCAAGGCGTTGTTCACCATCTTTTCTTTGATTGGAGGTGCATCATGAAAACACGTTTATGGCTTTTTCTCCTGGCGTTGCTGGTGCTGCCGGCCGGCATGCCGCCCCTGCTGCAGGCCGCCGACCAACCGGCCGGCGATCCCGGCTGGCCGCGGACATTCATGCAAGACGGCAAGGAGTTGACCATCTATCAACCCCAGATCGATTCGTGGGAAAACTACAAGAAATTGCATGTCCGTTTCGCCATTGCGGTCAAGCCGGCCAAGGCCAAGAAGGAGACCTTCGGGGTGGCCGAGATAGAGGCGGACACCGTGGTGGACCAGGCCACCCGGGTGGTTGCCGTCATCCCCAAGAAGCGCGACCTGCGCTTTCCCAACACCACCGATGCCGAGGCCGACGCCCTGCGGCGCACCGTCGAGGAGTTGCATCCCCCGAGCCAGGGCCTGACCCTGTCGCTGGACCGAGTCCTCGCCTATCTCAATCCGGATCAACAGCAACTGCAGCACGCGGTGCAGCTCAACCTCGATCCACCCAAGATCTATCACAGCAGCAAACCCGCGATCCTGGTCATGATCATGGGCCAGCCGCAGTTGAAACCGGTGCTCAAGGACAAAAACGACTTGATGTTCGTGGCCAACACCAACTGGGACATCCTCTACGATGTCGCCGGTCAAAGTTATTACCTCCTCAACCGGGACGGCTGGCTGACCACCAAGGACTTGCTCAAGGGCCCTTGGAGTCCGGCCGCAAATCTGCCGCCGCTGCTCTCCACCCTGCCGAATGACGACAACTGGGGAGACGTGCGCCAGAACGTGCCAGGCAAGCCGGTCAAGGAGATGCCCGAGGTGCTGGTCAGCACCGGTCCGGCCGAGCTGATCCTGACCCAGGGCGACCCGACCTATCGCCCGATTGCCGAGACCAAGCTGATGCAGCTGACCAATACCGACGCGGTGGTCTTCCTCAATTCGGGCGACGCCCAGTATTACTTTCTGACGGCTGGTCGTTGGTTCCGCTCAGCCAGCCTGGACGGCCCCTGGGCCATTGCCAGCAACGACCTGCCCCAGGATTTCGCTAAAATACCCGAAAACGACCCGGCAGCATTCGTCAAGGCATCGGTCCCCGGCACCACCGATGCCAAGGATGCGGTCCTGCTCGCTTCCATCCCCACCACCAAATCGGTGGATGCCAACTCCCAGCCGAAACTGCAGGTCGCCTACGACGGCCAGCCCAATTTCCAGCCCATTCCCTCCACCACCGTCCAGTACGCGACCAACACCTCAAACGCGGTCTTTCTGGTCAACGGCGCCTACTACTGCTGTGACGGCGGCGTGTGGTACACCGCCAACTCGCCTTCCGGACCATGGCGCTATTGCACCAACGTGCCGGCGGCGATCTACACCATTCCTCCTTCCCACCCCGCTTACAACGTCACCTACGTCACGGTGCAGGACAGCACGCCGAGTACCGTGGTCTACTCGCAGACCGCGGGATACAGCGGTGAATACGTCGCCGCCACCGGCGTGTTGATGTTCGGGGCGGGCATGATCGCCGGTGCCCTGCTCGAGGATCACTGGGATGACGATTATTACCACTATCCGGTCCCCTATTCCTACGGATGGGGCGCGAGCTACAACTATGCCTACGGCGGCTATTACCGGCCGCCCTATGCCAACTATTACGGGCCGTACCGCGGTGCCGGATTTGCCACTGCCTACAATCCCGTCACCGGCACCTATGCCCGCGGCGGCTACGCTTACGGACCGGCCGGCGCCGCCTCCTGGGGCCGCGCCTACAACCCCACCACCGGAGCCCGGGCCGCCGGAGCCCGGGTCGATACCTTCTACGGTTCGGCCGGCAGGTTTGCCGGCTACAACCCGACGACCGGCACCGCCGCCCGGGGCGGCTACCGAAGCAATGCCTACGGAGCCGTCGCCGGCGTGCAGACCAACAGGGGAACCGGAGCGCTCGCCTGGAACACCGCACACGGCGAAGGAGCGGTGGTCAAGGGCCGGGATGGCAACGTCTATGCGGGCCGGGACGGCAATGTCTACCACCGGGACAGCAACGGCAATTGGAGTACCAATTCCGGCAACGGCTGGCAATCGGTCAATCGACCCGAACCGAGAAGCGCCGTGCAGCAACGCACCCAGCAACGGGCGGACACGGTGCAGGCCAGACGCTCCCAGGTGCAATCCCGAACCGCAGGCAGGCAGGATTGGCCCCGGGTGCAGCAGCCGTCGGCCAACAGGCAATTCGGTACCCGCACCCGCGAGCTGGACTCGCAAGCCTTTGCACGCTCGCGCGGCAACCAGCTCAGCGAACGCCGGTCGAGCTTTGCCGCCCAAATGCAGAACCGTCCGAGCCGCGGCGCTCAACTCAGCCAACCCAGATGGCAGGGTCAGCAGCGCGCCATTGGCGGAGGTGGCAGCGGCCGGGCCATCGGTAGCGGGCGCGGCGGCCATGGGGGTGGCGGATTAAGAAGATAGCCCTCATCGTTCGTGCAATGAAGAGAGGGCCTGCTCCCCTGGCCAGGCCCTCTCTCTTCCTGCCGGCGGCATCCGACGCCAACGGCAGGGGACCCATGGTGGAGGTTCGTTCTCTGTTGTTTTTTTCGTTTTATGCGCCCGATTCGGCCTCGGGCAACCCATTGCTTGCAATCGGATGGGCTGCCACCTCTTCGCTCCCCTCTTTCTCATTTTCCCAATCGCCACTTTTGATTATTGTGGCAGCCATCGTTCTTTTGCCGCATTGTGCCGGCTTTTTGCCGACATGATTTCGTCCGCACCAACACCCCGCCGAGGAGATTCGCGATGAAGCTTGAAAGTAAACGTTTTGCGCAGGCGGCAAGCATTTCGGGCATCAGCCCGGAAGACTTGACCGCTTTTTTTTCCGTGGGCAAAGCGCGTCGCTACGCCCCGAACGAATGGCTCTTCCACGAATCCACTCCCCGGCAATGGGCCGGCCTGTTGCTGGAAGGCGAGGTCGAGATCGTCCTGGGGCTGCATGGATCGTCGCATCATGTCGCCACTTTGCTGGAGGGTTCCCTGATCAGCGAAGGGTTGCTCCTGGAGGACGAGGCCCATGGCAACGGCGCGTTCACGCGTGCCGGCGCGACGGTCTGGCAAATCGACAGGGAACAGTTGCTTGCCTTTCGCGATCGCCATCCCGAAACCTTCTACCGGATCGTCTCCCGGGTGGCGGTGAGCGTGCTCAGGAGAATGCGGCTGGTTTCCGAACGGCTGTATCAGAACAAACAGGGCACGAACCATGTCGGCGGCTACCGCCTGGAGCACGATTCGCTGGGACGGCGGGAGATATCCAATCAGGTGTACTATGGCGTGCAGACCCTGCGGGCCAT
This sequence comes from Desulfobulbus sp., assembly GCF_031547805.1. Classification (GTDB taxonomy): domain Bacteria; phylum Desulfobacterota; class Desulfobulbia; order Desulfobulbales; family Desulfobulbaceae; genus Desulfobulbus. Next base: position 77,595 of record NZ_JAVBRQ010000012.1, read on the forward strand.
GGAAAATTTTGCCATCTCGGGAGTTTTCGTCCGCAATTTCGAGCATCTGATCGAAGGACTGGCCATGGTGAAAAAGGCGGCGGCCATGGCCAACCGCGACTTGGGACGGCTGGATGTCGCCAAGACGCAGGCCATCTGCGGGGCCTGCGACGAGCTCCTCAAGGGACGACTCCACGACCAGTTCACCGTCGACATGTTCCAGGGCGGAGCCGGCACGTCCACCAACATGAACGCCAACGAGGTGATCGCCAACCGAGGCCTGGAACTGATGGGCCACCGGAAAGGCGAGTACGAGCACCTCCATCCCAACGATCACGTCAACTGTTCCCAATCGACCAACGACGCCTATCCCACTGCCATCAAATTGGCGGTCCTGCTCTCGTGCCGCAACCTGATCCGGGCCATGCGGGAGCTGGAACGGGCCTTGAATGACAAGGCCGAAGCCTTCAAGGATGTCTTGAAGATGGGCCGCACCGAAAACCAGGACGCGGTGCCCATGACCCTGGGCCAGGAGTTCAGCGCCTACGCGGTCATGATCGGCAGCGCCATGCGGGCGGTGGAACGCGGCGCCGAGGAACTGCTGGACATCAACATGGGGGCCACCGCCATCGGAACCGGCATCACCAGCCCGCCGGGCTATGCCGACCTGATTACCAGCAAACTGGCCGAAGTAAGCGGCTTTGCCCTGCGCCGCGCCCCGAACCTGGTGGAAGCCACCCAGAACGCCGGCGTCTTCGTGCAGATGTCGGCCGCCCTGAAGCGGGCCGCGGTCCAGATTTCGAAGATCTGCAACGATCTGCGCTGGCTCTCATCAGGGCCGCGCTGCGGACTCAACGAAATCAACCTGCCGCCCATGCAGCCGGGATCGTCGATCATGCCGGGCAAGGTCAACCCGGTCATTCCCGAGGTAGTCAACCAGGTCTGCTATCAGGTCATGGGGTACGATATGGTGGTGTCGATGGCCGCCGAAGCGAGCGAGCTGGAGTTGTGCATGGCCGAACCCGTGATCGCCTACGACCTGCTGCACGGGATGATGATTTTGAAAAACGCCTGCGTGATGCTGGTCTCGCGCTGCATCACCGGGCTTGAGGCCAACCGCGACATCTGCCGCAAGTATGTCGAGCAAAGCATCGGCCTGGTCACCGCCATGGTGCCGGTCCTCGGCTACGAGCAGTCGGCCGCCATCGCCAAGGAAGCCCTGAAGACGGGCAGCAGCGTGTACGACCTCATTTTGGACAAGGGCCTGCTCTCGAAAACGCAACTGGACGACATGCTCAGGCCCGAAAACATGACCGACCCGCGGGAGATTGCCAACGGGATCTAAAAAAGAAGGGAGGCGGCACCATGCCGTCTCCCTTCGTCCATCCCGGAAAACTTTGAACACGCCTGCCAGAGGAATGCGGCCTCGGCAACGCGGTCTCTTTTCTTGTTTCTTGTATCAGGCGTAAATATCTATCGAGCGCGTTTCCGGAGTCCCGCCCTCGGTGCCGACCTCCCGGCCCTGCACGGCGGCGACGCTTTCCTTGCTTTCCTCGGGTGGCCCCTGTTGTTGCACCGGCCGCGCCTGCTGGACCACCTGCCCGCCAATTTTTTGTTCCTGCGGCTGATACAGCTGGCCGCCGATCATCGATCCGCTGATTCCACCGATATTCATGTCATGCTCCAATGTAGAGGGGGTCAATGCCTGCGGGGTGCCTGTGCCTGACCAGCCTTTCGCGCCACAGCCCCAGCCTGTTCCCTGTTGAGATACTATACATCAAATCAGACGATGGAGAAACCGTTTATGCGGCTCGCACCAGCATCCGCCCTGTTCCGTCCTGCTGTCGGCAAGATCGCGCCACCCGGTGCCTTGTGCAGCCTCTCTTGCCGGAAAACACGGAAACATACCGACAAAAGGCCGGAGTTGACTTTTCATCCATCGGGAATTATTGAATTTTGGTCGGATTGCCGCCCAATGCGACCGACCTCAACGGACACCACCCCTTTCCGGAATGATCCGACAGTTTTCCGCTTTTTGCCGGAGCCAGGATACACTTTTCATGGAACAAAAAAACGCGACATCGGCGACCATGATTCTGCTGACGGTCTGCATCGCCCAATTCATGGTCCCGTTCATGCTGACCTCGATCGGCATGGCCCTGCCCTCTCTGGGCCGGGAACTCGAAGCTTCGGCCATGCAGATCGGTCTGATCGAGCAGTGCTATACCCTGTCCCTGGCCATCATGTTCATGCTGCCCTTCGGCCGCCTGGCGATATCGTCGGCCAGCGGATCATGTTCCTCATGGGCCTGGTGGTTTTTACCCTGTTCACCTTGTTCCTGGGGCACGCCACCAGCATCCTCACCGTCATCGTCCTTCGCTTTTTCCAGGGATTGGGCTCCTCGATGGTCCTCTCCGGCAGCATGGCCCTGGTGGCGGCCGCCTATCCACCGCTGCAACGGGCGAGCAAGATCGGACTGGTCTCGGCCTGCACCTACGTCGGCCTTTCCACCGGCCCGGTAATCGGCAGCTACGTCACCCTTCATTTCAGCTGGCGCCACATCTTTCTCATGCCGGTCCCCATCGGCATAGCCGCAATCCTGACCTGTCTGTTCGGGATGAAGGAAATGGAGAAAAACGCCCAGGCGAGCGGATGGATTGGCCGGGGAGCCTGGTCTACGCGCTCAGCATCGGCGGCATCATGATCGGTGCCACCCATGGCAGCAGGTGGAATTCGGCGTGCCCCTGCTGGTCGCTGGGGTCGTCGCCATGAGGCTGTTCCTGGTCACGGAGAGCCGAAGCAAAAACCCGTTGCTGGATGTCAAGCTGCTGTCGGGTAACCGCTTTTTCACCTTGAGTTGTCTGGCCGCCCTGGGCAACTACGCCGCCACTTTTGGCATTGTGTTCTTCATGAGCCTCTTTCTCCAGTACGCCAAGGGGCTGACCGCGCGCCAGGCCGGGTTCATTCTCCTGCTCCAGCCGCTGATGCAGGTTCTGACCTCGCCCCTCGCAGGACGGATCGCGATCGCCAAACTGGTCACCGTAGGCATGTTGATCAGTGCCGCCGGATTGCTGCTCACCGCCATGACCATCGGCGTGCATACTCCGCTGTGGCTGGTGGGCCTGGAGCTCATGCTGATCGGCGCCGGTTTCGGCATCTTCATCACCCCCAATTCCACCGCGATCATGGACAGCGTCGAGCGGCGGCAATACGGGGTGGCCTCGGGCATGATCGGCGCCATGCGTACCTTGGGCATGGCCACCAGTTTCACCACCATTACCCTGGTGTTCTCGCTGTTTTTGGGCGATCAGGGCGTCACCGACGCCAACCTGCCACGGTTCCTGCTGGGCATGCAGACAGCCTTGGTGATCTTTTCGGCCTTTTCCTGCCTGGGAGTGATCCTTTCTCTTTGCCAGGGTAAGAGACAACCTTCGTGATTCGGCCCGCATCCCGATCAGTGACAATCGAGTGGCGCTCTAGCAGCCGAAACGCTTTGGCCATCGGCGATGGGAGCACAAAAAAGCATTTGTCGATTGTCCTCCCAGCTAACGTTTGGAGAAGAGAGGAAGGTCTGTGTCGCTCCTGTCGCGCCAAAGTGACGTGATTGGATTGGGGCACAAAAAAAGCGTTTACCGATTGCTCGATAAACGCTTGCACATGCTGTTGGCTGGGGGACAGGGATTCGAACCCCGATAAGCGGAGTCAGAGTCCGCCGTCTTGCCGTTAGACCATCCCCCAGCAGGCGAGAAGTGCGGTGAAAATAGAAAGATTAGTCCCGATTGTCAAGGGAAAACCCAATGTCCGGGACCGCCCGTTTTCCTTCTGTTCTACCCTGCTCTGACCGAGGCAAGGGAACCAAGCCTTTTCGGGCCGAGCCAATTCATCGTACTCGAATCATGCGAGACGATGCATGATGCGTCGATAAGCAAAATAGGGGTTCTTGCACGAGCAAGAACCCCTTGGGCAGATCGCTTGGTGGGCGATACAGGATTTGAACCTGTGACTTCCACCGTGTGAAGGTGGCACTCTCCCGCTGAGTTAATCGCCCTGAAGAGATCGCAAAAATACAAACAAACCACAAAGAAAATCAAGCATTTTCTGCACGGACATTTTCCCTGTCGCAAAAACCGTGCAACTGTTCCGAAAATGCGCGCTCCAGTCAGGAGATAATCAAGCCGGCATAGCCGACCACCTGGCGGATGTCACCGCTGGCCTCGCCGGAATCGGTGTATTGAACCAATTCGGCGCGGGTGGCGCCCAGCTCCAGCGCGATCAGCAGCGCCAGAGTGGTGGGGATCACACCGCACATCGAAATCCCGCTGCCGCGTACGGTCGCGTACAGGCCTTGCGGGTCAAGGGCAAGGATACGTTCGATTGCCAGCCGGTCTTTCTTGGCGGCTTGCGGCCTCGACTCGTAATGAGTCATGTCGGTCGAGGCCACGGTCAAGACCGGCTTGCCGAACTCCCGGATGGCAGCGGCCAGCCCCCTGGCTACTGACTGGCAGATCTCGAAAGACACCTGCGCAACCATCAGGGGAACGAGGTGCAATCTTGGCTGAACCTGCTGCAGGAAAGGCACCTGCACCTCGAGCGAATGTTCGGGCACATGGGCCTCGGAATCCTCGGTGATCCCGGGAGAGTGCTGAAGGATGGCCGTAGCCAGCTGCCTGTCGATCGGTACCGTTCCCATCGGCATTTGCCAATCGTCGGTGCCCAGCGCCAATGCGGCCCCCCGGCCGTGGTGATTGGGCCCCAGGACCAGAGCCGTCTCCGGTACCCGCACCCGGCTGATGGTGTTGCCGGCGGTCGCCCCGGAATAAATGTAGCCCGCGTGGGGCATGACCACCCCCAGGGCCTGCTGCTTTTCCGTCTTGGGCACGGACGGCACCAGCATTTTCATGGCGGAGTGCAGATGTTCGGGATCTCCGGGATAAAAACGGTCAGCCACTGCCGGTAGGCGCGTCATGGTTATCCTCCTGCCCTCGTGGAGATTCCACGGGAATTTGCTATTTCCCGACTTCCCAGCTCGTCCCTTCCGGACTGTCCTTCAGGACAATCCCATGCGCCAGCAGGCGATCCCGCACCTGATCGGAAGTTGCCCAATCTTTGGCCGCCCGAGCCTGATTCCGCAGGGCGATCAATTCCATGATCTCTGCTTCGCTGAGGTCGAGTCCGGCCAGGACCTTGGCCTTGGCGGCGGCGACCACCGCCGCGGGGTCGCGGCGCACCAGCCCCAGCACTTCGGCCAGTTCGCGGAAAACCGTAGCCGCGTCGCGCAGAATCCGGACATCCTGTTCCGCCGGCCGCTCCGGCAGGGTGCGCAGCAGTTTGTTCAGCGCCTTGACCGTGTCGAAGAGATGCGCCAGGGCCTGGGCGGTATTGAAGTCGTTGTCCATGGCCTGGTCAAACCGCTGGGCTAGTGACTCCAGACCTTGCCGGTCCGCGGCGGCGATGCGGCCGGACGCGTCGGACTCGCCAGCGGGCAGGGCATCAATCTGGGCCAGGCATTCGTACATCCGTTCCAGGCCGGAACGGGCATCCTGCAGGGCGGTCTCGGTGAAATCGAGCGGGTTGCGGTAATGGGTGGAAAAAATAAACAACCGCAGCACTTCCGGTTCATAGGCCTTGAGCACGTCGCGGATGGTCAAAAAATTCCCCAGCGATTTGGACATCTTCTCGTCCTTGATCGTGACGAATCCGTGGTGCATCCACAGCTTGGCAAAAGGCTTGCCCGAGGCGCCGCAGCTCTGGGCGATCTCGTTTTCGTGATGGGGAAAGACCAGATCCTTGCCGCCGCCGTGGATATCGAAGGTATCGCCCAGGTACTTGCGGCTCATGGCCGAGCATTCGATATGCCACCCCGGCCGCCCCTCGCCCCAGGGGCTGGGCCATTTCGGTTCGCCGGGCTTGGCGCCCTTCCACAACACGAAATCCATGGGGTGCTCTTTCTTCTCGTTGACCTCCACCCGCGCTCCGGCCTGCATGTCGTCCAGGCTGCGGCCGGAGAGCTGTCCATAGCCGGCGAATTTCTCCACCCGGTAGTACACGTCGCCATTGGCCGGATAGGCCATGCCCTTGTCGATCAACTCGCCGATCAGACCGATCATTTCCGCCACGTGCTCGGTGGCCCTGGGTTCGATGTCGGGCCTGAGCGTGCCGAGGGCATCCATGTCGGTATAGAATTCCTCGATGAATTTCTGGGCCAGCAAGGCGCTCTCGATCCCCTGCTCGCCGGCACGCCTGATGATTTTATCGTCGATATCGGTAAAGTTACGGACGAAAGTGACCCTATAGCCGCGGTGGCGCAAATAGCGGACCACCATGTCGAATACCAGGCCCGAGCGGGCATGGCCGACGTGGCAGTAATCGTAGGAGGTGATGCCGCAGACGTACAGTTTGACGTGCCCCTCTTCAAGAGGTTGCAGCGGCTCCTTCTTGCGGGTCAGGGTATTGTATATTTTGGGTGGCATCTGAATTTCGCGGAATGGTCGGGACAAGTTGATGGGATGATCGAATAATGTACTACAACCGGGCGAGAACTCAAAATGTTATTGCGCGTCCTGCCGGTATTGCCTGGCCACCAGGGGCAGCAGCAGCAGGCCGGGAATCGCCGCCAGGGTGCAGCCGAGAAAAAACAGCGGCCAACCGGTCAATTCGGCCAGCCAACCGGCCGGCGCGGCCACGATTACCCTGGGAATCCCCATGCAACTGGAAAGCAGGGCATACTGGGTAGCAGTGAATCGTTTGTTGGTCAGGGAGGCCATGTAGGCCGCATAGGCGCTGGTGCCCATGCCGCTGGTCAGCTGTTCCAGGACAATGGCGGTGATTAGGCCGGGCATCGAATTGCCGATCAGGGCCAGCACCGAAAAGCTGGGAATGGTGAGTGCCTGGAGGATGCCGAAAAGCCACAGACTGCGAATGATGCCGATACGGAGCAGAATAATGCCACCGAGCAGGCCGCCAGCCAGGGCCGACCAGAAACCGAACAGCTTGGCCACCACCCCGATCTGGGTCTTGCTGAAGCCCAGGGATAAATAGAAGGGGGTCGTCAGCGTCGAGGCCATCTGGTCGCCGATTTTGTACAGCAGGATGAAGAGCAACAGCCACAGTGCCCGGTCGCGGCTGAAGTACTCGACAAAGGGCTCGACCACCGCCTCCCGGAAGGTGCAGGGGGTGCCCCTGGTCAGCGGAGGTTCCCGGCACAGCAAAGTGGTGGCGACGCCCAGCAGGAGCGTGGCCGCCATCAGCAGATACACGCGGTCGAAGGCGAGATGATCGGCCAGAATCAGGCCGCCGCTGCCGGCCAGCAGCATGCCCAACCGGTATCCATTGACATAAAGGGAGCTGCCCAGCCCCAATTGATGGTCACTCAGGTCTTCCCGCCGATAGGCATCGACCACGGTATCCTGGGAGGCGGAGAACAGGGTGACGAAAAAGGCGGCCACTGCCACCAGCCACGGGGTCTGGCCGGGATCGGTCATGCCCAACCCCACGAGGGCGAAAATCAGCAGAATCTGCATCACCAGCAGCCAACCGCGCCGGCGCCCCAGAAATGGCAAGGAGAACCGGTCGAAGATCGGCGCCCACAGAAATTTGACGGTATAGGGCAATCCCACCAGGGAAAAGAAACCGATCGTGGCCAGATCGACCCCCTGGTCGGTCATCCAGGCCTGGAGCAGGGTGGAGGTCAGCAACAGCGGCATGCCGCAGGCAAAGCCCATCAAAAAGGCGACCAGCATGCGCGGCGTGAAAAATTGGCGGATCAGGTGCGTGTTCATCGTGGCCGGGGTGGATTGAAAAATCAAAAGCTCCCTTCTACCACACCCGCCCTGTTTGCAAAGGGGAATCCGGCCGGACCGACTTAGCCGGGTAAAAAAGGACAGGAAACTCAGCGCGGCGAAAACGGCTGATACAGGGGATCGCCGATCAGGACCATTTGCCAGGAGAGGAAAGGCAGGCTGACCAGATAGGTCTCGCCCAGGCTGAGGTAGCCCTCGACCAGTTGGGTGAAAAACAGCTCCGGCAAGGGAAAAGCCTGGACATAGGGTTCGTTCACCGGGCCGATGGTCGCGGCCACGCCATGTTCCAGCATGCGCTTGCACCACGCTTGCGAATCCTTTCCCTTGAGCGTCGCGCACTCGCCGCTGGCGATATGATAGCCGATGGCGCCCCGCACCCAGTCAAAGGCATCGACATAGTGCGATAGACTGTACCAACCGCAATAAAGAGCGGCCTTGGGACAGTCGCCGGGTTGAAAAAGCTGCTCCTTGTCGTCAAGCCGCACCCCCATCCGGCCGCTGGCGCGGACACCTTCCGCCGCCGCATGGATCGAGGCGTCGTACATGGCGTAGCCGTCAAGCTTGGTGTCGGCCGGCTTGGGCCACCGGGCATCGAAATAGGCCCGGCCGCGCAGTCCTTTCTGCTCGGCATACAGGGTGTCGTCGATGATCCGCCGGACCGTCGCCGGATCGGGTCCGTCCAAACGGCCCACGATCAGCACCGAATCTCGAGCCAGCTGGGTTGCCTTGCCGCCAAAACCGATAAAATACGGATTGGGCAGCCATCCGGCCAGGGGATAGTCGTCGGCCAGGACCAGGGCAAGTTCGGAATCGACCGCGGCGGCGGTTTCGCCTTTGACGCCCTGGGCTTGCGGCTCATCTTCCTGCTTGGTCGGGATCGGCAAAACAGCCAGGGGCACGCCATACATCACCACCAAGCAGCGAATGCGCCGCTCCGGGTCGAGCTTCGCCAGGGCTTGGCGCACCGGCTCCCTGATCCGCTTGTCGTATTCGTGCCGCGAACAGCGCTCGTTGGCCGCAACTCTGAGGCGGATCAAATGGTCGTCTGGAATCCGGCGCCGCTGCATGTAATATTTGGCCAATTCCAGGCTGTCGCCGACTTCCGTATTGACGACAACCGCCACCTCTTCCGGGGCAAGCGCCCAGGCGGCGGGCGGCGCCAAGTACCTGGCCAGAACCAGAAGAAGCATGATCATCAGAAGACGAGTGGCGCGGTGCATTATAATGCCTTACTGTTCAGCCCTGTTTGCCGGTGAAAAAACATATCGTACAAAATAAACGCATGCGTATGGCTGACAAGGAAAATCCCGCAGAAATACATGAGCTGCAGCAACGGTTGCACGATTGGTTCACGACCCACCAACGCCCCCTGCCTTGGCGGCAGGCCTACGATCCCTACCAGGTTTGGATTGCGGAAATCATGGGCCAGCAGACCCAGATGGATCGGGTTGTGCAGTATTTCTTGCGGTGGCTCGCGCGATTTCCCGATCTGGCCGCAGTAGCCGCCGCTCCGGAACAGGCCATTCTCAAAGCTTGGGAAGGTTTGGGCTATTACAGCCGAGCCCGCAACCTCCACCGGGCCGCGCAACAGCTGATCGCAGCCGGCGAATCCGGGATACCTGCCGACCGCCAGCGCCTGCTGGCCTTGCCCGGCATCGGTCCCTACACCGCCGCCGCCATCCTGTCGACCGCCTTCAACCAGCCCCATCCGCTCCTCGATGCCAATGTCGAGCGGCTTTTTGCCCGGCTGGCCGATATCGACCGGCCCCTCAAACAGAGCGCGACCAAAAAACAACTCGCCGCCATGGCCGAAACCCTGCTCGACCGGGACCACCCCCGAATCCACAACCAGGCGCTGATGGAACTGGGAGCTTTGGTCTGCACTCCAAGGAATCCGGACTGTCCCGTCTGCCCGCTCCAGCCGTTCTGCCAGGCCCATCGGGTCGATACCGTCGAGTTCCGCCCCGTCCCCACAGGCAAGCAGAAAAAAATCGACATCGCCATGGCCTGCGGCATTCTTCGCAAGGGCGAGGCCTTTTACATTCAGCAGCGGTTGCCCGACGACATCTGGGGCAACCTGTGGGAATTCCCCGGCGGCCGCCTCGAAGCGGGAGAATCTCCCGAACAGGCCGCCCGGCGTGAAATTCGGGAAGAAACCGGTTGGGAAGTGGGCGAACTGACCGCATTCACCACGGTCATCCACCATTACACCCGCTACCGCGTTACCCTCCACGCTTTTTTCACCCGCCTGCCCCCCACGGCCCCGGAGCCCGTTCTGACCGCCGCCAGCCACTGCGCCTGGGTATCCCTGGAGCACCTCGGCGACTACCCCTTCCCGGCCGGCCATCGCCAGCTGGTGGCAGCCCTTCGCGTCCGTTTTCCGGAAATTAGGTAAGTTTACCTATATCTATTTCTTTTTAAAAACGAATAGTTACAAAAAAATAACTAAACAAAGTACAAAATACCGGAAAAAAATAGGCATTCATAGTCGACGGTGTTAATATAAGGAAATTTAGTTCACACCCGTGGATTTTTTGCGACAATATGCCTTATAAGAACCTGACACTTTCCAACGCCGAAGACGAAGTCCTGCGGCTCAGCACCAACTGGCAGACCTTGCTCGACGCCATGCCGGAGATGGTGTTTTTGCTTCGCGACGACGGCACCGTCCAGTACATGAACAGAAGCGCCAAGACGTGCTTTGGCAATCCGTGCCCGCAGTCTGTCCACGAAAGCCTGAAAGAGGCCCGCAACAATTACCGGGAGAAACTGCATCCCGCGGCGCCCAATGGCGAGGGGACCATCGTCGAAGACCTCATCGCCTCCACGCCGGTGGAATATTCCGCGGTTCCTTTTGTCGGCTACACCGGCGAGCAATTGATCATGCTGATCATGCGCGACATCACCCAGCGCAAGAATTTCGAACGCGAGCTGCTCCAGTTCAACACCAGCATCGAAACCATTCTGGAACAAAAAATCAATGAATTGCAGGCCAGCGAGGAGATGCGGCTACGCCTTTCCCGCCAGGTCAACAGCCTCAAGAGCCAGCTGGGCCATTACCACAAGGCGGACAAAATGGTGGGCCGCAGCCGCAAGATGCGCGAACTGCGGGAAATGATCCATCAGGTGTCGAGTTCGGACGCCACCATCCTCATCACGGGCGAATCCGGTACCGGCAAGGAATTGGTGGCCAACCTAGTCAAGGCCACGAGCACCCGCGACGACAAGCCGTTTCTGAAAATCAACTGCAACGCCATCAACGATTCACTGCTCGAGGCCGATCTGTTCGGGTACGAGAAAGGGGCCTTCACCGGCGCGCAAAGCCGCAAGATAGGCAAATTCGAAGTGGTGGACGGCGGCACCATTTTCCTGGACGAAATCGGCGACATCAGCCCAAGGATGCAAGTCGCCCTGCTCCGCGTGCTGCAAAACGGCGAAATCATTCGGGTCGGCGGCACGGAACCGGTAAAGGTCAGTGTCCGGGTGATCGCCGCCACCAACGTCGATCTCGCCCAGGCGGTCAAGGAGAAAAAATTCCGGCTGGATCTCTACTACCGGCTCAACATCATCAACATCGACATCCCCCCGCTCCGCGAGCGCAAGGAAGACATCGTCGAGCTGGTTTCCCACTTTGTCAACCACTACCGGGAGGCCTTCAAGAAAGAGATCGATTTCGTGCCCAAATCGACCATCAACCGGCTGCTGGCCCATGACTGGCCGGGCAACGTCCGCGAACTGGAGAACCTTATCCAGCGCGCGGTCCTCATGGCCAAGGGCAAGATGATCACCGAAACCGATCTGATCTTCGACCAGGATCCCGGCATGACCCCGGAAAAGGCCGAAAGCTTCGATATCGACGAGAAGCTCGGAGCCCTTGCCCTCAAGTCCATCGTGGCCGATTTCGAGGCCGCCATCATCCAACGCGCCCTGCACAAGTACAACGGCAACGTCTCCACCGCCGCCAACCAGCTCAAGATCGGCAAAACAGCCCTGTACGACAAAATCAAGCAGCACGGCATCTCTGCCAAGAGCATCAAGCAGTCCAAGAAGAGTAACTGATCGCGCCCGCGGCCGCACCCCGATCGGGTACGCCACAGGCGGTTGTTCAGAACAGCAGAAATTCCTTGAACTGGCCGCGCAGGCAGTGCTGCGAAGCCATGGCCGAGGAATAGGCCCCGGCGTTTATCAAGGCCAGGTGGGTGTGGTCGGCCAGGTCGGGCAGTTGGGCATTTTCATACCATACATCCAAGGCTTCGTTGATGTTGCCGACCACCTGGGCCGCCAGGCGCGGACCGTCCGCATCGCGGAGCGGCAACGGCAGAAACGGCAGGCTGTAGTGGGCCGGCTCCGGGGCGATGTTGAAACCGGCGTCGACCCCAACGAACAGCACATCCTCTTTCCGCTCGACGTAGGTTTTCTCCACCAACAGGATGCCCGCATCCTTGACGATGTAATCCCCCGGCTCGATTTCCACGTGCAATCCCCTGTCACCGAACTGGCGCCGGAGCACGTCCGCCCATTGCCGCAGATCAAGAGGTTGGTCGGCGGCCACATGGGGCACTCCCAGGCCGCCGCCGATATTGACCCGTTCCACCTCCCCCGCCGCTTCCACGAATCGGAGACAATGACCGATAATCCGCGAAAGCTGCTCCAACTGCGGGGTCAGATAGCCGCAGCCGGTATGAAAATGGATCTTGACGACCCTGAGATCGTACGCCTTGGCCGTTGCCAGGGCCTCGGCGAACTGTTCCTCGTAGATGCCGAACTTGGTAGTGACCGCGCCGGCATAGTGGAGCTTGTCGTTGGCGGCCCGGCCGATTCCCATGCCGGGGTTGACCCGCAGGCCGATGGCGGTGCCGGGCTTGCGCGCGCCCCAGCTCCGGATGGCATGCAGGGAATCGCAATCCATGAACAGGCCGTCGTAACGGGCGAGCAAACCCAGATCCCGCGCGGAGAGGCTGGTTGCGGTAAAGGAGATCTCCTCGGGCGAGAAACCGCAGCTCACCGCATGCTCGACCTCTGCCGGCGAACAGGCATCGATGCCGCACAGGCCGCTTTGCTTGAGGAAGGTCAGCAGCGGCGCGAACCGGTTGGCCTTCATGGCATAGTAGAGCGAAAACCGACCGGCCAGTCCGGCGGCGGCAAGCACGCCATGCAGCCGGTCGAGGTTCGCCCGGATCCGGGCAGCGGAATATACGAAAGATGGCGTGCCGAACCGATCAGCCAGGGCCTGGACCGGCCGGCCGGCGAAAACGAGGCGTCCGTCCCGGTAGCCCAGATCCTCCCGTTGCCACCAGGGCAAAGAGGCGTCCGGCATCAACGCAGGCCCTGGTTGAGCTGGGCCAGGTAATCGGGCGGAATGATCTCCCCGCTGATCATTTCCTTGCGGCCGGTGATCCAGCCGCGACAGCAGTCGGCACCGCAGGAACAGGGAAATTGCTTGAACAGCACGTCCTCGGTTTCGGCGTAATCCATGTACAGGTAGTTGTTGGCCGGAATATCCCTGAGGGCCACGACGATCAAATCCACCATGTTCAGCGAAATATTGGGCGAGCAGGAATGAAGAAAAAATCCGGAAAAATAGGGGTCGTACAGATGAGTATCCGGTGAGAGTTGCAGGGTGTGTTGCCTGATATCGTGGACAACGTGCCCGGCCATCCTGGCGATGACCTCGCCTTTATTGAAGCCACGGTAGGTCATTACGCCCCGACCGACCGCATCGTCTTTGAACACCACCGCGAAATCAGAGTTTTTGGGAAAGAGCGGATCTTTGCCGAACAGGTCCGGGTACAACATGAGCGTTTTCCTCGAATGTGGAAGTACAGACTGCATCAACAGCGCGCTGTTGCATGGGAAAAGGCAGCCATATAAAAGCAGTGCTCTATACAGCTCTTCCGAGTCCTTGGCAAGGACTATAAACAGGTGGGCATAAAAAATAATTTACCATTTAACGTGTTAATATTACTCAAAAAAATATGAGCACCGTCTTGACGTCAACCGGGATGGGGCGGCAGCCATCAGACTCCGGATGAAAAAGAAGCGCAAAACGTTTTCAACCGCTCCGGACTCCGGTTCGCACCACCTGGCATTCAAGCGAAAAAATCGTGCAATTGCCAGGAGATATAAACATTTTCCTTGCACCGCCAACCAATCCCGGTACCATTGTTCAAAAGAAGGCATTCCCTCATTTCCCCACAGTAGGCCGGAGGTTCTCCATGTCAAACTGGTTTGTTGCCGCAGACGGCAAATCCCTGGGCCCTTTCACCCTGCAACAGCTTCTTGGCGGCCTGGCTTCGGGCCAATACAACGAGACAACCCTGGTCTGGCGCGACGGCTTTGCCGATTGGCAACCGGCAGGCAAGGTGGCGGAACTGCGGACCGGCCAAGGCGCCCCTGTTCCCCCGCCGGTCTTTGGCCAGGAAGCGCACGAAATCGACTACACCATTTTCGGCAACGAGATGCAGTTCGTCGAAATCGAGCTGGATCCCCAGGAAAGCGTCGTTTCCGAGGCAGGGGCGATGATGTACATGCACGATCAGGTGGCGATGGAAACGGTGTTCGGCGACGGCTCCCGTTCCGGCAATTCCGGCTCCTTCCTCGACAAGATGCTTGGTGCCGGCAAACGGCTGATCACCGGCGAAGGCCTGTTCATCACCATGTTCACTTTCATCGGCAGCGGCAAGGGCAAGGTGGCGTTTGCCGCTCCCTATCCGGGCAAGATCATCCCATTGGAACTCACCAAATACAACGGCCGGATCGTCTGCCAGAAGGACGCTTTTCTCTGCGCGGCCAAGGGCGTTTCAATGGGGATTGCCTTTCAGAAGAAAATCGGGGTGGCCATGTTCGGCGGCGAGGGCTTCATCATGCAACAGCTGGACGGCGACGGCCTGGTCTTCGTCCATGCCGGCGGCACCATCGTCGAAAAAGAACTAGCGGCCGGCGAACTTCTGCGGGTGGATACCGGCTGCCTGGTGGCCCTGACCGGCTCGGTGGAGTACGACATTGAATTTGTCGGCAATATCAAGTCAGCAATCTTCGGCGGCGAAGGCTTCTTTTTCGCCACCCTGCGCGGACCGGGGCATGTCTGGCTGCAATCCCTGCCCTTCTCCCGCCTGGCCGGACGCATCTGGGAAGCCGCACCCCAGACCGGGGGCGGCGGCAAGGGTGAAGGTTCGGTGTTGGGCGGCCTGGCCAATATCTTTGAGCGATAAACATTCTATCGCCACCGGCGGGCAGGAAACCGGCGCATTCCCCCTGCCCGCCGATATCGCCTTCAGCGCTGTTCTTCGAGAAACGACCGCATTCCTTGGCTGATGCCGAGGCGTTCCGCCAGTTGATCGAGCCAGGCCCGTTCCGCCTCGGTATCGATGGTGATGGCGGCGACGGCCAACATGTACATGGTTTTCGCCACCGCCGGGTCGTCGATGCCCGCGACCAATGCCTCGAGGCGCTGGGGCCGATGGAGTTCCTCCAGCAGAAACATTTTTTCTTCCTGGGTCAATTCCGCGCCCCGCAGCCGATCCAGCACGGCCCTTTCCTCGTCGGCGTCCATGCCGCCGTCGGCGTGGGCGGCGGCCACCATGACCTGGATCATACGCGTTGCCAGTTCCCTGGCCCCCAATCCTCCGGCCGGCAGCGCGGCCGCATTCGGCACCTCGCCCCCGGGCAAAAGCGGACTAGATTGGGCGGCTTGAGTCGCTATCGGCGGCGGGGGAGGTGGCACGGAACCGCCCATGCCGGCACCTGGCGGAGGAGGAGGCTGCGTTTGGCCGCCGGCCGAGGACTGCTGTTTTTGCTGTTGCAATATCTCATAGGCGCCGACACCGAGACCGATGAGCGTCATCAAACCGGAACCGGCTCCCAGCCCGCCCAGCTTCGAGGCCTTGCCGCCTCCCCACGAACCGCTCTTGCCGACCACTTCGCCGACCATCTTTCCCAACAGCTTTTCCACATCGAACATAGTCTCACCTCCTGCTGAAATCTGTTGCATCGCGGCGGCTCGACGGAATCGCCAGACCTCCGGCTTCCGAGCCCCTTCCACCCAACCAACCAACCTCGCTTCCACGAAAAATTCGGCTTGTCTCCAGGGGTTATGATAGCGTATAGTCAAGTTGTAAACTATACCATTTTTTCCTGTTGCTTATGTTGACGGCCACCTCTTTTGCCCACTCCTCCCTGAACACCGCCTACGACCGCAGCGGACGGACGGACGTTTCGCTGCGCTCGGAGCCGGTGCGTCCCGTGGCGGTCCTCGGCGACCAGGGGAGCACAAGCGTCGACACCTATCGAGATCAAGTGAGTCTGTCGGCGGCAGGCATCGAAAAATCGAGGAAAAACGGAGACTCCGGCAAGGAGGGCCAAGCGGCAGCCGGAGAGGCGAAAACCGATGGCGCGGCGCAGGAAAAAGGCACTTCGGCCGGTTCCCAGGAGTTGACCGCGGCGGAAACGAAGATGATTAGGGAGCTCCAGTCCCGCGACCGCGAGGTGAGGGCGCACGAGATGGCGCATCTTGCCAGCGCCGGACAGCACGCCCGGGGCGGCGCCAGCTATACCTACCAGCAGGGACCCGACGGACGGCAGTATGCGATCGGCGGCGAGGTGCCAATCGACACCGGCAAGGCAGCCACGCCGGAAGAAACCATCGAGAAAATGGAAGCGGTCAAGCAGGCCGCCCTGGCTCCGGCCGAACCCTCGGCGGCCGACCGCGCCATTGCCGCCACCGCCGCGGCCACGGCAAGCCAGGCCCGCCAGGAGTTGCAGGCCCAAAAGGCCGCCGATGTCCGCCAAGAGATGGATAACGACGCTCCGGACAATCGGGACGACCAGCCATCTTCCTCTGTTCGTTCCGCAGCGGCAAGCGAGGAACACATGCCGGTAGACGTATTCGCCTGACTCGCCCTCCCCAGCCCAACCAACGGCACCAGCCATGCAAGCCAGCGACTATCTCGACGACCTCTTTGCCTATATCGACCGTTCCCCGACCGCCTACCATGCGGTGGCAAACAGCGCGGCCCTGCTGCAAAGCCGCGGATTCCGACGCCTGCGCGAGGCCGACACCTGGGGTATCCTCGCCCCGGGCTCCTATTACCTCACCCGCAACGACGCCAGCCTGATCGCCTTCACCCTGAGCCACAGCCCGCAAACCGGCACCCCGCTTCGGATGGTCGGCGCCCACACCGACAGCCCGGGCCTGAAGATCAAACCCAACCCCATCCAGATGCGGCACGGCTGCGTCCAGATAGGGATCGAGGTGTACGGCGGCGCCCTGCTCGCTCCCTGGTTCGACCGCCCGCTGTCCATCGCCGGCCGGGTCAGTTGGAGCGGAAACGACGGCATCTTGCGATGCAGCCTGATCGACTGCCGGCGGCCCTTGGCGGTCATCCCCAGCCTGGCCATCCATCTCGACCGCGAGGCCAACGACAAAAGAAGTATCAACAAGCAGACCGACCTGGTGCCGCTGGTGGCGTTGTCGACTGCAACCGTACCGCCGGATTTCCACGCCCTGCTGCGCGACGAACTTGCCGGCCGCCACCCCGAAGCCGCCCAGGCGGCCATTCTGGCCTTCGATCTGTTCCTCTATGATACCCAGCCGTTGGGCCGGGTCGGTCTGCAAGGCGAATTGATCACCGGCTCCCGGCTGGACAACCTGCTTTCCTGCCACGCCATCCTCCAAGCCTTGGTGCAATCCGGAACCGACCGGAACCGGCTCATTATTCTCAACGATCACGAGGAGGTGGGCAGCGTGTCCGCCGCCGGGGCGCAAGGCCCCTTCCTCCAGAGCGTGCTGGAACGCCTGTACCCCGACACCGACCTGCGCCGGCAGGTGATCGCCGGCTCGCTGTTCGTCTCGGCGGACAATGCCCATGCGGTGCATCCCAACTTTGCCGCGAAACACGACCCCGAACATTTGCCTCGGCTCAACGGCGGACCGGTCATCAAGGCCAATGCCAATCAGCGATACGCCACCGATTGCCTGACCGGTGCCCTATTCCGCCGTTTCTGCGACAAGGCCGGCGTGCCCTGCCAGCAGTTCGTCATGCGCAACGACCTGGCCTGCGGTTCCACCATCGGTCCCCTCACCGCGGCCGAAATCGGCGTTGCCACGGTCGACGTGGGCGTGCCGCAACTGGCCATGCACTCGATCCGGGAAACAGTCGGCCATCTCGACGGCTGGTATCTGCTGCGGGCCCTGGCCGCATTCTTCTCGGCAGAAGACCAAGGCATCCGCTGCCCCGAAATCAATCCCTGAAGCTCTCCCTCTCTTACCTGTCCGCACCGGCAACACCGCAAATTTCCGGCACGTTTCGCCTTCTCCTTTCCCGCATCCTTGCCGGCCGAAGCCGCTGTTTATGGCCGTCGCCCGACGTATTATTAAAAATAATTTATGCAAATAAAAATTAATTTTTATTTAATTTCCCTTGCCCGCCATCCCTTGTCGCGGTACGATTTTTGATCGTATTCATTCTCGTCGCGGGGCTTATTCACGCCGGAACGACAGCCCCGGCCCGCATTACCGCCTCCAGCGGCAGACAACCGTAGCCACCTGCGCCGCCCATCCGGCCAAGAGGTTTGCCATGCCACTCAAAGCCAAAAAAATCCAGGTGCTGCAGATCCTGTCGCAGAATTTGCGGAACCCGAGCCCGCAATTGGTCGACTCCGACCACATTGCCAACCACTTGAACCTCAGCATGTCCGAGACGCATCTGCTGCTGAAAATCATGAACGACATGGGCGTGATCGAGAGCAACGTCGATCACCGCCTGTCGCTGATCACCCGCAAGGGCCTCCAATACCTGGAACGGCAAAGCGTCAACTGATCGTCCCCGCCAGCTCATGACCGAACATCATCACCAGAGTTACGACCACTATATCAAGGCGTTGATGGATATCAGCCAGGCGGTCACCTCGGATCTTTTCCTCGAGGATATTTTCAAATTGATCGTCATGGTGGTCGCCAAGGTCACCGGCGTCGACATCTGCTCGCTGTGGCTGATCGACGAGAACTCCACGCCGCCCAAGATCCGCCTCAAGGCCACCCAGGCCATTGAGCCCGAATACATGATCGATCGTTCGCTCAATCTGGACGAAGGCGTGGTGGGATACGTGGTGTCCACCCAAAAGCCCCTGATCATCGCCGATGTCCTGCAGTGCGATATTTTCAAGGAAAAGGCCATGGCCCGGAAACTGGGCCTGGTTTCCATGATTGGCGTCCCCCTGCAAGGCAAGAAGGAAAAAATTATCGGCGCACTCAATTGCTTCACCTCCGCCCCACACGATTTTTCCAGCACCGACATCAATCTACTCACCGCGGTGGCCAACCAGGCGGCGGTGGCCATTCGCAACACCGAGTTGATCATCAACACCAAGATCATCGAAGAAGAGCTGAAGGCGCGGAAAAAAATCGAACGGGCCAAGGAAATCGTCATGGAGCGCCAATCGCTCAACGGCGACGATGCATACAAATGGATGCGGAAGCGGAGCATGGATTTGCGCAAAACCATGCTGGAGGTGGCGGAAGCCATTTTGCTCGCCGACGAGTTGTACTGAACCGACAATCGATTAAAATTTATTTGTTGACAAATAAATTAAGTTTGAATAAAGGAATTACGTAGAGACCGGGTGCACAATGGCGTGCATCCCTCCTCAGTTTCGCATATTCCGACACGACAAAGGCGTCTGTCTCCCTTTACGGGGGCAGACGCCTTTTTTTTTCGGCATGTGCGCTCACGCTGGCAGCGCTAGTACCTTTTTTTTGAAACAACTCGTCCCATAAAAGAACCGATTGCCACTAAAATTCAGCCGACTCCATCTCGGACGGCATTTTGCTGAAATTTCTTGAAATTTCTCCCTTTTGCGTTCGTAGAAATGACAAACGGGGGACGTTCGGTACAATGACAACGCTCACCACATTGTCATCTCGAACGCCGCAAGAGAGCTCATTGCAATCAACCGGCTCTCACAGCCGTAAAGAACAACGCCGAGTTTCCGAGTTGGAACCTGGCTGAAGTTCGCTGGCAATCGGATTAAGAAAACTAAGGAGGAAAGCCATGCGTTTTGCGAAAAATAACGATGTATTGGGAACCACCAACAGGGGTAATCCTGCGGAATCCGGACTGTGCACCCTGTGCCGTGCCGACTGCATGGGCCAATGCGAGACCTGGAAATCGAGCCTGGTCGGAAGAAAGCTGCTCTATCCCCGCGATTTCGGGGTGGTCACAGCCGGCGCCAACAATGTCACCCATGTGGGCGTGTCCTACAACTCCCTGCGTATCCAGGGCTACGCCTACGGTGCCCAGGGGCTGCCCGAGGGATTGCCCAACGATCCGGATAACTGTATTTTTCCCAACGTGGACCTGACCACCGAGTTCGGCAACGAGATCAAGACCAAATCCCGCCTGCCCCTCATGACCGGCGCCCTGGGCTCGACCTTCATCGCCGCCAAATACTGGGATTCCTTTGCCGTTGGCGGCGCCCTGATCGGTATCCCCATCGTAGTCGGCGAGAATGTGGTCGGCGTGGACAAAAACTCGGAGATCAAGAACGGCAGAATCTCCAAGGCCCCGGAACTGGACCGGCGCATCGACACCTATCTGCGCTACCATGACGGCTACGGCGCCGTCATCGTCCAGTTGAACGTCGAGGACACCCGCAACGGCGTGGCCGAGTACGTGGTCGAGAAATACGGCGACCGCTGCATCGTCGAGTTGAAATGGGGCCAGGGCGCCAAGGATATCGGGGGCGAAATCCAGGTGACGAGCATCAACTATGCCCAATTCCTCAAGAATCGCGGCTACATCGTCGACCCGGACCCGAGCCTGCCCGAAGTGCAGAAGGCCTTTGAAAAGAAAGCGATCAAGGCATTTGCCCGCCACAGCAGGCTGGGCGGCACCAACCTCGAAACCGTGGACCTGGTCCGCGAGGATTTCATGAGAACGGTCGATTATTTGCGCAAGATCGGCTTCAAGCGCATCTCGCTCAAAACCGGCTCTTATGGCATGGAAGAGTTGGCCATGGCCATCAAGTTCGCCTCCGAAGCCAAGCTCGACTTGCTGACCATCGACGGCGCGGGCGGCGGTACCGGCATGAGCCCCTGGAACATGATGCAGAGCTGGGGCGTGCCCTCGATCAACCTGCACGCCAAGGCCTACGAGTACGCCAGCCTCCTCGCCGCCCAGGGCAAAAAGGTGGTCGATCTCTCCTTTGCCGGCGGCTTTGCCCTGGAAGACAGCATCTTCAAGGGGCTGGCCCTGGGCGCGCCCTTCACCAAACTGATCTGCATGGGCCGCGGCATCATGATCCCCGGCTTCCTCGGCGCCAACATCGAAGGGGCGCTCCATCCGGAGCGGCGTGAAAAGGTCAACGGCAACTGGGACAAGCTGCCGGCCAGCATCGCCGCCATGGGCAACTCGGCGGAGGAGATCTTTGCCTCCTATTACGATGTGGAAAAGAAGGTGGGCAAGGACGAGATGAAAAATATTCCGTTCGGTGCCGTCGCCATGTGGACCATGGCCGACAAGCTGGCTTGCGGCCTGCAGCAGCTGATGGCCGGGGCCCGCAAGTTCCGGATGAACACCCTCAGCCGCAACGACCTGTTTGCCGGCAACCGGGAAACAGCCAAGGAAACGGGCATCACGTACATCACCGATGCCAACGACCAGAGCGCCAAGAAAATTCTTGCCGCGTGAAATGTAGTACGGCTTCATTTCCGGGCGGGGCTCTCCCGCCCGGATCGAGGCCGAGCCCTATTTGACGATCAACCAGAGCAGTTCGGCCGTTGTTTCGTCGGCATTTTCCCACTGCTCCGGCGAATCCGTTTTCAGATAGATGAGATCGCCGGCCACCGCCTCCTGCCGTTGGCCGTTCACCCAGAACACCAGGGTTCCCGCCAGGACATAGCCCAATTCGTCGCCTTTGTGGCGAAAAAAATGCCCCACCACCTTTCTGCCGGGTTCGATCCTGAGCAGATACGGTTCGGTTTCGGCATCCCGGATGGACGGCGGCAGCAGCCGGATGCCCTCGACCTGGCCCCTGGCGGCGCCTTCGAGCCGCGCCCCCACCCCGTCGCCAAGGCGAAACACGCACCTCGACCAGCCGGCGGCTTGCGTCCCCTCGAAAAAATAGCCCACATCGACCGCAAGGCTCTCGGCCAGGCGAAACAGCGCCGGTATGGACGGATAGATAAGGTTTTTTTCCACCTGGGAAATGCTGCTCGGCGTCACCCCGATTTTCTCGGCCAAGTCCTTTTGGCTGAGCCCTTGCTTCTTCCGCATCGCCTTGATTCTCCCGCCCAAATCCAGCCGTTCCGGCAGCGGCTTGGGCAGTTCGAAAACGATTTCGGTACCCGTGCAGGTGAAGGATTGCGGCTCGTTGAGAAAACGCGAGTTGCGTTTCTCGGCCTTGATGATCTTCAGCGCCGGCTTGTCGTTCTTGATGGCCAGATCGATGGCCACCTGGGTTATCTTGTTGATATTGGCCCGCAGGCGGCTGGAATGGGCATCCTTCTCGACAATCCAGTAGGCGATGGTGTCGAGTTCGTACAGGCGGGGGCAGGTGCGGGCGTAGAATTTCATCACCTGCTCCTCGCCGCCCCAGAGATCCTGCATGCCGGTCAGGCTGTCGATGATGAAGCGGGTGTCGCCGGATAGGTTGGCATGCAGCCCGTAAATGGCCTCGGCCACCTGGCCAGGGTGCGTCGGATCGTTGACCCGGATGACCTGATAGGGCCATTGGGCTCCGTCCTTTTCATAAAATTTGCCGAATACTTCGGAGCGATCGCCTTTGCCGTTGGTGAAGCAGTCGAGGATGGTAAAATTCTGGCTTTCGGCCAGCGGGCCGAGGAAAGTGACGACGTTTTTCGGCGACCGGTCGAAGCTGACGTAGATGGTCGGCTTTTTCAGGGCCAGCGATTCGCGGATGAAGTGGATGCAAAACACCGAGGTCAGGCTGCCCGCATCCTCATACCACAGGACATTGTCGCCGATGTAGAGGTCGCCGAGCAGATTGTCGAGCTGGGCAATGCCCGAGGAAACCGGTTTCTTCTTCATCATCTCCATACCGTGCCCATCCTCCTCATTTGGCCGCGTGCGCCATGGTCCGCATGTAGTCGTCGTGCCGCTGCATGCGATCGTCGAGCAGCTTGTTCTCCACGAAGCCGCAGGTGTTGACCTTGCAGTACGCCCCGTTGGAGACGAAATTGTACACCATGGCCGGGATGTCGTAGTGGTGGACCACCGCGTATTTTTTCGGTTTGCCCTCCTCGATGACCATGATCCGGTTCATGTTCAGGCTTTCGTTGCTGTTGTCGAGATAACGCAGTTTCTGGAAGCTTCTTCGCCCGTGCTGTCCCGGAGGCAGGTGGTCGCTCACCAGGATGATCAGACTTTTGGGATCGAGCTCGATCAAGCGGTTGACGTAGTCGGCCACGGCCTGGGTGCGGTAGTACATTTGATTCGCCCCCCGCTCGAGCTGCTCATCCTCGAAGTCGGAAATCATCTTCAGTACCTTCGGCCGTTTTTCCTCGTTTATTTTGTGCGGGAAGTGGCCGTAGATGGTCAGCACGTAGTTGAAAAGCGGCGGCGCGTTCTTTTCGTGCAGCAGCTTGGCAACATAGTCGAGATTCTGGGAGAAGATGACGCTGTCGAACATATATTCCCCTTCGCCGGTGGTATCGCCCTTGATCAAATAGGTATCGTTGCCGCCGGCAAATTCGCGGGGAAAGAACATCTTGCCAAAGCCCATGCCCCGGTAGGCGTTGGGCGTGTTGAAGAAGCTGGGGTTAAAGGCGTTGGAGGCCATGGTCTGGTAGCCGGCCAACTCCAGCTTACCGGGCAGGCAGTAGGCTGAGGCCCCGGTGAAGCTGTTGAACTCCACCCCGCTCATTTCCTCGAAGGCCGGCACGCCGCACAGCACCTCGAATTCAGCCTGGGCGGTCTTGCCGCCCACCACGGGCGAAAGCGAAAAGCCCCATTTGTTGCCGAACAGCTTCCTGAAACTCGGATGCAGCGGGTTCTTGGTGTAGGTGGCGCCCTTGAACAGGGTGGGATCGAAGAAACTTTCCATCACCACCAGGTGGACATTGCGCTTGGGGCCGCCGCTTTCCTTGAGCCAGGTGGCAAATTGCCTCGCCTGTTCTTCGTACTGGGCGCGGTTGCGGAACAGCTCGGTCTTGACCTGGGCCAGATGCCGCTCCGCCTCGCGGTAGAGCAACATCATGAAGCGGCCGTTGTTCTCCAGGGTGTCCTTGTCGGACCAATCGACAATCTCCTGGCCCACCTTGCGGTACATCTCGATATACTGCCCGGGATAGTAGACCGTGGCGGCGATCAGCAGGGCCGGCGGCAACGCCCCGGACACGATGACCCTATACTTGCGATAGTCGATCGACCAGAGAAAGAATCCCAGCGGCAGCCCGACCAGGAACAGCAGGCCCAGGAGATACGGCCAGGTCATCACCTCGATCAACTCGGGCACCTCGCCCAGCTCCGCAGCCCGAAACACGTTGCTGTACATCAAAAAATAAATGTCCTGGCCAAGATAGGCCAACAACAGGGGCAACGCCGCCAGCAGCGCCTGCCAGCGGGATGGACGCAAGATGGCGTTGAAATAGCAGTACAGGTAGAACAGGAAAAACAGCTCCAGATATTCCTTCTTGAGGTATGCTCCCCGGACCTGATCCAGGGGGAACAGCCACATCGACCGGATCTCGATGGCTCCGAACATGCCCCCCAGTCCGCCCAGGTGCAGGATGAGCAGAGAGTAGGCGTAGACCCCGATGATGAAGGCGGTGTAGCGGTTGAAAAGCAAAAAAACGATTGCACTGACGACACCCCGCGCGGTTTTGCGCGCGATTGCCGCGATCATGTGGATTACAGCCATGGATTGTTTGCAGAGAAAACGGATGGAGTGAAAGATGGCCCACGTCTCGGGCACGAACCGACCGGTGCAGCATTGGGGTGGGTCCATTGATGGCAGACACTATCGTAAGAGAAAAATGATCCGTCAACAGATATTTTACCACCTCGGCACGGCCGCCGTCTCCTGGCTTTTTGCGCTCTGCCGTCGAACCTGTTTGACAAGCGCCCGCCGGTTCAGTTAATGGTGAGCACCGAATTGTACCCTGTTGCTTGCCCGATTTTCAAGAAAAGGACAAACATGACCGCCACCCTCATTCAGCGCACCGCCTCGGCCTACACCTATCCCCTGCTGATCAAGAACCTGTTGCTTGCCCCGGCGGTCGACAACCCGGACCAGGAGATCGTCTATCGCGATCAGTTGCGCTACACCTACCGGGATTTCCGCAAGCGGGTGCATCGGCTGGCCAACGCCCTCACCGCGCTGGGGGTCAAGCCGGGCGACACCGTGGCGGTGATGGATTGGGACAGCCATCGCTATCTCGAGTGCTTCTTCGCGGTGCCGATGCTGGGGGCGATCCTCCACACCATCAACGTCCGGCTGTCGCCGGAGCAGATCCTCTACACCATCGACCATGCCGAGGACGACTATCTCCTGCTCAACGACGAGTTCCTACCGATCATCGAGCAGATCAAGGGCCGCATCGACACGGTCAAACGCTATGTCCTGCTCTCCGACCTCGACCATCCGCCCCAGACCTTTCTCCCCCTGGCCGGGGAATACGAAGCGTTGCTGGCCCGGGCCGGCGATCATTTCGATTTCCAGGATTTCGACGAAAACACCCGGGCCACCACCTTTTACACCACCGGCACCACCGGCATGCCCAAGGGCGTCTATTTCAGCCACCGCCAGCTGGTGCTGCACACCCTGGCCAACCTGATCGCCCTCGGCACCCCGACGAGCCAGGGAAGAGTGCATCAACAGGACGTTTATCTGCCCCTGACCCCCATGTTCCACGTCCACGCCTGGGGGATGCCCTATGTCGCCACGACGCTCGGCATCAAGCAGGTGTACCCCGGCAAATACGCCCCCGGCCCGATTCTCCAGCTGGTGGCCCGGGAAGGGGCGACCTTTTCCCATTGCGTGCCCACGGTCATGCACATGCTGGTCAACCACCCCAGCTTCGAGGAACTCGACCTGTCCGGCTGGAAGGTGCTGATCGGCGGCTCGGCCCTGACCAAGGCCATGTGCAAGAAGGTGCTGGACCGCGGCATCGACGTGTTCACCGGTTACGGCATGTCCGAGACCTGTCCGATCCTCACCATTGCCCATGTCGACCGCGACGATCTGAACGAGGAGGAAGAGGTGACCCTGCGCTGCAAGACCGGACGGCCGATTCCGCTGGTGCAGTTGCGCCTGCTGGACGAGCAGATGAACGAAGTGCCCCACGACGGCGAGCAGGTCGGCGAGGTGGTGGTGCGGGCGCCCTGGCTGACCCAGGGGTATCTCAAGGACCAGCGCAATTCGGAAAATTTGTGGAAAGGCGGCTATCTGCATACCGGCGACGTGGCCAATATCGATGCGCGGCGCTATGTCAGCATCACCGACCGGATCAAGGATGTGATCAAGACCGGCGGCGAATGGCTCAGTTCGCTCGAACTGGAGGATGTGATCGGCCTCCATCCGGCCGTGGCCGAAGTGGCGGTGATCGGCATGCTCGACAAGAAATGGGGCGAACGGCCCCTGGCCTTGGTGGTGCCGAAAAAGGATGCGGTGCTCCCGACGCCCCGGCAGTTGGTGGGCCACATCAACCAGTTCATCGACAAAGGGCTTTTGTCCAAGCAGGCCATGCTGCTCAAGGTCCGATTCGTCGAATCCATCGACAAGACCAGTGTGGGCAAGACCGACAAGAAAACCTTGCGCGTCAAGCACCTGGGATAGAATCCCCCCCCGCATGGCGGGTGGAGAAGGCGGCCGGGGCAATGTCCCTTACGGTCGCCTTTTTTTTGCCGCCGCCTCATCCCCTCGGCCTGAACAGGGCGCAGGCCTCTCCCTCCTCGCCCAGGCGGCAGGAAATGGCGACCAGGGCCTGATCCTCGGTGGAAAAGATGTTCTGTTCGCCGATGAAGCCATCCAGGCCAGTGGCCCGCATGACATCGCGCACCTGTTTTTTCAAGCCGGAGAAGACCACCTCCACCCCGGACTGTTGCAGCTGGCCCACCAGGTTGTGGAGCATCTCCTCGCCCGACGAATCGATGGTGTTGATGGCGTCGGCAACTACCAACAGGAACCTGGCCTCGCGATGGTCGGCCATGGCGCCGAGGACCGCGTCCTCGAAATGGGCGATATTGGCGAAATAGAGCGAACCGTCGAACCGGATGGCCACCACCTTGGTCGAGGTGGCCAGATGGGGATGGTATTTGACATCCCGCAGGGTGCCGTCCTCGTGCCGGCCGAGGATGGCCACCCGAGGCGCCATGGTCCGGTACAGGTAATGGCCGATGGCCAGCAGGGCCCCGATGATCACCCCCTTGTCGAGGTGGGGCGCGGCCAGGAGGGTGACGCCAAAGGTGGTCAGGGCCACGATGCCGTCGGCACGGCTGGCCTTCCAGGTATGTTTGAAGGCCTGGAAAGTGATCAGGCCCGAGACCGCCAGGAGGTTGTTGGCCGCCAGCACCGCCTGCGGCAGATGATGGAGCAACGGGGTCAGGAACAGGAGGGTCACGGCCACGAAGCCGCCGTTGAACACCATGGCCAAGCCGGTTTTCGCCCCGGTCTGTAGATTGACCGCCGAACCGGTGAAGGAACCGCAGGCCGGATAGGCCTGGAAGAACGAACCGCCGATGTTGGCCAGGCCCTGGCCGATCAACTCCTGATTGGGATCGAGCCGTTGCTTGGTTTTCCCGGCCATGGCCTTGGCCATGGAAATGGATTCCATGAAGCCCACCAGGGCGATGACCAGGGCCGCGCTCATCAACTGCAGCACCCCGTCGAAACTGATCGCGGGCAGGCGGAACGCGGGCAGGCCGGAAGGAATGGTTCCGACCACATCGCCGCCGCCGCTCAGTTTCAAGCCCCCCTGCTCGACCTTCTTGACATGCCACAGGCGGCCGTCGGTTTGCATGCCTTCCGGGACCGCGCCCATCCGATACAGTTGGGCCGGCTGCCCCTCGGCGGGAGAAGTGCGGACGAAATACAGCTTGCGAATGCCGCGCAATTGGTTGCGGCCCTCCTTTTCCGCCGCCTTGATGTCGAGGTCGAGCAGCTCCAGGCGATAGCGCAGATCGGCCGCCACCCGGGAATCGGATTCCTTCTCGGCTTGGCGCAACCGCGTCGCAAGGCTGGCCACCGCGTTGTTCATGTCCGTGATGCGTTGGGTGGTCGCGTTGTAGTTCTGGATCATTTCCCTGGCCGCCGGCGCCGCAATATCCTCGATTTGGCCGGTGGCGGTATGTTCAAAATCGATGAGGGCGCTCACCAGAGTGGCGAGGACAACGACCGCCAGCACCCCGGGTTTGGCCAGAATCCGGATCTTCTGCACGATCAGCATCAGCGCCAGGCTGGCAGCGGCCATCGCCAGGGTGGGCAGGTGGGTCAGGGGGATGTAGCTGAACATCTCCCAGACATCCTTGAGGAAAAAATCGCTGCGCCCCTTGGGAATCCCCAGGAACATGTCCAGCTGGGAAAGCCCGATGATCAGGGCGGCCGCGTTCATGAACCCGAGAATTACCGGGTGGGAAACGAAATTGACCGCGCTGCCCAGCTTGACCAGGCCGAGCACGAATTGGATGCAGCCCACCATCAGGGTGAGCAGCAGCACCAGCCCGATGTACTCTTCCGATCCCGGAGGGGCCAGCGGGGCGACCGCGGCGGCGGTCATCAGGGACAGGATGGCGACCGGGCCGGTGGCCAACTGCCGCGACGATCCCCACAGGGCGCCGATCGCCGCCGGGATCAGGGCGGTATAAAGGCCGAACTGGAGCGGCAGGCCGGACAGCTGCGCATAGGCCATGGCCTTGGGGACCAGGACCAGCGCCCCGGTGATGCCGGCGATCACATCGGCGCGCAAAACCAGCGGGGCGATGGGAAACCAGGCCAGGAAAGGAAAAAGACGCGACGCCAGCTTGCTGATCATAAGGTCGGATCGGACAAAGGAGATGATGGGGTCTCGGCACCGTCCTGGGCGGTAACCACCAGCACCGCGCAGGGCGTCCGGCCGATGACATGTTCCGTCACATGCCCGGTGAGCATCTTGGCCAGCCCGCCCCGGCCGGGGCCGCCGAGGAGGATCATGTCCACCTCCCGTTCCCGGGCCGCCATCACCACCGCATCCGCCGGATCGCCTTCCGCGGCCAGCGGCTCGCAGGCAAGGGCCAGATTCATTTGGCGCGCCTGGGCGCAGACCGCGTCCGCCAAGAGTTTGGCCACGGCGAGATCCTCCTGGCGCCGGGCAACGGCCATGACCGTTATTTTCCGGAGCGTGGGACAGACGCTCCCCAGGCTCAAGGCTTCCAGCGCCGCCTGCCGGCTGTTGGGCGAATCGTTCACAGCCACCAAAATGTGCTGGCCGGTGAGCGTGCAATCCTTCGGCACCACCACAATTCGGGGAAATCCCTGGGCAATCGCCCTGGTCGTGGTCTTGCCCACCAGCCGCGACCAGCGGTTGGCCTTGCCGCGGCGTCCCATGAGGATGACGTCGGCCTGCCGCAGGCGAGCCTGCTCGACTAGGGTCTTTTCCGGATTGCTGGAGCCGAGCACCACGATTTCGATCTCCACCCCGCTGTCGTCGGCCATGACCCGGATACGGTCAAAATGCGGCGCCAGATCGTTTCGCTTCTGCCGAACGGCAAAATTGGCGGCCCCGATCGATTCGGTTCGGGTCGGCACCACATGCAGGACAATCACCTTGGCCCGGCAGGCTTGTCCGAAAAAAATGGCTTCCTGCACGGCCCCTTCGCTGAAGCGGGAGCCATCGGTGGCCAGCAGCAAGGTTTTGGCTCGGCCGAGCAGGGTGCCGGAAAATTGGTCCATGGCGAATCCTCGCGCAAAAAACAATCAGTTTCAAAGCATTACCATTCTTGCGCGAACGAAACAAGCACTGCTTGCGGCCGTCCGGTTTCGCCTTTGCCTGCCCCCTGCTCTGCCCGATACGTCCCGAGGCGTTCAACGGCGCCAGCCGATATTGGCCGCCTTTTTTTCTTGACGGCCATAGACGACCGGTCTATTATGGCGACCATGACAGTCGACACCCGTGAGCACATCCTGGCTTGTGGCGGGCAGATCATCCACCACAAAGGCTTCAACGCCACCGGCCTGCAGGAAATCCTGCAGGCGGCCGGCGTGCCCAAGGGTTCGTTTTATTTCTATTTCAAGAGCAAGGAGGCCTTCGGCCTCGCCCTGGTGGACTATTATCAGGCCCGGCTCGCCGAGCAGGTGAGCCCGATTCTCAAGGACGACTCCAAGCCGCCGTTAACGCGGCTGGCCGATTTCTTCCTCTGGTTCCGCGGCCAGTTCGAGCGGGAAGGATTCATCAAGGGCTGCCCCATCGGCAATCTCGTCCAGGAACTGGGAGACGTCAACCCCGCCTTCCGCGAACAACTCAATCGTTCCCTGGATGGCTTGATCCGCTTCGTGGCCCGATTGCTCCAGGAAGCCAGGGAACGAAACGAACTGCCGGCCCGTCTCGAGCCGGAGGCCACGGCGCGCTACATCCTTTCCGCCTGGCAGGGCGCCCTCATCCGAATGAAGGCCGCCGCCGGTCCGGAACCCCTGGACACCTTTCAGCGCATGACCTTCGAGGTTCTATTGGCCTGACGACAGCTTAACCCGCGTGTCCCTGTGCGGCCACGCACCCCCATAAAACTAGACGACCAGTCTACTACAAGGAGAAAACGTATGTTCGTGCTTGATTATCAAACCCCGGAAAAGGCGACAGGAACCGTAGCGGAGACCTACAACGTCTTCCTGCAAAAAAACATCCCGGTACCGGCGCCCCTGCAGCTCATGAGCACCAGTCCGGGACTGTTCGAGGTCTTTTTCGCCCAGATATCGTATTTCATGCGGCATGAGACTCTCAGCTTCCCCCTGTTGGCCGCCATCCGCTTCCTTGCCGCCCAGCAGGTCTGCTTCGACCATTGCGTCAATCTCAACCAGACCTGGCTGAGCAAGGCCGGACTTTCGGCCGAAGATCTGATCGATCTGGCCGCCGGTCGGCAGGTCGAGGCCTTCAGCGAGGCCGAAAACGCCCTGCTGGCAACGGTGGCCAAGGTGCTGCGCAAGGAGCGGATCAACGAGGACGAGATCCAGCGCCTCCGCGCCCTCGATTGGAAGGACAGCGACATCCTCGACGCCTGCGCCCAGGCGACCAACATGATGGGGATGTCCAGCCTGTTCGGGGCCTTCAGCAAATAGGCGGACCGGCGGAATCCCGCCCAAACCGCAAGGCGGCCGGACTTAATTGCCCGAACTTGCCCCGCCCTGAATCGCCTGGGGCAGGGCAATGGTGGAAATGGAATTTTTCGGCGATCCCTCGATGATCCGGTCGCTGTAGGTGAGATAGACCAGAGTGGAGCGCTTCTTGTCGTAGAAGCGCACCACCTGGATCTTCTTGAAAATCAGCGAGGCGGATTTCTTGAACACCTCTTTGCCGTTGTCCTTGCCCGAGGCCACCCGTTCCGGCAGGGTGATCGGACCGGTCTGGCGGCAGGAAATCGAGGCATCCGAGGTATCCTCGGCCACCCCGATCGAGCCCTTGATGCCGCCGGTCTTGGCCCGGCTGACATAGCAGGTGGCGCCGCCGATATCCGGGTCGTCAAAGGCCTCGACCACGATCTTGTCGTTGGCGCCCACCAATTTGAAGGTGGTGCTGACCTCGCCGATCTCCTCGGCGGATGCCACGGCGGCCACGGCCAACAGCAGGCCGCAGCCCAGGGCGATCATCCGTTTTTTTCCCATGTCATTTCCCCTTTTTCACTTTGGTCGCCGAACGGTTCAGGGCGCTCAGTAGCGACTTGATCGAGGCGACGATGATGTCGGTATCCACTCCGGCCCCCCACCAGCTCTCGTCGTCCTGGTCGAGGATTTCGATATAGCTCACCGCCTTGGAGGAACTGCCGCGGGTCAGGGCGTGTTCGTGGTACGAGTGGAGGACGAACCGCAGCCCCAATCCGTCGCGCAAGGCGGCGCAAAAGGCATCCAGGGGGCCGTTGCCCGTGGCGCGAATCGTTTTTTCCCCATCCTTGGTCACCATCACCGCTTCGATCTCGGCGATCGAGCTTTCCTCGTTCCGCTCGAAATGGCGCTTGAGCACGTTGAACGATTTCAAGGCATAACCATTGGTGTTGAGCAAATACTCCTTCTCAAAGGTATGAAAAACCATTTCGGCGGACAACTCGTCGCCATGGGTGTCCGTCACCTCCTGGATGACCCGGCCGAACCCCGGATGCATTTCCTTGGGCAGCTTGAAGCCGAACTCGTGGTCCATGATGTAGGCCACCCCGCCCTTGCCCGACTGGCTGTTGATCCGGATGATCGATTCGTAGGTGCGGCCGACGTCCTGCGGGTCGATCGGCAGGTAGGGCACCTCCCACAGACCGCTCTGGGTCAGTTCGAGGGCGGTCATGCCCTTGTTGATCGCATCCTGGTGCGATCCTGAAAAGGCGGTGTAGACCAACTCGCCGGCATAGGGATGGCGGGGATGCACCTGCAGCTTGGTGCAGCGCTCGTAGATATTGATCACCCTGTTGATCCGCGAAAAATCGAGTCCGGGATCGACCCCTTGGGTGAACATGTTCAGCGCCAGGGTGACGATGTCCACGTTGCCGGTGCGCTCGCCGTTGCCGAACAGGGTTCCTTCCACCCGATCGGCCCCGGCCATCAGGGCCAGCTCGGTGGCGGCCACCGCCTCGCCCCGGTCGTTGTGGGCATGGAGGCTGATCAGCGCGCAGTCGCGGTTCTTCAGGTGCCGGCAGAACCATTCGATCTGGTCGGCATAAATATTCGGGGTCGACATTTCCACCGTGGCGGGCAGGTTGATGATCACCGGATTGTCCGGGGTCGGTTCCCAAACATCCATGATCGCCTGGCAGATCTCCAGGGCAAAATCAAGCTCGGTGCCGGTGAAGCTCTCCGGCGAATACTCGTAGCGGATCTTGGCGTCGGTCCGCTCGGCCTGCTCGCGAATCAGCCGCGCCCCGGCCACCCCCAGTTCGACGATCTCCCGGCGCCCCTTCTGGAACACCACGTCTCGCTGCAGGGTCGAGGTGGAATTATAGAGGTGGACAATCGCCTCGGGGGCCCCCTGCAGCGCGGCAAAGGTCTTCTTGATCAGATGGTCGCGGGCCTGGGTCAGGACCTGGGGCACCACGTCGCCGGCGATATGCTTGCCGTCGATCAACAGCCGCAGGAAATCGTATTCGACCTGCGAGGCCGAGGGAAACCCGACTTCGATTTCCTTGAAACCTATCTGGGTCAGGAGTTGAAACATCTCCAACTTCTCCTCCAGGTTCATCGGCTGGATGAGCGCCTGGTTGCCGTCGCGCAGATCGACGCTGCACCAGATCGGCGCCTTGCTGATGACCCGGTCGGGCCAGGTGCGGCCTGTCAGCCGCACCGGCGCATAGGGACGGTATTTCTTCAATTTCTCCTGATCCATGTTCTCTCCTTGTCTCGGTCAAAAAAAAAGCCACGGTTGAATAACCGTGGCTTTGCGGGTTCAGATTGTCAGCGGCCTGTCAGGACACACCTTCCTCCCCTGCCACGGTGAATCCGTGCAGTCGGCTAAGGAGAAGAAGGAGAGCGAGAGTGCGTGTCATGGTGTGGCCCTTTGTTGAATGTTTTTTCATACTAAAGCCCCAACCGCATTTGTCAAGGGGGAAAAGGGGGCAAGAGCGCCGCGATACGGTCACATTTCCCCACGGAGGAATTTTTCCGCCAGGTCGACGTCGCGCTTGGAACCGATGATCAGAGGCACGCGCTGGTGCAGCTTGGTCGGCTCGATGTCGAGAATGCGCCGGCCATCGTCGGTGATCGCCCGGCCGCCGGCCTGTTCGGCGATCATCGCCAGGGGGGCGGCTTCGTAGAGGAGCCGCAGCTTGCCCTCGGATTTCTCGCCGCTTTTCTTGTCGCGGGGATAAAGGAAGATGCCGCCCTTGATCAGGTTGCGGTGGAAATCGGCCACCAGCGATCCGATATAGCGCAGGCTGTAGGCCCCTTTGCCGCCGTCGGTCGTTTTCAGGTGGTCGATGAACCGGCGGGTGGAGTCGAACCAGTGGTTGGCATAGGCCTCGTTGACGCTGTAGTAGAGCGAGGCGTCCGGAATCTTGATGTTCGGATGGGAGAGGAAAAATTCCCCCACGCTCGGGTCCAGGGTAAAGCCGTGCACCCCGGAGCCGGTGGTGTAGACCATCACCGTGGAGGAGCCGTAGATGATGTAGCCGGCCGCCACCTGCTTGCCGCCCTTTTGCAACAGGTCGCCGACGTTGCCCTGGCCCGGTGACGGACTGAGGCGCCGGTGGATGGAAAAAATGGTGCCGATGGAGACATTGACATCGATGTTGGTGGAGCCGTCGAGCGGGTCGAAGGCGATGGTGTAGTTGCCTTCGTATCCCTCGAGCACCGGGATGATGTCGTCGTCCTCCTCCGAGGCCATGACGCAGACATGGCCGCACTGTTCCATCCGCCGCTTGATGGTCTGGTTGGCGAACACGTCGAGCTTCTGCACGTTTTCGCCCTGGATGTTGGTCCGGCCCGACTGGCCGAGGATGTCGGCCAAACCGGCCATGTTGACCTCGGCGCTGATGATCTTGCCGGCCACCACCAAATCGTTGAGCAAGCCGGTCAACTCGCCGGTCGCTCCCGGGTGCAGCAGCTGATCGTCCATGATCTGTCGACTGACGGTGATTCCCTTTCTCTTGACAAGCATACTGTTCTCCTTGGCTGTTCCCGACCGGACGCATGCCGGCCGGAAGGCGTGTCTATTGGTTCTTGTCAGCGGACTGGATTGGCCGCCATTGGCGCAAACAATCGACCAAGGTGCGTACCCCGATGCCCGAGGGCCCCTTGGGAATATACGTTTTTTCGGTGAAATCCCAGGCGGTGCCGGCAATATCGAGATGCACCCAGGGGGTCTCGCCGACGAATTCCTGGAGATAGCAGGCGGCCGTGATGGTGCCGCCGCTGCGGTCGCTGCCGGCGTTTTTGATGTCGGCGATCCGCGAATCGATCTGCTTACGGTATTCGGGCCCCAGCGGCAGCCGCCACAGGGGCTCGCCGACCCGGGCGCCGGCTTCGGTCAGCTGATCGGCCCACTGGTCGTTGTTGCCGAGCAGGCCGGTGTAGTGATGGCCCAGGCCGATGATCACCGCGCCGGTCAGGGTGGCCACGTCGATCACCGCCTGCGGCTTGTAGGTTTCGATGCCGTAGGCCAGGGCATCGGCAAGGATCAACCGGCCCTCGGCGTCGGTATTGATGATTTCCGAACTCTTGCCGCCGTAGTGGCGGATGATGTCGCCCGGCTTGAGGGCCGCCGCTCCGGACAGGTTCTCGGTGGCGGGCACCAGGGCCACCACGTTCACCTCCGGCACCCCGATCTCGACAATGGCCTGCATGGCGGCAAGCACCGCCGCGCCGCCGCACATGTCGTATTTCATGTCTTCCATGCCGGCCGGCGGCTTGGCGCTGATGCCACCGGAATCGAAGGTCAGGCCCTTGCCCACCAGGAGAACGGTCGGATTCTTTTTGTTGGTCTTGTATTCGAGGATCACCAGAAACGGCGGCTGGGCCGAGCCCTGGTTGACACCGAGAATGCCGCCCATGCGCAGCTTCTGCAGGTCGCCCTTGTCCAGGATCGTGCATTTCAGCCGGCTTTTCTTGCCCAGTTTCTTGGCATATTCGGCAAAGTCGGCCGGGGTCCAGCCGTTGCCGGGCTGGTTGGCCATGTCGCGGGCGGCGCAGGTCGCCTCGGCCAGAATCCGTCCGAGCTCAAGGCCCTTGCGGACCGCGCTGGCCGCCAGGCCGCCGTCGTGAAGCAGCAAGCGTTCCACCCGAACCGGCGGGTCGTCCTCCTTCGGCTGCTTGTACAGATCGAAACGATAGTTGCCGAGCAAAAATCCCTCGCACAGGCACTGGCCGATTTCGACCGCGTCGAGCAAATATTCCTTGGGCGGGACGAGCAGAACTTCCTTGGCCTTCACCGCGCCGGCCTGCTTGGCGATGGTGCCGCCGGCCAGGCGGAGCCGCTCCCTCCGGCTGTTGATCGCCTCGTCCGGCTTGCCCAAACCGACGAACAACACTCGTTTCGCCGCCACGCCCTGAGCTGCATCCGTCCCGACCAAACCGGGGTACAGCACAAAGGCCTGATCCTTTTCCCCCTTGAAATCGCCGGTTGCCTGCACCTTGGCCAGCAGCCGGTTGATGCCCATGCCGGACTCGGCAGCCTGGGGGATGCCCTCCTCCACCAGAAAGACCAGCAAATCGCCGGCAAAAGTGGACGGTTCCTGGTCGAAAAATTCAATGGTCACGGTCTGATCGGGCACAGAAAGGGTTCCTCCTCGGGCGGATGGCGGAATGCTTTGAAAAGCGACGACAACTGATTTAATGTAAGTTTTTCATACACTAAACTTGATCCAAGCTCAATCGGCAAAACCGCCGGTTACTGGAATTCTCCTCAATTGCGTCCTGGTTTCGGGAGGTTATTCGTGCTGCTCGTTTTCATTCTTGCCGTGAGTATCGCTCTGCTGGTTTCCGCCACCTGCTCGCTGTTCGAAGCCATTCTCCTGTCCCTGTCGGCGGCGCAGGTCGAACTGATGACCGAAACCCATCCCCGCCAGGCCGAGGGCATGAAACTGCTCAAGGACAACATCGAGCAGCCAATCACCGCCATCCTCACCCTCAACACCGTGGCACACACCATCGGCGCATCGGTGGCCGGCGCCTCAGCAGTCGCCCTGTTCGGCCAGGACGGTCTCATTTGGTTTTCCCTGATCTTCACCCTGGCCATCCTGCTGTTCACCGAGGTGGTGCCCAAGACCGTCGGTGTCACCTTTGCCCGACAGATGGGGCCCCATATCGTCGGTCCGCTCCGTTTCATGATCATGATCCTGCTGCCGTTGATCTGGCTGGCGCAGCAAATGACCCGCCTGGTGCCCAACAGCCACGCCCCCCAGCAACTCTCCGCGGAGGAACTCAAGACCATCGCCAGTTTAAGCCGGAAATCCGGCGGCATCGAGGCCGACCAGGAAAAGGTGATCGCCAACATCCTCCAGTTGGGTGCAAAAAACGTCCGCCAGGTCATGACTCCGCGCACCGTCACCTTTTCCACCTCCCAGTCGCTGACGATCAAGGAAGCGGCCCGCATGGAGGGCAAATGGCGGATGCACAGCCGGGTGCCGGTGTACGACGGCGAGCCCGACAATGTGGTGGGGATCGTGCTCAGCCAGGACGTGCTCATGGCGGCGGCGGTCGGCCAGGATTCCCTCAAGCTCTCGCAAATCATGCGGCCGGTCCATTTTGTGCCGGAAACCGCGCCCCTGGACCGCATTTTCGTCGATTTCTTCGAGCGATACCAGCACCTGTTCGTGGTGGTCGACGAGTACGGCAGCGTCACCGGGGTGATCAGCATGGAGGATATCCTGGAAGAAATTATCGGCCGGGAGATTGTCGACGAATCCGACAAGGCCCGCAACATGCGGGAACTGGCCATAATCAGGAGCAAGAAGCTCCATACCATCTGAACCTTGCGAAAAAAGGACTCGGCATGGTTCAGGCGGAACTGGCAGGTGCTGCCATTTCGTGGTAGGGTGCCGCCCAGTGTTTTTTATACTGTCAACAGATTCCGGCAAGAAGCTTGCAAACAATCGTACATCCCATGCCGGATAATCGACACGGGATATGCTCTTCAGGGCATTGTACGAACAAACCCCTATTTCCCGATCGTCTTCTCGCTCATCCCTCCGGGGAAGATTCCATGAAAAGTCCCTTGTTTTCCATATACTGTTGGAAAGGAGCCGCATTGCTCCCCCTGCTGCTCGCCGGCTGGCTCGCCGCACCGGCTTGCGCGGAAATTCTTTATATCAAGCCAAGCCTGGAAGTGCTGATGCGCAAGAGTCCCGGCGACGGCGCCCGGATTGTCGCCACGGTTCCCATGGGCACGGCCGTGGAATTGGTGCAGGGAGGCAAGGAATGGGCACGGGTACGGATGCAGGACGGGACCGAGGGCTGGGTGCGCAGCCGCTTTCTCGGCAGTTCGCCCTTGATCCCGGTGGCCAACATCAAACCGGGATTGGGACCGGACGGAACCGTGACCGATCCCATGGGACGCTTCCGGGACATTGCCATCGAGAACGAACGGCTGCGCAAGGATCTGGCGGCCTGCACCACCGACCGCAGCACCCTGGCCGATAAGTATCAGACCCTGGTCGCCGACCCGGCCAGCGGCATCCACGCCAAGAACAATTTGAGCGAGGCGCAAAAACAGATCGAGGATCTGCGCCAACAGTTGACCGAGGCCCAGATCGAATGCACGGTGCTGCGAAAAAATCGGTCGATCAGCTGGTTCTTCACCGGCGCCCTCGTCCTGCTGCTGGGTTGGGCGATCGGCCGCCTGGGCGGCAACAGCCGAAAGAAAAAGCCGTCCCTGCTGGTCTGACGACGCCGGTACGGCGCCGCTTTCAGTTCATCGCCTCGAGCGGCACCTTGACCTCGACCGCGGTCGAATCGCGCATCAGGGTCAGGGTGACGTTCTGCCCCACCTCGTAGCGTTCCAGCTCGTCGCGCAGGGTATCGTAGTCCTTGACCGGTTTGCCGTTGACCGCCAGGATGATGTCCCCCAGCACCAATCCGTCCCGCACCTGGGAAGCGCCCCGCAGCCCCGCCTTTTCCGCGGTCGAACCCGGAAGCACCTTGAGGATCATCACTCCGTCCAACCCCAGTTCCTCGGTCAGCCTCCGGTTGGCCAGGGCAATGCCCAGGCCGGGCCGGATCAATTTGCCCTTGGCAATGATCTGCGGCACCACCCGGTTGACCTCGCCCGACGGCACCGCGAAGCCGATACCCGAACTGGCCCCCGACGGACTGTAAATGGCGGTGTTGACCCCGATCAGCCGGCCGGCGCTATCCAGCAGCGGCCCACCGGAATTGCCCGGATTGATGGCCGCGTCGGTCTGGATGACATCGTGGATAGTCCGGCCGGTGGCGGCGGTGATCTCCCGGCCGAGGGCGCTGACGATGCCGGTGGTCAGGGTCTGGTCCAGCCCGAAGGGATTGCCGATGGCAAAGACCTTCTGCCCCACCAGCAGATTCTTGGATTCGCCGATGGCGATGGGTCGCAGCTTGTCGGCCGGGGCGCTGATCTGCACCACCGCCAGGTCGCGGTCCGGGGCGGTCCCCACCAGCACTGCCTTCCAGGTGGAATGGTCGGCCAGGGTCACCTCCAGCCGGCTGGCATCGGAAATGACGTGGTAATTGGTCACGATCCGCCCCTGTTGGTCCCAGATGAAGCCCGAACCCGTTCCCTGGGGAATCTCGTAGACATTGAGGCTGAAAAGATTGCGGCGGACCGCGATGCTGGTGATGTACACCACCGAGGGCGCGGCGTTGCGGAAGATTTCGATGGTGTTTTTCTCGTCGGCGGCCAGATCGCCCCTGGCCTCGATCGGCCGGGACACTGCCCGGGGATCGTGCAGCGACGGCTGGAAGGTCTGCAGCAACAGCCAGCCGACCGCGCCGGCAATCAGAACGACATACAATGCCTTCATCTGGTTTCCCCCGAAAAGGACGGCGCGGGCGATCCGGTGACGCCCGGCGACGTCAGGATGTCAGAGCCATTTTTTCCGCCGGAAAAACAGCAGGGTCATGGCCGAGGACAGGATCATCAACAGCACGGCAAAGGGATAGCCCCACATCT
Source organism: Desulfobulbus sp. (assembly GCF_031547805.1). Classification (GTDB taxonomy): domain Bacteria; phylum Desulfobacterota; class Desulfobulbia; order Desulfobulbales; family Desulfobulbaceae; genus Desulfobulbus. Next base: position 117,126 of record NZ_JAVBRQ010000012.1, read on the forward strand.
CGTCCAGCTCGGGCATGTACTTGAAGTTCATGCCATAGGCGCTGGCAATGAGGGTGGGCGGCATGAAAATCACGGTGACCACGGTGAAAATCTTGATCACCCGGTTCTGCTCCATGTCGACCAGGCCGAGGAAGGTGTTCTGGAGGAATTCGAGCCGCTCGAAATTGAACGAGGTGTGGTCCAGCAGCGAGCCCACGTCCTTGATCATGATCCGCATGTTCTCGTGGTCTTCCTTGGGGAACATCTTGCTCTTGAGCATTGAGGAGATGATGCGCTGTTTTTCCACGATATTTTCGCGAATGGTAATGGTCGATTCCTGCAGGGAGGTGATTTTGAGCAGCAGGTCGCGGTCCGGGTCCTTGTCGCCGATCATCTGCTTGGTGATCTCGGAAATCCGGTCGGTGATGGTTTCGATGAGGTCGGCGTCGGAGTCGATCCGGGTTTCGAGGATGGTGAGGAAAATGTCCTCGCCGTCAACCGGCTTGATCGCGCGCAGCTTGCGGTAGGTCTCGGTGAACGAGCGGAATTCGTGGGAACGCTGGGTGAATAGGATCTTGTCCTTGAGGATGAACGAGACCGGCACATTGGTGAAGGCATTGCTTTCGGGAACAAGGAAATTGAGGTTGATGCCGATCTCCTCCTCGGTCTCGACGTATTTCGAACTGGACTCGATCTCCTCGCTCTCCTGCTTGGTGAAGAGCTCCACCCGGAAATCCTTCTCCACCTGCCGGATTTCCTCCTCGGAAGGATTGATCAGATCAATCCAGAAGATGTTGGGGCTGACGGAACCGTTGCCGCTTTCCATCTTGACCATTCTGTTGTCTAAATAAAAATAGTTGACCATGGCGGCGTTCCGGATCGGGTGAATGGGGATGAGCAGCGCGTCAAGGGACCGTCGGTCAACGGCCCTGTCTGGCCCCGGCGGAAGAAGGCTCCGCTTCTTCCGCACATAAGGGGAGATAATTGTACTGAGCGCCAACCGGAAAAGTCAATCGGGAAAAGGGGGCGGACAGGCGTCGCCTCCTTGGCACGGGCCAGGCGCGCGGAGGCGATCTAGTCGAAGAAACCGGTTTTTTGCGCCAGGGCGCACAGGCAAAACCCCAGAACCATGGCGATCAGGCCTATCCGGCGCAAAAGATGGGGTGGCATGGTCGCAATCTGGTGCAGCCAGCGCTGCATGGATTCCGGCGCGGCGACATAGGGCAGCCCTTCCAGAACGAGCACCAGCCCAATCAACGTTATCAGGAGTTTCATGGACGCTGCTTTACCAGAAAGCGGCTGGCGGTGCAACAGACCACAAAGCTGTTGACAACGGCCGGTCAAAAAAAGTACCTTGCCGTTCAGTATCCAACCTGTAGATATCTTGCGACAGTTGTCGATTCCACAGCGGATTCGGCGCTGACGGCAGCCCCACAACGACTCCCCATGACCCAATCATCTTCAAAGTACAGCGCAGCCGGCGTCGACATCGACAAGGGCAATCTCTTCGTTACCCGGATCAAGGACATCGTCGCCGGAACCCACCGGCGCGGCGTGATCTCGGACATCGGCGGTTTTTCCGGACTGTTTGCCATCGGCAACGAAGATGTGCAAAATCCGGTTCTGGTCGCCTCCACCGATGGCGTGGGCACCAAGTTGACAGTGGCCAAAATGTGCAACAAGCACGACACCATCGGCATCGATCTGGTGGCGATGTGCGTCAACGACGTGGTGGTCAGCGGCTCCAAACCGCTATTCTTCCTCGATTATTTTGCCAGCAGTGCCCTAGACCTTGATGTGGCCACCGATGTGGTTCGCGGCATTGCCGAGGGCTGCAAGCAGGCGCACTGCTCCCTGATCGGCGGCGAAACAGCGGAGATGCCCGGCCTGTATCAACCCGGCGACTACGACCTGGCAGGGTTCGTGGTCGGCATTGGCGACCGCAACGCCCTGGTCGACGGCAGCGACATCCGGGTCGGCGACCGGATCATCGGCCTGGCCTCCTCGGGTTTCCATTCCAACGGCTATTCCCTGGTCCGCAAGATCTTCTTCGAGGAGCTGGGTAAAGAGGTCGACGATTTCATCGAGGAATTCGGCTGCACCTTGGGCGAGGAGTTGCTCAAGCCCACCCGCATCTACGTGGACAGCGTGGTCAGCATCCTGCGACGCCACCGGATTCACGGCCTGGTCCACATCACCGGCGGCGGTTTCATCGACAACATTCCCCGCATCCTGCCCGCCGGCTGCTCCGCCCATATCCATCCCGGCTCCTGGCCCATCCCGCCCTGCTTCACCTATGTGCAGGAAAAAGGCGGCATCGCGGCCGAGGAAATGTACCGGACCTTCAATATGGGCATCGGCATGATGGCCGTGGTACCGGACAGCAATGTCGAGGACATGCTGCACCAGTTTGCCGCCCACGGCGAGCAGCCCTATCTCATCGGCGAAATCAAGCCCGCCCAGGCCAACAACGGCGGCCAGGTCATCATCGACGACATCTACTGATTCCCGTCTTCTGCTGCGAACCAAAAAAGCTTCGGATGGTCGCCATCCGGAGCTTTTTTTATGCCCGCTTTTTTGAACAAGCTTCATCTCCTGGTCTTCGTCAACAACCGGGGAAAGCACTGCACCACTTCCGCTCGACAGCGTCCCAACGCGCCTGCAATATCTCGCCCAAAACACGCATCGATCTCTGGACAGACCAATGTGGGGAATACCGCTTTTCTCTGCCCTGGAAATACTTCCTCGCAACATCGCATATAAATTCTGGCAAAAAAGCATCTTGTCAAAAAAGACCCTGCACGATATCATCGATACAATCTATTTGTAAAATAGATTAAATCTATAAAATGATCACAACTATCGATAGACGCTTTAGAGCAGACTGGTTGAGTTAGCTGGTGCTGGCCGCGGGCTTCAACCCCGTTGGGCCTCCTCTGGAAAGGGAGGCCGCTTGGTTCGATTCCAAAACCAGTCTCCAATCAAGCGGACCGTAGTATTTTCAATTTTCGCGAGCCGGACACCTGGACAAAAACGAGTGTGGCCCAATGCCAGCAAACGAACATGTGCGTGCCGGTCGATCAACCGAACGACCTGACTGGGAATTTGACGATGAGTTCGATGGCGGCGAGGAAACCTGCGGCCGGGTGACCCGTAAATACGGCTGATCAGCGGAGAGATGCGTCTCCTTGGTCCGCTTCTTTCCGCAAATGCTCGGCAAAGGCGGTGGCGATGGGCGCAAGCGCCTTGTTTTTGCGGGTAACGAGGTAAAAAGGACGCTCCCCGGATACATCGTCCAGTGGTATTGCAATCAGTGCACCCCACTTGAGCTCTCCGGCTATCGACCGGCGAGAAAGCATCGAAATCCCCACCCCGGCCTTGACCGCCTCTTTGACGGCTTCGTTGGAACCGAACTGCGCGGCCTCGTGCAGATCGGACTCTCTGTACCCCTTGCTTTCAAGAATCTGGGCAATGCTCTTTCTGGTTCCCGACCCCTGCTCTCTGAACACAAAAGGTTCGGCCAGAATATCGCTCACGGGAATGGCCTGCCCGTTGTGCGCGAAACCGCCCGGATAGGTGACCAGTACCAGGGTGTCGGCAAAAAGGGGGTGCCACTCAAGGCCTCGTTCGTTCCACATGGCCCCGACCAAACCCAAATCGTATTCGCCATCGAGGACTTTCTGGGCAACGGTTCGTGAACCGCTGATGCGGACGATGGTTTTGATGTCGGGATACTGTTGGCGAAACCGGCTGATTATCGACGGCAAAATAAAGGTGCCGGGAATGGTGCTGGCGCCGATGAGCAGATTCCCCACGAACTGGCCGCTGTATTGGACAAGGGCCTGCAGGGTTTCCTGCTGCAAGCGAAGTATCTTGCTGGCATAGTTATACAGAAGCCGCCCAACCGGGGTGGGTTCCGCCACTCGTCCCCGCCGGTCCACCAACTTCTGCCCAAGCTCTTCTTCAAGATGGCGAATGTGGTCGCTAACGGTCGGCTGTGAAAGCTGCATTGCCTGGGCGGCTTTGGTAAAGCTTTTCAGTTCGACAATTCTGCAGAATGCATCAAGTTTTCGGATATCCATCTCTGGAGCCTACCGTTGGGACGCAAGAAGCGGGTTTGGTATTACGAAGGAGGGATGAACGATCAATCTCTGGGGATAATGTTACGTTAACGTGGAAGATTTCTATTTTCCGACACCTTGGACCTGCAAAGATATTCAACACAATCAAAGAGAAAAGAATGAAGCGGGACATGCCCGACGCTATCAGAAGCAATCCGAGGCCATGTGCCCGGTGCTTCGCGCCAGGATAAAAAAACGGTCGAACGGAATTATTCCATTCGACCGCAATCGGAGGTATTGCCTTGAAGCTTTTCCAGGCCGTGCGCCAGGGCGGGCAGCACGGTTTCGAGATTTTCTTCCGCCGCCTTGCGGCTGCCGGGAAGGTTGAGGATCAAACATTTGTTGCGGATACCGGCGATCCCGCGCGACCAGACCGCCTGCACCGTTTTCCGGAGGCTGGCCATGCGCATAGCCTCGGCCAAGCCCGGCACCTCGCACTCGATCACCGCCCTGGTGGCCTCCGGGGTCCGGTCGCTGGGCGACACGCCGGTCCCGCCGGTGGTGACGACCAGATCGAGTTTGCGCTCGTCGGCCCAGGTTTTCAGAAGCTGTTCGATCAACTCCTGCCGGTCGGGCAGGAGTTGATATTCCGCCACCTCATACCCCGCGGTTTGCAGCATCTCCCGGATGCGGGGTCCGCTGGTGTCCTCGCGCTCGCCGCGCGACCCCTTGTCGCTCAGGGTCAGGACACCGCAGCGGTAGGCCCGGGGAAGAGCGGCCACTATTCCTCCGCCTGCTCCTTGTACTCGGCGATGATCTTCTCGGCGATCTGGCCGGGAACCTCTTCGTAGTGCGAGAACTTGGTCAGAAAGGTGCCGCGGCCGCCGGTCATCGAAGTGAGATCCAGGGCATAGAGCAGGATCTCGGATTGGGGCACATGGGCGTTGATGATCTCGTATTTGTCCGTCGAATCCATGCCGAGCACCCGGCCGCGACGGCTGTTGAGATCGCCCATGACATCGCCGACGAAATCCTTGGGCACCCGCACCTCCACCTCCATGATCGGCTCGAGGAGTACCGGATTCGCCTGCACCACGCCCTTCTTGAAGGCCAGCGATCCCGCCACCTTGAACGCCATTTCCGAGGAGTCGACGGTGTGATAGGAACCATCGATCAGGCTGACCTTGAGGTCAACAAACGGATAGCCGGCAATGACGCCGCGCTCCATGGCCTCGAGAATGCCCTTCTCCACCGCCGGGCGGTATTGCTGGGGGATGACGCCGCCGACGATCTTGTCCAGGAACTGGAAATGCTCGCCACGGGGCAAGGGTTCCATCTCGATGGTACAGTCGCCGAACTGGCCCCGGCCGCCGGATTGCTTTTTGTGCTTGCCCTGAACCGTGACCTTGCCTTTCAGGGTCTCGCGGTAGGGAATCCGGGGCGGCCGCAGCTCCATTTCCACCCCGAATTTACGTTTGATCTTTTCGCCGATCACTTCGAGATGCACCTGGCCGACCCCGGAAATGAGCGTCTCGTGGGTTTGCTGCTCGCGGGTGAGCTTTAGGGTCAAGTCTTCGTCGAGCAGACGGGTGATGGAGGAGAAAAGCTTCTCCTCGTCGCCCTTCTTGGCGCCGACCGCATAGGCGATCACCGGGGGCAGCGGCTCGACCATCGGGTAGACGACCTGGTTGGCCTCGTCGCACAGGGTGTCGCCGGTGGTGGTCTCCTTGAGTTTTGCCACCGCCACCACCATGCCGGGCACGGCCTCGTCCACCGGCTTTTGCTCCTTGCCGGCCATGACGAAAAGCTGGCCGAACCGCTCGGAGGTACCCTTGGAGGCGTTGTAGAAGGTATCGCCCTTGAGGGTGCCGGAAAAGACGCGGAAAATGGTCAGGCGGCCGGCGAACGGATCGGCCATGGTCTTGAAGACCAGGGCCGAAAACGGCGCATCGGCGGTACCGGGGCGCTCGGCGGCTTCCTTGTTCTTGGGATTGGTGCCGATCCGGACCTCGCGCTGGTCGGGCGAGGGCAGGAGGTTGACAATGGCATCGAGCACCACGCCGGAGCCTTTGTTAACCAGCGCGGCGCAGGCGCAGACCGGGGCGATCTTTGCCTCCTTGATGGCCTTGGCCAGGCCGGTTTTCAGTTCCTCATCGCTCAGAGTGCCTTCCTCGAGGAATTTTTCGATCAGCTCGTCGTCGGTCTCGGCCACGTTCTCCATCAGGGTTTCGCGCATGATCGCCACCTCGTCGGCCAGGTCCGCCGGCACCGGCGCGGCCTCGGCCTTGCCGTCGGCGAACAGCAGGGCCTTGTTGGCCATGATGTCGACCACACCCTTGAACTGATCCTCGGCACCGATGGGTAAATACAGCACCACGGGATTGAGGCCGGTGGCCTCCTTGATGCCGTCGACCGTTTTCTGAAAATTGGCCCGCTCCCGGTCCATCTTGGTGACGCAGATCAGGCAGGGCAGCTTATGCTCCTTGATCAGATCGACGAATTTCTCGGTCTGCGGCCGCACGCCCAGGACCGCGCCCACGGTGAGGATGGCGCTGTCGGCCACCTGGGCGGCAAAGCGGGTCTCGTTGAAGAAGTTGTCGTCACCGGGGGTGTCGATGCAGTACACATCGTTTTTCTGCCAGGTCAGCTGGTTGAAGGCCGCGCCGATCGAAATCTTGCGCTTGCTCTCTTCCGGTTCGAAATCCATGGAAGAGGTGCCCTCGTCCACCTTGCCCAACCGCTTCAGGGCACCGGCGGTAAACAGAAGGGCCTCGGCAAGAGAGGATTTGCCGCTGTTGCCATGGCCGAGAAAAACCACATTCCTGATGTGCTGTACGTCCTGCATGGAGTCCTCCAGTGAGTGCAACGGTTGTATCGACGTCCACGGCGAACCTGACCATTCTCACAACCTGCCGTGAGAACGGCATTTTGAACTCCGAAACGCAATAGTTATGACTGAAACGGGCTTCGTCGGCGGACCACCGCGAGCTTGGTCCCATCAACCGACGAAGCGAAGAAAAGCCCTCGCGCTTTCACGGCAGGCGTGGTAACCATCGGGTCCGCGCAAACGAGCCCTTTTTATATTCGTATTAAGATTGCAAAGTCAAGCGATAACCTGCTGAAACACTGAACAAGCGATGGCCGACGAACCAGCGGTTCAACCCGCCAAATCCACCGGAAAAATAGCCCGATCAGCCGGCGCGGTTTCCATTGCCGTGATGTGCAGCCGCGTGCTCGGTTTGATCCGGGAGCAAATCTTCGCCGGCCTGTTTGGCGCCGGTTTTGCCATCGACGCCTTTGTGGTCGCCTTCCGCATTCCCAACCTGCTGCGCGATCTCTTCGCCGAGGGGGCGCTCTCCGCCGCCTTTGTCACCGTGTTCACCGAGTACAACACCAACCGGGGGGCCGAGGCCACCTGGCGGCTGGCCGGCAACGTCATGGTGTTCTTCTCCTTGCTGATCAGCGCCTTCACCCTGGCCGCCATCTACTGGGCCGAACCGCTCGTCGGCCTGCTGGCTCCGAATTTCGCGCTGATCCCCGGCAAGACCGAGTTGACCGTCCAGCTCACCCGGATCATGATGCCCTTTTTGCTCTGCGTCTCCCTGGCGGCGGTGGTGATGGGCATCCTCAACACCAAAGGCCGCTTTTTCGTGCCGGCGATGTCCTCCACCTTCTTCAACATCGGCTCGATCGTCGGCGGTCTGTCCCTGGCCTGGCTCTTCCCTCGCTTCGGTCAGCCGGCCATCGCCGGCATGGCCTGGGGCACCCTGATCGGCGGCATCCTCCAACTACTGATGCAACTGCCGACCCTGTTCAAGGTCGGTTTCCGGTTCCGGTTTGCCTGCAATCCGCTCGATCCGGGGCTGCGGCGCATCCTGCTGCTCATGCTGCCGGCCACCATCGGCCTGTCGGCCACCCAGATCAACATCTTCGTCAACACCAACTTTGCCGCCTCCTGCGTCGAGGGCTCGGTTTCCTGGCTCAACTACGCCTTCCGCCTGGTGCAGCTGCCGATCGGGGTATTCGGCGTGGCCCTGTCGATCGCGGTGATGCCGATTCTGGCCAAGCAGGCCGCGCAAAAGGATCTGCCCAGCCTCAAGCAGACCTTCACCTCCTCGCTGGTGCTGGTCTTCGCCCTGGCCGTTCCGGCCACCGCCGGCCTGATGCTGCTGGCCCGGCCGATCATCCGTCTGATCTTCGAGCACGGCGCCTTCACCGGCGCCGACACCATCCAGACCGCCGACGCCCTCACCTATTACGCCATCGGCCTCTTCGCCTATTCGGCCATCAAAGTGATGGTGCCGGTGTTTTATGCCATCAACAACACCCGTTACCCGGTGATCGGCAGTTTTCTCGGCGTGGCGGCCAACGTCGGCACCATTTACCTGGTGATCGGTGCACTCCAGCACCGGGGCATCGCCCTGTCCACCTCCTGCGCCATGATCCTCAATTTTCTCTTTCTCGGCGTGGTGCTCTATCGCAAGCTGGACGGGTATCCGCTGGGGTATCTGCTGCGGGGATTGGTGAAAATCGTGGCGGCCACCGGCCTGATGTGCGGCGGGATATGGGGGCTGGAATTGCTGCTCGCGCCCTGGCAACAGGGAGCGGTGTGGGCGCAGGCCGGGGTGCTGGTGCTGCTGGTCGGGGTGGCGGTGACGATCTACGCGGTCGGCCTGCAGGTTCTGCGGCTGCCGGAATTCACCCTGCTGACCGGTAAGCTGGTTCAGCGTTGGCGCAAATCGTAGAGGAGTTGCAACTGGGCGAGCAGGCCGACCACCGCCGTGTCGACATGGAGGATGCGGCGCCCCATGGTGAAGCCGTAAAAGCCGCGATCGAGAAATTGGCCGAGTTCGTAGTCGGACCAGCCGCCCTCGGGACCGATGGCCAACAACAGCCGCTGCCCGGACCGGCCGGACACCGGCAGGCCGGACACGGTGCCGTCGACGCCGGGATGGGCGATCAGCCCCTGGCCGTCAAGGGTGGGCAGGACATCCTCGACAAAGGGTTTGAACTGCGGATGGATGCAGACCTCGGGCAGCCAGGTGTCCATGGCCTGCTCCATGCCTTCCAGGAGCAAGGCGCGGATTTTCTCCGGCGCCAGCACCGGGCTGTGGAAAAAGGATTTTTCGACCCGCCGCGAACGGATGAGGTGAAAGCGCCGCACGCCCAGCACGGTGGCCTGCTTGAGAATCCGCTGAAGCATGATCGGCCGGGGCAGGGCCAAGATCAGTTCAAGGTGCAGTTCACAGTCCGGCTCCCGCGCCAACTCCACCGTCAGCCGCACGGCTTCCCCCTCCACCGCTGTCACTCGGCCGCTGCCCAGCTTGCCGCCGATCACCCCCACCCGTACCGTGTCGCCCGCCTCCACCTTGAGCACCCGCAGCAGATGTTCGGCCCGGCGGCCAACGATGCGGGCCCTGCCTTCTTCGTCGAGCTCGGCGGGATCGAGCAGCAAAAGGTTCAAGCGAACCTCCTCACAGCCGCAACACCTTGTCCTCGAATTGCAGGGTGGCGAAATAATCCTCGGCCCGTTCCTCGCGGCGGACGAGCCGCACCGCGCCGTCCTGACCCAGGAGCAGTTCCTGGGGCCGGAGCTTACCGTTGTAGTTGAACCCCATGGCGTGGCCGTGGGCGCCGGAATCCTGGATGACGAGGATATCGCCGTCAACGATGACCGGCAGCTCGCGCTGGACGGCGAACTTGTCGTTGTTCTCGCACAACGAGCCCACCACGTCCACCACTTCGGTGCCGGCGGCGCCATCCTTGCCCAGGACATCGATATGGTGGTAGGCGCCGTAGAGGGCCGGCCGCATCAGGGCCGACATGCAGGCGTCCACGCCGATATAGGTGCGGTAGATATTTTTGCGGTTGATGGCCCGGGTCACCAGTACCCCGTGCGGGCCGGTCATATAGCGGCCGCTCTCCATGAGCAGGGCCGGGCAGTAGCCGTTGCGATCCTTGAAATCGACGAACAGGGCGGTGATCTCCTCGCCCATGGCCTGGATATTCAGGGGATCGATTCCCGGCAGGTAGGGGATGCCGAGCCCGCCGCCGATATTGATGAACTCGAAGTCGATGCCCAACTCCGAGTGAATGCGATCCACCAGTTCCAGCAACATGGCCGCGGTCTGGACCATGTAGCTGTAGTGGAGTTCGTTGGAAGCCAGCATGGTGTGCAGGCCGAACCGCTTTGCCCCCTTGGCCCGGGCCTGGCGATAGGCCTCGACGATCTGGTCGTGGCTGACCCCGTACTTGGCCTCCTCGGGCTTGCCGATAATGTCGTTGCCCTGGCGGCGCGTCCCGGGATTGTAGCGGAAGCAGATCAATTCCGGCATCTGCGGCACCTTGTCGATCAGGGTGATGTCGTCCAGGTTGAGAATGCAGCCGCCCTCGGCCGTTGCGGCCGCGAAATCCGCCGGGCTGGTGTTGTTGGAGGTGAACATGATCTCCTCCCCTCGCGCCCCCAGCTTCCGGGCCAGCATCAACTCGGTGACCGAACTGCAATCAAAGCCGAAGCCCATGCCCTGCATCAGGGCCATCACCGAGGGATTGGGCAGGGCCTTGACCGCGTAATACTCGCTGAACACCGGGATATCGGCAAAGGCCTCTTTGAGCCGGCGGCCGGTTTCGCGGATGCCCGCCTCGTCGTAGACGTGGAAGGGTGTGCCGTAATGGGCCACGATGGCCGGGAGGTGCGGGAAAAGACGATCTTTGAAGGCTTGGGACATCGGCATGGGTGGACCTCGTGTGTTCAACCGCGGATGGGAATGCGCGCGGTTTCCTTGTATGTGTGCAAAACGGCCGCGGTCTTGGTGGACGCGACCTCCTCGATGACAGCGATTTTTTCCCGGATAAGCCCCGCCAGTTCGGCGGTGTCGGCCACCCGCACCTTGACCAGGTAGCAGTCCTCGCCGGCCACATAGTGCACTTCCTGCACCTCAGGAATGGCGGCCAGGGCTTCGCCGGTTTCCGGCCGGTCGCCCACTGAGCGGGAGCGGATTTCGATGAAGGCGATCTGGCGGCGGTTGAACCGGGCCGGGTTAAGCCGCACCTCGTAGCCGTCGATCACCCCCTGGCGCTCCATCTTGCGAATGCGCTCCAGAACCGCCGAAGGCGCCATCTCCACCTTGCGGGCCACATCGACATTGGGGATACGGGCTTTTTCCTGCAATATATTTAGTATTTCCAGACTGATATCGTCAAGCATCGGTCAAGGTCTCCGCGCAAAAAACAATCGAAAACTCTGTCGCAACCGGGCCATGGCACCGGGAGATCGCCGGCCCTTTCAAGAATAAAATTCACCAAAATTATTGATTTTCAAAATAACATAGCATCATCAGTCAACATGATCCATAATTATTCTCCATCGAATATAAATCGGCGAACGCGATACACTTGCCCCCCACAAACCAAACCGCTCCCGGCGCTTCTTCTTGGACAGCAGGGCAAAATGCTGGTATCAACAAGAAAAATATGCACCACCCTTATTGAAGGATACCGACTGCCGATGTTGTTGCTCTACCCCTTGTTCACCACGATCCTGGCCCTGGCGCTGCTGCCGATTCTGATCTCCCTGGCTTGCCGGAAAAAATACCGCGGCCGAATCGGCAAAAGGCTGGGCTGGGGTTTGGCCGCGCAGATGGCGTGGCTTCCTTCCGCCAAAGGTCCGACCCTGTGGATACATGCCCTCTCGGTGGGCGAAGTCACCTCGGCCGTTCCCCTGGTGCGCGGCCTGCGGGTCGCCCATCCCCAGGCACGGATTCTTTTTTCCGTCACCACCGGGGCCGGGGACGAAGTGGCCCGCAAGCTGCTGGCACCCCACGTCGACCTCATCCTTGCCGCGCCCGTGGACGTGGGCTGGGTGGTGCCGTATTTCACGCGGGTGATCCGCCCCGATCTGTTTCTTTTGGTGGAAACCGATTTTTGGTGGCATTGGCTGCGCTGCCTGCGCCGCCGCCAAATCCCCACGGTTCTGGTCAATGGCCGGATCTCGGCGGCCTCCATGACCCGCTACCGCCGATTTTCCCGTTTCTTTCTGCCGATGTTCCGGTCGTTTTCCCTGCTTGCCATGCAGACCGCCGCCGATGCGGCACAGATGGTCGCCTTGGGTGTGGAGACGGACAAGGTCGTCACTCTGGGTAATCTCAAGTTCGACACCAGCCTGTTGAGCGGGGCTGCGATCAACCACGGGGCCCTGGCCATCCAGAAGGAACGGTACGGATTTGCCGTGGCTCCGCCGCTTTGGGTGTGCGGCTCGACCCATCGCGGCGAGGAAGCCATTCTGTTCCGAGTGTACCGGCGATTGCTCACACGCATCGCCGATCTCCAGCTGGTGCTGGCGCCGCGCAACATCGAGCGGGCCGAGGAAATCGTCGAACTCGCCGGCGGGCACGGCCTGGTGTGCCGCCGCTGGAGCCTCGATCCCCAGAAACAAGAGTCGCTGCTCATCCTCGACACCATCGGCGAGTTGGCCGGATGTTATGCCATGGCCGAGGTAGCCTTTGTCGGCGGTAGCCTGGTGGCCTCGGGGGGCCACAATCCGATTGAGCCGGCCGCGGCGGCGGTGCCCGCGCTTTTTGGACCGCACATGGAGGATTTTGCCGAAATTGCCGCGGAACTGATCCGGTGCGGCGGTGCCGGCCAAGTCGACTCGGAGGACAGCCTCTACAACCTGCTCCACCAACTCCTCATCGACCGGGAACAGAGGCGCTCGATGTCCGAGGCGGCCCGGGCCTGTGTCGTGGCCAACCGGGGCGTCGTCCGCAGGCACCTGGAAGCCATCGCCCCCTTGTTGTCCGGGATGTCTCCATCCCCATGGAAAGGTTGATCCGGCGCTGCACCGACAACCTGCTGGTCAGTGCCGCAATCTGTTTCATTGCCGGGGCCGGGGCCGCTTTTTATCTCCCCCCCCGGTGGCCGGTCGGCCCGGAACCGCTGGCCATCGTGGCTGTCCTGTTGTCCCTATCCCTGCTCGCGCTCCTGTTCATCCGTCGTCTGCGGCCGCTGGCGGCGCTTTTCGCCTTTTTCCTGACCGGCCTGGTACATACCCATGGGGCGCTGCAACCCATCGACGATCCGCATCATATCGCCACCTTCGTCACCCAACCGACCAAGGTGACCCTGGTCGGCCGAATGCTGACCATGGCCGAATACGACGGCGAGCAAACCCGCTGGGATCTGGACAGCGAAGCGCTGCTGCCGCACGACCCCGCCGCCCCTTCCGCATTCCGGCCAGTCCGGGGCAAGGTCCGACTCACGGTTCCCGGAACCCTTGCCCCGGAATTCGTCCCGGGCAAGAAGATGATGGTCATGGCCAGCCTGGACCGCATCAGCACCTACCAAACCCCAGGCGCTTTCGACTATCGCCTGCACATGGCGGCGCAAGGCATCCTGTGCTCGGGCTGGATTCGCTCTCCCCACGAGATCGTGCCGGTGGCGGAGCCGTTGCGTCCCGGCTGGCGCGACCTGTCCTTTGTGCCGGAACGCATCCGGCAGCATGCCGCCGGGTTTTTCGCCGCCCGATTCGACCGTGACGTGGCCGGATTTTTCCAGGCCCTGCTCATCGGCTCCACCGTCAACATTTCCCCTCGCCTGATCGAGGCCTTCAAGGACAACGGCTGCTTTCACGTCCTGTCCATATCCGGCCTCCACCTGGGGCTGCTCGGGGTATTCTGCGCCGTCCTGTTCACCTGGCTGCTGAAGCGAAGCACCTGGTTGCTGCTCCATGTCCATGTGCCCACCCTGGCCCTGACGCTGACCGCGCCGATTTTGCTCTTTTACACCTTTATCGCCGGTTTCAATGTCCCTGCCGTCCGTTCGCTGGTCACGGCACTGCTGGTGCTGTTTGCGGTGATGGTCCGTAGGCAGCGGACCCTGATCCACCTGATTGCCGGCGCGGCCCTCATTGTCCTGGCCGTAACGCCGCTGGCCCTCTTCACCCCTTCCTTCCAACTGTCCTTCGCCGCGGTCCTGGCCATCAACCTGATCTACCCCCGCCTGCCGCTGTTCCTGACCCCGGAGGAAGCGCCTTCAACGCTTTCGCCCCAAATCGGGCGGGCAATTCGCGTCCTCCAATCCATGCTGTATGTCTCCTTGGCCGCCACGGCCGGCACCTTGCCGATTCTGCTTTACCACTTCAACCGCGTTTCCCTGATCGGGCCGGTCATGAACCTGGTGATCGAACCCTTGCTCTGCCTGTGGGCCCTGCCCTGCGGCCTGCTGGCCCTGCCATTGATTCCGGTTTTTCCGAACCTGGCCGCCCTCCTGTGTCAAGTCGGCCGGCCGGCGATCGAGCTGACGGTCTGGCTGAGCGAGGCCGTTGCCCGATTGCCCCACGCCTCGGTGTGGACGATCACCCCCAACGCGGGGGAAATTGTGTTGTACTACTGCCTTCTGGTCCTCCTGCTCCGGCCGGGGAAAACCGCCCGGCACCTTGTGTTGACCCTGGCCCTGACCCTCGTGCTGGCGGGCTCGTTCACCCGCTCGCTTTGGTTGCGTGAGACGGGCCAGGACCTGACGGTCAGCTTTCTTGATGTCGGCCAGGGCACCTGCACCCTGGTGCAACTGCCCGACGGCGGTGCCATCCTGATCGACGGCGGCGGCTACCAGAGCGAACAGTTCGACCCCGGCCAGAGTCTGATCGCGCCCTTTCTCTGGCGGCAACGTATCTGGCGGCTCGACGGGCTGATCATTACCCACCCGCACCGGGACCATTACAATGGCCTGCCTTTTGTCGCGGCCCGATTCCGGCCCCAGTGGGCAATGGTCAACGGCGATCCGGGCGAGGAACCGGACTACGAGGCCTTGATGCAGACCATTCGGAAGCAGGGCGGCACGGCGAGGGTTGCCAGGGCCGGGGATATGTTATACGGGGGACGCGAGGTGGAAATCGCCTGTCTCGGCATGAACGATGTGTCGGGAGCCAACGCCACCGGATCGATCAACGATCGCAGCCTGGTGGTGAGGCTTCGATACAAAATGCGCAGCTTTCTCTTTCCGGGCGATATCGGCAATGCGAGCGAAAACCGGCTGCTTCGGGCAGGCATTGCCGTGCAATCCGATGTCCTGCTGGCGCCGCACCATGGCAGCCGCACCTCGGCCGGAGCATCCTTTATGGATGCGGTTGCCCCGGCGTTGATCGTGGTTTCGGCCGGCCGGAGAGGCCAGGAGACCCATCCGGCCAAAGAGCACCTCGCACGGTGGCGACAGCTACAGATTCCGGCTTTGATCACCGCACGGACCGGGACCGTAACCGTCCGGACCAACGGAGAAGACATGCATGTCGCCACCCGGGCAGGGGAAAGCCTGCGCCTTGAGAAGGCCGGCAAGGACGCCCCTCTTGGCAAGTGAAACTTGAAAGGCGGGAAATAATGCGGTATACTATAGGGTTAAGATACAAAGAAGAAATTGGATTCAACAGGGAGGAGCAACGATGATGGCATTCGGGAGAAAATGTCCGGCCTGCGGCGGCAAAAACCTGATCGACCGTGCACCGAATTCCTGGCTTGCCACCCTACCGACAGCCCGATCCTGCGCCTGCGCCGACTGCCATCAGCAGCTTGTCCTCCTGGCCACCTTTGCAATCGGCGTGGAGCAGCGGCGCTTCCCCCGCCGACGGCTGCCGTCTTTCTTCCTTGTCCGCATTCCGGCCACGAACCAATACGCCCGCATAAAAAACATCAGCGAAGGCGGCCTCTGCTTCGACCTGGATTACAACGCCCTGCCCCTCACCCGCCGTTCTCTCAGGCTGGATCTCTATAATTGCAACGACGGCTCATCCCTGGAACAGATTCCGGCGGAGATCGTCTCCACCTCCGAGCAGATCGTGGAAAACAACGGTTTCAAAACCACGGTCCTCAACAACTGCGCCCGGTTCGTCAACCTCAACCAGGCGCAGCGCAAAGTACTGGCCAACTGTCTGGTCCAGTACGCCATCTAACCGAATCGACTCGACTTCCCATCAGGTCTCGGTGAAATCCGAGGGCTGGTGGCGCAGAAACTTCAAGAACCGCGCCTTCTCGTAACTATTGGTGTAGGCGTCCTCGGCACTGATCTTCTTCTTTTCCAACAGCTCGAAAATCGCGTCGTCCAGGGTCTGCATGCCATACTTTTTGCCGGTCTGCATGATCGACGGGATCTGGTAGGTCTTGCCTTCGCGGATCAAGTTGCGGACCGCCGCCGTGCAGATCAAAATTTCCAGTGCCGCCACCCGTCCCTTGACGTCGACCCGCCGAAACAGAGTCTGCGCGACCACGGCCCGCAGGGCGTCAGCCAAGGTGGAGCGCACCTGTCCCTGCTGGTTGGCGGGAAAAATTTCCACCACGCGGTCCACGGTCTTCATGGCATTGATGGTATGCAGGGTGCCGAACACCAGATGGCCGGTCATGGCCGCCTCCATGGCCAAGGAAATGGTCTCCAAATCGCGCATTTCGCCGACCAGGATGATATCCGGATCCTCGCGAAGGGCGCCACGCAGAGCAGCGGAAAAACTTCTGGTATGAGTGCCCACTTCCCGGTGGTTGATCACGCAATTCTGGCTTTTGTGCACGAACTCGATGGGATCCTCCACGGTAAGGATGTGGTCTTTCCTGGTCCGGTTGCACTCGTCGAGAATCGCCGCGAGCGTGGTCGACTTACCCGATCCGGTCGGGCCAGTGACCAGGACCAGCCCCTTGGGCAGCGAGGCCAGCCGCGACACCACCTTGGGCAGACCGAGCTGTTCGCAGGTCATGACTTCACTGGGAATCTCGCGGAACACCGCGCCGATGCCGTATTTCTGCTGGAAAAAGTTGCAACGGTAGCGGGCCAGTCCCGGAATCTCGTAACCGAAATCGAGATCGCCGTTTTCCTCGAAAATCTTGATTTTATCTTCCGGGCAAATCTCGTAGAGCATGCTTTTCAGGTATTCGTTGTCGAGCACCTTGAATTTCACGCGCTCCATATCGCCCCGGACGCGCAGAACCGGTTGCTGCCCGGACATCAAATGGAGGTCGGATGCGCCTTCATCATTCATCAATTTGAAAAAAGCGTCAATTTGGGCCATGTGCGTTGCTCCTCATGCATTGTTCGCTGAAAACCGGCAAATCGTTCCTGTTGCAGGTTAGCAGAAATAACCGTTGATGTTGAAGCATTTCATGCGGTTCGTGCAACTTTTCTTGCGCGACCGGATTGATCCGCAGAGCGGGTACGGACTCAGGAAGCCGCCAATTCGGCGATCGCAGCCCTGGCCCGCTCCACTTGGGAAGGCGTACAAGCCCTTGCGGCCATTGCCTGGTTGAAACACTGTTTCGCCCGGGTTCGTTTCATACCCAGCGCATTGAGCCGGCCGGCAAGCAGCAGGCCTTCCACATGATTGCGCTGCAATTGCAGGCATTGCCTGGTCGCGGCCCCTGCTTCGGTGCGACTCCCCGCATGCAGCAAGGCTCGGCCCAGCCGGCACCAGTGATCCGGGTTGAAATTGTCCAGCGCCAGCGCCTTGCGGCACAGGGTCAAACCGATATCATTGCCCTCTCCCAGCTCCACATACAGCAAACCCAGCGTGCTGAGCGAAATGCTGTCTTGGGGGAAAAGCTGCAAGGCCCGCTGGCAGGCTCTGACAGCTTCCTCGCCTCGGCCGTTTTCCCAATAGGCCTGACCCAGCAGACGGAACAGGAGGAATTCTCGGTCGCTGCCCGGACACTCCCGCCAATGTTCGAAAACTTCCAAGGCCTTGGCGTGGTCGCCCAGCTCGGCATACAGTTTGCCCAAGGGCAGGAGCAGTTCCTGCGGCGAGGCCTCGCTTTGCTCCAACAGCCGATAGGCCCGCTCGAAACTCTCCAGGGCCTTTTCCCGCTGCCCCAGGGTTTGCTGCACATGCCCGAGGTTGACCAGAGCCATGTAATTGGCCGGCTCCTTTGCCAAAACCTCCTGAAAACAGGTTGCCGCCTGCCGCTCCTGGCCGCATTCCACCAATGCCACCCCCAGGCTGTTGAGCAAGTTCGGATCACCGGGCCGCAAGCGGAGCCCCCGGCGGTATTCGCCGATCGCGGCCCGGTAATCGCCTTCCTCGAAGAAAAAATCGCCGCTGACATTTAAGCTGACATGGTCAAAGACGGTGGTCATCTCCGACCCGAGAAAAGAACCGTGCAGAAGCGCCTTGAGGCAGTTGCCGGGGATGGCGCTTTTGGCATAGTCGAGACAGGGCCAGGAAGCAATCCCGATGGCAAGCGAATCCTTGCCGCAATGCTCGCGAACGTGCGTCCTGATCGCGGCAATCGCCTGTTCGGCGGCGGCCGCATCGGCTTCTGGCAAGATGAACAGGGCCGAGCGTTCCTCTTCACCGAGAAAATCGATCCGCGGCAAAGACATGCCAGCCAGCGATATCGAATCCGGCCACGCCATTTCCCCTGCCGACTGGCTGGCCTCCTGCCGGGTAGCAAGCGCAAGCGTGAACCGGGAAAGTCCTCGCCAGCGCTGCTTCAGTCGTGCCAGTACCGCAGGCTGCCGCAACTGGAACGGATGGGGAAAGCGCTCGTCAATGGAATCGATATCGCACAGTCCGAAGGGTCCGCGTTTTTCGGCCAGGGCCAGGGCGCGCCAAAGGCGGTCCAGCACGTTGGCAGCGGGCTGGCAATCGCCGCCGCTCACCTGCGCAAACCCGATCTGCACCCTGCTCAATCCTTCCTGCTTCAATTGACGTTGTAGGTAATGGGTCGTTTTCATGGCCTGTTCCCGGTTTTCCGCGGGCAGCAGCACCCCGAACACGCCGTAGCCAAACGAAAAGCAGTGCATCCGGGTCAGCGCTTGCAGCAGGTCGGCAATTTCCCGCAATTTTTGGATGTTGCCGACCGCTGTTCGCCGGTAAAAAGCCGTGTTCAGCAAGAGAAAGAAAGCCGGTGCGTCACCGGGGTCCTCCTGCAGAAAGGTCATGGCCGCGCGCCTGTTGTACAGGTCGGCTTCGGGATCGATATACCCCCAATGCACCAATTCGAGTTCCTGCAGCAAGGTAGCCCGCACTTCTCGCAGCCATCGGCCCGACATCTTGCGCAACAGGGCGGGATCGACATCGCCGATCACCACGGCGGCGCACTCTCCCGAAGGCAAGTCCAACGGCAGGATCAGCCGATCGCCCAGCATGCCGGGTTCTCGGGAGATGGTCGTTTCCGCCGGGGACGACGCCCCTGTTCGCGTCGCCAAAGTCTGATCCAGGGGATGCACTGAACCGTCGGTGGAAAAAACGGCAAAGGAGACAGTGGCAGGGACGGGCAAAAGCCGTTGCGCCTCTTCGGCCATGGGCCGGCGCAGGATATACAAATCACTCAGGGAAAACATATCGGTTCGTCAAGAGGTACGGTTTGTAAAGAAGTGATGAGACGTGCGCAGAATTCAGGTCCGCTCGTCCCTGCCTGGCTGCAGGGCGGCCTGGAGACCGGCGAGCAGGATATCGGTTTCGTCAGCGGCGATCGTCCGGAGATCGAACAGCAGCCGATCGGCCTCCACCCTGCCGATAACCGGGACAGAGGTTTGTCGCAGTCGGCGCTCCAACTGGCTGATCTTCAGGGCAATGGGTTCCACGGCCACGGCCCAACTGGCCAAATTCTGCTCCGGCATTGCGCCGCCGCCAACCT
The DNA here is from genome assembly GCF_031547805.1 of Desulfobulbus sp. Taxonomy (GTDB): domain Bacteria; phylum Desulfobacterota; class Desulfobulbia; order Desulfobulbales; family Desulfobulbaceae; genus Desulfobulbus. The sequence goes on from NZ_JAVBRQ010000012.1 coordinate 136,771, forward strand.
GGGAGCAGGTACGCTGGACGGTAAAAACGGCATAATCCGCCAGCAGGACGTGGCATTGCTCGCAGAGCGCACGCGCACGTTCCGCCAGGACCGCCTCGGGCAGCGCGATCATCGCCAGGGTGGGAATTTCCCGCAGCGCCTGGGCCTCATCGAGGTACAGCCTGAGCACCGATTCCAGCGCGGCCAAAGTCAATTTGTCGATGCGCAACGCCCGGTTCAACGGATTGTTTTTGATTTGATCGATATAATATTTTCGCCCGACCAGGATTCCGGCCTGCGGACCACCCAACAGCTTGTCACCGCTGAAGGTCACGATGTCCATCCCGCCCGCGACCGCCTCCTGGACAGTCGGCTCCTTGGCCAGACCAAAACGACTCAAGTCGATCAGGCAACCGGAGCCGAGATCCTCCATGACCGGGAGGTCGTGTTTTTTTCCGAGCCCGATCAACTCGGCATCGTTCACCTCGCTGGTAAATCCGATGATCCGGTAATTGCTGCAATGGACCCGGAGCAGCAGGCCCGTATCGTCAGTGATTGCCTGCTGATAGTCGCGCAGATGGGTCCTGTTGGTCGTACCGACCTCAACCAGACGGGCGCCGCTTCGTCGCATGATATCGGGAATGCGAAAGGATCCGCCGATTTCCACCAGCTGTCCGCGGGAGACGATCACCTCTTTGCCGCTGGCCAGGGTTTCCAAGGCAAGCAGCACCGCGGCAGCATTGTTGTTGACCACCAGGGCCGATTCGGCACCGGTCAATTCGCAGAGCAATCCTTCGACGTGATGGTAGCGAGACCCGCGCTTACCCGTATCCAGGTTCAACTCCAGATTCGAATAGTGCGCGGCAGCTGCCCGCAGCGTAGCCATTGTCCCCATGGGCAGCAGCGAACGGCCCATATTGGTGTGCACGATCACGCCGGTACCGTTAATGACGCGTCGCAGGCCAAGACCATGATACTGCCGGACAAAGTGAGCTAATTCCTCCAACAGGCGTTGTCGGTCGGACACAATCGCCCCGGTTTTCCGATTGGTCTGAATCGATTGCCGGACAATATCCAAAAAGTGGCGAACACAAAATTTAAGCCGCTGCAAGGGAATGTCGTCCAGAGTACCGGATGCGACAAGCCATCCCATGCAGTCATTCACACTGGGGATATCCCTAAAAACAGATTGTTGCTGTGAGTCCATGCACAATATCGACTGCGCGCCTCGCACATAAAAAAACATAAAGCAAAAGACCGCACCCACGCGGCAAGCACCGGCAGAGTACGACAAAGCAACCGCAGAAAGCAATTAAAAACAAAACAAATTCACCTCGTTGAAAACAAAGCCCGGACAAAGCCGATCAAATGAAAAAAAGGCGTTGACATTCCCTTGGGCTTTTTGTATTTTCGCCCTCCGTTGCCTCAAGGAAGCGCAAGCGTTAAACGGCATGATCAAAAGAACGCTAAAAAAAGCATTGCGCATCCCGGCGACATCTGCTAAACTATCGATCTCGCCTCAAGGTGAGTTGGAAGTTACAAGCGAGTCTAAATTGAAGTGTGAGTTTAGGCGTTTGATCTTTGAAAACTGAACAGTAAACGAGCGGGCCAAGATTTATTTGGTTTTGAATTGGAA
>NZ_JAVBRQ010000021.1:0-91307 GCF_031547805.1 Desulfobulbus sp.
CCGCCACAAACGCCAGTGGCTGGCCATCCTCTCGACCAAGATCGACCTTGCCGACGAGGAAATTGTCCGTATTTACGGCAAGCGATGGGATATCGAGGTGTTCTTCAAGATGATGAAACACTACCTCAACCTCGAGCGGGAAGTCCAACTGCGGGATTTTGACGGTCTCATCGGCCATATCACCCTTGTCATGAGCCGCTATGTGTTTCTGGCTTTCGAGCAACGCTGTCATGACGATCCCCGCACCCTTGGCTCGCTCTTTTACGCCTGCAGTTAAGAGCAGCAGGATTTGAACCTGGCCGAAGCCATGCAACGGCTGCTCAGCCTCGCCCTGGATACAGTCAGAGCTGCTGGTCTCATCACCGAAAATGCAGTGCTGGCCCTTGTTGATACAGTCATGGACTTTGCCGTTGATATCCTGCAAACAGGGAAAAGGTTAGCCCGCAGTACAAACATAATAACGGTAAGTTAACTCAACTCAGAAACTTGAGTTCCCAATAATATCAGCGGTTACAATTTTACGCTTGACGCGAGTTTCGCGTAGCCGCCGCTATCGCTACCGTTGACGGAACGGGATCTGGCAGTACTCGATGCCGCGTTGCGGCACGATGCCGTTTTGCTCCAGAAACATTCCGAGGGAATTCATCGAGATATTGATATTGGCCGTGGGCCCCAGATAGAGGTGGTCCATGACCAGCGGCCGGCCGTCCAGGCTGAGGTCGAATTCGATGTAGGGCACCAGCATGGCGTGCCCCTCGCGGAAGAGAATCGGCGAGTCGGCTCTGTTGGCGAACACCGGCGAGACGACGCGCCATTCCTTTTCCTCGCGGAACGACGGATGCTTGAGGATGGCCGCGATCCGCAACAGGTCGGTCTCCACGGCCGAAAAGGCCGAGCGGTACAGGGTGCTCCGCTCGCCGGCCGGACAGTCCTCGCGGGCCAGTCCGGCGGCCAGTTCTTCCACCGCGTCGACCACTTGCCGGATCAGGGCCCGCTGCCGCGCCGGCTCGTAGATGCACTTGCCGATCATGAACCGTTGCCGCTTAGCGCAGCGCAGAATGTAGTCGGGATCGAATCCCAGGCTGACCCCCCTGCCCGGCGAACTGTAGCCCCGCCACTGGCTCAGCAGGTTGCCGTGCGAGCGGAAGGAAGCCCCGAACAGCATGCGGCCGTTGGTGATCCGGTGCGAGACCCAGTCGACGAACAGGGACAGCAGGCCGGAGTCGGCGTGGCCGCTGTCGATCCGCTCGCGCACCTCGGCGGCGATCAGGTTGGCGGTGTGGCGCAGTTCGGCGGAGTCGTTCATGTAACGGATGTCGCTGGCCCAGAGCGCCCGGCTGTTGACGATGCCGAGCAGGCCGCTGAAGGTGGTGTAATGGTAGAGGGTGCCTTGGGGGGTGTCGGCGTACAGTTCCCTGGTCAATACTTCGATTTCCTTCATGGTTCGTCCCGAATCGGGTTTGCGGCCGGGGCGGTCACTCCTGGCGGCAGCCGACATCATTCTTGAGATTTAGGCCGTCATCTGGTACAAATGCAACGTTTCTTCGTTGCCACCTCCGGCATGGCGGCCGGCTCCACTGAGCCCGGTCGTGCCGGCCAACTCGTGTTCCTTCAGCAGGTACCATATCCGATGTACAGAAATTTCAAAATAGTCCCCCAGATTGTTTTCGGCCGAGGTTGCTTCAACCAGTTGGGCGATATCCTCAAACCCAGGCGGACGACGCCCGATGCCTACATGGTGTTCGTCCTCGACGACGTGTTCAAGGGCCGGCCGCTGGAAGGCCGCCTGCCCATGGAAAAAGGCGACATGCTGCTGCCGGTCAACGTCGACGACGAGCCCAAGACCGGCTACATCGACCAGCTGGTCGCCCAGGTCCAGGCCTATTGCCCGCGGAAGCCGGCCGGCGTCATCGGCATCGGCGGCGGCGCCACCATGGACATCGCCAAGGCGGTGTCGCTGATGCTCAACAATCCCGGATCGGCCGCCGACTATCAGGGCTGGGACCTGATCAAGAATCCGGCGGTGTATCACGCCGCCGTGCCGACCCTGGCCGGCACCGGGGCCGAGATTTCCCGCACCACCGTGCTCACCGGTCCGGTCAAGAAGCTGGGCATCAATTCGGACTTCACCCTCTTCGACCAGATCGTGCTCGATCCCGAACTGCTGGCCGGCGTGCCCAAGGATCAGTGGTTCTACACCGGCATGGACTGCTACATCCACGATGTCGAATCCCTCAACGGCACCTACCTCAACGAATTCAGCCGCGCCTACGGCGAAAAATCGCTCGAGCTGTGCCGCCAGGTCTTCCTCGAAGACCGTGCCGACAAGGACGACAAGCTGATGATGGCCTCCTACTTCGGCGGCATGTCGATCGCCTATTCCCAGGTCGGCGCCTGCCACGCCCTGTCCTACGGGCTGTCCTTCGTGCTCGGCGTCCATCACGGCATCGGCTGCTGCATCGCCTTCGATTATCTGGAGGAGGTTTATCCGGAAGGGGTCAAGGAATTCCGCCGGATGATGGAGAAGCACGACATTCGCCTGCCGCGCAACCTGACCGCCAAGCTCGACGAGGCGGCCATGGACACCATGGCCAACGTCGCCCTGGGCCTGGTGCCGTTGTGGGAGAACTGCTTCGGCAAGGATTGGCAGCGGGTCGTGACCAAGGAATGGGTGCTGGAGTTGTATCGCCGGATGTGACCGCCCCGTCCGCCAGGATGTTTTGACCGGCGCCGGTCTTCGGGCCGCGCCGGATCGATTGCCGCAACCTCGTCCGTTTCGTCCTGTCGGTGGATGCAAACGGCCGGGGTTGTTTTTTTGGGCGGGCGCCGTCCCTGGGCCCGATGGCGGGCCGACCCGGCGAAAAACTCAAGGGATGCGAGGTGGGTGCGGTGGCAACAAGGGCAGCAGGACCGGCGGAATTCGCCTCCTTTCTTTACGCGATGCCCAACATCCGCCTGTTCATTGCCTTTCGCGTTCTCTTCAACGCCCGATTCTACTACCCTGTCTTTACCGTCCTTTTTCTCGATTTCGGCCTGAGCCTGGAGCAGTTCGCGGTGCTCAACACCGTCTGGGCGGTGACCATCGTGCTGGCGGAGGTCCCCTCCGGCGCCTTGGCCGACCTGTTGGGCAGGCGGGTGCTGCTGATCGCCACCTCCTTGTTGATGATTGCCGAGATGGCGCTCATCGCCTTTGTGCCGCTGGGCAATCCCCGGCTCGTTTTCTGGGCCTTTCTCGCCAACCGGGTATTGAGCGGCCTGGCCGAGGCCATGGCCAGCGGCGCCGACGAGGCCCTGGCTTACGATACCCTGGTCGCGCACGGCAAGGCCACGGCCTGGCCCAAGGTGCTGGAAATGCAGATGCGCGCCCAGAGCGTCGGCTATATCTTTGCCATGACCGCCGGAGCCTTGGTCTACGACCCGGAAGCGGTCAACCGGGTGATCGGCTGGCTGGTCCCCGGCACGGCTGTCACCCTCCAGGACACCATGCGCTTTCCGCTGTACCTGACCCTGTTGTTCGGCCTGCTGGCCCTGGCGGTCACCTGGCGGATGCGGGAGCCCGAAGGAGTGGCGGGACAAGCCGGACCACGGGCCGCGACCACCACTTTGCGGGCGGGAATCCGCCTGATTTTCCAGGCCGGCAAATGGATTCTGGCCACCCCCATGGTCCTGGCCGTCATTTTGTTTGCCACGGTGTTCGACCATACCCTGCGGATGCTCGCGACCCTGACCAGCGAATACTACCGGCTGATCGACCTGCCCGAGGCCAGCTTCGGCCTGCTGGGTTCGGCGGCCGCGGTGCTCGGGCTGTTCGTCCCCCGCCTGGCCCGGATCATGGCCGAGCGCCTGCCGCCCGGCGGCAACGTGCTGGCGCTCGGCTGCCTGTCGCTGGCCTCCCTGGCGCTGTTGCCGCTTTTCATCCCCTATTTCGGGGCGCTGCCGATGATGCTGGTCTTCACCGGCCTGACCCTGACCAGCTATTTCACCAGCCACTACCTGAACGCACTCACCGATTCGGCGCAACGGGCCACGGTCCTGAGTTTCAAGGGGCTGGTGTTCAACGCGGCCTACGGCTGCATCGGCCTGATCTACGCCGGGGTGATCCAGGTGCTGCGCCACGACCGGACCGGCCTGTATCCCGATTTGCCGCCGAATCTCATTGCCGACCAGGCGTTTAAGGAGGCGATGGTTTTTTTCCCCCTCTACCTGATCGTCGGACTGGCTCTGGCGGCCCTGTGCTGTCTCCCCCGGCTGCGGCGCGGCCGTGCCCTTGCCGGGCGCGGCTGAAAAGCCCCGGCTCCGTTCCTCAGATTTTTGGGGATCTCGTTGCCGGGATGCCCAGTTTTTTCAAGACCACTGCCAACGGACAGAACTTGCTGAAGCCGAACTGGAGGAGATTGGCGCCGACCAGGACGGCCAGCAGCAGCCAATAGCGGCTGACGAACAGGGGATTGGCAGGGCTGTCGACCCCCAGGACCAGGGAAAGCAAAATGAATGTGCCGGCCGCGACATGAATCCAATCGTCGATGATCATACAATACCTCCTGGTGCAAAACGCCGGCCGGTCCGATGGGAGGGACGGGCGCGGCAGCGGCTGGTTGTCTGGAAACAGTGGTAAGGGATGCGAAGCGTTCCGTCAATCGCTTGCGAAATGTTTGCGGCGCAGCGGGCATCCGACGCATCGGGACCTGTTCGGATATCGCCTCGAAACAGCAGGGAAATTGATGCTTGTCCACGGTTATGCTGATGCCTGGCCGCCGGCTGGGGCAAGGGCGGAACTTTTCAGCCGGGAAAATGCGTTTTCAACGGATTGGCCCTCGGTAAACGTTTTCTTTTTTCGAAAAATTTCTGTACATATTGAGTTTTGGATTGCCGCCCCAGGAAATTCGGGCGCCGCAACGACCATGGCTTGCCGGTGTACGCCTTCAATGTGGCACATGGAAACAGCGGATGCATTCCTGGGGGACTGGCCCTGCCCGCCGCCTGTTTTTCAGTGGACGGCATGGATTTGTGACACAGCCTTACGTTGAGGGGGACTATCATGAGTGCAATGGAAGACAAAATCACCAGTTTGTTGGCAGAAGGCAAGGTGTTCCAGCCGCCGGAGAAGGGGCGCGAGCAGGCCTGGATCAAGTCGATGGACGAGTACAAAAAGGCCTATGCGCACTCCATGGAAAATCCCGAGGATTTTTGGGCCAAACGGGCGGAGGAGCTGGTCACCTGGGACAAAAAATGGGACAAGGTGCTGGAATACGATCTGTCCATTCCCGAGGTCAAATGGTTCCAGGGCGGCCGGCTCAACATCTCGGCCAACTGCCTGGACCGCCATCTCACCGACGGCCGCCGCAACAAGGCCGCCATCATCTGGCAGGGCGAGCCGGAAGAGGACGTCCGCATCTACACCTATCAGATGCTGCACGACGAGGTCTGCCGGGTCGCCAACGTGCTCAAGAAAAAGGGTGTGCAAAAGGGTGACCGGGTCGCCATCTATCTGCCCATGGTCCCCGAACTGGCCATTTCGCTTCTGGCCTGCGCCCGGCTGGGCGCGGTGCACTCGGTGGTGTTCGGCGGCTTTTCCGCCGTGGCCCTCCAGAGCCGGATCGAGGACTGTCACGCCAAGGTGCTGATCACCGCCGACGCGGTTTTGCGCGGCGGCAAGGCCATCCCCCTGAAAGGCAATGCCGACGAGGCCCTGGAGACCTGCCCCAGCGTCGAGACCTGCCTGGTCGTCCGCCGGGCCGGCATCGAGATCGAGATGAAGGACGGCCGCGATTGCTGGTGGCACAAGGAGGTGAACGCCGCCGACATCACCTCGTTCTGTCCGCCCGAATCCATGGATGCCGAGGACATGCTCTTCATCCTCTACACCTCCGGTTCCACCGGCAAGCCCAAGGGCGTGGTCCATACCACCGGCGGCTATCTGACCTATGCCATGCATACCGTCCAGTGGGTGTTCGACCTGAAGGACGACGACGTCTACTGGTGCACCGCCGACCTCGGCTGGATCACCGGCCACAGCTACATCCTGTACGGGCCACTGGGCCTGGGGGCCACCACGTTGATGTTCGAAGGCGTGCCCAACTATCCCGGTCCGGACCGCTTCTGGAAAATCGTCGAGAAATTCAAGGTTAACATCTTCTACACCGCGCCGACCGCCATCCGGGCGCTGATGCGCGAAGGCATCGAACCGACCCAGAGGTGGGACATGTCCAGCCTGCGCGTTCTCGGTTCGGTGGGCGAGCCGATCAATCCCGAGGCCTGGATGTGGTATCATGTCAATGTGGGCAAGGAAAAGCTGCCGATCGTCGATACCTGGTGGCAGACCGAGACCGGCGGCATCATGATTTCGCCGCTGCCGTACGCAACGCCGCTCAAGCCCGGTTCCGCCAGCTTGCCGCTGCCCGGCGTCGATGCGGCCATCTACAACGAGGAGGGCAAGGAGGCCAGTCCCAACGAAGGCGGGCATCTGGTCATCCGCAAGCCGTGGCCGGGCATGCTTCGCGGCGTCTTCGGCAATCCCGAGCGGTACAAGAAAGCATATTTCAGCCGCTATCCGGACACCTACGATCCCGAGGACGGAGCCCGCCGGGACGAGGACGGCTATTTCTGGATCATGGGCCGGCTCGACGACGTGATCAACGTTTCCGGGCATCGGCTCGGCACGGCGGAGATCGAGTCCGCCCTGGTGGCGCACGAGGCGGTGGCCGAGGCCGCGGCGGTCGGCATGCCGCATCCGATCAAGGGCCAGGCGATCTTCGCCTATGTCACCCTGATGTCCTGGGCGGAGGAAAGCGAGGAGTTGCGGGCCGAGTTGCGACAGCACGTGCGCAAGGAAATCGGCCCCATCGCCACCCCGGATGTCATTCAGTGGGCGCCGGGATTGCCCAAGACCCGGTCGGGCAAGATCATGCGGCGCATTCTGCGCAAGATTGCGGCCAACGATTTCGCCAACTTCGGCGACACCTCGACCCTGGCCGACCCGACCGTGGTCGAGCAGTTGGTCGAGGCCAAGAAGCAAATGGGCTGATCCGGCCCCAGCCGCCCCATCGCGCGACCTCCGGCGGTCGCGCTCCCGCCCGCCTCCCGACCGGCAAATGCCCCGCTTTTGCCGGTCGGGTTCTTGATATACCCCGGTTGCCGTTTTTCCTTTGCAACATTTCATTTCATGGTATCATGGAAAACTTTGCGGTGAGAATGCCCGCATTGGCGTGTTTTGTTGCGCCTGTCCGCGCCGAAGGCGGGGGCGCGCAGCGGACCGGGCCGCCCTTCCCGGAAAAATAAACGCTCTGACGACGCAATGACCGGTAACGACATTCGACAATCCTTCTTGGAGTTTTTTGAGAGCAAGGGGCACACCAGGGTACCCGCCTCCTCCCTGGTGCCCATCGACGATCCCACCCTGCTTTTTGTCAACTCGGGCATGGTCCAGTTCAAAAAAGTCTTCATGGGCGAGGAAACTAGGCCCTATGTCCGGGCCACCACCGCCCAGGCCAGCGTCCGGGCCGGCGGCAAGCACAACGATCTGGAAAACGTCGGCTACACCGCCCGCCACCACACCTTCTTCGAAATGCTGGGCAACTTTTCCTTCGGCGATTATTTCAAACAGGAGGCCATCGCCTTTGCCTGGGAATTCCTCACCGAGAAATTGAAGATCGACCCCCAACACCTGTGGGTCACGGTCTATAACGACGACGACGAGGCCTATGCCCTGTGGGAGCGGATCGACACCCTGCCCAAGGGGCGCATCGTCCGCATGGGCGAGAAGGACAATTTCTGGGCCATGGGCGACACCGGTCCCTGCGGTCCCTGCTCCGAGATCCATATCGATCAGGGGACGCAAGTGGGCTGCGGCCGGCCGGAATGCGCCCTGGGCTGCGATTGCGACCGCTTCCTCGAACTGTGGAACCTGGTGTTCATGCAGTTCTACCGGGACGAAAGCGGCACCATGACGCCGCTGCCCAAGCCCTCCATCGACACCGGCATGGGACTGGAGCGGGTGGCGGCGGTGCTGCAGGGCAAGACCAACAACTACGACTGCGACCTGTTCACCCCGATCATCGACCATGTGGCCAAGCTTTCGGGCAAGCCCTACCACGCCGACAAGGCCGACGACGTCTCCATGCGGGTCATCGCCGACCATGCCCGGGCCACCACCTTTCTGGTGGCCGATGGCGTCCTGCCCTCGAACGAGGGCCGGGGCTATGTCCTGCGCCGGATCATGCGGCGGGCCATCCGCTACGGCCGCGCCTTGGGCTTGAGTTCTTTTTTCCCCGGAGTCTGTGCCCTGGTGACCGAGGAAATGCAACACGCCTACCCCCATCTCGCCCATACCACCGAACTGCTGGCCAAGGTGGTGACCAACGAGGAGGAGCGTTTCGGAGAAACCCTGGATCACGGCCTCAATAAGCTCGACCAGGAAATCCGACGGCTGCGGAAGGCGGATGGCGACCGGGCGGTCATTCCGGGCGAGTTCATCTTCAAGCTCTACGATACCTACGGTTTTCCGGTGGACATCGTCCGCGACGTGGCCATCGAGCGCGGGGTGGGATTCGACGAGCCCGGATTCGCCACGGCCATGGAGCAGCAGCGCGAGCAGTCGCGCAAATCCTGGAAAGGCAGCGACGTCGACCATCTCGAGGCGGGCATCATCGAACTGGGCAGCCAGGGGAAAAAAGCCGAGTTTATCGGGTACGGCGCCACTCAGGGCGTTTCGACCGTGGAGGGGATGGTCAACGCCGCCGGGCAACTGGTGACCGAGGCCCGGGCCGGGGAGACGCTGCGCCTGTTCTGCGCCCAGACCCCCTTTTATGCCGAATCGGGCGGGCAGGTCGGCGACCAGGGCGAGATCACCTGGCCGGACGGCCGGTTCGTGGTGGACAAGACCTTGGCCCCGGTGGACGGGCTGATCCTGCACGAGGGGCGGCTGGTCCAGGGAAGCCTGGCGGTCGGCACCCGGGTCGAACTGACCGTGGCCGAACGGCGGGGCGACACCGTGCTGAACCACACCGCCACCCATCTTTTGCAGGCAGCGATGAAAAAGGTGCTGGGCGACCATGTCAAACAGGCCGGATCAGCGGTCGACCACAACCGTCTGCGGTTCGACTTCACCCATTTTTCGCCGCTGACCCACGGGGAAATCTGCACCATCGAACAGATGGTCAATGCCGAGATCCGCAAGAACATTCCGGTGGCCACCAACCTGCTTGGGCGCGAACAGGCCATTGCCGAGGGCGCCACCGCCCTGTTCGGCGAAAAATACGGCGAGGAGGTGCGGGTGGTGAGCATCGGCGCATTCAGCAAGGAGCTGTGCGGCGGCACCCATGCCCGCATGACCGGCGACATCGGCCTGTTCAAGATCGTGATGGAGACCGGCATCGCCGCTGGGGTTCGCCGGATCGAGGCCCTCACCGGGTCCGCTGCGGTTCATTGGGTGCAGGAGCTGGCCCGGCAGGCTTCGGCGATCAGCGCGGTCATTTCCGGGCCGCTGGAAGGCGCGGTCGACAAGATCCAGGGCCTGCTCAAGCGGCAAAAGGAACTGGAAAAGCAAATCGCCGCCCTCAACGCCACCATGGCCCTGTCCGATCTCGACCAGCTGCTGGCTGCAAGCGTCGAGGTCGATTCCATGCCGGTGGTGGCCAGCCGGGTGCCGCTCGATTCCCCCAAGACCCTGCGGGAGATCGGCGACAAGATCCGCGACAGGATGCCGCAGGGGATTATCGTCCTCGGTGGCGAGTTCGAAGGCAAGGCCGCCTTGCTGGCCATGGTCAGCAAGGACCTGACCGACCGGATCAAGGCCGGGGACCTGGTCAACCGGGTGGCGACGATCGTCGGCGGCAAGGGCGGCGGCCGGCCCGACATGGCCCAGGCCGGCGGCACCATGCCCGACAAGCTCGACGAGGCCATCGGCAGCGTGGTCAGTATCATCAAAGGCCTGGCCCGGGTCTGAACCGTTTATTCCGCCATGCTGCAACTTCCAGAACACCAACGAATCGTAATCACCGGCGTGGGCCTGACCGCGCCGGGAGCGGCCAACCTGATTGAGTTCCGGGCCAATCTCCTGGCCGGGGTCAGCGGTATTTCCACCATCGATTTACGCTACATGGGGGTGCATCCGGCCGGGGTCTGCCGATTCGCCGAAACCCGCTATCGCAAGAAACGGGAAAACAACCGGGGCACCCGGGCTGGCTGCATCGGCGTGTACTGTGCCAACGAGGCCCTGGTCGATGCGAAAATCGATTTCTCCACCTATGACCGGGCCGCCACCGGCGTCTATATCGGACTGACCGAGCACGGCACGGTGGAAACGGAGAACGAGGTCTACAACATCGGCCAATACGGCTACGACGTCAACTACTGGACCCACCACCACAATCCCCGCACGGTCCTGAACAATCCGGCCGGCGAGATCACCATGAATCTCGGCATCACCGGGCCGCACTACTCCATCGGCGCCGCCTGCGCCGCCGGCAACGCCGCTCTGATCCAGGGGATGCAGATGCTCCGCCTGGGCGAGGTCGATCTGGCCCTTTGCGGCGGCATTTCCGAGTGCGTCGGCTCGTTCGGCATCTTCGCTTCCTTCCGCGCCCAAGGCGCCCTGGCCGAACACCGGGATCCGACCAAGGCGAGCCGCCCCTTTGACCGCGATCGCAACGGCATCGTCATTTCCGAAGGCGGCTGCGTCTTCGCCTTGGAACGCCTGGACCGGGCCCTGGCCCGTGGGGCCGCCATCTACGGCGAGTTGACCGGCTATGCCATGAACTCGGATGCGCGGGATTTCGTCCTGCCCCACGGCCCCCGGCAACGGCAATGCATGGAGGCGGCCCTGGCCCGCGCTGGCCTGCGGCCGGAGGAGATCACCATCGTCAATACCCATGCCACCGGCACCCGGCAGGGCGATATCGAGGAATGCAACGCCCTGCGCGAAACCTTTGCCGGCTGCGCCAACACCTGGGTGAACAACACCAAGTCGAGCATCGGCCATGCCATGGGGGCGGCGGGGGTGCTCGAACTGGCCGGCAACCTGCCCGCTTTTGTCGATCGCCAGGTCCATCCCACCATCAACCTGGACCATCTCGATCCGGAATGCGATTTGCCCGGCCTGGTGGCCAATACCCCCAAGCAACTCGACCGGGTGGACGCCATTCTCAACAATTCGTTTGGCATGGTGGGGATAAATTCAGTGGTGATAGTCGAGAGATTTGTGGCAAACTGAGGAAAGTTGTGGTATTTCTACTCATTTGCGCCTGGGTACGGATGCGTATTTGTTATTTCACATAAAGGAACCGAAGCATGAGCCGTGACGAGATCAAGGACGTTCTCCTTGAAATCATAGCCGATATTGACGAAGAAGCCGATTTCGCCAGCCTTGATGCCGGTGCTCCCCTGCGGGACCAGCTGGACCTTGATTCCATGGATTTTCTCGATATCGTCATGGAGTTGCGCAAGCGCTACAAACTGCAAATCCCGGAAGACGAATATCCGCAACTCGCCACCCTGACCAGTTGCATCGATTACCTGGAACCCAAACTGCAAAACGTCTGATTTGTCTCGCCGGGGCCGCAGGGCCTCGACGAAATCCCGTTCCCCATCGGTTATGCCCGCTCCATGGCTGCGTATCAGCTTCTCATCATCGGAGGCGGCTTGTCGGGAATCGCGGCCGGTATCCGGGCCGCCCGTTTCGGTCTCAAGACGCTGATCCTCGAGCAACACAACCTCCCCGGCGGCCTCAACTCCTATTATCTTCGCCAAGGGCGTCTCCTGGAAACCGGGCTGCACGCCATGACCAACTTCGCCCCGCCCGGTGCCAAACAGGCCCCGCTCAACCGTCTGTTCCGCCAACTGCGTCTTTCCCGCAAACAACTCGAAGTTCACGAACAGATCGGTTCGGAAATCCGCTTTGCCGGGCGCTCGCTGTACTTTACCAACGACATTGCGGCGCTGGAAGAGGCGATCGCGCGCGAGTTTCCCGACACGATCGACCGGTTTCGGCTGCTCAGGCGGCTGGTCGCGGCCTACGACCCTTTTGCCGCCGTCCCCTGGCGCTCGACCCGCGACTTTCTCGCCGAGCACCTGCGCGACCCGCTCCTGATCGACATGCTGCTTTTGCCGCTGATGATTTACGGCAATGCCGAGGAACACGACATGGATCTCGGCCAGTTCGTGATCATGTTCCGGGCCGTGTTCGAGGAGGGGTTTTTCCGGCCCGGCGGCACCATGCGCGAATTTCTCGATCTCCTGGTGCGGCAGTTCCGCGAGTTCGGCGGCGAACTCCGCTACCGCAGCCCGGTGGCGGCGGTCGAAACCGACGGCGACCGGGTGGTGGGCGTGCGCCTGGAGAGCGGCGAACAGTTGACCGCCGACGCGGTCCTGTCCACGGCCGGCATACCGGAAACCATGCGGCTTGCCGGCTGGGAGGGCGACCGTGCCCAATATGCCGGCCAGATGAGTTTCATGGAAACCATCTCGTTCGTTCCCCACGCGAGCGTGGCCTCGCTCGGCCCGGGCCGGACCATCATCTTCTATCACCGCGGCCCCCGGCTTGCCTACCGGCGTCCCGACGATTTCCTCGACCCCTCCTGGGGGGTGATCTGCTTTCCCGACAATTTTTCCGGTCTGATGTCGGAGGATACGGCCCAGATCCGGGTGACCAACGCGGCCAGCTATCCATTGTGGAAGAACCTCGCCGCCACGGCCTACGGCCCGGCCAAGGAGCGGTGGAGCCGGGCCGCCATCGCCGCCAGCGAGGAAATCATTGGGAATTATCACTCATCCATTGTATATCAGGACAGTTTTACCCCGGTGACCATCGAGCGGTTCACCCGCAAGGCCCAGGGCGCGGTTTATGGCAGCGGCATCAAGGTCCGGGACGGTGTGACGCCTTGGGGCAACTTGTTCATTGCCGGGACCGACCAGGGATACCTCGGCATCGTCGGGGCGATGCTGAGCGGAATCACCATTGTCAACCAACACATTCTCCGATAGCCCCGGGCTATGCCGGCCGTTTACGCGGCGGACCTGAAAATGCTGGTTTCACGTTTATCCACCAAACGGAGCGAAATGCAGTACACGCCATTGGATCAGGTGCGGTCTCATTATGACGCCATTGTGGTCGGTTCGGGCCTCGGCGGCCTCACCTGCGCCAACCGGCTGGCCGCAGCCGGGCATTCGGTCCTGCTGCTGGAACACCACGTCCAGCTCGGGGGACTTGCCACCTGGTTCAAGCGCGGCGGCCATATCTTCGACGTCTCCCTGCACGGCTTTCCCTACGGCATGGTCAAAACCTGCAAGAAATACTGGGGCAGGGCCATCCGCGACTCTATCGTCCAACTGAAGAACATCGTTTTCGACAATCCCCAATTCTCCCTGCGCACCACCTTCAGCAAAGAGGATTTCATCCGGATTTTGCAGGAGCGCTTTGGAATCCGCCCGGAGGTGGTCGCCGAATTTTTCGCCACTGTCGACGGGATGAATTTCTACGACGACCAGCGCCTGACCACAAGGGAGCTGTTTGCCCGTTTTTTTCCCGGCCGCAGCGACGTCCACCGGCTTTTGATGGAACCGATCACCTATGCCAACGGCTCCACCCTGGACGAACCGGCCATCACCTACGGCATCGTCTTCTCCAACTTCATGAACCGGGGGGTCTACACCTTCGAGGGGGGCACCGACAAGCTGATCGGCCTGATGGCCGACGAACTGCGGGCCAAGGACGTCGATATCTGCGCCGGCGCCGAGGTGGACCGCATCCTGGTCGAACAGGGCAGGACCACCGGAGTGGCGGTCAAGGGACGGGAAATCACGGCTCGGGCCGTCATTTCCAATGCCGGGGTCACCAACACCATCGACCGCCTCGTGGGCCGGGACCGGTTCGCCGCCGATTTTCTCGACCGATTCGGCCAGGTGCGGGTCAACAATTCGAGCTGTCAGGTCTATTTCGGTATCCGCAAGGGGGAATCGATCCCCGATATCGGCGATCTGCTGTTCACCTCCACGGCGGCGGATTTTTCCTCGGAGGAGATGCGGCGGATGGATACCGGCAGCCGCACCTTTTCCCTCTACTATCCGAAAACCCGGCCACAGAACCCGCCGGACCACACCATCGTCGCCTCTATGAACGCCGACTACGACGACTGGGCCAGCCTGGACCAGGCGGCATACCGGGCGGCGAAGGAGGCGATGGTCGCCCGTTGCTTCGCCGATCTGGAACGGTATCTCCCCGGCATCCGCGCCAAAGTGGACACCGTGGAGTCGGCCACGCCGCGCACCTTTCACCGCTACACCCTCCACACCAAGGGCACCTCGTTCGGCACCAAGTTCGAAGGACTCGATATTTCTCGCACCCTGCACAAGGAAATCGGCGGGTTGTTCCATGTCGGCTCGGTGGGAATCATCATGAGCGGGTGGCTGGGAGCGATCAATTACGGAGTAATCGTGGCCAACGACGTGGACGGGTATTTACGGGGGTAAAGGGGAAGAGTGGAATGAGGCTTGCCGACTACACCCAGAGCCGGGACAACAATTTCAATCTGATCAGAATTGCGGCGGCGCTTGCCGTCTTGGTGAGCCACAGCTTTCCGCTGGCGCTCGGTTCGAAAGCCGTGGAACCGTTGGTCGATTTGGCGGGAATGTCCCTCGGCGGGGTTGCGGTCGATATTTTTTTCTTCACCAGCGGCTTTCTCGTTACCGCCAGCCTTTTGACGAGACAAAGCGTGAAACAATTCGCGTGGGCGAGAATATTGCGGATCTACCCCGCGCTTATCGTCGTGGTCTTGTTGTCCGTTTTCGGTGTGGGATTGTTTTTCACCACCCAGCCCACGACAACCTATCTGGCCGATGCGAAAATTTACAAGTATTTGCTCAAATGCTCGACCTTGATAACCGGTGTCAACCAGCATCTTCCCGGAGTTTTCGAAAACAATCCATTCAAGAACTCTGTCAACGGATCGTTGTGGACCATGCCGTACGAAGTGAAAATGTACATAATCCTGGCGTGCGTTTGGTCGATCGTGCGGTTGATTCCAGCCAATAAAGTCAAGGTCTTCAAGATTGTTCTGGTGCTGAGTGCGGCGATCTCCGGGATTTTGTTGCTCTTGGTCCATTTTCATGTGGTCAATACGGGCGGTAAATCTTTAAAATTTTTCTACATGTTCTTTTCAGGCGCATCGTTTTACATCCTGCGCGACAAGATCGCTTTGTCTCACACTTTCTTTTTTTTATTTTTACTGCTGCTGGTTGGGGCGTTGTTCAATAAGCACCTCTTCTTTGTCAGCTATGTCTTGGTTCTCGGATACTGTATTTTGTACCTTGCTTACATTCCTTCGGGGATCGTCAGGAAGTATAACGACTTGGGTGATTTCTCCTATGGAATCTATGTGTACGCCTTTCCGGTGCAACAGTCTGTAGCCGCATTGATTCCGGGTGTTTCTGTGCCAGTAATGATGCTGTATTCAAGTGTTGTTACGCTGACTCTTGCCGTACTTTCCTGGTCGTTTGTGGAGAAAAAAGCGTTGCATTTGAAGGAAGGCTGGCTTAACCACCGTACGAGCTTTGCGTTCCCCTTGTGTATGCCTCGGAGCAAGAATTGACGATGGGCAAGGCGTTGTTTCGGGTCGACATGTAATCGATTTAATTTTTTGAATAAACCCATGCTCGAATTTGAAGGGAAAAAAGCAATTGTCACCGGGGCCACCCGCGGCATCGGCCGGGCGATTACCGAGGCTCTGTTGGCCCGGGGAGCGACTGTGGCCGGCATTTATGGCGGCAATCACGAGGCAGCCGAGGCCATGGTCGGTGACAACAGCCGCTATGGCGGACAATTGCGGCTCATCCGGCTCGATGTCGCCGACTATGCGGCCGTGGCCGACTTTTGCACCGGCTTGGAAGCGGAATGGGACACCCTCGATATCCTGGTGAACAACGCCGGCATCCGCCGCGACGCAGTCCTGGCCATGATGGGCGAGGAACAGTGGCGGCGGGTGCTCGACGTCAACCTCACCGGCGGCTTCAACATGGCCAAACTCGCGCTGCCGCTGATGCTCAAGCAGAAATATGGCCGGATCGTTTTCATCACCTCGCCCATGGGACATCTCGGATTTGCCGGCCAGGCCAACTACGCGGCTTCCAAGGCCGGCCAGATCGGGTTGATGAAGTCGCTCTCCAAGGAGGTGGCCAAGCGCAAGATCACGGTCAACGGCGTCTCGCCCGGTTTCATCGCCACCGAGTTGCTCGACGACCTGTCCGAGACCCAGGTGAAGGAGTACAAGAAAATGGTTCCGGCCAACCGGTTCGGCACTCCGACCGAGGTGGCGGAGGCGGTGCTCTTCCTGGCCGGCGACCGGGCCGCCTACATCAACGGTGCGGTGCTCGAAGTGACCGGAGGTTTGTGATGCAGCCGGCGGCCGATGCCTTCATCCTGGACCGCATCCCGCACCGGCCGCCCTTTCTCTGGCTGGATCGGGTGCTTGAAATCGGCGATGGGACGATCCGGGCGGAAACAACCATCCGTCCCGACCTGCCGCTCTTTGAGGGCCATTATCCCGGCTATCCGTTGATGCCCGGCGTGCTCCTCTGCGAGGCGGTCTTCCAGGCCGGTGCCCTGCTGATCGGAGAATTGATGGGCGGCAAGGAGGCGATGCCAGGGGGCGGGATGCCGGTGCTGACCCGGATCATGGGCGCCAAATTCAAGCGGGAGGTGCGGCCGGGCGATACCCTGGAAATCGCCGCCACCCTGATCGAACGCCTGGGGCCGGCCTGGTTGATGAAGGGTTCGGTCCGGGTGGGTGGAAAAACAGCGGTCCAGGTGGAATTTGCCTGTGCCCAAAAGAGGGGCTGAATGGATTTTCTCCAGCTTGCCGGCAAGACGATCGTGGTGTTCGGGCTGGCCAACAAAAAGTCGGTGGCCTGCGCCATCGGCCGGGTTCTGGCCGGGGCCGGGGCCAAGGTGGTCCATGTGGTCCGCAGCGAGCAGCGGGCGGACACCGCTGCCAAGCTGTTTCCCGACAGCCCGGTCTTTTGCTGCGATGTCGAAAACGAGGACAACATCGTCCGGGTGAGGGACGAAATCGCCGCCCGCATCGGAGCGCCGCTCGACGGCATTGTCCATTCCATCGCCTTTGCCAATTACTCGGAAGGGATGCGGCCTTTCCATGCCACCCTGAAGCGGGATTTCCTCCAGGCCATGGATGTCTCCTGTTTCTCCTTCATTGCAATCGCCAACCATTTCCGAGAATTGCTGGCTCGGCAAGCCTCGCTGGTGACCATCTCGATCTCCACCACCCGGATGGCCGCCGAGAATTACGGCTACATGGCCCCGGTCAAGGCGGCGCTGGAATCGTCGCTCTGCTTCTTGGCCAAGAGCTTCGCCGCCTTTTCCGAAGCCCGCTTCAACGCCGTCTGCCCCGGCCTGCTTAAGACCTCCGCCTCGGCAGGCATCCCCAACTATATCGACAGCTATCTTTTTGCCGAGCAAGCCACCTTGCGGAAAAGGGCGGTGCAGACCGAGGAAGCCGCCCATGCCGCCGCCTTCCTCCTGTCGCCGCGTTCCTCGGGGATTACCGGCCAATGCCTGGTGGTGGACGCCGGCATGGGCCTGAACTATTTCGACGCCGCCATCGTGGCCAAGGCTGTGGGCTGAAGAGGGGCGCATGCATTTCTGGCCGATATTCGCCCGCCTGTGGCAGATGATCGTTCACGCCAAGGATGTTTTCCTGTCGCCGGCCACCCCACTGCATGTGAAAATCGGTCTGGCTCTCGGCCTGCTGTACATCCTGTCGCCCTACGACTTTATTCCCGAATGGGTGCCGGTGCTCGGGGTGATGGACGATCTGGCCCTGGCTGCCCTGTTGATCGCCTGGGCCGGCAGATTCAGGAATGCCGGATGAAGGCGGAAGCGATGATCAAACCGTCTTGTGCACAGCATCGAAGACCGGAAAGGGCGTTTCGCAGTGCCGTTTCCGCCGGCGATGGTTTTCGGCAGCACCTTGGCCGGCTGCGAGCCGGCTTGCCTGCATCCGGAGCCGGCTCGTGAATCTGCGCTTCGACCGGGTCTGTCTGCATGCGTTCGGCCACGCCCTGCCGCCGGTGGCATTGTCTTCGACGGCCATCGAGGAGCGGCTCGGGCCCCTGTATGAGCGGTTGAAGCTGCCGGCCGGCCGTCTGGAATTGATGACCGGCATCGGTTCCAGGCGATTGTGGCCGCCGGGAACCCGGCCGAGCGACGGCGCGGCCGCGGCGGGTGCGGCCGCCATCGCCCATGCCGGCATCGACCTTGACGCCCTGGAATGCTTGCTGTTCACCTCGGTGAGCCGCGACATGATGGAGCCGGCCACCGCCGCCTTTGTCCATCGCACCCTGGGGTTGCCGCCGTCCTGCTTGCTGTTCGACATCTCCAATGCCTGTCTCGGTTTCCTCGACGGTATGGTCATGCTGGCCAACATGCTGGAGCTGGGACAGGTCCGGTCCGGGCTGGTGGTGGCGGGCGAAACCGCGGAAGACCTGGTCGCCTCCACCCTCCAGCATCTGCTTGCCGACACCACCCTCACCCGTAAGACCATCAAGCCGCTCTTCGCCTCGCTGACCATCGGCTCCGGCGCCGTGGCCCTGGTGATGACCCGCAGCGATTATCTCGATACCGGCCACTATCTGCGTGGCGGGGCCTGCCGAGCCAACACCGCCCATAACGATCTCTGCCAGGGCGGCCAGAACGCGGAGCAAGGAACGCTGATGTCCACCGATTCCGAACAGCTCCTGGAAAAAGGGATCGAAACCGCCGCGGCTTGCTGGACGTCCTTCCGGGAGAGCCTGGGCTGGGAACTCAATTCCATCGATCGATTTTTTTGCCACCAGGTGGGCAAGGCCCATGCCCAAATGCTGTTTGAGACCCTGCGGCTCGACCCGGCCAAAAATTTCGAGACCCTGCCGACCCTGGGCAACGTCGGTTCGGTTTCGGCACCGATCACCATGGCCCTGGGCATCGAACAGGGGGCCCTGATGCCGGGACAGCGGGCCGCGATCCTGGGAATCGGTTCGGGCATCAATGCCCTCATGCTGGGGATCGACTGGTGATGGAACGCACGGACAGCCTGGCGGAATATGCCTTTACGCCGCGTTTTATCGCAATCGACGGCCACCGCATGGCCTACCTCGACGAGGGTGACGGCCTGCCGGTGGTCATGGTGCACGGCAACCCCTCCTGGTCCTACCTGTACCGCAATCTGGTCCTCGGCCTGCGCGAACGTCACCGCTGCATCGTCCCAGACCACATGGGATGCGGTTTTTCCGACAAGCCGCAAACCTATTCCTATCGTCTGTCCACCCATATCGACAATCTGGAGCGGCTGCTCGACCATCTCGGCATAGCCCGCTGCGTACTGGCGGTGCACGATTGGGGCGGCGCCATCGGCATGGGCTGGGCCGGCCGCCATCCGGAGCGCGTGGCCGGGATGGTGGTGTTCAACACCGCGGCCTTCCGATCCCGCCGCTTGCCTCTGCGCATCGCCGTCTGCCGGTGGCCGTTGCTGGGGCCGTTTTTGGTGCGCGGCCTCAACGGCTTTGCCCGCGCCGCCACGGTCATGGCGGTCAACCAATCGATGCGGCCGGAGATCGCCAGGGCCTTCCTCGCCCCCTACGACAGCTGGCGGCATCGGATCGCCCTGCTGCGCTTTGTCCAGGATATCCCCATGCGGCCTGATCATCCCTCTTGGACCGCTCTGGCCGAGGTCGAGGCGGGGCTGGAGCGGCTGCGCGACCTTCCCATGCTGCTCTGCTGGGGTGGCCGCGATTTCTGCTTCAACGATCAGTTCTACGGGGAGTGGCGCCAGCGCTTTCCCCATGCGCAGACCCATTATTTCCCGGATGCCGGCCACTATGTGCTTGAAGACGCGCTCTCCGGGATCAAGCCGCTGCTCGCCTCTTTCCTCCTCGGCCTCGGGAGCGATCGATGACCGATTGCGCCGTCACCGATTGCAACATCGCCACTGCGCTCCAGCGCACGGCCGCGGCGCAACCCGATCAGATAGGGCTGGTCGCCCTGGAAGACGGGCAATGGCACGAATGGAGTTTCGCCCAACTCCGGGACAACGGCGACGGATTCGCCGCTGCCCTGCACGCCGAGGGCATCCGGCGGGGCGACCGGGTGATGCTGATGGTGCGGCCGTCGATGGCCTTCATCTGCTTGACCTTCGCCCTGTTTCAGCTGGGAGCGGTGGTCATCCTCATCGATCCGGGCATGGGTTATAAAAACCTGCTGCGCTGTATCGGCTCGGTTCGGCCGGACATCCTGGCCGGCATTCCCCAGGCCATCGTTTTCAGCCGGATTTTTCGCCGACCCTTTGCCACGGTGCGCAAACGGATCGCAATCGGCCGGACTTGGTGGCTGCCCGGCAAACGCCTGCAGCCGCAGCCGGCCGAGGCCGGGAATCGATTCCGGTACCAGGCCGGGGAGGGCGACCCGGCGGCCATCATCTTCACCACCGGCTCCACCGGCCCGCCCAAGGGAGTGGCCTATACCCACGGCATTTTCCATGCCCAGTTGCGCATGATCCACGACTACTACGGCATCGGACCGGGGGATGTCGATCAGCCCGGCTTTCCGCTGTTCGGCCTGTTTGCCGCCGCCCTCGGGGCCAAGGCGGTTATTCCGGACATGGACCCGACCCGGCCGGCCCGAGTCGATCCCGAAAAATTCGTCCGCACCCTGTTGGCCCACCGGGTCACCTACTCCTTCGGTTCGCCGGCGATCTGGAACGTGGTCAGCCGCTACTGCCTGGCAAGAAAGATCGTGCTACCGGTGCGCACGGTCTTGATGGCCGGGGCACCGGTCTCGGGCGAACTGGTGGACCGGGTCCAGCGGATTCTGCCCGAAACAGCCCGGATTTTCACCCCCTACGGCGCCACCGAAAGTTTGCCGGTGGCCTCGATCGAGGGTCGGGAAATCGTCGAGGCCACCTGGCCCCTGACCCGCACCGGCCGTGGCGCCTGCGTCGGCCGGCCCCTACCCGGCATGGAGATCCGGATCATCGAACCGGTGGAAGGCGAGATCGCCTCCTGGCAGGATGTCCGGCAAGTCGGCACAGGCATGATCGGCGAGATTACGGTGCGCGGGCCGGTGGTCACCCGCCTCTACGCCGACAACGAGCAGGAGACCATGCTGGCCAAGATTCCCGACCACCAGGGCTTCTGGCACCGGATGGGCGACATGGGTTACCTCGATGCCGACGGCCGGTTGTGGTTCTGCGGCCGCAAGGCCCATCGGGTGTCCACTGCCCAGGGCATGCTCTACACCATTCAATGCGAGGCAATCTTCAACGAGCATCCGCAGATCAGACGTTCGGCTCTGATCGGCCTGGGCAACCGGCCGGAGCGGAAAACGCCGGTGATCGTGGTGGAGCCGGAAGGCCCGATCACCGATCAACAGCGGCTGTTCGCGGAACTGCGGGACTTGGCCAGGGCCAATCCCCTGACCGAACAGATCAAGCATTTCCTGGTGCATCGCTCCTTTCCGGTGGATATCCGCCATAACGCCAAAATATTCCGCGAACAGCTGGCAACGTGGGCGGCCAAACGGGTGCAATTGCCCTGCGGCTGATGACTGCGGGTCGTCCGGTCCGGACGACAATCAGGGGAGAGGGCGATGGATGCCGGTAACGGGGTGACGGAGGCACGGGAAAAAGCGATGCCTTGGATGGGGAAGATGAGGAAGGTGGCGGTGACCGGCGGTGGCGGCTTCATCGGCAAGGCCCTGGTGCGGGCCCTGGTCGAACGAGGAGTCGAGGTGACGGTGATCGGCCGCAACTCCTACCCGGAGCTGGCCGCCTTGGGGGTGCGCTGCGTCCGAGGCGATATCCGGGAACCGGATGCCTTGACCGACGCATTGCATGGCTGCGACACGGTTTTCCATGTGGCCGCCAAAGCCGGCATCTGGGGACCGAGGGAAGAGTATTTCGCCATCAACGCCGCAGGTACGGCCAATGTCATTGCCGCCTGCCAGGCTCGGCAGGTGCCGCGCCTGATCTACACCTCGACACCCTCGGTGGTTTTCGATCGAGACGATCTCGCCGGTGCGGACGAGTCGACCCCCTACGCCGTCCGTCCCCTGTGCGCCTATGCGGCCTCTAAAATCCTGGCCGAGCGGGCGGTGCTTACGGCCGACTGTCCGGAATTGAGAACCATAGCCATAAGACCGCATCTGGTTTGGGGTCCGGGGGATGGGCATCTCATCCCCCGACTACTGGAGCGGGGCAGGGCCGGCTCGCTCAAAATCGTCGGCACCGGCGAAAACCGGGTGGATATCGCCTTTATCGACAACGTGGTCCATGCCCACCTGCTGGCGGCGGAAAATCTGTGCGCCAGCGGCAGCGGCGCCGGCCAGGCTTTCTTCATCGGCCAAGAAGCACCGGTTGCGCTCTGGCAGTGGATCAACGGACTTTTTGTCCGGCTCGGCATTCCGCCGGTGACCCGCAAGGTGCCGCTGGCCGTTGCCTACGGGGCAGGCGCGATCCTCGAGGGGATCCATGGCGCGCTTGGCGCCGCCAACGAACCGCGGATGACCAGGTTTCTGGCCTGCCAACTGGCCAAATCGCATTGGTTCAGCCACAGGAAGGCGGAGACCCTGCTCGGCTATCGGCCCCTGGTCAGTACCGAAGAGGGACTTGATCGATTGGTGGATTGGCTGCGCGGGGACGGTGGCCGGCCAGCCTGACCGCTTGGCGGCGGCTGGCCGGGGAGCAAATATTCATTGGCATTGCGCCGGGAATACAGTAGGCTAGCGCCTCTCTGCGGCCAGGCAAAACAATGGCCTGGTTTTCGAGCCGACAGCCTGAAACCAGCGGCACCGACGAGCAACAAGCATAACTGAAAAATCCCATAAATTTTACTTAAAAAGATTTGACAGCCGAACCAATTTTCAGTAGTTATCCGGAGCGGAAGATGAACCGCCATTCACTTGTCATGGCGAGCAATTACCATATTTTCAGCAATAAGAGGGAGTTAGTATGATTTCGGTTGATGTCACGCTGTTGATACACATCATCAATATGATCGTGCTGATGTTCGTTCTCAATGCGATTCTCTACAAGCCGGTGCTGGGGATTCTTGAGAAACGGGCGCAAAAAATCGAATCGCTCAACGGTGACGTGGCGCAATTCGAGGAAAATGCCCGGCAGCGGCAGGCCGAACTGGACAACAAAATGCGGGAAGCAAGCAATAAGGCGAAAAGAGCGCTCGATGGTGCGCGGGCGCAGGCCCAGGCGGCCGGTGCCGAGAAATTGGTCGCCATTCGCAAGGAATCCGACAGTGTCAAGGAACAGCAACTGACCGACCTCAGGGCGCAAATCGAGGCGGCCAGAAAGGAGCTTCAGGGAAATGCCGCGGGCTTTGCCCAGGCAATGGCAGGAAAGATACTTGGAAGGAGTCTGGACGCATGAAAGCTTGGAAGACAACATTGCTGCCGGTGCTGCTGGCGCTGCTGATCGGTGCCTTGCCGCCGGCAGTTGCTGTGGCGACCGATGCCCCGGCGGCCGGCACGCATCAGCAGGTGGGAGCAACGGAACCGGCCTCGGCCGGAGCGGCTGCCCATCAGGCCGTGGTCGCAGACCACGGAAGCAAGGCCGATGCGCATGGCGACGCCCATGCCAGCAACCCCCTCTCGGCGGAAAAACTGCAAGACCTGTTCTGGCGAACAATCAACTTCGTGGCGCTTGTTATCATTTTGGTGAAGTTCGGAGCCAAGCCGATCCTGTCCGGTTTGAGTGGACGGCAACAGCGAATCCGTGAGGACCTGGACGATCTCACCATCCGTCGCGACGAAGCCGAGAGAGCCTACAAGGAATTCGAGGCGAAGCTGGCCGGCATGGAAAAGGAAATGGAGCTGATCGTCGAGCGTGCCATTGCCCAGGCGCAGGTGGAAAAAGAACGCATTCTGGCTGATGCGGAAAAGGCTGCGAGCGATATCAAGCGCCAGGCGGAAGCGGCGGTCCAGACCGAATTGGAAGACGCCAAGCGGCAACTCCGGGAGGAGATTGCAGAGCAGGCTGCGGCCATGGCCGAAGAGTTGATCGTGAAGAACTTGACCCCGGCGGATCAGGTGGCGATCACCGAACAGTATCTTGAACGAGTGGGTGCGGTACAGTGAGACAGACAATACTAGCACGTCGCTATGCGAAGGCGCTCTTTTCCCTGGGGAAAGAGCAGGGGAGAACGGAAGAGTACAGCGAGCAGCTCAAGGCGATCGCCGGACTGTATGCCGACGAAGCGGCCGGTGTCTGCGATGCCGTGACCAACCCGCTCTATCCGGTGGATGTCCGCGAGAAAGTGATGGCCAAAATCGCCGAGTCGATCCAGGCGGACACCATCATGGCCAACTTCCTCAAGTTGCTCATCGCCAAGAAACGGGCGGATATCATCCCCGACATTGCCGAGGCAATGCAGGCCATGGTGGACAAGGACCAGAATATCAGCCATGGCACCATTGTTTCCGCGATCGAACTCAACGGCGACTTGATGGCCAAGATTCAGGCTACGCTCGAAAAATTGACAGGAAACAAGGTGATACTTGAAACCCAGGTTGATCCGTCCATTATCGGCGGAATTATTGCCAAGGTTGGTGACTTGGTGCTGGACGGAAGTATTAAGACGCAACTTAATGGATTAAAGGAATCTATCAAGGGGAGAGAATAATCAATGCAGATCAAAGCAGAAGAAATCAGCCAGATTATCAAGGATCAAATCTCTGGCTATAAAGCGGATATCGACCTGAAAGAAACCGGTACCGTTCTGTCGGTGGGTGACGGTATTGCCCGCGTCTATGGCGTCGAGAATTGCCAGGCCATGGAACTGCTTGAGTTTCCCGGCAACATCTTCGGACTGGCTCTGAACCTTGAAGAAGACAACGTTGGTTGCGCCATTCTGGGCGATGTGCGCGATATCAAGGAAGGCGATATCGTTAAGCGGACCGGCAAAATCGCCATGGTGCCGGTTGGACCGGAAATGGAAGGCCGCGTTGTCGACGGCATCGGCCAGCCCATCGACGGCAAGGGGCCGATCAACGCCAAGGAATCCCGCAAGATCGAAGTACTGGCCCCTGGCGTTATCGCCCGCAAGAGCGTGCATGAGCCGTGCTACACCGGTGCCAAGGCCGTGGACGCCATGACTCCGGTTGGCCGCGGCCAGCGCGAGTTGGTCATCGGCGACCGCCAGATCGGCAAGACCGCCCTGTGCGTCGATGCCATCATCGCCCAGAAAAACACGGACGTCCATTGCATCTACGTGGCCATCGGCCAAAAGAAATCGACCGTTGCCCTAGTTGTCGAGGCGCTGCGCAAGCATGGCGCCATGGATTACACCACGGTCGTTGCCGCCTGCGCCTCCGATCCCGCGCCGATGCAGTATGTTTCCGCATTCGCCGGTTGCGCCATGGGCGAGTATTTCCGCGACAACGGCCAGCACGCCCTGATCATCTATGACGATCTCTCCAAGCAGGCCGTTTCCTACCGCGAGTTGTCCCTGCTGCTGCGCCGTCCTCCCGGACGCGAGGCGTATCCCGGCGACATTTTCTTCAACCACTCCCGCCTGCTGGAGCGCGCTTCCAAACTGAACGACCAATTGGGCGCCGGCTCGCTGACCGCTTTGCCGATCATTGAGACCCAGGCGGGCGACGTTTCCGCCTTTATCCCGACCAACGTTATTTCGATCACCGACGGGCAGGTCTATCTGGAGCCGAGCCTGTTTTTCGCCGGCATTCGCCCGGCGATCAACGTCGGTCTTTCCGTCTCCCGCGTTGGTGGCGCCGCCCAGGTCAAGGCCATGAAACAGGTCGCCGGTACCCTGCGGCTCGACTTGGCCCAATACCGCGAACTGGCAGCCTTTGCCAGCTTCGGCTCGGATCTCGATGCTGCGACCCAGGCTCAGTTGACCCGTGGCGAGCGGCTGGTTGAGATTCTTAAGCAACCGCAGTACCAGCCGTTGCCGATGGAGAAGCAGGTCACCATCATTTTTGCCGGTACCAAGGGCTTTCTCGATAAGTTCCCGATCAATGTCCTTGCCGATTACGAAAAGGAGCTCTACAGCTACATCGAAACCAACGAGCCGACCATTTTCAACGAGTTGCGGGATAAGCAGGCCATTTCCCCCGAACTTGAAGAGAAAATGAAAAAGACACTGGCAACCTTTGGCGATACATTTAAGGCGACAAAGGGCCTGAACTGAGTGCAGGGGTAGACTCACATGCCTGGACTAAAGGACGTTAAAGAAAAAATCAAGGGTGTCAAAAAAACCGCGCAGATCACCAAGGCCATGAACATGGTGGCTTCGGCCAAACTGCGTGGGGCCCAGGAAAAGATGGAGCGGTTTCGGCCCTATGCCGTCAAGTTCGCCGAAGCGATGCGCGACCTTTCCGGCGGCATGGAGGGCAACGACCTGCCCCTGATGGAGGTCCGCGAGGTCAAGAAGGTGGAGATTGTCGTGGTCACCTCCGATCGCGGATTGTGCGGCAGCTTTAACGCCAACATCATTAAGACGGCCGAACGCCTGCGCAAGCAGTACGAGGCCGAGGGCAAAACCGTCAGTTTTGTCACCGTTGGCAAGAAAGGGACGCAGGCATTCAAGAAAAGCGGTAAATTGCGCACCCAGTTCAACGATATCATGGGTAGCTTTCAGATGTTCAACGCCCGTGAGATTTCACAAAATATCACTGCGGCTTTTCTTGACGGCGAAAGCGACCAGGTGGATATCGTCTACGGCCGCTTTTACTCGGTGGCGGTCCAAAGACCCGAACGGGAGGAGTTGCTGCCGATTAAGCCCATGACCGGAGAAGGCGAGGGGGCACCTGCCCCGGAGGCGATGTCCGGCTCGTATACCTACGAGCCCGATCCGGGCGAGATTATGGAAGTTTTACTGCCGCTCTTTTTAAATGTGCAGATCTATCACGCCATGTTGGAAGTTGGCGCCAGCGAGCATGCGGCCCGGATGACGGCCATGGATAACGCCACCAACGCTTGCAAGGATATGATCACGCAATTGACTCGTCTGTACAACAAAGCGCGCCAGGCTGCGGTCACCAGCGAGCTGATGGATATTGTTGGCGGCGCCGAGGCGCTCAAAGGATAATTACGATTTTACAGGCTATTCACACGGTTAAAGGAGGCCTTACCACAATGGGTGAATCAAACATAGGAAAAGTTATCCAGGTCATCGGACCTGTTGTCGACGTTGAGTTCGAGCCTGGCTGCCTGCCGGATATCATGAACGCGCTTTTTCTTTCCAACTCGGCTATTAGCGACGAACCGGACAATCTGGTATGCGAAGTGGCACAGCATCTCGGCGACAACGTCGTCCGCACGGTCGCCATGGACCAGACCGACGGTTTGGTGCGCGGCATGGCGGTCAGGGACAGCGGCGGCCCGATCACCATTCCTGTCGGCTCACCCGCCCTTGGCCGGATCATGAACGTGGTCGGCCGCCCCGTCGACGGGCTTGGGCCGATCGTTTCCGAGAAAAACATGGCGATCCATCGCCCGGCTCCCGCATTTACCGAGCAGGACACCGAGGTTAACGTCCTTGAGACCGGCATCAAGGTTATCGACCTGCTGGTTCCATTCCCCCGCGGTGGCAAGATGGGGCTCTTCGGCGGCGCCGGCTGCGGCAAGACCGTCATCATGATGGAGATGGTCAACAATATCGCCATGCAGCACGGTGGTATTTCGGTGTTCTGCGGCGTGGGCGAGCGGACCCGCGAAGGAAACGACCTGTACCATGAAATGAAGGAATCCGGCGTGTTGCCCAAGGCTGCCTTGGTGTACGGCCAGATGACCGAGCCTCCCGGTGCACGTTCCCGCGTCGCCCTGACCGGCTTGACCGCGGCTGAATATTTTCGCGACGAAGAGGGACAGGACGTGTTGTTCTTCGTCGACAATATTTTCCGCTTTACCCAGGCAGGTTCCGAGGTTTCCGCTCTGCTCGGCCGTATCCCTTCCGCGGTAGGGTATCAGCCCACCCTGGCAACCGACCTCGGTGCTCTTCAAGAGCGCATTACCTCGACCACCAAAGGATCGATCACCGCGGTTCAGTGCGTTTACGTGCCTGCAGACGACCTGACCGACCCCGCGCCGGCAACCACCTTTGCCCACCTCGACGGAACGGTTGTTTTGTCTCGCCAGATCGCTGAGCTTGGCATTTACCCCGCGGTCGATCCGCTTGACTCAACTTCCCGCATTCTTGATCCCAATGTTGTCGGCCAGGAGCACTACGCCACCGCACGCGGGGTTCAAGTCGCACTGCAAAAATACAAAGAATTGCAGGATATCATCGCCATTCTCGGTATGGAC
Source organism: Desulfobulbus sp. (assembly GCF_031547805.1). GTDB lineage: Bacteria > Desulfobacterota > Desulfobulbia > Desulfobulbales > Desulfobulbaceae > Desulfobulbus. The sequence continues at coordinate 28,314 of NZ_JAVBRQ010000021.1, forward strand.
GAATTGTCCGAGGAAGATCAGTTGACCGTTGCCCGTGCCCGTAAGGTGCAGCGCTTTCTCTCCCAGCCCTTTCACGTGGCGGAAGTTTTTACCGGTTTTGCCGGCAAATACTGCAAGGTTGAGGATACGGTGCGCGGCTTCAAGGAAATTTTGGACGGCAAGCACGACGATCTTCCCGAGACCGCTTTTTACATGGTCGGCAATATCGAAGAAGCTGTGGAAAAAGCTGCACAACGGGCCAAGGCTTGATGCATCTAGGCTGAAGCGAGGTAACGTTCATGGCGCAAATTCATCTGGAAGTTGTCACCCCTAGCGGTGCCGTGATCAGCGAGGATGTCGATATCGTCACCGCACCCGGTGTGGGTGGTGAATTCGGTGTGCTGGCCAATCATGCCCCTTTCTTGAGCACCATCAAGACAGGCACATTGAGTTTCAAAAAAGACCGGGTCTCGAAGTTTTTGATGGTGACCGGCGGTTTTACCGAGGTGTCCAACAACAAGGTTACTTTTCTGGTGGAAAGTGCCGAATATGGCCAGGATATCGATGTAGAGCGGGCACTGCGTGCCAAGGAACGGGCTGAGAAGCGCCTTGTCCAGGCTCAGCAGGCTGCCGAAAAAATTAACCGCGTCCGTGCTGAAGCTGCTTTACAGCGAGCCTTGGCTCGCATTCATACTGCGGAAATGGCACGACACTGATTTTATTTATCGCATGCTTTACAAAAGCCGCCCCTAGGGGCGGCTTTTTTTGTTTGACCATTCACGACAAGACCCAACGAAACATTATTCCTCTTTCGTTGCAAAATACAACCTATCATCCAGTTGCTTCGACAAGTTCCTTCTGAAAGGGAACTGGCACAAGGCAAGGGAAAAAAAATCTGTATTCGGACGGAACATCTGCAGAAAGCACAGATTTTGGAGTTTGCTCGGAACCTATATTTGGCGATCAGTCACATGAGCAAAAAAAGCGCACTGCTACACGGATACATGAGCATGATTGATTTGGTAACGTGCTCTGTATTTGGAAACGAAATATGCGGGTAAAAAAGCAGGTTCCCCGACGTGGCGTCAAAGAGTAACGGCCGCGGTGTGGTGATGGTCGACGTAGGCGGCAATACCGGCGGCGATATGGGCGGCAATTTGATCGAGATACTGATCGTTTTGCAGCAGCTTGGCCTCTTCCGGATTGGTGATAAAGGAGATTTCGGTCAGGATCGCCGGCATTTCAGCCCCGATCAAGACGTAAAACGGTGCCTGTTTGACCCCGAGATTGCGCAGCTTATAGCTGCGGCCCAGGCCGGAAATCAAATTAGTTTGCACAAACCGCGCTAACCGGGTTGATTCGTCGAGCTTGGAATTCTTCATCATGGTTGAGAGGATATCCTGCATTTCACTGATGCTGTGGGTTGAGGTGGCATTTTCCAATGCCGCAACCCGCATGGCATTAGCATCGGTGGCCAGGTTGAGGAAGTAGGTTTCAATGCCGCCTTTGCTCTGGTCCGAATGCGCGTTGGTATGAATCGAAATGAACAGATCGCTTTTCTGGGTATTGGCGATGGCTGTTCGTTCCTCAAGGGGAATGAACACGTCCTTGGTCCGGGTCAGCACCACTTCGTAGCGGTATGTCTCATTGAGGACTTTCGCGACCCTCTTTGAAACAGTGAGGACAATGTCCTTTTCCTTGAGGCCAAAGGCCATCGCACCCGGATCTTTACCGCCATGACCGGGATCGATCACAATTTTACGGATACCAAGCCCCAGCTGCTGAGCCAGTGAAAGTTTTTCCTTCGATTTTCCCTTAGTGGAAGTGGATACAGCAGGCATGACAACCGACAGCGGGCTATGTTTTTTCTGCTCCGTCAGGCTGATAATGGTTCGCGCCGAATCACTTGTGTTTTTTTTGCCCGTTGCTGCGTCGCCGGGCGGTTGAGCGATTTGCGGGGTAACAGAAGCGGCAGGACCGGCGATTCGAGTATCCTTTGCTCCGGTATTTCCGCCGCGAATATCGACAATAACCCGAAATGGATCCGGCAGGCTGAAAATCTTGTATCCGGAAAAGGAGGAGAGGTCCAAGACAACACGGGTCGTCTCGCCACCCAACTGGTCCGGACGGATGGCCTTCAGGAGACCGGTCCGTACCTGCACCGGCTGGCGACTCTTCTGATCGATGACGCTTTGGCCGAGTTCAATGGCAAGCCGCCGTTCCTGGCCATCGCCTTGCGGCAACACCTTGGCGGAAAAGGGTACCGGTGCATCGGACTCAAGGACGATTCGGCAATAATCGTCTGAAGACCAATATTTGATAGGCGAAAGAGCGGCCAGGCGCGGTTGGGCCGGTGGCGCGCTCACTTGCGCGGCCTGCTTGGATGTGGCTCTGGATTTTTGTGGGCGTTCCTTGCCCTTGTTTTTTTCAACCTGGTCGCCTTGCGGATAAAACTCGGCGATTTTACGATATAAATCGTTGGCGGTATCTTCCTTTCCCGGAGTCATGCGAGCACACTCCGCCGCTTCGTTCAAGGCATCGTCGGCAAGAGCGTGGCCGGGGTAAACGTCTGCGAGTTCAAGGAAGCTTTTCATTGCGGCATCGAGATCTTGCGCTACCTTGAAAAGATCGTAAGCGCGTCGATATGTTTTGCCGGCCATGAACAGGCTGGTCGGGCCCAGTTCTCCCTTGCGCTCGGAAACGTAAATCTTGCGAAACGCTTGGGCGCAGTTGAGCCAGTTGCCGCGGGACTTGCCCAGGGTTTTGTCATGCTCCAGCCGGTCGGCAAAATCCCTGGCCGCCTGGTATTGCTGCTCGGCAGTTAATTTTTCGGTGGCTTCGACTTTGATGCCAGCCTTAGCTATGGCTTTGCCAGCGTTTTTGGGTGCCGCGACGGCCGGAGTCGTTGCAACAACGAGCACCAGGAACGCAGCAAGCAAAAGCTCGGCTCCCCTCAAACGGGCAAAGGGTAATAAGGCAAATAGCGTCAAGGGCATGGCTTAAGCGGGTTGCGCGGGTAATTCGCTGGAATAATTAATATTGTTTGAATGATGGCTGGCGCGAGGCACCAACAAAGCATCCAAATTCGACGCACTATACCGTATTTACGTCGGAAGGTAAAAGAAATTGTACTTTGCAGTGCGCAAAGTTTAAAAAATTTAAACAGAGGCGTCGGTGGTTTACAGGCAGGCTGGAAAATCTCAAGAAAAACCAGAGGCCGGAGTTTATGGATCAGAGGCCTTGAGGCAGGCAAGTGCTTGATAGATAAGCTCAAGTGCTTGCTTGGGACTCAACTCGTCGGGGTTGATGGCGGCCAGCAGTGCAAGCGCGGGATGAGTGGGAGGTGTGAACAGCGACAGCTGACGAGGGGCGTTTTTTTTGCTTTTCTTGCCAGCGGCGATGGTCGGCTGCCCCTGGAGGTTGAACTCGCCTATCTCGATATTCTTCAGAATTTCGTAGGCGCGGGTGATGACATGCTCGGGCACCCCGGCCAGAGAGGCCACCTGGATGCCGTAGCTGCGGTTGGTGGCACCCTTGATCAGCTTGTGAAGGAAGATGATGGTGTTGTTCCATTCCTTGACGGCGATCGAATAGTTCTGCACCCTGGCGTTTGTTGCTGCCAGGTCGGTCAGCTCATGGTAATGGGTGGCGAAAAGGGTTTTGATGCCAATGCCGTCTTTTTGGGCCAGTTCCTCCACCACGGCCCAGGCAATGGCCAGTCCGTCGTAGGTCGAGGTGCCACGGCCGATTTCATCCAGAATCACCAGGCTATTCTCGGTGGCGTTGTTTAAAATATTGGCGGTCTCATTCATTTCGACCATGAAGGTCGACTGGCCGCGCCGCAGATCGTCCATGGCGCCGACCCGGGTGAAGATGCGGTCGATCAGACAAATGTCCGCCGACTCCGCCGGTACGAAGCTGCCGAGATGGGCCATGAGGACGATCAGGGCGGTTTGGCGCAAAACGGTCGATTTCCCCGCCATGTTGGGGCCGGTGATGATCAGGATCTCGTCGCGTTCCTGATCGAGATGCACGTCGTTGGGAACAAAGCGGCCAGGCTCCAGGGAGCGTTCGATGACCGGATGGCGGCCCTCGGCGATGGAGAGGGAGCGGTTGGCGTTGATCTCCGGCCGGCAGTACCGGTGTCGGTACGCCAGTTCGGCGAAGCAGGCCAGCACATCGATCCGGGCCAGGAGGTCGGCGACGGCCAGCAGACGCTGGTTGTGTTCGACGAGTTGGCTGCGCACCTGCAGGAAAAGTTCGTATTCGAGTTCCAACCTGCGTTCCTGGGCGGTGGCAATGGAGTTCTCCAATTCCTTCAACTCGGGGGTGATGAAGCGCTCGGCGTTGACCAGGGTTTGCTTGCGGATGAAATAGTCGGGAAGCGCCTCGGCTTGGCTGCGGCTTACCTCGAAATAATAGCCGAAAACCTTGTTGTAGCCGACCTTCAGCTTGGCCAGGCCGGAACGTTCCCGCTCGCTGGTTTCCAGGGCGAGAATCAGTTGCTTGCCATCGCGGAGCAGCACGAGCAGCCGGTCGAGTTCGTCGTGGTATCCCTCCTTGATCAAAAGCCCTTCCCGCAGGCTGATCGGGGCGTCGTCTCGGATGGCGGCGTCGATGAGTTGGTGCAGATCGGTCAGGGAGTCGAATTCGGCGGCCATGGCCCGCAGCAGCGGGGAGGTGCACTCGGCCAACCAGACATGGATGGCGGGCAATTGTGCCAGGGAGGTCTTGATGGCGCCCATGTCGCGGGCGTTGCCATGGCCGAGCACCAGGCGGCTGCACAACCGTTCGAGGTCGTAAATCGAATCGAGCAGGTCGCGGATGGCGGCCCTGGCGTCAGGGCGCTGGAGCAACTCTTGGACGCTGGCCAGCCGCGCCTCGATCTGTTCTCGCTCCTGCAGCGGAAACAACAGCCAGCGCCGCAACAGGCGGGCTCCCATCGGGGTGGCGGTCCGATCGATCGCAAACAGCAGCGAGCCTTCCCGCTGGCCGCCGACCAGCGTTTCGGTCAACTCGAGATTGCGGCGGGAGGCGTCGTCGATGATCAGAAAGCCGCCTTGGTTGAGGGGGCTGAGTTGCTTGATATGGGAAAGTTCGGATTTTTGCGTCTCCTTGAGATACAGCAGCAAGGCGCCGGCCGCATTGACGGCGGCGGTGTAGGCGGCGCAACCGAAACCAGCCAGGCTGGTGGTATGGAAATGTTCGGTGAGGGCCGAAAGTGCGGCGCGGGAATCGAAGTGCATATCCGGCCGGCCGGTCAGGCAGAGCTGCCCCAAGTGGGCGGCAAGCAAGTCGGTGAGCCCGGTCCACTCTTCGAGTTCGGACTGCGGCAGAATCAGTTCGGCGGGACGAAGGCGAGTAAACTCGTCGATCAGGGGGGCGGGATCGCTTGGGGCGAAGATGACCTCGCTGACCTGAAAACGGCCGGTCGAGACATCGACCACCGCCAGACCGGCCAGCATCTCCTTGGCCGATTTGCGGGAAAACGAGGCGGCGCAGACATAACAGTCCGATTTGGCGTCGAGCAACTGATCGTCGGTGGTGACGCCCGGACTGACCACCCGCACGACTTCCCGGCGGACAATGCCCTTGGCCTGTTTGGGGTCCTCGACCTGCTCGCATAGGGCGACCCGGTAGCCGGCCTTGATCATCCGGCCCAGATAGCCGGTCACGGCGTGGAAGGGCACGCCGCACATTGGGATCTTGTTGGCTTCGTCCTTGGCGCTGCGCGAGGTCAAGGTAATCCCCAGGATCTTGGCCGCGGTCAGGGCGTCATCGAAGAACATCTCGTAGAAATCGCCCATGCGGTAGAAGAGGATGGTATCGGGATACTGTTCCTTGATCTCCAGGTACTGCTGGAGCATGGGGGTGATTTTGGGCGGCGCGGCGTTCATGGAGCTGAAGGGGGCGGCAATGCGCGAAAGTCCGGCGCGAGCGTGTCAAAGGTCCGCTCGATGTGCTGGGGAATGGTGCGGACTTCGGCGCAGACGGTCATGAAATTGTGGTCGTCCCGCCAACGGGGCACGATGTGGAAGTGCAGATGGTCGGCAATACCGGCTCCGGCCACGGTACCCAAATTGAGGCCGATGTTGATGCCGTCGGGATGCAAATGGCGCCTGAGGATGGTACAGCAGGTGGTGAGCATCGCCATCAGCCGGCAATTTTCTTCCGGCGCGAGGTCGGAGAGATCGGCCAGGTGCCGCCGGGGCGCCAGGAGCAGATGACCGTTGGCGTAGGGAAACCGATTCAGGAGGACAACGGTCAGCCCGTCGCGGAAAAGCAAGAGGTACGGTTTGTCCTGGAGCGCGGTTCCGGGCGGCTCGAACAGGCAACCGCTCGGCTTCGGAGCCGTGCCAAGGATGTGCTCCATCCTCCAGGGAGTCCACAGCACCTTCATCGGATCGGTGTAACGTCGGCGATTCGGGCGGCGAGTTCCTCGCCGGCTTCGAGAAGGGCAAAGGACCCGGGGGCGCCATAGAGCCCAGTGGCACAAAAGCTGCCCGGATTGAGGAACAGGGTCGAGCCGTAGCGCTGGCAGACAGGTCGATGCGTGTGGCCGTAGACTATGCAGTCGACCTCGGGAAAGAGATTCCAGAGCGCGTTTTCGTGGTCCGCTCCCAGCCGGGCGCCGTGGGTTAGGCCGATGGTGAAGGGGCCCAGGGAAAATTGCATCTGTTCCGGAAGGCGGCTGCGAACCCCGCTGTCGCACATGTTGCCGCAGACCGCATGGACGGTCTTGCCGCGAAAGGCCTCCAAAACCGCAAGCGAGGTCAGGTCGCCGGCGTGGATGATGACATCGCAATCGGCAAAGCAGGCCGCAACCTGCCGGACGAACAGGCTGTCCGGACGGCTGAGGTGGGTGTCGGAAAGAACGCCGGCGCGGATCATCGGCTATGCTGCGGTCTGGGAATGGTCATCATGGGCTGACAATCTATAGGCATTGCCGGACGAACACAAGAGAAGACCGGTTTAAGGCGATAAGTTTTGCTTTTGGCGCAGGAAGCGGTTGCGAAAAAAACGATAATTTTGTAATTTAACCTGTTTTAGGAAAAGTAATCGATTCATAAAGAGTGAAGGACAAAGGTATGTATACAGCATCCGATCTGCGCAAGGGCTTAAAAATTCAAATTGATGGCGAACCCTATATTGTCACCGAGTTCGATTTCTCCAAACCCGGTAAGGGGCAGGCGCTGTACCGAACCAAGATGCGCAACATGATCACCGGGGTTCAATTCACCCAAACCTACCGCTCCAACGACAAGTTCGACCGGCCGAACCTCGAAGAGCGGAAAATGCAGTTTTTGTACGCCCAGGACAACGAGTACCACTTCATGGACACCTCCTCTTACGAGCAGATTTTCCTGACCAAGGAACAGTTGGGCGACAACCTGAATTTTCTGATCGACAATATGGAAGTGGAGGTGTTGTTTTTCGGCGACCGACCCATCGATATCACCTTGCCCACCTTTGTCAACCTCGAGGTCACGGTGGCCGATCCCTGGGCCAAGGGCGATACCTCCGGTTCGGATACCAAACCCGTGACCGTGCAGACCGGCTTTCAGCTCCAGGTGCCGCCCTTTGTCGAACAAGGTGATAAAATCCAAATCGATACCAGGACGGGCTCCTACATCACCCGGGTGAAAGAATAATCGGGCATGCTCTCCCCCGTGGGCCTGCGGCAGCGTTCGGATTTGCTGCAGGCCATCCGTTCGTTTTTTCTTGGGCGTGATTATATCGAAGTCGATACTCCGTTACGGCTGCCGGTCCTGATCCCTGAACCTCATCTCATTCCCTTCGCCAGCGAGGAGTGTTTTTTGCATACCTCGCCGGAGATCTGCATGAAACGATTGCTCGCGGGCGGCTGCGAGCGCATTTTTCAGATCTGCCACTGTTTTCGCAAGGAAGAATGCGGCAGGCTGCATCAAGCCGAATTTACCATGCTCGAATGGTATCACAAGGGATGGGATTACTTCGACTTGATGCGGCAATGCGAGGAACTGATCGGATGGGTGGCACGGAAGGTGCCCGGTTTTTCCGGCCTCACGGATGGGGACCGGCTGCGTTGGCAGGATGCCCAAGTGGACTTGGCCCCGCCGTGGGAGCGACTGACGGTCGCCGAGGCTTTTCAGCGCCATGCCGCCGTTTCGGTCACGGACGCCCTGCGTGCCGACCGCTTTGACGAGATCTTGGTCACCGAGGTAGAGCCCAACCTGGGGCGGACTCGACCGGTCTTTCTCTACGATTACCCCGTCGAATTGGGGTCGCTCGCCCGCAGGAGCCGCCACAATCCGGCGGTGGCGGAACGGTTCGAACTCTACGTGGCCGGGGTCGAGCTGGCCAACGGGTTTTCCGAACTGGCCGACCCGCTGGAGCAGCGGCAGCGCTTTCAACGGGCAATCGAGCAGATGCAGGAAGAGGGGAAAACAGCCCAGATGCCGGAAAGACTGCTCGCCAACCTGAGCCGGATGGGTGAGGTGGCCGGGATAGCCTTGGGAGTGGATCGCTTGTGCATGCTGTTGCAGGGGCACAACGACATCGCCCAGACCACGCCATTAATTTTTGCGGAATTGTAGATAGCTGCCCTTGTCTTTTTTTTTCTTTCAACTACCATGAATAAATTCCTGGGAGATTGCGGTCTCTCCTGGCGGCACGCTGACCACCTCGCGCTCGGGCAGCAACAGCGCTGTCAACTGCCCGCCATACACCGCTCCGGTGTCGATGCCGATCTTGTCCGCCGCAAAATAGGGCTCGGCAAATACCGTGTGACCGAAAACAATAGGCTTGCCGAACTCGTGGGAACTGGTGAGAAAAGCATCGCGGGCCCACAGGCACCATTGAGCGGTTTGTTGGCTGAGATGGCGGCCGGGCTGCAAGCCGGCATGTACATAAATGGCGTGCTGATCCTCCCAGAAAAGAGGTAAGCTCCGCAGGAAAGCGAGATGGTCGGCGGGGACCAATCGGGTTCTTTGCTCGGGCGTTGCCGAGAGCGGAATGCCATAGCTGGCCAGGGTCTGTCGTCCTCCGACTTGCAGGAAAAGGGCGTCGTCGTCGCCCATGAGATATTGATAGAACAGAAAATCGTGGTTTCCCATCAGCGGCACGACCCGTGGATGCCGGGAACGCAGCGACAAAATGGTGGAGATCACCGCCTTGGAATCCGGGCCTCGGTCGACATAGTCGCCGAGGAACACCAGGGTGTCCGCCCGATGGCACACTTGATCCAGCAGATGACGGAGCGAAGTGTGGCAGCCGTGAATATCGCCGATCACGCAGGTGGTTGTGTTTGCTGTCGACATAACGGTTGATGGCTGAAAAAAAACGCGTAGAAAAATATGAACAATCAGCAGCGCCAGTTGATCAAAAAATATGTCGATCTCGTCCTAACCAGATGGCGGCTCATCACCAGTTGCCTGCTCTTGGGGGTAACCATCGGTCTGGGATACTACGTTGTCGTTCCCAAGAGCTACCAGAGTACCGCCTTGCTCAGCTATGAACAGCAGCAGATCAATCCCGGGAAAATGGATCCGGAACAAGGAAGGAGCAGGCTGCAGGAATCCTTGGCAACGTTACGGGAACTTGTAACCAGTCGCAACAACCTTGAAAAGGTCATCCTCAATTTTTCTTTGTACGAGGAAGCGCGAAAAAAGCTGCCTCTGGAAGATGTTATTGAAATGATGCGGACAAATATCGCCATCCAGCCTTCCGGCAAGGGTGATATCTTCAGTGTGTCCTTTCAAGGCGGCGACCCACAGAAAGTGACCAAGGTCACCAACGCTCTGGCCTCGTTGTTCATCGAGGAAAATATGAAGTACCGCGAGGGGCGCGCAGCTGAGATCTCGAAATTTACCCAAAGCGAGTTGGATCAGTCCAAGAAGGTGCTGGACGAGAAAGAACAGCAGATGCGGGACTACAAGCTGAAATATTTCAATGAAATGCCGGAACAGCGGCAGAGCAATTTTACCCAGCTTCAGGCCCTCATGCGGCAAAATCAGGATATCCAGACTTCCATTCAAGAGCTTGAACGAACCAGGGCCATGGTGCAGGAGCAGGGCAATATGCAGCGCAGCCTCGCCTCCCTACATGCTACTGGCGATCAAGCGCGTGCCGCCACGCGCCAACCGGAAACCGATGGAGATCGTTTGCTGCGTCTGCAGGGCTATCTGGAGGAATTGCAGGGAAAATACACGGAGAATCACCCGGAGGTACGGCGGGTTAAGCAGCAGATCCAGCAATTGGAGGCAAAGAGAGCCAAGGGAGGATCAAGCGGCAAGCAGAACGCATCGGCCGGCGCGAGAGCATCGCAAGCCGCAGGTCTGGAAGACAGCAGAACCCAGGTCCAACTGAAACAGCTGGATATCAATATTCAGCAATTGCGCGATGAACAGGCGAAAATTCCTCCGCAAATCGCCCAGTACCAGAAATGGATAGAGGCGGTGCCCACCCGTGAAGCGGAATGGGCTAGTTTTACCAGGGATTACAGCGAATTGCGTCGTCACTACGATCAGCTGGTCGCCCAGAATCTCCAGGCGCAATCCGGGGAAAACCTCGAGCGAAATCAAAAAGGGAGCAAGTTCAAGATTGTCGACCCCGCGCGCGCGCCTGAAAAACCGTTCAAACCTAATTTCCTGAGAATTCTGCTTGCCGCCGTGGCGGCGGGCTTGGGTTTAAGTCTCGGGTATGTCCTGTTGGTCGACTTTGCCGACACCTCATTTAAGAATATCGGTGAGCTTGAGGAATATATCGGCGTGCCGGTCATCTGCTCCATACCGTTTATCGAAAAAGATACCGAAACCAAAAAGGATCGGATTGTTTTTCGGATAAGCCTTGCCCTGATATCCAGTTATGCGGCCCTGCTGGTGGCGGCCATTGCATTCATGTGGATCAGGGGCATGATCATCGTCTGAAACTCTTCCCGGTTATTGCAAACGATTAAGCATGTATACCAAGTACTACGGCCTGTCCAAAAAACCATTCGCCCTGACGCCCGATCCCTCCTTGGTCTTCATGAGCGAGACCCATCAGGAAGGGTTGGCCATCCTCAAATACGGGATTCTCAGTAAGAAATGTTTCCTGGTGCTGACGGCCGACGTCGGTTCGGGCAAGACCACGCTTCTGCAGGCCTTGGTGAGTTCGCTGGAGCATGATGTCCATCTTTGCCATCTCAACAACCCGATCCTCCGGCGCGACGAGTTCTTTTCCTACATAGCCAAGCAGCTTGGATTGCAGTGGGATGGCAACAAAGCCATGTTCCTGATCGAATTCGGCAACCTGCTCAAGAAGTGTTACAAGAAAAATGAGCGGGTGTTGCTGATTTTCGACGAAGCCCATGTCCTCCCGGTCGATCTTCTGGAAGAGATTCGCCTGCTTTCCAATCTGGAGGAAAAGGGACAGGATGTGCTGTCGATCTTTTTGGTGGGTCAGCCGGAACTCAACGAACGCATGAGCGACGACCGACTGCTGCCCCTGCGCCAGCGCATCGGTATCCGTTTTCATCTCAACCGGTTCACCCTTGAGGAAACCCGGCAATATATCCTGTTTCGCTTGCGACATGCCGGGGCTCGGCACCTCAATATTTTTTCCGACGATGCCATTGTCGAGATCCATCAGGTCAGCCACGGGACCCCCCGGTTGATCAATATTATCTGCGATCATGCCCTGCTGTCCGGGTTTGCAGAAAGTAAACCGGCGATCAACGCGGATCTAGTCCGGGAGAGTGTGGAGGATCTCCATTTTCCCGGCGAGGAGAACCCCTTGCCCGTCGCCAGCCAAGCCGAACCCGACAGGGCACGCCTGCTCGGGGTGTGCGGCGGGGTCGCCGTTGTGGTTCTGATGCTTCTCGTGGTGTTGGAAATGCTGCCGGCCACCCGGGGTATTTCTCCGCTGGGCAGGATGCTGCCCGAGTCGTTGTTGCAGTATCTTCGTTTTTAAGGGCAGTTGGAGGGTCTTGTGGGAAAAGTATTCAAGGCATTGAAGCGGGCTGATGAGGCAATGGTCGTGGAAGCGGAGGAGGTTCGGGTATCGGATGCGCCCATCCTCGCCCCCAGCAACCCCGAGTCTCGGAAACCTGAACCGGCCGAACCCGCCACGTCGCCAGCCAGCCCAGTCGATGCTGCCGAGCAATTGCATCTCGGGCGATGGGACGATCGCCTGGTGCTTGCCACCTCGAACACCGGTCCGGTGGCGGAAAGCATCCGCGCCTTGCGTACCCGCATCCTGTTTCCTTCCTCGGGAAAGATTCCGCGGACCATTCTGGTGACCAGCGCTTCCCCGGGCGAAGGGAAAAGTTTTATTTGCGCCAATTTGGGGATATCCCTTGCGCAGGGTGTGGATAATTACTGCCTGCTGGTGGATTGCGACCTACGCAAACCGATGCAGCACAGCCTTTTTGGCCAGAGCAACGTGGCGGGACTGTCCGACTATCTCTGCCACCGCAAGCCCATACCCGACCTGCTGCTCCCGTCAGGCGTCGAGAAACTTTCGCTGCTGCTTTCCGGTCCTCGTTCCGTCAATCCTGCCGAATTGCTCGGTTCGGCGGCAATGAGCAGGCTGGTCGACGAATTGGCCCAGCGCTACGATGACCGCATCGTTCTTCTGGACAGCCCGCCGCTGCATGCCGCCAGTGAGACCTCGGTGCTGGCGCAGCACGTCGACGGCGTGGTACTGGTGGTTCGTTCCGGCGCCTCCCGTCGCGAATACGTGAAAGCTCTGGCCGACGCCATTGGCCGCGACAAGATTTTAGGTGTGGTTTTCAATGCCTACCGCGCCACCATGCTCGATTATCGGGTGTTTGGCTATTACGAATACCAGAAGGATTATTATTACGGGGAAAAGTAGCGTGTGCGGATATCGCCGTGCCACGCTGAAGGAGGGTTTTTTCTCCTTATCATTTTTTCTGTAGCTGAAGCATTATCCAGTTGATATGCTGTTGGGCCTTTTCCGCGCGGAAAGGGTGGCTGACCCGCTTGGCCTTTAGTTTTGTTCAACAATGCAACAACGGTACAGACCAAGGAAAGGAATGCGAACAGCGAAAAGAAAGATGACGGGACAAGAGGCGCTTCAAGTCCTGTTGGCGGGAAATGAACGGTTCGTCAAGGGCAATCTCCAACATCCCAATCACTGCGAAGAATCGCGCAGGGGGCTTGTCGGTGGGCAAGACCCGATAGCGGTGGTGCTTGCCTGCGCCGACTCGCGGGTCCCACCGGTTGATGTCTTTGACCAGGGGTTGGGGGATTTGTTTATCCTGCGCGTTGCAGGCAATATCATCAACGATCACATCCTGGGTAGCATCGAATACGCGGTTGCCCATCTCTATACTCCTCTGGTCATGGTGTTGGGCCATTCTTCCTGCGGCGCGGTCAATGCGGTGGCGCAGGGGGTCAAGTTGGAGGGGCACATCGCCAGTCTTACCCCGTCGATTGATGCGGCACTGAAGAGAACCAAAGGCCATGAAGGGCATTGGCCGGATAACGCCGCCATGGAATTGGCACGGGCCACAGCCAGAAAAATTGCCGAATCAGAACCCATTATCGCCGATCTGGTGAATGAAGGCAAAGTGGTCGTTGTCGCCGCCTACTATAATCTGGCCACCGGCGAGGTGACCGTGTTGTGAGCACTGCCAAGGCAAATGAGCGAAGAGCCCGATTGCTTCACCAACGTCCTCGCCCCCTTGCTTTTGCATGAGCCCTTTCTGGCTCGATCGCTTTTTCCACCCTCGAACCAGCCGCAAAGTGCTGGTTTTCTTTTTCGCTTGTATCGTTTGTTTCCCGGAAATCATTTGTTCGGGTTGCCTCATCCGCCGCATCTATGCTAGGTTGACCGGATCGTAATTGTTCTTTCCCCGCCGTAACCGGCGTTGATTCGGTGCAACGCATGACATTTCCTTTGCATGATGTCCTGCTCCTGCTCAAAAAAGAGGTGCAGGCGTATCAGGTTCCCGTGGTCGATTTGATCGCGGCGCAAACCAACGATCCCTTCAAGATTTTGGTGGCAACACTACTTTCGGCACGGACCAAGGACGAGGTGACCGCCGCCGCCGCCCGCCGGCTGTTTGCCCAGGCCGGTACGGTCGATGAGTTGGGCCGCCTGACAACCGAGGAATTGGAGCGGCTCATTTATCCGGTGGGATTTTATCGCAACAAAGCGCGATTTCTCCGACAGTTGCCGGCGGTCTTGCAAGAGCGGTTCGACGGCACCGTTCCCCAGAATATCGATTCCCTGCTCGCCTTACCCGGGGTCGGACGCAAAACGGCCAATCTGGTGTTGGCGGTGGCCTTCGCCAAACCGGCCATCTGCGTGGATACCCACGTGCATCGCATCATGAACATCTGGGGGGTGGTCAAGACCGAGACCCCCTTGCAGACCGAGATGGCCCTGCAAAATATCCTGCCGGAGCCTTCATGGGCTGAAGTGAATTCCATTCTAGTTGCCTTTGGTCAGGGGACATGCACCCCGGTGCGGCCCCATTGCGATTGTTGCGCGATCGCCTGTTGGTGCCCGCGCATCGGCGTGACGCCGCGCAAGCTCAAGACGACCAACAAGAGGACGGACATGCCGCAAACAAAGGGACAAAAATTCATTTCCTGGAATGTCAACGGGGTACGGGCGGCCTTGAAAAACGGCCTACTGGACGTGTTACGCGACTTCGATGCCGATATCCTGGCCCTCCAGGAAATCAAGGCCCAGCCGGAGCAACTGCCGCCATCGCTGCAGCACATCGATGGCTACCATGCGTTCTGGAATCCGGCGAAAAAGAAGGGATATGCCGGCACGGCCGTGCTGTGCAAGACCGCCCCGCTTCAGGTACGGTACGGACTCGACGAGCCCAGGTTCGATGACGAGGGGCGGGTGCTCACCCTCGAATTCAGCGACTTTTATTTCGTCAACGTCTATTCGCCCAACGCCCAGCCTGAATTGAAACGGCTGACCTTCAAGCAGGATTTCAACCAGGCCCTGTTGGCCTACATGGACCGTCTTGCCCAATCCAAATCGCTCGTGCTCTGCGGCGACCTGAACGTGGCCCACGAGGAGATCGATCTGGCCAATCCCAAGGCCAACGTCAACAATCCCGGTTTTTCCCACCAGGAACGAGCCTGGATGGATCTCATAACCGCGAACGGCTACATCGATACCTTCAGGAAATTCGACGCCTCACCGGAGCGGTACACCTGGTGGAGCTATCGCTTCAATGCCAGGGCAAAGAACATCGGCTGGAGAATCGACTATTTCATCGTCGACCGGGCCAGCGACGCCCGTGTCGTCGACGCCGCCATTCATGAAGAGGTCGCCGGTTCGGATCATTGTCCGGTGAGTATACTTTTTCGCTGACGGCTTCTGCCATGAACCAATATCGCATCGCCATCGCCGACGATCATTGCCTCATACGCCAGGGGCTGAAAAGCCTCATCCGTACCTGTCCGTCCCTCTGCATTGTGGCGGAAGCGGACAACGGCAGCGAACTGTTGGAAAAACTGCAGTTGCATCGCCCGGATATGGTGATTCTGGATATTACCATGCCGCAGCTCAACGGCATTGAGGCCTTGCGAAGAATACGCGACCAGTATCCGGAAATGGCTGTTCTGATTTTAACCATGCATTCCGGCAGCTATCATTTTTACCAAGCCATGACCGCCGGTGCCCATGGCTACCTGCTCAAGGACGACTCCGAAAGTGAATTGCTCATCGCCATCGGCACCATCCGCGAAGGCCGGCCCTATGTCTCCTCGCAGCTTGCGCCGGAGGTCACCGACGAAGTGATCGCCAATTTCCGCGGCGATGCCAAGACGCCTTGTTTCTGCTTGAGCGATCGGGAAAAAGAGGTGCTGCGCCTGGTGGTGCAGGGATGCTCGAGCCGAGCAATCGGCGAGCGCCTGGGCATCAGCCCCCGCACCATCGATCATCATCGGGCAAGCCTGCTGAAAAAATTTAAGATGAAAAAGACGGTCGATCTCGTCAATCATGTGGCCAGCAGCGGCATGCTGCTCCCAGACGATAAACCATAATTTTTCTCTTTTCTTTGCTATTCTTATTTCATTTAGCGTACTGTTTTCTTTGTATATTGTTTCAAATATAAGCATTTTTACCTAACATTCGTTAGGTATTTCTTACAATTGTTTTTTTTGTTGGCTGGGCTTAAGTACGGCTTCTGGAAACGGTCGGACCAAATGAGGGACGCGGCCTGAGCGCTAACGACACGAAGTGGGAAGAGTCCATGAACAAAAACGATCTCATCGCATCCATCGCGGTGTCTGCCAACATCAGCAAAAAAGCGGCTGCCCAGAGCCTGGACGGCATGCTGACCACCCTGTTCGCAGCCATCAAGGAAGGAAAACGCGTCACCCTGACCGGGTTCGGCACCTTCACCATCGTGGAGCGGGCGCCTCGGACCGGCAGAAATCCGCAAACCGGAGAAACCGTGCCCATTCCTCCCCGCCGGGTCGTCAAATTTCGGCCGGGAAGGGAATTGTCCCGGAAAATTCAGTGAGTTAATTCCTGGGAAACCGGGCCGGTAAAGCGGGCTCAGCGCGGCCGGTCTTGGGTTGCCCTTTGATGGAGCCATCGCCACAGTAGGGGCGCCGCGACGATCATGGCCAGGCAGAGCAGCTGGCCCATGGAGAAGGTCGAGCCGATCAGCCCGATTTGGGGGTCCGGCTCGCGGACAAATTCGACCAAAAAACGGAAGCAGCCGTACAGGCCGAGAAAAAGCGCCAACAAGGTTCCATGCGGCCAACGGCTGGTGGATGCCGGTTGCCATGGCTTGGCTTTGACGGCCCAGAGAACTATGAAAAGGACCACCCCCTCGAGCAGGGCCTCATAGAGTTGCGAAGGGTGCCGGGGCAAGGGACCGCCTTCGGGGAAGACCATGCCCCAGGGGACCACGGTGATCCGCCCGAAAAGTTCTCCATTGATGAAGTTGCCCAGACGACCGAAGAACAGGCCGATGGGCGCGGAGACGATGAAGAGATCCGCAGCCTTCCAGAAGTCGAGTCCCGTGCGGCGGCAGAAGAGATAGCCGGCCAGGAGCGCCCCCAGGCAACCACCGTGAAACGACATGCCCCCTGTCCAAATGGCCGGTATGTCGAGGGGGTGGGCAAGATAATAGGCCGGATTGTAAAACAGGACATAGCCGAGGCGGCCGCCGAGTACCACCCCCAGGATCAGAAATAAATGGAGGTCGTCGAGCCGGTCGCGCATCTGCTGCCAGTGAAACAGCTTGGCCTGGTACAGGACCAGCAGATAGGCGGCGGCAAAGCCGATGACATACATCAGGCCGTACCAGCGGAGTTGGATCGGCCCCACGGAAAGCAGTACCGGATCGATGGTGGGATACGCAAGCATGTCGTGTCCTGCCCGTGACGGTTAAAGAATGCCCAGGCGTTTGAGATGGACCTGGAGAACGGAAAGGGCCGCCGGAGTGACGCCGGATATCCGGGAGGCCTGCCCCAGCGAGCGGGGCTGTACCTTGGTCAGTTTTTCCACCACTTCATTGGAGAGACCGGGCAAGCCTCTGTAGACCAAATCCGGCGGCAATTCGATGCGTTCGAGCTTTTTGAAACGCACGATCTGCTCCTCCTGCCTGCGGATGTACCCCTCGTATTTCACCTGCAGTTCGATCTCGTCGCTCAAGGCGGCGGCCTGGGCGGGCAGTGGCCGCTCGGGGACCACTGCGTCGATTAATTCCGTGAGCTGGTGCAACCGGATCTCGGGCCGGCGCAGAATGTCAGCCAAGGTCACGGCCTGGGTAATGGCCTGGGAATCGTGCCTGACAAGGAAGTCGTTCACCGTGCTTTGCGGCTTGATCCGGGTTTCGTGCAGTAGGCGCACCGTCTCCTCGATGCAGGCCTTTTTGCGCTGAAACGCCTCCCAGGCGGATTCGCTGAGCAGCCCGATCCGATGACCGATCGCACACAGCCGCATGTCGGCATTGTCTTCCCGCAGCAGCAGGCGGTATTCCGCCCGCGAGGTGAACAGTCGATAGGGCTCCTTGGTGCCCAGGGTCACGAGATCGTCGATCAAAACCCCGAGATACGCCTGCGAGCGGTCGAGCACGACCGGCGCTTCGCCCCGCACCCGGCAAACGGCGTTGATCGCGGCCATCAGCCCCTGGCCGGCGGCCTCCTCGTAGCCCGAGGTACCGTTGATCTGCCCGGCCAGAAAAAGACCGGCGATGCGTTTTGTTTCCAGCGACGGTTTCAGTTCCCGCGGATCGACATGGTCGTACTCAATGGCGTAGCCGGGGCGGATGATCCGAGCCTGTTCCAGGCCGGAAATGGAGTGGACCAGGGCGACCTGGGTGGCCAGCGGCAGGCTGGTGGGGATGCCGTTGGGGTAGACTTCGACGGTGTCCAGGCCTTCGGGCTCAAGGAAGATCTGATGGCGCGGCTTTTCCGGAAACCGCATCACCTTGTCCTCGATCGACGGGCAATAGCGCGCGCCCACCCCTTCGATGATGCCGGCGTACATGGGCGACTGGTCGATGGAGGCGCGGATGATTTCGTGGGTGCGTTCGTTGGTGTAAGTGATGTGGCAGGGGCGCTGGGGCAGGGGCGGCGCTCCGCCCGAGGCAAAGGAAAAAAGGGACGGGGTTTCGTCGGTGTACTGAGCCTCCAGCCGGGAATAGTCGATGGTGTTGCCGTCGAGCCGGGGGGTGGTGCCGGTTTTCATCCGGCCCATGGCAAAGCCGGCGGCGACAAACCATTGGGCCAGCTTGGTCGAGGGCGCGTCCCCCATCCGGCCGGCGGGAAATTGTTTCAGGCCGATATGAATCAGGCCGTTGAGAAAGGTGCCGGTGGCAACCACCACCGCCTTGACTCGGATTCGTTCGTCCAGCGAGGTTCGTACTCCGACCACCTGGTCGTCTTCGACCAGGATTTCGTCGACCACTGCCTGGCGGATGGCCAGGTTGGGCTGATTTTCCAGCACCTGCTTCATCCGCAGGCGGTAGAGCAGCCGGTCGGCCTGGGCCCTGGAGGAGCGGACAGCCGGCCCTTTGCTGGTGTTGAGCCGCCGGAACTGGATGCCGGTGGCATCGATGTTTTTGGCCATTTCGCCGCCAAGGGCGTCGATTTCCTTGACCAGGTGCCCCTTGGCCAGGCCACCGATGGCGGGATTGCAGGACATGGCTCCGATGGTGTCGGCATTGATGACGCACACCAAAGTGCGGCAGCCCATACGGGCCGCGGCCAGCGCCGCCTCGCACCCGGCGTGGCCCGCGCCGATGACGGCGATGTCGAAGTCAGTCATGGCTGTAAATCCGTAGCAGCGGGAAAACTACCGGTAAATAAGGGCAAATCGCGGCGGGCTGCGTAGGATTGCGCCCGCCGTCCCTCGGAAAGTGGGCTATTATACGGCATTGTCTTTCATTTGCAAGCATCCTGGCCGGGACGTCCTCCGAGACGGGTCAACTCCGCTTCCGATCGGGGTGCCAGGTGATATAGGCCCAGGTGGGAACATGGCGGGGATGAAGCGCGATGGAGCCGTCGTCGCAATTCCTCGCGATGGAGCGAATATAGGCCTGCAGCCGCTTGGTTTCGCGGGTGTCCAGCTCCGGAAGCATCCAATGGTAGCGGGCAAGGGCCTGTTCGAGGTTGCGGTAGCGGGCGGTTTCTTCCAGCCGGATGAAATCGACGGTGGCCAGACAGCCCATTTCATAGAGGATATTGACGGTGAAGATGTAATCCGGCCCGGGGTGCAGGGGGCGTCCGACCGCAGCAAAGGCGTCGGGATCGTGCGGGCCGGCGCCAACCCGGTCGGTCACCGCCACCCGGTGCGCGGCAAATTCGTTGAGGCGGCGGAGGGCGGCGCCAAGATCGGCCACGGCGAGCGAGCGCGAAGCAATGACCAGATCGTGGGAGAGCAGGCCACAGGCGCGCCAGTCGTCGTCCCAGGAGAGGGGCAGGGTGGCGATGTTGTCCAGCCGGTTTCGCTCCGCCCGGTCGGCCAGGATGGCGAGCATCTTGGGCGAGAAATCGATGCAGGTGACCGTCCGCACCTTGGCCGCCAAGGGCAGGGCCAAGGTACCGGGGCCGCTGCCGACATCGAGCACGGACCAGTCCGGTTCTGGTTTGAGCAGGGCGAGGAAGGCATCGGCATAGGCCGACTGGCCGGTGCGCCGGGCAAAGGATGCGGCCCGTTCGTCCCAGTCGGCAACGCCCTTGGGCTGCCAGGAACGCTCCGCCTGCGCCTGTTGCCAGAGGCGGCTCCAGTCGATGTCCTGGTATCGGTGAAGAGACATGGACCACCTTGTCCGGGGTGAAATAATTTGACAGATCTTGAGCTCTATGATTATGATAGTTCTTTTTTGCAGAAGCACCCATGGCTGTTTTCGGAACCGTGGTGCCGAAGACCGCTGCTGCATTTACACTGTCTGCAAGCAGGGCGGCACAAGAAAGTACAAATGAGCAAGGGGACTTTTCCGCCTCTATTAAACAGATTGTCTGCCAGAAAGGAATCGGATTATGAGCAAAAGGACGTTTCAACCCAGCACCACCAAACGCGCCCGCACCCACGGATTTCTGGTGCGCATGAAAACCCGTACCGGCCAGGCGGTCATCAAGAGAAGACGGGCAAAAGGCCGCAAGCAACTGGCGCCTTGATCGCTTGGATCGCCGCACGCTTCCGAAACAGCATCTGCTGCGAACAACCGGGGATTTCCAGCGCGTCTACAAATCCGGCCGGCGGTTGAGGGGAGATGGGTATGGTCTGATTTTTCTGGCCAATGCCCTTGAGTTCAATCGCTTGGGCATCAGTGTGCAGCGCAAGGCCGGCAATGCGGTTCGGCGCAACCGGATCAAGCGGTTGATCAGGGAGGTTTTTCGCCTGCACCGCGACCAGTTCCCGCCGTCGGCTGACATTGTTTTCACCGTCCGCCCTGAATTCGCCATCGACAGCCTGCTGGACATGCATACCAGTGTTGTTCGCCTCATCGGGGCCTGACCAGGTACATGGCGATGCCGGAAACCAGGCAATCTCACGATCGTCCCTCCGGGAAGCCGGCTTGGCGGTATCGATGGTGGACGCTGCCTGGCCGATGCCTGATCGCGTTGTTCAGAGGGTACCAATACCTCGTCTCCCCGCTTTTTCCCCCAACCTGCCGTTTCGTGCCCACCTGTTCCCAATATGCGATCGAGGCCGTCGCCAAATACGGTGCCGTCCGGGGGACATTGTTGGCACTTTGGCGCATAGCGCGCTGCCATCCCTTTTCCCGGGGCGGCTATGATCCGGTCCGATGAGCCGCCGCAGCGCTTCGTTTTCCTCCCATCAACACCCCTGCCATTGCCGCAGAGGGTCGCAAAGGTATTTTCATGGATCTCAATAGAGCTTTTTTGGCCGTCGTCCTCTCGCTGTTCATTCTGATCGGCTTTCAGTACCTTTTTCCGACCGCGCCTCCCCAGCAAGCGCCCGCCGGTCCGCAAGGGCAGCAGGCGACACCGGCAACCGCCGGCCAGCCGGTCCAGGCCCAGGTGCAGCAAGCCCCGGCCGGGCCGGCCGCCGCGGCGCAACAAACCGTACCCGTCGATCCGAAGGCACGAGATATCACGGTCAATACCCCCTTGTATGCGGTGGTCATCAATGAACAGGGAGGCGGCTTCAGGAGTTTTGTCCTGAAAGACTACCTCAACACGATGGACAAGGATTCCGGCCCGATGGAACTCCTGTTCGACCACGGTCCAGGCAGCCTGCCCGTGTTGTTTTCCCTCGACAACGGCGCTGGCGCCAACCTGCCCGTGTTCAAGGCGGACAAAACCGCGGTCACCATCGACAAGGAAAACGAGACGGCCCAGCTGACCATGACCGCCACCCTGGCCGAAGGCTTCACCGTGGTCCGCACCCTGACTTTCAAGGGCGACAGCTATCTCGTCAAGGTCGAATACAAGGTGCAGAACACCACCGACAAGGCCTTGCAAGTCTCGCCGGCCTTGACGTTGACCAACGAGCCCTTCGCCCATGCCGCCGGCAACAGCGAATTCCTCTTTCACGGGCCCGCTGCCTATGCCAACGGCAAGCTGGTGGAAACCAAGTTGAAAAGCCTGACCGAGGGGCCGGTGGTGCTCCAGGGCAAGATCAGCTGGGCAGGGTTTATCGACAATTATTTCATGACCGCGGTGGTGCCAACCAGCGGCAACGCGGTGACCGTGACTCAGCAAGGGTCGGAGAAACAGGCGCGGACCGTGATTTCCGAAGGTATCCTGGGGATTGGCGCCCATGAAGCCAAGACCTTTGCCTACAGCCTCTACTTCGGGCCCGCCAAGCTGAACATACTCGAGGCGGCCGGGAACGACCTGGCCAAGTCGGTGGATTACGGGTGGTTTGACGTCCTTGGTAAGCCGATGCTGTGGCTGCTGAATTTCTTCCACGCGTTCACCGGAAACTATGGCGTCGCCATCATCTTGCTGACCGTGCTGATCAAGCTGCTTTTCTGGCCGATCACCCAGAAAGGGATGAAGTCCATGAAAAACATGCAGAAACTTCAGCCCAAGATCGCCAAGATCCGCGAACGGTACAAGGGTGATCCGGCCCAGATGAACCAGGAAATCATGACCTTGTACAAAACATACAAGGTCAATCCGATAGGCGGCTGCCTACCGATGCTGATTCAAATTCCCTTTTTCTTTGCCCTGTACCGCGTGCTGATGGCGGCCATTGAATTGCGGCACGCCCCCTTCATGCTGTGGATCAACGACCTGTCCGCCCCTGATCGGCTGTGGATAGGGTTCGACATCCCCTACCTGCACGGCATCCCCATCCTGACCTTGCTGATGGGCGCCTCCATGTACTTCCAGCAGAAGATGACCCCAACGGCGGCCGATCCCACCCAGGCGCGCATCATGCAATTTTTGCCGATCGTGTTCACCGTCATGTTCATCAATTTCGCATCGGGCTTGGTGCTGTACTGGTTCGTCAACAACTTGCTTTCAATGCTGCAGCAGTATCTCATCAATCGGCAGAATAAGGCCTGAACGCGGATGGGGAAAAGGAGTATCATGGCGAAAGGTCAAGATTTTTATGGAAAGGATATAGCCGAGGTCATCGAGCGGGCCTGCAAAACCCTGGAGGCGTCTCGAGAGGACCTGGATATAGAGGTGCTGGAAACCGGATCAGCCGGTATTTTCGGCCTCTGCAAGAAAAAAGCCCACATCCGGGTACAGCGCAAGGCGGTCTCGCTGATCGAGGAGATCGAGACCAAAGCTGCTCCGCCGGAGAAGCCGGCTCCAAAACCCGTACCGACGGAGAAGCCGGCCGTGATCGGGCAGACCGCAACGGATGCGCCGGATGGCACGGCTGCGGCGGCAAGTGGTGTTGCAGCGGCGACGGCCGTAAGTGGCACCGACGATGGGGATCGTCCCCTTGTGCAAACGCCTGCAATTGCGCCCGCCGGGCCGGAGCAGCGCGATGAGGACGACGAGCAGGACGGCGAGCCGGAGGATTTCGAGGAGGAAACCCCGATCGAACCGCCCTCCGAAGAGAGTCTGGCCGCCATTCAGGCCGATCTCCACCAGCTGCTGACCCTGATGGGTCTGCCCTCTGAGGTGCGGGTGGCGTTTGCCGACAACACCGTCCACTGCACCATCACCGGTCCGCACGAGGCCCACATTGTCGGCCCCGAGGGGCGGACACTGGACAGTCTGCAATATCTGCTGCGCAAGATGGTGGCCAAGCATCTGCCCGATAAAATCATGCTCTCCCTCAACGCCGGGGATTTCCGCGAACGGCGCACCGAGGAGCTGAAGCTGCGGGCAGTGGAGCTGGCCGCCCAGGTCAAGACGGACGGCAAGACCCAGGCCATTCCAGCGCTCAATCCCTCGGAGCGGCGAGTGGTGCACATGGTGCTCCAGGAAGACAAAGGGGTCCGCAGTCGTTCGGTCGGCGAGGGACTGTTCAAAAAGGTTCTGATCTACAAACCCGGCAAAGGCCGCCGCTCGGCGCCGAAAAAGAGGCGGGGAGGGCAGGGTGGCCGCCCATCCGGCGACTGAGACCATTGCCGCCATTGCCACGGCACCGGGCACCGGCGGCATCGGCATTATCCGAATTTCAGGTCCGGAGGCCCTGTCGCTGCTCGGCAAGGTCTTCGTGCCCCGCACCCCTCGCACCCATTTCACCAGCCACACCCTCTACTACGGCACCATCGTCGACCGCCACGGCCAAACGCTTGACGAGGCTCTGGCGGTCTACATGCGCGGGCCGCAAACCTACACTCGGGAAGACGTGGTCGAGTTGCACTGCCACGGATCCTACCTCGTTCTGCACAGCATCCTCCGCATGCTGGTCGCCTGGGGATGCCGGCTTGCGGAGCCGGGCGAGTTCACCAAGCGGGCTTTTCTAGCCGGCCGGATCGACCTGACCCGGGCCGAGGCGGTGATCGACCTGCTGCAGGCCCAGACCGAAGCCGGCGCTCGATTGGCGGTCAATCAGCTTCAGGGACAGCTTTTCGACCGGTTCGAGGCCGTTCGGCAGCACTTGATCGAATACCTTGCCTTGCTGGAGGTCGCCATCGATTTTCCCGACGACGATGTCGAGATTTTCGATGCCGGTCAGATCGCCGCCCGGCTGCATCCGGAAGTGATCGCCCCTCTGGAACGCCTGATTGCTTTGGCGGAGCAGGGCAAGATCGTGCGCGAGGGCGTCAAGGTGGTCATCGCCGGCCGGCCGAACGTCGGCAAGTCCAGCCTGCTCAATGCCCTGCTGCGAGAGGAACGAGCCCTGGTCACCCCGGTCCCGGGGACCACCCGGGACACGGTGGAGGAACACATCGATATCCGCGGTATCCCGGTACACCTGGTCGATACCGCCGGCATCCGCCGGCACGAGGATCCGGTGGAGGCGCTCGGCATCGAACGGGCCCGCCGCAAACTGGCCGAGGCGGATCTGGTATTGTTGGTGGTGGATGCCCAGACCGGGATGGTCCCGCGCGACCACGAATTGCATGGGAGTGTCCGGCACAAGCCGCATCTGGTGGTGCTCAACAAATGCGACCTGGCAAGCGATGAGCAGGTCGCCGCCCTGGCTGGCACCTTTGCCGACACCGTGGCGGTACCGGTTTCGGCCCAACAGGGCGAAGGGATCGAGGCGCTGCAGGAGGCGATTTACCAAACCATCGCGGCCGGAAGCGAGTTCACCGACCAGATTGCCTGCGCCCCCAATACCAGGCACCGGGCGGTGCTGGTGCGGACGGTGGAGGCCTGCCGCCGGTTTTACCGTGCCATGGAGGAAGGCGCCCCGGTCGATCTGCTGGCGGTCGAGGTGCAATCGGCGCTCGACGATCTGGGCGACATCACCGGGCTGACAACCCCGGACGAGGTCTTGGATGCGGTCTTCAGCCGGTTCTGTATCGGCAAATAGCGCGGATAGGAGAAAAACTCTATTCCCGGTCCACCGCTGGAGGGCGGCAAACCGGGAATTTTTTTTGGTGGGGAGCCGCGCAAACGGGAAGCGGCTTACTGCTGGGTAAAGCTGTCGGCAAAGAGTTGGTTGATGGCGGCAATGCCGTCGTCGCTGAGGTAGCGGGTGCCCGAGCCGACAAAGGTGTTGTAGCAGATTTTGGGGCTGTCTTCCAGCCATGCCCCTTCCTTCCAGGTGAACCACTGCCGACGGAGCTGGTCGTAGACATGCAGCGGCCGGTTGAACAGCTTGGCCAGCTCCACCGCCCAGCCGGTGCCGCCTTTCACCGAGTTGTCCTCCAGGATGGTACCGACCACGAAGACCTGGTGTCCTTTATTGACCATGTGGAAGATCGTCTGCAGCACCCGACGGATTTTCTCGGTTTCGTAATAGGTTCGGTTCATCATCCGCGATGCCAGTTCCATGCTGATGTCGCCCCGCTGCAGTTCTTCCTCGGTCAGGACCACGGAGTTGCGGTCGCGGTTGAGACGGTGGCCTTCGAAGGTGAAAATCACCTCCTGGATGCCATATTTTTCGGCATTCTCGCCAAACAGGGTTTCCGCCCCTTTCAATCCTCCGTGGTACAGCGTGCAGTCTTGTGCGTTCATGTCCTTTTCCTTGTTCGGTTGTGGGGTTGCAGTGCGGGCGCGTGCTTTGGCCCCGCGCATGCGGTATCGGTGATAAATTTAAATTTTACGGCTACTTGGTCGCCTTGAGGAACACCCGGCGGGGCGCCGGATACCCCTCAACAGTAAGCTGGTGATTGTCCTTGTCAATGAAATCTTCGTAGGATTCGAAGTCCATCCAGGCGGTTCGGCGTTGTTCGGCGCTGCTCATGAAATGGTCGCAGAACAGGCGGACCTCCCGGAAGCCGGTGCGGGCGATCCAGTTGAACAGGCAGGCCCCGGTGGGCACGAACCAGGTGCCCGGAACCTTGGCGTAGGTCGTGCGGGGAAAGAGCGCCATCGGTTCCTCGCCCGGGATGGCTTGGGACTCGACAATCAGCCAACCGCCCGGTTTGAGCGCGGCGTGCAGGTCGCGCAGGGCG
This sequence comes from Desulfobulbus sp., assembly GCF_031547805.1. Taxonomy (GTDB): domain Bacteria; phylum Desulfobacterota; class Desulfobulbia; order Desulfobulbales; family Desulfobulbaceae; genus Desulfobulbus. Next base: position 54,718 of record NZ_JAVBRQ010000021.1, read on the forward strand.
TCCAGTGGCGAAGGCCGATGGTACAGGATGCCCAGACAGAAAATGACATCGAAGCAGGCGGGAAAAAGGGGCAGGTGCTCGATCCCCAGCAGCTCCACCCGGAGATGCCGCTGGCCGGCAAAGGCGTTGAGGGCGTTGAAGGCGTAATAGTGCTGGACATAGGGTTCGAATCCGAGCACCAGCGCCGGCCGGTGATGGGCCATGCGGAACATGTAATACCCGTTGTTGCAGCCGACGTCGGCCACGGTCTTGCCCGCCAGGTCCGGGAGTTCGGGGAGGATGCGGTTCCACTTCCGCTCGCTGCGCCATTCGGCGTCGATATCGATACCAAAGACCGAGAAGGGGCCCTTGCGCCAGGGCATGAAACCGCGCAAGACCCGATGGACCTGAAGCTGTTGGTCCGGGCTCAGGTCATCGGTCGTGCCGATGCGGACCGCATCGCCGGAAAAATCGCAGGAGGAGGCCCGGAGATGGCTGACCTCCGCCAGCAGGTTCCGGTAGCGGAGAAAGCCTTTTTTGTCTTGATTGACCCAGGCGGCTTTTTCGGCCAACACCGTTTCGAGCCGGGCGCCGTCGGCCTGGGGGAATGCCTGGATCAGATCCATGGTTCAACGCTTGAGGGCAACGATGGCCGTAAAGTTGAACCACCTGAAAAATGGCTCGATTTCTGCAAATCCTGCTTGCCGCAGCAGCGCGACGTTCTCCTCCAGGGAAAAGGGGATCAGGACATTTTCCAAGGCTTCCCGTTTGGCCGCGATTTCCAGTTCCGAATACCCCTGCTGCTTTTTGAAGGCGTGGTAGATGTCGATGAAGTCGCGGTTGAGCCGGCCGGAATGGGAGATGGTTTTTTCACCCAGAAAAAGGACGCCGCCCGCGGGCAGCGCCTCGTATATCCGCCGGACAAAGGGTTGCCGGGTCAGCGGCCGGAGGAACTGAAGGGTGTAATTGCAGACGATGGCCTCGGCTCGGGGCAGGGGACAGGTGGTGATGTCGGCCTCGACGAAGCGCAACACCTCGCTTTTGCTGAACATGGCGCTTTTGCGCCGCGCTTTGGCGAGCATGGCCGGCGCGTTGTCGATGCCGACATAGCGCAGCTGCAGTTCCGGCAGCCGCCGGGCCAGTTCAATCAAGGTGGTGCCGGTCGAGCAGCCCAGGTCGCAGACCGTGGCGTCGGCGGAGAGATGGCAGGCCACAAGCTGCGCCATGCCGTCGATCACCGTGCGGTAATAGGGGACCGAACGGTTGAGCATGTCGTCGAACACCTCCGCCACCCGGTCGTTGAAGGCGAAATCCTCCGCCACCGTGCCGGCGGTGTACAGGGTGTCTCCGGGCAGGTCCGCGTCCGCCGGAGTCGATTGCGGGCTGTGCCCGGATGGCGCCGACAGGGCGGCGCTATCTGTAGCCATCGGGGTTGGCCGCCTGCCAGCGCCAGCTGTCGGCACACATCTCCTCGATGCCGAGCCGGGCCTGCCAACCCAACTCACGTCCGGCCAGGGACGGGTCGGCATAGCATTGGGCGATGTCGCCGGGCCGGCGGGGGGCGATGCGATAGGGGATCTGCCTGTCGCAGGCCCGGCCGAAGGCGGCGACCATCTCCAGTACCGAATAGCCGCGGCCGGTGCCGAGGTTGTAGATGGCCATTCCGGGCCGGTCGCTCAGCTTTTCCAGGGCCTTGAGGTGGCCGAGCGCCAGGTCGACCACATGGATGTAGTCGCGCACGCCGGTGCCGTCCGGGGTGGCGTAATCGTTGCCGAAGACCGAGAGCTCCCGCAGCTTGCCGACTGCCACTTGGGCGATATAGGGCACGAGGTTGTTGGGAATGCCGTTGGGATCTTCGCCGATCCTGCCGCTGGCATGGGCCCCGACCGGGTTGAAATAGCGCAGGAGAATCACGTTCCATTGAGGATCGGCCAGCTGGAGATCGCGCAGGATATCCTCGATCATCAGTTTGGTGCGGCCATAGGGATTGGTGCAGGACAGCGGAAAATCCTCGCGGATGGGCACTGAGGCCGGATCGCCGTACACGGTGGCCGAGGAGGAGAAGACGATGTCGGTCACCCGGTATTCGGCCATGACCCGGCACAGATTGAGGGTCGAAACCAGGTTGTTGTTATAATAGAGCCAAGGTTTTGCCACCGACTCGCCCACCGCCTTGAGTCCGGCGAAATGGATGACCGCCGAGGCATCCGGAGTGCGGGCGAACACCTCGCGCAGCCTGTCCAGATCCAGCAGGTCGACCTCGAAAAAGGCAAGGGATTTGCAGGTCAGTTCCTCGACTCGGCGCAGGGATTCCCGGCTACTGTTGCAGAGGTTGTCGATCACGGTGACCCGGCAGCCTGCGTTGAGCAGTTCCAGGCAGGTATGACTGCCGATATACCCGGCGCCGCCGGTGACGATCACATGCATAGGGTTTCCTTGGTGGCAGAATGGGTTTGGGTTTCAATCGACCGGTTGCAATGCACATCGACGAGATCGCCGATTTCTGCTATCTTTTACCTGCATTGCCGATGTTTGTCTTGCAAAAAGGCACGATCGGCTCCCTAGGCTCCGACCGAGGGGCGGCGGATGCGCGAGCGCAGCGAATACGCCGGATGCAGCGCCTTATCAACCATCCATAAGAGAGGACGGCATGCCATATGTCAGTATTCGGGTGGCGGGAACGCTCACCAAGGAACAGAAACAGAAGATTGCCAAAGGGGTGACCGAGGTGATCGCCGAAGCGGCCAACAAACCGAAGGAATCCATCCTGCTTTTCATCGACGAGGAAAGCCGGGACAACATCGCCAAGGGCGGCGTCCTGATCGAGGATATGTGACCGCATGAACCAGGAGATGGCCGATCGGCTGGAACGGTTGCGGGAGCAGATCCGCTTCCATGGCCACCGCTATTATGTGCTCGACGATCCGGTGATTGCCGATGGCGAGTACGATGCCCTGTTCCGGCAGCTGCTGGAGTTGGAGGCGGCGCATCCGGAACTGGTCACCCCGGATTCGCCCAGCCACCGGGTCGGCGGCCTTCCCCTGGAAACCTTTACCCCGGCCGAGCATGTTTCGCCTATGCTCAGCCTGGACAATATTTTCAGTGCCGACGAGTTTGCCGCCTTCGAGGACAAGGTGCGGCGCTATCTGAAAACGGATGAGCCGCTCCGGTATGTGATCGAGCCGAAGCTCGACGGCCTAGCGGTGGAGTTGGTGTACCGGCAGGGCCTGCTGGCCGCGGGGTCCACCAGGGGCGACGGCTTGGTCGGCGAGAATATCACCGCCCAACTGAAAACCGTGGCCACGATTCCGCTGCGGCTTCTTGCCGATGATGGTTTGCCGGCAGTGCCGGACGAACTGGTGGTCCGGGGCGAGGTTTTTCTGCCCAAGCAAGCCTTTACCCAGCTCAACCGGCAGCGCGAACTGGAAGGGGAGGCACCCTTTGCCAATCCGCGCAATGCCGCCGCCGGCTCGCTGCGCCAGCTCGATCCGAAAATCACCGCCCGCCGGCCCCTGGCCTTTTTTGTCTATGGGGTCGGCAACCCGGAAGCCTTGGCGGCGTCCGGCCAGAAGTCCATGCTGGCCATGTTGGCCAAACTCGGCTTTCCGGTCAACCAATTGGTCACGATTTGCAACGACCGGCAGGAAGTCGAGGCCCGTTACCGGCACCTGGCGGCCCTTCGCCACGAGCTGGATTACGAGATCGACGGCATGGTGGTCAAGGTGGACGCCATGGACTTGCAGCAGCGCCTGGGCGCGACCGCACGTGCCCCCCGATGGGCCGTGGCCTGGAAGTTTCCGGCCGCGCAGGCAACCACCATGGTCGAGGCGGTCGAATTCCAGGTGGGCCGGACCGGCGCGGTGACCCCGGTGGCTTATTTGCGGCCGGTCGAGGTCAACGGCGTGATGGTCAGGCGGGCCACCCTGCATAATCGGGACGAAATCGAACGCAAGGATGTGCGGGTCCACGACACGGTCCTGGTGCAACGGGCCGGCGATGTCATCCCGGAAATCGTCAAGGTGATCGACGAACAGCGCAGCGGCCGCGAGCAGCCGGTCGTCTTTCCCTCGGCCTGCCCCGAATGCGGCACACCCCTGCAAACCGTTCCCGGCGAAGCGGTGATCCGGTGCGGCAATCGCTATTGTCCGGCCCAGAATCTCCAGAAACTGATTTATTTTGCCGGCAAGAGCGGATTGGATATCGAGGGCCTGGGCAAAAAGAACGTTGAACAGTTGATCGGCGAAGGCTTGATCCGCACGATCCCCGATTTTTTCCGCCTCGATCCCGGCCGGTTGGCCGCCCTCGACGGCTGGGGCGAGAAATCGGCCCAAAATGTCCTGCAGGCCATTGCGGACAGAAAAACTCTGGGGTTGGGCCAATTGATCGGCGCCTTGGGCATCAGGCATGTGGGCGAGGTGACCGCCGGCCTGCTGGCCCGCCACTTTGCCGATCTGGGCCAGTTGATGGCGGCCGGTAAAGAGCAACTGCTGCAGGTCGACGGGATCGGCGAGCAAACGGCGGAGTCGCTGGTCGCCTATTTCCAGGATCGGGAGAACCGCGAAACGGTCGAGCAGCTTGCCGGCCTGGGCGTGGTGGTGCGGGCCGAGGCGCCCCGGCAAAGCTTTCTGGATGGCCGGGTGTTTCTGTTTACCGGCACCTTGCAGACGCTCTCTCGGGAGGAGGCCAAACAGTTGGTCAAGGCCCACGGCGGCCAGGTGGCCACCGGCATCGGCCAGAGAGTGACGGATGTGGTCGTCGGCGACAAGGCGGGCGGCAAGAAGCGCAAGGCCGAGGAGCTGGGGCTGGCGATTCTGTCCGAGGCGGAGTTTCTCGCACTGGTCAATGGGGGCAACGGAGAGGAACGATGAGCCGCAAACGAATCAGGGCAACCGTGCACGGCCGGGTGCAACGGGTTGCGTTTCGCGAATGCACCCGCCAGGAGGCGAGTCGGCTCGGGGTTTCCGGCTGGGTTCGGAATCAATCCGACGGCACGGTGCTGGTGCTGTGCGAAGGAGAGGCCTCCCGGGTGGATGTCCTGCTGGCCTGGCTGTCGATCGGTTCACCCTATGCCATGGTCACCCGGGTCGACTGGCATGAGGAAGAACCCTTGGGAGAAACCGGCCCTCTGGTGATCCGTTATGGGGCCTGAGCCGCGGCCTCGGCACGCGGGACATAAGGTTTGAGTTGTCTTAATCTATCTACTGAAAATAAATATGAAAAAAGTCCACGTTCCCACCGGTGAGCCCGCCGGACGTATTGTCTGCCACCAGTGCGGCAATGGCAAGCATTTCGTTGAAATTGCCGAAAATGTCCTGGTGACAACCCATTACCAGCAAAACAGCGACGGGTCGTTCACTCCGGATGACAATACCACCGAGATTTTCGGCGAAGTGAAATTTTTGTGCGGGAAATGCGGGGCGGACCTGAGCCGATTCCACGCCCATTTCCTGGAAATGTCGTTCTGAAAAAAGGCTAAGGCAGATCGGGGCGGCGTTTCTTCGCTTGATTGGTCCGCCCGAAAATTGTGGAAAATAAAAAAGGCTGCCTGAAAAGGCAGCCTTTTTTGTACGAAAAACGACAACTGGTCGATCAGACGCAACCGGTAGGCTTCGGCAGGCCGGCCATCTTACAGGCTCCCTTGCCGGGTCCGGACGGGAACAGCTCATAGATGCGTTTCAGCGGAAAACCGGTGGTCTTGGAGAGAATACGAACCATGGGAGCAATACCGTTCTTCTTGTAGTACTCCTGGAGGGCGTCGATGACCTTTTGATGCTCGTCGGTGATGTCGGCGATACCTTCAACGGTCTTGACGTAGTCAACCCAGTTCTCATCCCACTCTTCAGCGCCCTTCAGCAAGAAGCCGTCTTCGTCTACCTCGTAGGATTTACCCTTGTGCTCAATAGTTGCCATGTTTCCTCCTTGGCCAGTGTGGTTAAACTATGGTGAGTAATGGAAGCCTGATCTAAAAAATCCACAGTTTATTACTATAGGGGGGGTGCTTTGTCAAGCAAACACCCTGTTTTTTTTGAATGGCGATTCAGCCGCTGTTTTGTCGGTTTTTAGGTTCATTTTTCTCTGGTAACTTGCTGTCAAATTGAACATAATGCGCCCTCCAAAAAATCAGGATACCGTCGGGTCGTTCGAGAGGTTGTATTTATCATGCTGAATATACTTAGAAAGAATGCGCAATCGGTCGTCGTTCAAGCGATGGTGGTCATCATCGCCCTGGTATTCATTTTTTGGGGGGTTGGGGGAAAGATGAAGGACAACCCCAACGCCTTGGCCGTGGTCAACGGCAAGGAGATCCCCTACCGCGATTTCCAGCAGAATTACGAACGGACGGTCGAGACCTACAAGCAGCAGTTCGGCGGCCAGCTTCCTCCCGGATTGCTGCAGGGTGCGGAGCTGAAGGAACAGGTGCTCGACCGGTTGGTCCAAGAAGAACTGCTGCGGCAGGGTGCCGAGAAGGCGGGGATCCTGATCAGCAAGGAAGCCATCCAGCGCAAGATCCAGGAGATGACGGTCTTCAACGTCAATGGCCGGTTCGATCTTGCCAATTACAAGGCTGTGCTGGAGCAGAACAGGCTTTCTCCCTCATCGTTCGAGGCCGGCATTCGCAACGACTTGCTTACCACCCGCGTGCTCAAGGCCATCGATTCATTTGCCGTGGTGCCCGAGCAGGAGGTGGCGAACTGGATCGATTACATCGAACAGGATATCAAGCTGGCCTACGGCTCGGTGCAGAGCGACGATTACATCGACCAGGTCCAGGTGACCGACGAGACCCTGGCCGCCTGGTATGAAACCGCCAAGAACAAGTACAAGACCGCTCCCCAGCGCGAGTTGCTCTACCTTGCGTTTCCATTCGAGGACGATCTTAAACAGGTGACGGTCAACGAAGAGGCGATCAAGGCCTATTACCAGGAGCATGCCGCGACCTATAACATGCCCGAAAAGCGGCGAGCCCGGCACATTCTGTTCAGGGTGACCGCCGAGGATTCCCCGGAAACCAAGAACGCCAAAAAGGCGCAGGCCGACAAGGTGCTGGCCCGGATTCGGGCCGGTGAGGACTTCGCCAAGCTTGCCGGCCAGTTCTCCGAGGATGCAACCAAGGACAAGGGCGGCGACCTGGGTTTTTTTGCCCGCGGCCAGATGGTGCAGCCGTTTGAGGACAGTGTTTTTGCCTTGAAGAAAGGCGAGGTCAGCGACGTGGTGGAAACGCCGTTTGGTTTCCATCTCGTCAAGCTCGAGGAGGTCGTGCCCGCCAAGACGCAGACCCTGGCGGAGGCGACGCCGTCCATTCGCAAGGCGCTGGAGCAAAAAGGGGTGAAGGCGATCACCTTCAAAGAGGCCTCGTCCGCCTATGAAGCCATCATCAGAGCCGGCAGCATGGCCAAGTACAGCGAAACTCCCGGCGCCCGTCCGGTCCTGAAAACCGACTTTTTCACCCAGGAAGCACCTCCTGCGGCAGGAATGGCCAAAGATCCCGCCTTTGTCCAGGCGGCCTTCGGCCTGCGCAAGGGCGAGCTGAGTTCCCTGGTGGAAACTGCCAGCGGCTATGCCATCCTTTTCGTCGAGGACGCCAAGGATTCAGTGGTGCCGGAGTTGGCCGCGGTCCGCGATCAGGCGATCGCCGATTACAAGAAAGAGAAAAGCGTCGATCTGGCCAAAGCCGCGGCAGAGGAACTGCTGCACAAGGCCCGGGAGCAGAAAGCATGGCCGGCGAGTCTGCCGCGCAATGAAAGCGACTATCTCAAACGGAGCGGCGCCACCGGCGCTCTGCCCGAAAACATCCGGCAGGATGCCTTTTCCCGCGTGGGCAGGGACGTCTTTCCCGAGAAAGTGATTGCTGTTGGCACTACTTTCTATCTGTACCAGATCCTTGATTCCCGCCAGGGCAAGGGCGAGATGGATGCCACCAAACGTCGTCTGCTGGAGCAGCAGCTGCATGAGGTCGAGAAAAATATCCTGATGGCCGACTGGCTCGGACAGTTGAGAAAAGAGGCGTACATCTGGACCAATGCCAGAATGCTGCAGTAAGAACAGCGCGTCCGTGACCATATCCCCTGGCCGGATCGGTCGCTGGATACCAGGCTTATGGGGGATTATTTGGGATGCACTCGGGGAAACGCCAGGAACCGCAGGGGAAGAAGAGTGCCCCGTTGATTTTCAGCATGTTGTTTCAAGCGGAAAAAAGGCGTTGTGAAAGCATCGAACACACCTCTTCCATCGGCACCACCCGGTCCTCCACTCGATCAGATGGCCTCGCTCCAGGCTGTCGCCACCCTTCCCGCAGCGGAGCAGTTGCTGCTGCAATTTGTTTCCATTGTCTATGAACCCGTTTCCGCAGGATTTCTTGGCCGATGTCTGGTCGGGCTCGATCCTTCGCTGTTCGGGGATCGCCGCCCCACCAACGAAGAAATCGGAGAGATGGTCGTCCGGTTGCGGAACAAGGGGTTTCTGAACGCCAAAAATCAATGCCCACCGGTATTGGCGGAACTGCTGACCCGACAAGCCATCAGCCAAAAACGATTTGCCCGGCTGGCCTCCCTGATCGAAAAATCCGCACCGGTCGATTACATGCACGGCAAATGGCCGACCAGGTGCTGGCGGGCCCTGCGGCAATTCCGTATCGGGTTGTACGGCCAGAATTTCGACAAGCTGGACGAGGCCTTGGAGTTTCTTGAGCGGGAATGCCACCGGTATCTGGATATTGAGCCGCCGGCGGTACTCGTGGCCGCCCGGGCGTTCGATCCGGACTGGTTCACCGCTCTGCCCGGTTCGCTCCAGTTTTTTCTCCTGGATCAGGTCGTCCGGTATTCGCTGGAGCGCCTGCACCGTTTCCCCGCCATTTTTGCCTATCTCGAAAACGAACAGGCCCAGACCGTCCCGACGGACGAGCGGATTCCCTTTCGCCGTCTGCTGGCCGGCGCCTATCTGCTGCAGGGCCGTCTGGACGATCTTCGGTCCCTGTTGGAACGGCACGGCGACTCCTTCCTCGGTTCAGGGTTCGCGGGGGCCGAGGCCTTCCTCACCGGCGACACCGGTCTGGCCCTGGAGCTTTTCGCGGAGGACCTCCGCCATTTGCAGCAGTATGCAGGCACGGAGCCCTGCTTTTTTTTCGGTATTACCGGCCTGTTCTGCATTTTTGCCCTGTTGGCCCGCGAGGGCGAGGGCGACCGCGATCGCGCCCGGGAGGCGGTGGCCACGGTGCTGGAGCGCTGCCACCGCGGCTGTGCCGAGGAGGTGCCGTTTCGTTTTCTTGACGCGGTTCTCCGTGCAAACAGAGAAACCCTCCCCGACATGCTGGCCCTCACCGAGGGACTGGCGGCCGACGACCGCAGCCTGAGCTCCCTGATCGCCCTGTTGGCCCTGCATTGGATGGGTGTGGAAGTACCCGTCGATTTCCAGGAAATGCTGCTGCGTCTGCACCTCCGGGCGCACGAAAGCGGTTTTTTCTGGGTGGCGATGGAATCGGCGGAATTGCTCTCCACTCTGGATTCGTCCCAGGCAGGCATGCACGAATGCGCCCGGGATCTGGCCGGACAACTCAACTGCCGCTTCCTGACCCACATCGTCGCGCCCGATGCGCCTTGGAAGCAGAGCCTGCAGGAGTTGATCGAGGTAACCAGCCGGATTCGCGAACCGGAGCGATCCACCCGTTTGTGCTGGCTGGTCGAACATGCGAACGGCTCCCTGGAATTGAGTCCCAGGGAGCAGAAGCGCTCGGCCGCCGGCGGTTGGACCAAGGGCCGGAGCATTGCCCTGCAACGGCTGCTGTTGGATCGCGAGATCGACTATTTGACCGGCCAGGATCGGGCCATCTGCGCCGCACTCATCCCCATGGAGGAAAACGGGGCCAAGAACGGAGGCCATGTCTTCGATCCGGAACGGGCCTTGCCCGCCCTGGTCGGCCATCCCCTGGTTTTTCTCAAACGCTCTCCCCAGACCCCGGTCGAGATCGTTGCCGGCGAACCCGAACTGGTGGTCGAACGGCGGGGCGAGTCGCTCTTCATTCATTTTTTCCAGGACATCGGCGATGGTTCGGTGGCGGTCTGGCCCGAGACCCCTACCCGGTTCCGCATCATCCGCATTGGCGAGGAACACCGCAAGGTCGCTGAAATAACCGGTCGCGACGGCCTGCTCGTCCCGCTTGCCGCCAGCCGCCAACTGTTGGACGCCATCGGCAACATCGCCTCCTTCATGACCGTCCATTCGGCCATCGAAGTCCCGGGCGAGGAAATCGCCGCCGAGCTGGTGGAAAGCGATTCCACCATCCGCATGCACATCATCCCCTATGGTAGCGGGTTCCGGATCGAACTCTTTGTCCGGCCGTTCGGGGAGGGCGGCCCCTATCTCAAGCCCGGGGTCGGGGTGGCGAATCTGGTGTGCGAAATCAACGGCAAGCGGCTGCGGACCAAACGCAACCTGCGGCTGGAGGAGCAGAAGGCACGGGAGATCGAGGAATCGTGTCCCATTCTCGATCTGGCGATCGATTTCGAGCAGGAGAACAAGCGGGAGTGGCATCTGGTCGACCCCGAGGAATGCCTGCAGGTCTTGCTGGAAATCGAGGAGATCAGGGATAAGGTTGTCTTGGAGTGGCCGGAAGGGGAAAAACTGGCGGTTCGCCGCCAGGCTGGGATCAACCAGCTGAACCTGAATATCCGCACCAGCCAGCAGGATTGGTTTTCACTTTCGGGCCAACTGAAGATCGATCAGGACGAGGTGATCGAGCTCAAGACCCTGCTGGACAAGGTCCGCGAAACCAGAAGCCGCTTCATCCCCATGGGCGAGGGGCAGTTTTTGGCCCTGACCCAGGAGTTCCGCAATCGATTGGAGGAACTCATCCTTTACGGCACCAGCCAGCCGGGCAACGAACTGGAGGTGAAGATCCATCCGCTGGCGGCCATCGCCCTGGAGGAACTCACCCACCAGGCTCAGACCAAGGCCGATCAAGGCTGGCGGCAGCGGCTGCAGGCCATTGCCGAAGCCCAACAGCTGACCCCCAAGGTTCCCACGACCCTGAAGGCCGAGTTACGTGATTATCAGAAGGAAGGCTTCGTCTGGATGAGCCAACTGGCGCATCTCGGGGTCGGCGCCTGCCTGGCCGACGACATGGGGCTGGGCAAGACCCTGCAATCGATCGCGGTGATCCTCAGTTTGGCCCATCAGGGCCCGTCTCTGGTGGTGGCCCCCACCTCGGTGTGCATGAATTGGGAGGCCGAGGTACACCGTTTCGCGCCAACGCTTGCCTTCCACATGTTTTCCGAGTCGAACCGGGACGAGATCATCCCCACCCTGGGGAAATTCGACGTGCTCGTCACCAGCTACACCTTGATGCAGCAGGAAATCGAGCTGCTGGCCCAGGTCAGGTGGCAGTCGATCGTGCTGGACGAGGCCCAGGCGATCAAGAATGCGGCAACCAAGCGGTCCAAGGCGGCCATGCGTCTGGATGGCCGTTTCCGCCTGATCACCACCGGCACGCCCATTGAAAATCACCTCGGGGAGTTGTGGAATCTCTTCGGCTTCATCAATCCCGGCCTATTGGGCACCTACAAGCAGTTCAACCGGCGGTTCGGCATTCCCATCGAGAAATATCACGACCGGGAGGCGCGCCGCACCCTGAAGAAGCTGATCCGGCCCTTCATGCTTCGGCGGATCAAGTCGCAGGTGTTGGAGGAATTGCCGCCCCGGACCGAGATTACCCTCCGGGTGGAGATGCAGGACGAGGAGATGCGGTTTTACGAGGCCCTGCGGCAGCAGGCTATTGAGAATATCGAGGGCAGCAGCGAGAAAACAGGCCGCCACCTGCGCATTCTGGCGGAGATCATGCGATTGCGGCGGGCCTGCTGCAACCCCAGGCTGATCAACGAACAAATCGACATCCCCTCAACCAAGCTTCAGGTCTTCGCGGAAACGGTGGAGGAACTGCTGGGTAGCGGCCACAAGGCCCTGATTTTCAGCCAGTTTACCGGCCATCTGGCCTTGATCCGGAATTTTCTCGACGAGAAGAAAATCGCCTACAAGTACCTGGACGGCGCCACCCCCACCAAGGAGCGTCAGGAACAGGTGGAAAGTTTCCAGGCAGGAGAGGGCGACCTGTTTTTGATCAGTCTGAAGGCCGGCGGCCTGGGATTGAATCTGACCGCCGCCGATTATGTCATCCACATGGATCCCTGGTGGAATCCGGCGGTGGAGGATCAGGCCGCCGACCGGGCGCACCGAATCGGCCAGAAGCGGCCGGTGACCGTCTACCGGCTGGTCACTGCCAACACCATCGAAGAAAAAATCGTGCGCCTCCACCAGGAAAAGCGCGATCTGGCCAACTCGCTGCTCGAGGGGGCCGATGTCAGCTCGCGGATCAGTGCCGAGGAATTGCTCGAACTGATCCGCGCCAATTGATCATTCCTCCTTCAATCCCCGCAACGGCGCCATTACGCCGATCAGCTTGGCCGGCAGCTTGGGCATGCCGCTGATCAGGGACACCAGCACCGAGGCCGCATAGGGAATGGCCTGGATGGCCAAAACCGAGGTCCAGATGCGAATGTCGAGCATGTCGCTGTCCTTGCGCAGCAGAACCCCGACGATCGCCAGCGCCAGGGCAATAACGAACAGCAGTTCCTCGCGGGCGTCGCCCAGCGCCTTGATGATGGCGTTGGCCTGCGCGTTCTTCGGGGTCCGGAAAAAACCGATCCGGCTGGTGAGGAATCCGGTCAGCATGGCCCGGGCGATGGTATGCGACAGGGCCAGACCGGCGAGCCCCGCCGCCAGACTCTGCCGGCGGGTGGCGGTTACCCTGGAGCGGTAGAGAAAGAACATCTTGAAGCTCTTGAAGAAAAACAGCATCGCCGGCAAGGAGGCGAAAGCAATGGGTGGTGGGGACAGGTAGTTGGGGAAGAAGATCATGCCCCACGACCAGCCCAGGGCCAGGATGTTGAACAGCATGTTGATGCCGTCGGCGAACCAGGGCAGCCATCCGGCCAGGAAGTGATAGCGCTGGCCCCGGGTGAGCCGGGTCGGCTCCAGGCCGAACATGGTCATCATGTGATGGCGGAGAATGAGCACCGAGCCGTAGGCCCAGCGAAACCGCTGTTTTTTGAAATCGAGGAAGGTGTCCGGCATCAACCCCTTGCCAAAACTGTAGGGAGTATAGTTGGCCGCGTATCCCTTTTCGAAGATGCGCAGCCCCAGTTCCGCATCCTCGGTGATGCACCATTCGGCCCAGCCGCCGACCTCGTCGAGTACCTTGCGCCGGACCATGGTCATGGTGCCGTGTTGGATGATGGCGTTGCGTTCGTTGCGGGTGACCATGCCGATCTGGAAGAACCCGCGGTATTCGGCCAGGCACATGGCCTTGAAGGCGTTTTCTTCGCCGTCGCGGTAGTCCTGGGGGGCCTGGACGATGGCCATATTCTCGTCGGCGAACTGGGGCACCAGGGCCCGCAGCCAGTCGGGGTCGACCATGTAGTCGCTGTCGATCACCGCCACCACCTCGGCCTCGGGGGCGGTTCGCTGCAGGGCGTAATTGAGGGCGCCCGCCTTGAAGCCGGAGAGCGGGTCGACATGGAAGAAGCGGAAGCGCGGGCCCATGGTCTGGCAATGGGCGGCAACCGGCTCCCAGACGGCCGGATCCTTGGTGTTGTTATCGATGATCAACACCTCGAATCGGGGATAATTAAGGGCGGCCAAGGCATTGATCGTGTCGATCATCATGTCCGGCGGTTCGTTGTAGGCGGGTACGTGGACCGAAACCATGGGCAAGGCGTCGTCGGGCACCGCTTCGAGCGAAGTCGGCTGCGGCAGGCGCCGCCATTTCTTGATCCACAGCGATTCCGCCCATTCGTGCGCCTCGGCCAGGATGACCAAGATGGCGCCGGTGGCGGCAAAGAGGAGGACGACCCCCACCACCAGGGTGGAGGCGGTCATGTACTGCTGCTGGAAGTCATAAACCATCCAGACGGCAAAGGTCGTGATGGCATAGGCGATGATGGCGAGAAAGCCGCGTCCCCGGTCGAGGAGGCCCCTGCTGTCCCGGAACAAAAACAGCAGGAGGATAACCGCCAAACCGATGCTGATCGTCGCCAGTTCGCGCCATTGGGGAATGGTGATGACCGGCTTGATGAATTCGAATTTCGGCTGCCGCGCGTCGTTGTAGACCCCCCAAAGGCTGCCGGCCTCGCCTTCCAGATCCTTTTTCCAGATCTGGTCGAAGGCCTCCATGATGTAATAGGTATAGTTGTTCTTTTCGGCCACATCGAGAAAGCGGCGCAGGAATTTGGCCTGGTTGGCCGGGCTGGCCACGGCTTTCTGCCGGATGCGGCCGCCGCTCGGCCAGCCCACCTCGGAGATGACGATTTCCTTGCCGGGGTAGCGCTGCTTGAGTTCGTTGTAGCGCATCACGCAGTAATCGACCGCCTCGTCCACCGGAATGCCCTCCCAATAGGGCAAGAGATGGACCGCGATAAAATCGACATGCTCGACCAGCTTCGGATACTGGAGCCAGACATGCCACGGTTCGGCGATGCTCACCGGCGCCCAGACGGATTTCTTGACCGTTTCGACATACTTGATCATCTGGTCGGCGGTCTGCTCGCCCCGGAGCATGACTTCGTTGCCGACCAGCACCCGGATGATGTTACGGTGGTTTTCTTGGTAAACCTTGATCAGCTTGGCGATTTCCTCGTCGTTGCTCTCGGTGTCGTCGGTGATCCAGGCGCCGAGCGTGACGTTGAGGCCCCGGGCCGCGGCCAGCCTTGGAATCTCGGCCAGGTTGTCCTCCACGGTGTAGGAGCGCACTGCGTGAACATCGCCGGCCAGGATGGCAAGATCCCGGTCGATCTGTTCAACACTCGGATAAATTCGCTTGCTGGGGGACTGTCCGGCCCGGAAGGGAGAGAAGGAAAAACCTTGGATCTTCGAAGGCCAGGACGGCTCCATGTCGGGCGCATTGACCACTTTCCAAAGAAGAACGGCAAGGCAACCCATGAGAATGGTTATGATCAGGCCGGAACGGTTCATAGGGCGCGTGTGGGTTGAGAAATGGAATAAGGTGACTGCGGGCTTGGACAAAAAAAGGGTGCGATTTTTTTGCCCGGATTCTCCGGGCATGCAGCTGGAAAATCGCGTCGGCACAACAACGGATTGTGCGATGATTAAATGAAAACCCCGGCACAGTCAAGGGCCATCTTGTCTAATTGTTGACAATAACAGCGAGAATAGGCGCGGCCTCGTGCCGGAGACTCTAACCGTCCCGATCGGCTCGTTCTTTTTCGTCCGGCATCTCCGAAGTCGGGACATCCCGGTGGGAAGGGCCGTCCAGCAACGGGCGGAGAAGACGCCAGGAATGGACATCCTGCTGCAGGAGATGGAGGGTGAAATGGTACAGGGCCATCATCGCTTCGCCCAGGGCTTGTTGGGAGAAGCGCAGGCGGTACAGCCGGTCGAGTTCGAAAGACTGCGCGCTGGCCAGCAACCGGATGGTCTGGACCGACAGGCGCAGGGCATGGCTGGTCTTGCCTTGGGCGCAGGCATCGCACAGGAGCGAACCCGAGCCGGGCAGGAAAATGTAGCGGCGTTGTGCCAGCACCGATTGATGACAGGCCGCACAGCGGTCCAATTCGGGACGGTAGCCGACGGTTTCCAGCAGATGCAGGTGGAAAAGCGTGGCGATCTGCTGCGGGGTCTTGCCCCGGTCCAAGGCGGCAAGGGCCCATTTGAGCAGGATGTACAACCGCCGGTCCGGGTCGTTGTCGCGGGTAAACCGCAGGGTCAGTTCACCCAGGTACATGGCGGCGGCATATCGGCGAAAATCAATGCGCAGCGACACATGCGCGGCCAGAAGTTCCGCTTCGCTGATCAGCAACAAGCCCGCCGGACCGCGCGGCGGCCGGTAGAAAAAATGGAGCAGGCTGAATTCCTCGAGCTTGTTGACAAAGCGATGCTTGCTTTTCTTGGCGCCTTTGGCAATACCCGTCACCCGCCCGAGGTCGGGGCAATAGAGGGTGACCAGTTTGTCCGCCTCACCGTAGTCAACAACGCGCAGAACGATCCCGCACGTGCTGCCAAGATTCATCGAGCGGGAGTGGCAGAGGAAGAAGGTGCGGGGGGCAGCTGGAGCAGATAACGGCCGCCGGAGCCGGCGGGAAAGGAAAGCGGGGTTCCGTTCAGTTGCAAGTCGGCACTGTCGGGCTGAAAAAATTCGAGCGACATCTGCTTGTCCGCCTCCCACAACACACTGGCGCCCTTGGGGTAGGTGTGTTCAAAAGCGGGCTTGTGATCGAGCGTAACAAGAACCCGGCTGTCTTGCTTGAAAAATGCCTGGACCTGGACGTTGTTGTGCTGACCGCCGTTGCTGGTTGCCGGGTCGGCGGGATGGAAGAGCGGCTTGGTGGAGGCGGTGGCAGGGAAGAGCTTGTCGGTCAGGAAGGCAAAGGGATTCCAGGAAAAGTAGAGGCAGAAGGCGGTGAAGGAACAGACGATCAGCAGAAAGAGGATGCTGGCGATGGTGGCCGAGGAGACATGGGCCGGCTCCGCCAGTTTTTTCGGCGTCAGCTGATTCCTGCGCAGGCTTTGCTGCAAGGGGGTCAGTTGAGGACGTTTGCCCCCGTCGCGTTCGAGGAAAAAGCGGGCGGCAAGCGTGGAGCCGTCCAACTCCAGAAAGGCGGCATACAGCGTGATCAGGCCTCTGGTGAAGGAATCGGCCGGCAGTCGGCCAAAATCCATGTTTTCGATCGCCTCCAGGGTGGCGCGCGAGATCTTGGTGGCTGCGGCCACTTCCTCCAAGGACAGCGATTTGTCCCGACGCGCCTGCCGAAGTTGTTCGCCCACCGAAAGCGGCGTATCGGCGGGGAGTTGGGGTGAAGTCTCCTCAGTGCTCATACAATACAATCGATCAAAGGATGGTAAATATCCCAGCCAGGAATGCGGGGGGCTTGTTTGTTGCGAAAAAGAGAGTTGATCCGATTTGTTGGCAAAATCAGAGGATTTTGATGTAGGCCTTCTCCCGAATGGAGATCAGCCAATCCTTGAAGCGTTGCTCCAGAGCCTGCTGGTACAGCTTCTCCCGAATTTGCTCCTTGACCTCGTCAAAGGGTTCCCGGGCGACCGCTTGGCCTTGCTGGTGGGAAACGAGTTTGAAAAAGTGGTAGGCGTTATCGTGCTCGACAATCCGGCTGATCTCGCCGGGTTTGAGATGAATAACGGCATCGCGGATGAAGGAGGCCATCTCGTCTTGTTGAAAGTGTCCCAGGTCGCCACCTTCCGTGGCAGAGGGCAAGTCGGAATATTCCTTGGCCAATTCCTTGAAATCCTTTCCTTTCGATGCAAGCGCATGGGCTTTTTCAATCTTTTGCTTGGCCTCTTCCTGCGACGGGGTGGTCCCGCTTGAAGTTGCGGTCCCCCATATGCATCCTATCTGCTGGAGATAGTACTCGCCGCCCTCGGCGACGGAGAGGTAGTGGGTGTTGTAATAATCGCGAACGGCACTGTCGGCAATGACCACCTTGGTGCGCACCTCGTGGTTGATCAGCTTCGAACTCAGGATCTGCTCCCGCAATCCTTCGCGGTACTGTTTCTCGCTCATCCCTTCGGCGGCGATGTCCTTGCGGAACTGTTCTTCCGTGGTTTTGCTGTTGGCGAGTATCCGCTGAAACGCGGTTTCCACTTCCTGGTCATTGACCTGGATGCCAAGTTTTTTGGCTTCCTGGATGATGAGTTTCTTTTCGATCAATTTGTCGATCACTGCCAGCCGGGCCTCTTGCAAGGCGGCCTCCCGTCGGTCCGCCGGTACTTCGTCCGTTACTTTCTTGAACAGGGACTGGCCGAATTCATTGACCTCCGAGAGGGTGATGGTGTCGTCGTTGACGACGGCAACGCTGCGGTCGACGACATTGGCCGAGACGCCGGACAACAGAGGCAGCAACAGAAACAAGGCGGAGAAAAAGACGGTTCTCGATAACATGAGCACAGAAGGGGGCGAGGAGGTTTGGCAACAGGAACTTGCGATCATGACGAACAATACGTGGACTATCTACCCGGAACACGGTCAGGGCGCAACGGTTTTCACCGATGGAGCCGGCTTGTTGAAAGAAAAAGGCGGACATGGCTTGCGCCATGGCGCTTCGCTTGCTAGGATGAATGCCACGAGAACAATCTCCCCGTTGTTCTGGAAAAGTATGCCGCTCGCAAACCAGAGGCAGGCATGCGGTCAATCCGGCGGCGAGGGGCACAATTCGGTGAAAGTCGGCACATTGTTCGCGCTGCCGCCTGCCGCGGATTCGGATGGTGGTGGGGAGCCCGGTTGCGGAAAATCGGGGCGCTCCCGGCGATGGCCGCGGGAATTGAATGTTTTTACACCTTTTTGAGGCTGTGACGATGAAAACGATCAAAACACTGGTCCTCGGTCTGTGTCTGCTTGCCTGGACCTCGCAAGCGCGGGGTGGGGTTGACATGCCGGCCTTTTCGCTGCCAGCGGCTATCGACGGCTCGATGGTCGCCAGCGAACATTACCGGGGCAAAGCCATGCTGATCACCTTTTTCGCCACCTGGTGCCCGCCGTGTCTGCAAGAAATTCCGACCTTGAAAGAGTTGCAGGTTAAATTTCAGCAGCAGGGATTTTCCGTGGTCGCCCTGGCGGTGGACGAGGGCGGAAGCGACGTGGTGGCGCGGTTGGTGCGCCAGGCTCACATCAACTACCCGGTCCTGATGGCCAACAGGACGACAACCCGCGATTTCGGCAATGTGGTGGCGCTGCCGACCTCGTTTCTGGTCAATAAAAACGGACAAGTGGTGAAGAAATATCCGGGCTACGCCGCCCGGGGCCTGCTTGAACGGGATATCGAATCCGTCCTGTGACCGCGAGCCAACGCTGCCGGGGCGATGGTTTGCTGTTGACAACCAGAACGGTATTCTTTAGATTCCGTGGCAGGAAAGAGGCGCTATTTTGTTTTGACATCCCACATGAAATAAGGAGTCCGTCATGAAAAAGGTTGGAGTTGCAGTGATGGTTGCGGCTTTTGTGTTGAGTGCAGGTGCGGTTTTCGCTGCTAAATGCACGGTTGACAGTGTTGATGGCAACAAAGTGACTGTCACTTGCGATAAGGTTGATGTAAAAGCCGGCGACACCGTAACCGTCAAGGCCAAGAAAGCCCTGGAAGGTTGCTGATCGCCTGAAGTTTTGCAGTTGAGAGACGAAGAGCGGGTCGATGGTGTCGGCCCGCTCTTTTTTTATGCGTCCACGGGCAGGATCGTCCCGGCTGGCGCGAACCCGGTTTTGCAGAGGAACGGAAATGGATCCACAGACCCTGCCGGAGAGTGAGCGGGCGTTGTACAACGCGATCAAGGCCCGCTATTCAGTGGTTTTTGAACCGCTTCGAATCAGGGAGCACCAGCTGCAGCTGCTGAAACTCACCGATTTAGAGCAAATCCTTGACGGCAAGGACCCGTTGAAGGATGTGTCCACCTTCCCGTTTTGGATCAAATTGTGGGAAGCGGCCATCGTTCTGTCGGAGTTCATCGCCGGCATGCCCTGCGAACAGGAGACCAGCGTGCTCGAGCTTGGCGCCGGCTTGGGCGCTCCGGGCTTGACCGCGGCGGCGGCGGGGTATACCGTGACCCTTTCCGACTATGAGGAGATGATTCTTGATTTCGAGCGCATCAACGCGGCGGCCAGCAACTTGACCAACGTGCGGTTTTCGATGCTCGATTGGCTCAATCCACCGGAGATGGAGCGCTACGATATCATTCTCGGGGCCGAGATCCTGTTCCGGGAAGAATTCTTCGAACCGCTGCTGGGCATACTCCGCAAGGCGCTCAAACCCGGGGGAGTGGTTTATCTGGCCCATGATATCAAGCGCCGCAGCCTGGAACCCTTCCTAAAAATGGCGGAGCAGGAATATCGCATCGCCGCTTCGCAGCGGAAGCTGAAGAGTCTGGAGCAGGACAAGGTCATCCTCCTGACCCGGTTGCAGCCGCGCCATTGACCAACGCCATCGCGGCAACGATCATGGTGACGGCGGCAGAAAGAGGCAACTGAATCGGCAGGGAACCGGTGAATCGAAATGTACCCACTTGCGCTCAATATTGGTCAGCGATTGTGCGTGGTTGTCGGCGGAGGCCGGGTCGCCGAGCGCAAGGTTCGGGGGATTCTGGCGGCCGGCGGCCTGGTCAGGCTGATCAGCCCGACAGCGACCCCGGACTTGACCGCCCTGGCCGATCGCCACGCCATCGAATGGGCGTGCAAGCCGTACGATCAAGAGGAACTGAACGGGGCCTTCCTGGTTTTTGCGGCGACGAACAACCCCGAGGTGCAGCGCGCCGTGCATCGCGATGCCCGGGCGGCCGGTCTGTTGGTCAATGTCGCCGATGCCCCGGAGTTGTGCGATTTCCAGGTGCCGGCAACCATTCGTAGAGGCGATCTGGCGATCAGCGTCGCCACCGGCGGCAAAAGCCCCGCGGTGGCCGCCATGGTCAAACGGCGGCTTGACCGATTCCTTGGCGAAGAGTACGGTTGGCTCACGGCGCTTGCGGCCCTGCTTCGCGAACAAATCCTGGCCGAGGAACCCGATTCCGAACGGACCAGGGAGCTGTTCCAGCAACTTCTCCACGACGATATCGTCGATTGGCTCCGGGACCGGCAATGGGACGATGTCCGCCGGCATGCGGAGCAGGTGCTCGGCCGCCCGATTTCCTTCGATCCGGAATCGTTGACCAAGGAGAATCCATGAGTTTCCTGCTTTTTCAGACCTGCGTCGTCGTCTATCTGCTGGCCACGGCCGCCTATCTGGTCTTCTTCCTGACCCAAAAAAATTCGCTGCGCCAGACCGGCAGGGCGATTTTTCTGATCGCCTTCGGCCTACACTCCGCCAACCTCGTCGCCCGGGCCATCGAAACCGGTCACACCCCCATCACCAGCCACCACGAAACGATTTCGTTTTTCGCGTGGTCCCTGGGGTGCTGCTATCTGTCGTTTCGCTGGCGGTATGCGGTGAAGAACCTCGGTGCCTTTGTCAGTCTGCTCGTGCTCGCGCTGATGTTGATCGCGGCCTTTTCGTCGCGCAGCATGCTGCCGCTGCCGCCGGCCCTGCAATCCCTGTGGCTGCCTGTCCACGCCTCGATCACCCTGTTTGCCGACGGATTTCTCGCCCTGTCCTGCATCGGCAGCATCATGTATCTCTTGCAGGAGCGCGAAATCAAGAAGAAGCGCTTTGGCCTCTTCTATTCGCGCCTGCCTTCCCTGGAGACGCTCGATAAGCTGAACCATCACTGCCTGAGCATGGGATTTCCCCTGTTCACCCTTGGCCTGATCACGGGTTCGCTCTGGGCCAAACAGGCCTGGGGAGCCTATTGGCAATGGGATCCCAAGGAAACCTGGTCGTTGATCACCTGGTTCCTGTACGCCGCGACCGTGCACCAGCGGTTTACCGTCGGCTGGCGGGGGCGGCGGGTGGCGATTCTCAGCATTGTGGCCTTCCTGTCGGTCCTGTTTACCCTCTGGGGTGTTTCTTTCCTGCTGGAAGGAGTCCATACCTATGTCTCGTGACGCCATCGTCCTGCTGGGCGTCAACCACAAGACGACGCCCCTGGCGGTCAGGGAAAAACTCGCCCTTTCCGCCGGTTACGATGAGCCTCTGCAGGCCTTGGGGCAGCTGGAGGAATTGCGGGAATACTATCTCCTCTCCACCTGCAACCGGGTGGAGGTGCTGTTCACCTGCCGGGACGTGGACCGGGCCCAGCAACGGGTGCTGGATTTGATGTTCGGCCGGGCCATCACCGCCTCCGAACTGGAGCAGTACGTGTACCGTCATGTCAATGTCGACGCAGTGGAGCACCTGTTCCTGGTGGCCGCCAGCCTGGATTCGATGATTGTCGGCGAGGCCCAGATTCTGGGGCAGTTGAAGGAGGCGTATCGCCACGCGACCAAGGTCGGAAGCAGCGGTTTTATCCTCAATAAATTGCTGCACAAATCGTTTTCGGTCGCCAAGCGGGTGCGGACGGAAACCCGGATCGGAGCCCATGCGGTTTCGATCAGTTATGCCGCGGTGGAACTGGCCCGGAAGATTTTCGGCGAACTGGCCGGCAAAAAGGTTCTGCTGGTCGGGGCCGGTGAGATGGCGGAACTGGCGGCCGAGCATCTGGTGCGCCAGGGAGTCGCCGAGGTGGTGGTCGCCAACCGGACCCTCCAGCGGGCGGTCAACCTGGCCCGCTGCTACAACGGCCGGGCGGTTTCCTTAGAGGAATTGCTCGATCAGCTGCAGCAGGTCGACATCATCATCAGTTCGACCGGGGCGTCCGGCCTGATTCTGCAGAAGGAGGACGTGCGCCCGGTGATGCGCGACCGGCGGAACCGGCCGCTCTTTTTCATCGATATTGCCGTGCCCCGGGACCTCGATCCGGCCATCAACGATCTCGACAACGTTTTCCTCTATGATATCGACGACCTCCATAATGTGGTCGAAATGAACAAGTCCGAACGGGACAAGGAAGCGGTCAAGGCCCAGCGGATCATCGACGAAGAGAAACTGAAATTCGGCAAATGGTTGGCCAACATGGAGTCGACCCCGACTATCGTGCAACTGCGCGCCATGGTCGAACACCAGGTCCGCGCCGAGGTGGAAAAAACCATGGGCCGCTTCGACACCATGGATGGGCAGCAGCGGCAGGGATTGGAAAAGATGGTGGCCGCGATCACGGGCAAGGTCGTGTTCCCGGCCCTGCACTACCTCAAGACCGACCGCCACTGCACCGGCCTGCCCGAGCGGATCAAGGCCATCAGGGAACTGTATCTCCTCGACACCGCGTCCAGCGACCGGGAGGAATCGTGATCGCCGGCGAGCGGGACGCCCTGCTGGAGGAAGAGGAGTTGCTGGTCCGCCATTCGGGGGAAATTCCGGAGGTCGCCCTGCACTCCAGCCTGTATTATCTCCGCGAAGATGACGAGGGGCCGCGGCTGCGCCTGACCGACGAGGAAATCGGACATCTCGAGGAGGCGGCCCTGGCCCGCTACCAGGAAATCATCCTGCGCGACCTCGACCCCGCCAACAGGAATCGTTCGTTGTTCCGGGGGATTCGCCGGGCCAATCACAACTGGTACCGCTTGGTCCGCTTTTGCCACAAGACCGGTCGCTCATACGAAGAATTCCGTCTGCTTGCCGCCGCCGCCCTGCTGGGATATCTGCGCCTGGAGGCGGCGGAAGTCGCCACCGGCGAGCACGTGCCTTCGATCAACTGTTCGGCCGACGCCCTGTTGACCTTTGCCCTGGCCATGGGCATCGACCAGGCTGCCCTGCCCGCCGGATGGACCGGCTTGTGCGAGCAGAATGGATGAGGGGTTGAGCGGCGCGGCCCGAGATCGATCGCCGGTGTCGCCGCCTCATGAGTTCCTGTTGTCCTGGGCTGGAAACGTAACGACCTGGTCCGAGCCCGTAAGCGAGGAGGAGTGCATGCAGCCAACAAATGGTCGATGGCGCGTCGGGGTTATCGGTACCGGTAAGCACGGCAGCCGCTATGCCCGCCATATCGTGCAGGATGTCGAGGGACTGGAGTTGGTTGCCGTCAGCCGTCGTTCCGAGGAGGGCCGGAACCAGGCCGACCAGTGGGGCTGCCGTTGGCATGCGGATTGGCGCGCGCTGGTGGCCGATCCCGCGGTCGACTGCGTCATCGCCGCCCTGCCGCCCACGCTCAACCTGCAGGTGGCTGCAGCCTGCGCCGAGGCGCGAAAGCCGCTGTTGCTGGAAAAACCGATGGCGGTTTCGGTGGCCGAGGCCCTCGCGATCGAGGATTTGTTCGCCCGCAACCGGGTGGGGCTGACCGTCGGCCAGACCCTGCGCTACAACCGGGTGCTCGACCGCCTCCGCAGCCAGCTGGCGGACATCGGCCAATTGTACGGCTTCACCGCCAACCAGCGGCTCGAACCGGCGACCCTTGCCTGGTTGGACGAGCCGGCGGCGGCCGGGGCCGGGGTCACCTTCCATTCGGCGGTGCATGTCTTCGATGCCCTGCGCTGGATCACCGGCCAGGAGATCGTGCGGGTGATGGCCAGGATTCGCTGTGTGCACAGCCAGCGGCTGGAAGATCACCTGATTGCGCTGGTGGAACTGGCAAACGGCGTTATCGGCACGGTGGACTGTTCCAAGATCGGGCCGGCGCGCAGCGGCCGTTTCGAGTTCATCGGCAGCCAGGGCCAACTCCATGCCGATCAGGTCCATCATGTGGGCGAGTCGATCCGGGGGCAGGGGCGCCTGGCGCTGGAGATGGGCGAGCCGGTCAGCACCATCGTGCCGTTCTTGCGGGATTGGCTCGCGTTTCTCCGTGGCAGCCGGCCCAATCCGATACCGGCTTCCGAGGGCGTGGCCGCCGTCCGGGTCTGCGAGGCGTGTTTGCGGTCGGCCGCGAAAGGCGGGTGGGTTACGGTCTAACCCTGCGTCAGAAGAACCGGGAGCGATGGCGTCATCGCTCCCGGTTCTTTTTTTGCTGGCTGGCGTTCAGTGCTTGAACGAGCGTTGGCCGGTAAACATCATCGCCACCTGGGGATCGGCCTCGTTGCAGGCCTGGATCGATTCGAAATCGCGGATCGATCCGCCTGCCTGGAGGATGGCGGTGACTCCTTCGCGGATGCCGACGTCGGCGGCGTCGCGGAAGGGGAAAAAGGCATCGGAAATCATTACCGAACCGGGGAGCCCGGCCCGGTCGGCTCTGACCTTGGCGTCGATCGCCTCCTTGTCGGCCCTGTCCCGTTGGCCGCGTTCGATCTCGGCCACCAGGTCGGCATAGGGCAGGCGGTGAGCGTCGAAGCAGGTGATATCGGCGTACTTGACATAGGCCTTGTGCACCGCGATCTCGGCGACCCCGACCCGGTCCTGCTCGCCCGCGCCGATGGCGGTGGTGCAGCCGTCCTTGACATAGATCACCGAATTGGAGGTCACCCCGTGCTCGATGGCCCAACCAAACAGCATGTCCTCGATTTCGCGGGTTGAGGGCGCGCGCTCGCAGCGATATTCGACCCCCTTGTAGGTGGTGGTCGCGGCTTTGAGGTCGGCGGCCGAGCGGATGGTGTTGACCGCCGACTGCTGAACAATGATGCCGCCGTCGATCAGCGATTTGAAATCCACGAAACGATAGTGTTCGAACTCGGCCAGTCGGGCGATGCCGGCCATGCGGATCACCCGCAGGTTTTTGCGGCGGGCCAGGATGTCGAGCACCCCTTCCTCGAAATCCGGGGCGCACACCACTTCCAGGTAATTTTCCGCCATCAACTCGGCGCATGCCCGATCCAGCGGCCGGCTGGTGACCACTGCTCCGCCGAAGGCGGCAATCCGGTCGCACCGGTTGGCACGGTTGTAGGCGTCGGCCACGCTGGCGCCGATGGCGGCCCCGCAGGGATTGTTGTGCTTGAGAATCACCGCGGCCGGGCGATCGATCAGGTATTTGATGATGTTCAGGCCGTTGTCGACATCGGTAAGGTTGATCTTGCCCGGATGTTTGCCCACCTGGAGCATATCCTCGACCGGGATGGAACTGACCAGGCCGTTGCCCGGCACGATGTACTGGCAGGCGCCCAGCACAAGATTGCCGTTCACCAACTCGTAGAGCGCCGCTTCCTGGTCCGGGTTTTCACCGTAGCGCAGCCCCCGTTCATCGATCGTGCCGTCGGCCATGGGGATTTTCCAGGTTTTTTTCCGGTAGACCAGGGTTTGGTCGCCAAAGGAGATGGTCATCTCCATGGGAAAGGAGTCGCCCAGCAGGGCGGAGTACATTTTCTTCAAATCGGTCATGGTTTGCAAAGCTCCTGACAAAAGGAGAGGTGGTTCGGTGTCGGGACAGGGGTCATCCGTGGCGATGGGTCAGGGGGGCGATGGTGTCGCCCGTGGCGATCGTGCAGTGGGCCAGCACGCTGTTGGCGCCCACCGTCACTCCGTCGCCCAGGGTGCATGCCTGCAAAACGCAACCGCTGGCGATCCGGCAATCCCGGCCGACGACGGAGGCGCCGTCGATGCGCGTCGGTCCCTCGATGACGGTATCCGGGCCGATGGCGCAATCCGGCGACACCAGCACGGCTTCGGGGGCGTACAGGGTCACGCCGGCGAGCATCAGGTCGTGGTTGTGACGTTGTTGCAGGGTGGCGTGGGCTTGCGCCAGTTCGACCCGGGAATTGACGCCCAGGACATCGACGGCCCGGGGATGGACAAAGCGATGGACCGCCAAGCCCTGGCTGCGGGCGATGGCGATGATGTCGGTCAGGTAGACCTCGCCCTGGCTGTTGTCGGTGCCGACCCGGCGGAGGGCGTCGAACAGGAACGAGCGGTCCACCAGATAGATGCCGGCGTTGATTTCCCGGATGCGCCGCTGCTCTCCGGTGGCGTCCTTTTCCTCGACAATGGCCTGGACCGTGCCCTGGGCGTCGCTGAGGATGCGGCCGTAGCCGAAAGGCTGGTCGAGCAGGGTGGTCATGAGGGTCACCACCGCCCGGTTGTCCTGGTGGGCCGCGATCATCTCGCTCAGGGTCGCCGCCTGGATGAGCGGGGTATCGCCGCAGAGGATCATCACCAGGTCGGTGTCGGCGCAGGCCTGCTCGGCGCAGAGCACGGCATGGCCGGTTCCCAGTTGTTCCTCCTGGATGACGGGGGTGACCGTAAACGGTTCGAGCACGCGCAACACTTCCTGCCGCTGGTGGCCGACAATGACCGCGCAGCGGTCGATGGCCGCTTCCTGGACCGTGAGGAGCACGTGGTGCAGCATCGGCCGGAAATACACCTCGTGCAGCACCTTGGCGCGCGCCGATTTCATGCGGGTGCCTTTGCCGGCGGCGAGTACCACGGCGGTGATCGATAGAGTCATGGGCAAATCCTTGGAAACGAGGATACATGGGATGAAAAAAGTAGCCTACTCTAGAAAATAAAACACTTTTTGACAAGGAAGACCTGGCCGGAATCTCCGGGCCGATGGCCGCTCCGGGCGATAATCCACCGTTGCCATGCAAAAAACTTGATGCGAATCCCCTGCGTCATTCTTACAGTGGGCGGGCAGGGGACCGGGGCCGTTCGTGCCGGTTCGCGCGCCGGGCGGCAACACCGGGGCAGGCGCTCCCCGCCAGACATTTTTCCAATCCAGACGAGAGCATCGAACAATGCGACTACACGACCACGAGGTGCTGATCCTTGACGGCGCCTGCGGCACCAATCTGCAGGAAATGGATATACCGGCATCGGCCTGGGAAGGCAGGGAAGGGTGCAACGAGTTGCTCAACCTGACCTCCCCTGCGACCATCGTCGCCCTGCACGCCGGATTTGTCGAGGCCGGTGCCATGGTGCTGGAAACCAACACCTTCGGGGCCAACCGGATCGTTTTGGAAGAGTATGGATTGGCCGACAAGGTGGAAGCCCTCAACCGGGCCGGGGTGGAAAACGCCCGTGCCGCCATTGGCGGCAAACCCGGCGTCTATGTCGCCGGATCGATCGGACCAGGCACCAAGCTGCCCTCGCTTGGGCATATCGAGGTGGACGATCTAGCCGCGGCCTACGAGGAACAGATCCGCGCCCTGACCGTTGCCGGAGTAGATGCGCTCATCATCGAAACCTGCCAGGATCTGCTCCAGATCAAGACCGCCATGACCACCTGCTTTGCCACCCTGGAATCGATGGGGCGCGATATCCCGGTCTTGGCCTCCGTGACCATCGAACGAACCGGCACCATGCTGGTCGGCACCGACATCGCCGCCGCCGCCGTGACCTTCGAGCCCTATCCGCTCTTTTCTTTCGGCCTGAACTGCGCCACCGGCCCCCTGGACATGGAATCGCATGTCCGCTACTTAAGCCGCAACTGGCCGGGCCGCATTTCGTGCGTGCCGAACCAGGGCCTGCCGGAGGTGGTCAACGGCAAGACCTGCTATTCCCTCGGCCCGGAAACCTACGCCCGCGAAATGAAGCGGTTCGTCACCGAATACGGCGTCAGCGTGGTCGGCGGCTGCTGCGGCACCACTCCGGCCCATATTCGCGAGTTGGTGCGCACGCTTGCCGGCGTGCAGCCGGCGCATCGGGAGGTACGCGCATGAAGCCATCGGTTGCGAGTCTGTATCAGGCGGTTGAACTGCAACAGGAGATCCCGCCGTTGTTGATCGGTGAGCGGGCCAATGCCAACGGGTCGAAAAAGTTCCGGGAACTGCTGTTGGCGGGCGATTACCAGGCCTGCGTGAAAATCGCCCTTGAACAGGAGGCCAAGGGGGCGCATGTCATCGATCTCTGCACCGCCTATGCGGGCCGGGACGAACTGTCCGACCTGACCGCTCTGGTGCGGCTCTGCGCCGGCTCCCTCAAGGCCCCCTTGATGATCGACTCGACGACGCCCGCCTGCATCGAGGCCTGTTTGCGGCTCTATCCGGGACGGGCGATCGTCAACTCCATCAATTTGGAGGACGGAGGGGACAATCTGCGCCGAATCTGCCGGGCGGCCAAGAAATACGGCGCCGCGGTGGTGGCCCTGACCATCGACGAAAAGGGCATGGCCATGACGGCGGAGGAAAAGGTCCGGATCGCCCGGGCCATTCATGCCATTGCCGTGGGTGAATGCGGCCTGCGTTCCCAGGACCTGCTGTTCGACTGCCTGACCTTCACCGTTGGCTCGGGCGACGCGAGCCTGCGCGATGCGGCGGTGCAGACCATGGAGGCGATCCGCCGGATCAAGGCGGAGCTGCCGGGATGCCTGACCGCGCTCGGAGTCAGCAACATTTCCTTCGGCCTGGCACCCCAGGCCCGCAAGGTGTTGAATTCCGTGTTTCTGCACGAGGCGGTGAAGGCCGGACTGGACGCGGCGATTGTCGATGCCGCCAAAGTCATTCCGCTGGCGCGCATTTCGGCGGAAGACCGGGATATTTGTCTGGATTTGCTTCATGATCGGCAGGTGCCGGGGGAGAAAGAGCCCCTGATGCGTTTTATCGCCCACTTCACCGCCCGGACGGAAACGCCGGACGAGGAAGGGCAGGGGGACGGCGCCCAACCGGAAGAGCTGCTGTTTCAGATGGTCATGGACGGCGACAAGGAGCAGTTGGAGGATGTGCTGGCCATCTTGCGGGAGCGGTTCGCGCCGATCGACATCATCAACCAGATCTTGGTTCCGGCCATGCGCCATGTCGGCGAACTGTTCGGCAAGGGCGAGATTCTCCTGCCCTTTGTCCTCCAGTCCGCGGAGGTGATGAAGGCCTCGGTCACCCTGCTGGAGCCGTACATGGACAAATCCGAGGGCGATGCCGCCACCACCGTTCTCCTGGCAACGGTGCAGGGCGACGTGCACGACATCGGCAAGAACCTGGTGGACATCATCCTGTCGAACAACGGCTACAAGGTCCACAACATCGGCATCAAGGTGCCGGCCGAGACCATCATCGAAAAGGCCAAGGAAACCCGGGCCGACCTGATCGGCCTCAGCGGTCTGTTGGTGAAATCGGCCATGATCATGCAGGAATCCATGGCTCAGTTCAAGGAGGCGGGGCTGACCGTGCCCATCCTGCTGGGCGGCGCCGCCCTGACTCCCAAGTTCGTGGCCGAATCCTGCGTGCCGGAGTATAGCGGCCCGGTGGTCTACTGTGCCGACGCCTTTGCCGGTTTGAAGGCGGTGCAGGAATTCGAGGCCGGGAAATTGGTCTCGACCGCATACGACGACGTCACCTCGGTCAAGGCCATGAAGCCGGGCATCAGGGTGGCGGAAATCGACAGAACCGTTTCCGTGCCCACGCCGCCGTTTCTGGGGCAACGATACGTTACGGACATCGATCCGGCGGTCTTGTTTCCCCTGATCAACGTCGAGGCCCTGTTCCGGGGGCGCTGGGGATATCGGCGAGGCAAGATGGAGTCAGGCGAATACGCCGGGCTGATCCAGAAGACGGTCCGGCCCCTGTATGAGGAATTGATGCGGAAATCGCTGGCCGGCGGCTGGATTCAACCCAAGGTCAGCTACGGCTATTTTTCCTGCTGGTCGGAAGGAGAGGCCGTGCTTGTGCAGGCCGATGACGCGGTGCACCGCTTTTCGTTCCCCAGGCAAGCAGAAGCTCCGTATCTCTGCATTGCCGACTATTTCAAATCGGCCCGGGAAGGAGGGGATGTCGCGGGATTTTTCATCGTGACCATCGGGCCGAGGATGAGCGAGGAAACCGGGCGGCTCTACGGTGCCAACGCCTATCACGAATACCACCTCCTCCACGGTTTCAGCGTCGAGGTGACCGATGCCCTGGCCGAATACTGGCACGGTGTCATGCGCCGGGAAATGGGCATCGGCGGTACGGCGGCACAGGGCGTCCATGGGGCGGTGATCCAGAACTACCAAGGATCCCGCTATGGATTCGGCTATCCGGCTTGTCCGGATTTGGAGGCGCACAAACCCCTGTTTTCTTTTCTGCGGCCCGAAGAGATCGGCATTTCCTTGACTGAAAACATGCAGATGGTGCCGGAACAGACAACCTCGGCGATTGTGGTCCATCATCCGCAAGCCAAGTATTTTGCTGTCTGACCTGCGAATAATTACCGCAACGGCCTTGGAAAAAAGAGGCTGAAACAGCATCCTTCTCCCGGACGACCATGGCCATGACTCCAGAACGGTACATATGTGTCAACTGCGGCTACATCTATGACCCGGCCGCCGGTGATCCCATGAACGAGATCCCTCCGGAAGTGGCGTTCGCCGGCCTGCCCGAGGAATGGGTGTGCCCCATGTGCTACGCCTCAAAAGACCAGTTCGACCCGCTCGATTGAGTCCTTGCCGCCCCGCCAGCCCGCCCCGGAACAACCGGGTGCGGGTCAAAACTCCACGGAAATACCGATATTGCCGAACACGGTCCGGTCCGCCGACGCTGTCGATTGGTAGTGCCCGGCGCTGGCGGTGAATCGGATCGAATGGCCCATTCTGGCCTCGAAACCGGCCTCGGCGCCCACCAGGGTCTCGCGCAGTTTGTTGGCCAGGGTGCTTTGCTGGCCTGACCAGATGAACGTGGTGTTGGTTTCGTCCCCGAAATCCTTCAAAACACCGGGCATGACCCACAATCTTAAGGTGCGGTCCGGATCCGGCTGCCATGTCTTGGCAAGACGCAGGCTGCCACGCGTGTGCAGGGTGTTGCTGGCGTCAAAGCGCACCGTTGTGGGAGCATTTTGCCAGGGACCAGGGGCGAGGATCAGGTCGTTGAAATCAATATACTGATAAATGGCCTGGAGTTGCGGCTCAAGGCTGATGTTGGTCGTCGGCCAGAGAAAGGCCCAACCCAATTCCAGCGAGGCGGTCGCGCCGATGCCGCGTTGCGAATATGCCTTGTCGTTCGCCGGATGGATTCTGGCGTCATAGAGCGTTGCCTGGGTCACAAGGTCCGCATAGGCGCCGGAAGCGTCCAGGTGGGTGAGATGCAGCCCCACCCCTTGCGCGTCCATGGTGGTTTCGCCGGCATCGGCCACCAGTCCCGAAACCGCGGTGTGCCGGACATCGGCCTCGCTTCGGCCCGCCGTGTACAACAGTCCCAGGCTGGTGCGATGGTGTCCGCCCGCTCGTACCCATAAGTCCGAGCCCATCTGGAACGCTGACACGGTATTGTCCCATTGCACGTTTTCCCCATAAATCCCCTCGTTGCTGCCTCGCCATTCACCCTGGGCGATGGAGCGGGCCCATACATGACGTTCCGTATCTTCGCGCAATGCCGTCGGGTCGCCCATTCGTTGCTGCAACGTGCCGATCGCAGCCTGGCCGAATTCCATGGCCGATCCGGCGAGGCTGCCCACCAGCAACGAGACTTCCTTGCGATAATCGACGTTGTAAGGGGTGTCGTCCCAGTATTTGCTCAGAAACCAGTCGTCGGGAGAGTTCGATCCACCACGGCGCAGCACATAGTTGAACGCGCCCGCGGTGACCGGATGTGCCAGTTCGAAGTCCTCCGGGCCGGTGGTCGCCCCGTTGCGGGTTTCGACAATGCGCACCCCGTCGCCGGTCTGCCGACCCTGATCGCCGACCACTCGGACATCCACCAGGGTTGTGCCGGAGCTTGCCCCGCCGTCAAGAATCAAGGAGTCGGTTGGCGAGCTGTCGCTTCCCAGGATACTGTTGATGGTTAACAGGGATCCGGAAAAGGCGGTCACGCCGCCCCGTATTGTGAAGGTATTGCCCAGGGCGCTCCCCGCCAGGTACAACAGGCCGTGGTTGGCCAGTGCTCCCAAGGCCAGGTTGCCGGTCGGCGCGGAGGGGTCAAGGGCGTTGTAGGCGAAAATCGCGCCATGATTGATCGTGTCGCCGACACTGCCCGTTCCCGAAAGAACCGCGCCTTCGGCAATGTTCACCGGTCCCTGAACCTGCGTCGACCCGGAAGCGCCGGTGCCCACCACGAAAGTCCCGTTGTCGACGTTCGCTCCCGTGACATCGGCGAGGTGTCCGCTGAGTGCCAGCAGGCCGGAGCCGGTCTTGACGATCCGGGTATCCGAGCCGTTCACTTCACCGCTCAGCAGCAAGGTGGTGTCGTCGGGGGTATCGACGGTTACGGCTCCCGCCAGGTGGATGGTGTTGGCCAAGCGGGTGTCCCGGGTGAGGGCCCGCAAGGTCGTGTCCGTCCCCATGGACAGATCGCCGGCTCCGAGCGCCGTGCCGCCGCCCACCTCCAGGGTGCCCGCCGCCACCGTGGTGCCGCCGGTGTAGGTATTGTTGCCGGTAAGCCTCAGGGTGCCGTCAAGTTGCGTCAGCATGCCGCCGTCGCCGCTGACGGTGCCACTGAACAGGCCGCCTTGGCGCAGGGTCAAGGTGCCGGATCCGAGGCGCAGCGATGTTTCGTTGCCCAGGGATTCCAACAGCCCCACGGTTTGCGAGTAGCCGTCCATATCGACAATGGTGCCTTGCGCCAGTGCCAGTCCGCTGGTGTCGCCCAACACGTTATCGACGAGAAAGCGCAAGGTGCCGCTCTGCACGGTGGTCCTGCCGGTATAGTCGTTATTGCCATTGGAGAGCGTCACCTCGCTTGAGCCGGCCGCGATGATAAGGTCGCCGCTGCCGGTGAGCCTGGCTTCAAGGTCCCGGTCCGAGCCCGTGGCGCCTGCCTGCGGCCGAAGCACCAGGGCGTTGCCACCGTGGGTGAGCAGTTCCAGTTCTTTCAGCAGATAGTTGACATACAGGCCGTTTGGCGCCGACGAGCCGGCTTGGGTGGTTGTCAGCCCCACGTCGTAGATGCCCGTGGCCACTATGTCCCCGTCCTGGATGATTTGGACAAGGGTCGGGTCCGCAGTGATGATTTCGGTTTGGGTCACGGTATCGACCAGCTTGATGTTGCTGGCGGTTCCAGCCACGGTATCGGCGGCGATCAGTTGGGTCAGGTGCTCGCCGTTATCCTGTTCGAGCAGATTGACGGCATCGATATCCGTGACATCCGGTCTGTTGAAGCTTGCCAAGGTGACGGCCACCTCGCCCCCATCCAAAGCGAGAGATGAAGTCCGGATGATGCCCTTAGCCTGGTAGTCGCCGATCCTGGCATTGAATAGCAGTTTTCCGCCGTCTATTTCCAGCTGGCCGATCCCTTGATCCGGTTCGGAGGTGGTAAAGGTGCCGACCTTGGTCACATTGCCCGTGCCGAGGTGCAGGGTGGCATTGGCGAGGGCGGCGGTATTGTCGCCTGCCAGGGTAAAGGCGTTGTTGGCAAGGGACACGATGCCGCCAAAGGCGCTGCCGGCTGTGTCGGCAAAGGAAAAGATATTGGCCGTGCCGCCGTTGTCCACGTCCAGCAGCCCTGTTCCTGTCAGGGCGTTGTTGAAGGTATAGCCGCCTTGGGTGCGGACGTTGAGGGTGGATCCGCCTTGTAGGGCCACCCTCCCGCTGCCCAGGTTGTCCATGCTTTCGGCGGCGCTCACCGAGGCAATCTGGCCGATGTTCAGGATCCCCTCGGCAACAATGGTGCCGCCGGAGTAGGTGTTGGTGGTTGACAGCGTCAGGGAGCCGTCCCCTTTTTTGGTCAGGCCGGTTCCGTCCCAGCCGGAGGCAAAAGTTCCGTTTTGGTCGGCAAGCGCCACATCCACATTAAAGTCGTCCACCGGCGAGCCGGCATCGATGGTGAAGGTTCCGGTGCCTGCCTGGTCGCCGCCGGCGGTCCAGGCCAGGTCGAGACTCCCTGTGCCGGAGGCGATGTATTTCTTATTGTTCGGCGTCTTGCCGCCGGTAACGGCGTTTCGCACCACGATGAAATCATAGGGCGAGGCATAGGTGCCCCCAGCCATGGTAAAGTCGCCATCAATGGTTCCCGTGGCACTCTCCACCACGGTGAATGTCTGGGTGTTGGTGGTGAGCGGCAGTGTGCTGGCCCGGGACAGCGAACCCGGCGTCAGATCGGCGACAGTCAGGAAATTTTTCAACTCCAGGGTTCCGCCTATGGTCACATTTCCCGTGGCATAGACAGCGGCTGTGCTTTTCGGTAGACCGGCAATGTCGATGACGATATCGCGCAGGCTGTCGATGGAACCGCCGGCGTAGACCAGACTGCCCTGTACGTCGGTATCCACGCCATTGTTGACGGCAATGTTGTCAAAACTGAGGCCTGAGAGCGTACCGATCGTCCCCGAACTGTAGATGAGTCCGCCCCGAATCGTCGGAGCATTGGCGGTGATACCGCTGAATCGGGTGTCGGTGATGGAGCCGGTAGCGGCATTGGCGGGCGTGGTACCGTTGTATGCGCCGATCAAACCGCCGTAAATCCCGGCAGTGGCGACGGCGCTGTTGTTTTCGAAGGTGGTGTCGGCCACCGATGCGATGGTTGCCTTGGCATTGGAAATGGTACTAGCGGCGTTGACCGCGGCCAGCATGCCGCCGTAGATGTTGACTGCGTTCACAGTGTTGTTGAAAAAGGAAGAATCGCTCACGGTGCCGAGCGTGGCCGATCCGTTGTACGTGCGTGCAGCCACCAGGCCGCCGTAAATGTTGCCTTGACTGCTGGTCACGGTGTTGTTTGAAAAGCGCGACGCATCCACGGTGTTAATGGTTGCGGTGCCCACGCTGGTGGGCTTGGTGGCCACCGCGGCGGCCACCGCTCCACCGAATAGATCTTTGGTGGCGGTTACCCTCATGTGGTCGAACTCGGTGTTGTGAACGGTGCCGATAACAAGTTTGTCGCCGACGTTGGCGGCGTAGTTGGCGTGCGCGGCCACCGCCCCACCATAGATTGTGCCGCCCTCGACGGTGAAGTTGGTGAAGTGTGAATCCGTTATCGTATCGATACGGATGTCGCTTTGCGTGCCCGTTCCATAAAAACCGGCATACACTGCCCCGCCGGCCAGCATTATCGTGTTGCTGGTCATCGCGGTGATGTTGTTGAAGGTGGTGTCGCGTATCGTCCCGATCTGTGCATCGTGGTAGTCCGAATTCACGCTGATCACTCCGCCGGCAAGATACTGGGTGGTGGTCGTGGAAGTGAGCTTGGCGGTGATGTTGTTGAAGACGCTATTTTCAATGGTCCCGATTGTGGCGGTAATGTTGCTGCCTTCGGTTGCTCCTTTCGAAGAGGAATGCGCGCTGATCACGCTGCCGACGAGCCAGGAATTGGTGACTGTCCCCGCGATATTATTGAAAATACAGTCCTTGATTGATGTTATTTCCGCATCCACCGTAGGAGAGCCGGAAGAACCGTAGACCATGGCCGAAAGCGCCAGACCGACCATTTCCCTGGACGCCAGTTGCGTGGTGATGTTGGCAAATACACTGTTGCTGACTTCTTTGATAATGGCGGAATGATTGTCGGTGGTGGCTGTGGAATAGAGAGCTATTCCTCCGAGATTGTGGGGAGACGTGAAAGCGTAGGTGCTGTCGCCCGGGACGACGAAATAAAGATTTTGCAGGACGAGTCCACTGGCAGCGTTGTCAACACCTCGGAAGATTTGCCCGTTGGCGCCCGCTTTTGCCTGGGTGAGCCTGTTCAGACCGGAGGCACTGCCCGCCGCGTTGACAATGGCATTTATATCGCTTGCGAGTGTTGCTGATGAAGGATCCAATGCCTGCACCGCTGCACCCACGGAATAGCTACTTGTTCCCCGCACCGTGAGGTTGGGTTTTGAAAGGGTTATATACGCAGTCAGGGTAGGGTTGACGCCAGGGGCGATAGCCACAATGTCGCCAGCGGCAAGGCCAGCATAGGTCAATGTATTTCGTAACGTGTTCGAGCCTGAATCGGCGGAGCTGGTGACGACCCAGGTTGTGGCGTGGGCGGAAACGCTTCCCACCCATGAGCATGGCAAAAAACAGCTTAGTGCAATGCCAATAGTGCCCGTTACATTCAAAACGGAGCATGCGGTGCCAGATGCAGATGATCGAGACATCATCCTCAGTAGTTACAGATTTTACAGATCGGTTCGATGTCTATGGAGACATTCATTTTTTGTCACTTTGTGGCAGTTGGGAGTGACGTCAGGCGGGGTGTTTCCAGCGTTCAGGAAAAAACACTTTATATTTTGGATATCCAATTCGCGAGGAAAAGTAAAGCGGGATAGCAAAAAAGAAAAGCCTCTGAGCCATTTTGAATGGTTCAGAGGCTTTAAAAGAAGGATCGGCGGCGACCTACTCTCCCACATAGTCTCCCATGCAGTACCATCGGCGCTGAAGAGCTTAACTTCCGTGTTCGGAATGGGAAC
>NZ_JAVBRQ010000008.1:0-6690 GCF_031547805.1 Desulfobulbus sp.
AATACCGATGTCCGCAGGTATGACAGGCAACATGACGGTTGGTCGTTTCAACAGAAAAGATAAGGGCATTGCCGAGGACGTGCGTGCTGCGATAGGAGACGCCTTTGATGCCAAAGGCATGATACAAAAGTGATTGTGACATGACTGAGCTCCTTTTGTTGTCGGGTTTCGTCGCCAGACAACATCGCTCATGTCATGTCACTTTTCCACAACTCCTTCCAACCCCAGGTACGCCTTTGCCGGATGAACCACAAATCTCGCTGCTCTTGCTCAAGGCATTGAGCAGGTGGTAAGCGTATTATATGTCGGAGTGGTATTAACTGGGGGAAAAAGACTTTTCCCCCAGGCGGCTTCCTCGTCGGCGGCCCTGGTGCGTCTTCGGCATTGCGGCCAGCGGGCGAACACAGTACCTTGCAGGCAGTATGGCCGGGGTGGCATGGCTTTGGCCCCTATTTTCAACCGAATCTGCGTACGACTTACCGGATATTTCCCATGATCAGACAACTCCGTGCATCCCGCTGGCTTGCCGTTTTCGTTCTCCTGTCCCACCTGCTGTCGCCGCTGTCGGCGCTGGCCCTGACCGTCAGCGAGGAACGCAAAATCGGCGAGCAATTGCTTTTTTCGGTCCGCAGGCAATTTCCGGTCCTGGATGACCCGGATATCAGCCAATATATCAACACCTTGGGAAAGAAGGTCCTGGCGACCATCGGCCCCCAACCTTTCGAGTATCGCTTCTTCGTGGTCCAGAGTGACCAGTTCAACGCCTTTGCCGCACCGGCCGGGCTGGTCTTCTTCTATACCGGCCTGATCGCGGCAATGAATAACGAGGACCAGCTGGTAAGCGTTCTTGCCCACGAAATCGGCCATGTGGTCAGCCGCCACATCGCCCAGCGGCTCGACAAGGGGGCCAAGATCAGCGCCCTGTCGCTGATCGCCGGCATCGCCGGGCTGGCCCTGGGGGTTCCGGGTTTGTCGCAGGGGCTGCTGACCGGTTCGCTGGCAGCGGGCCAGGCGGCCAACCTGCAGTACAGCCGCGAGGACGAAGAGCAGGCCGACCGGCTCTCCTTCGGCTGGATGCAGAAAATGGGCCGCGATCCCTCGGCCATGGAGGACATGCTCAAGAGCATGCGCCGGGTCAGCCGGTACAGCATGGGCAGCGAGGTGCCGCAGTATCTCCTGACCCATCCCAACCCGGACGCCCGGCTGGGGTATGTCGAATCGCTGTTGGAAATGCTGCGGCAAAAGGGGACGCCTCAACACTATATCAAAACCGATAATTTCGATTTTCTCCGCTTCAAGTATCGGGTGCAGGTGCAATCCTCGGATCTCGACAACCTGCGAACCTATTGCACCACGGCCGTGACTGCGGCGGGCACGGACAAGGAACAGCAGATCATGGCCCATTACGGCCTGGCCCTGCTCGCGGCGGAAGACCGCAACTATCCGGAGGCGCTCGAGCAACTGGCGTTCGTGCGGGAACGGTATCCGCAGAAGGAAATTTTGGAGATCGACAAGGCGGTGCTGTTGATGGGCAGCGGCAACTACGACGAGGCCAGGCGCATCCTGGAGCAGGCCTTCCGGCGCGATCCGAACGACGTGTACGGCGCCTACCAGCTGGGCAAGATCGAGCTGATGACCGGCAACTATCCCAGGGCGGAGCAGATGCTGCAGCGGGTGGCCCTGGCCATGCCCGAATATCCCCAGGTATATTACGATTTGGGACAGTTGGCAGCCAATCGCGGCAAGGAAGGAGTGAGCGGCTTTTTCTTGGGTAAGTACAACCTGTACCGGGGCAAGATGAAGATGGCCAAGCAGTATCTTGTGCGGGCCAGCAAGGATGCGAATGTGCCGGATAAGGTGCGCGTCGAGGCCAAGGCGATTTTGGACAAACTCAAAGAACTGGAAAAGGAGACCTGATTGCCATGCTCTTGCGATTTTCGGTTTCGATGGATGAAAAGCTCCTTGGCCAGTTCGACGAATATCTGGTGCGCCGCAAATACTCCAACCGTTCCGAGGCGATCCGCGATTTGATCAGGAGCGTTTTGGTCAACGAGGAATGGGAGCAGGACAGCGAGGTGGTCGGGGTGGTGACCCTGGTGTACAACCATCACCAGCCGCAGCTGCAGGAGAAAATCACCGAACTGCAGCACGAGTACCACCACCAGATCACCTCGACCACCCACGTCCACATGGATCACCACAACTGCCTGGAGGTGACCATCGTCAAGGGGCGCGCCTCGCAGGTACGTGAATTGGCTGAAAAACTGATTGCCTTGCGCGGAGTGAAGAACGGCAATCTGACCATGTCGAGCACCGGCGGCCACCTGCACTGAGGCGGCCGGCTCAGTCCTTCTTGTGTTTGCGCCAGTTCTGGTGGGTGATGCCGAATTTCTTGATTTTGTAGTTCAGGGCGCGGGGGCTGATGCCCAGGCAGCGGGCTGCATCTTTCTGCACCCAAAGGTTTTCGGCCAGCGCCTTGAGGATGAGTTCCCGCTCGTGGGCTTCCAACGGCTCGGTCACCTGGATCAGCGGCGTCATGGTCCGGCTCAGCTCCGGAATGTGGAGCGAGGACAGGCCGATCAGATCCTCCTCCTCGAGAATGACCGCCCGCTCGATGGTGTTGGCCAGCTGGCGGATGTTGCCCGGCCAGTCGTAGCCCTGCATCATGGCCAGGACTTCCGGGGTGAAATCCTTGATGTTGCCCTTGTTCAGCGAGGTGGTGAATTTCTTCAGGAGCTTGCGGGCCAGGGGGGCCAGACAGCGGGGCCGATCCTTCAGTGGCGGCAGGTGGATCGGCAGCACGCTGATCCGGTAGTAGAGATCTTCCCGGAACTTGCCTGCGGCGATCAAGGTCGATAAATCCTGGTTGGTGGCGGCGATGAGGCGGACATCGACCTTGATGGTCTTGTTGCCGCCCACCCTTTCAAAGGATTTGTCCTCCAGCACCCGGAGCAGCTTCGATTGGATTTCCAGCGGTATTTCCCCAATTTCGTCGAGAAAGATGGTGCCGCCGTTGGCCTGTTCGAAGCGGCCTATCCGTTGCTTGTCCGCCCCGGTGAACGCCCCCTTCTCGTGGCCGAACAGTTCGGATTCGAGCAATGTTTCCGGAATGTTGGCGCAATTGATCTTGATGAAGGGGTGGTCGCGGCGGGGAGAATTGTAGTGGACCGTGCCGGACAGGTAGCTTTTGCCCGTGCCGGTGTTGCCCGTAATCAACAGGGTGGCATCGGTGGAGGCGAATTTCCGCAAGCTGTTGAGCACCACCTTGAAGTTGTCGCTCTCGGCGATAAGCCGGTCAAAGCTGTAGACAATATTCTGGGTGCGGCGTAAATAGGCCAGCTCGTTGTCCTGCTGCCGTTTGTTCAGGGCATGGCTGACCGTCCGTTTAACCCGGCCGGGCGACAGGGGCAGGTTGAGGATGTCGTAGACGATCGGCTCCACCTGCTCGTCGAGCCGCACCGCATCCTCGGATTCGCAGGTCAGGATCACCGGCGTGGACGGCGTCTGCTCCTGTACATCTTCCAGTAGGCCGAATTTATTGTCATTTTCCGGATAATAATTCATGAAGATGACGTCGTAGGGCCGTTTGCTGACCTCGATCTGGAAAAGCGAGGGGTCGTGTTGAAAGGTGAGATTGAAATTGCCAGCCAGGGCGGTCTCGATGCTCGTCCTGCTCTCCGGCGGGCATTTGTAGGCAAGAACAGAGGCTTTTTTCTCGGCCATGAACCTTCTCCTGGAATTTGTTTCGATTTGGTGATTGTAATACCTATTTCGTAATTATAAACAACACCGTTGAAAATGCAACTGGTAGCACGATAGGATGCGTCAAATACGTAATAATGCAGTCAACTCAGTCTTCTTTGGATAATTCCGGGCAGGATCACCTGATGATGGCGCGGGCCCTTTGCCTGGCCCGGCAATCCGCCGAAGCGGGCGAGGTACCGGTGGGCGCGGTGGTGGTGGACAGCGACGGTACGGTTCTGGTGGAAGCGGGCAACAACTGCATCGCCGCCGCCGATCCTTCCGGCCATGCGGAAATGCGGGCGCTCCGCCAGGCCGCGCTGGTTGCGGGCAATTACCGGCTGCCCGGCGTGACGGTCTATGTGACTCTGGAACCGTGCCCCATGTGCGCCGCCTTGCTGGTGCATGCACGGATCGGCCGGCTGGTATTCGGGGCGACCGATCCCAAGGGCGGCGGAGTGGTGTCCAAATACCGAATTGGCGCCGATGGCCTGCTCAACCATCAATTCTCGGTCACGGGCGGGGTCTGCGCCGAGGAATGTGGCCGGCTGTTGCAGGAGTTTTTTCGAAGCCGCCGTTAATTTTCTATTGTAAAAAAGCAGGACTCAGGATAGAAAAATGTTCCCGTTGCCCGGCGCTGCCGGGGGATCGGATGGTCGCTTACACTCCGGAGAGGTGACCGAGTGGTTTAAGGTGCACGCCTGGAACGCGTGTGTACGCAAGTACCGAGAGTTCGAATCTCTCCTTCTCCGCCATTTTTGCAACAAAATCGGGTCGTCGGCGTAATGCCGGCGACCCGATTTTGTTTTCAAAATGTTTCCAGAAAGCAGGGAAAACCGATCTGCTGGAGATCGGAGCTTTGGCTCAATTTCCCACTCCCTTCACCTTCCTCGATATCGGTACAGCTTGTGCGATGGCTGCGGAGTGGCGTTGCAGGCGTTGTTGTCCGGTACTCGCCAGCAATGGACACGATCCCGAATCGGTGCAAAGGCTCAAGCGGGAGGCGTCGCACGATGGGGAAGAATCAAGGCTCATCTATCTGCAAAACGTGGACAACAGGATTTCTGCCGTATTGGCCTACAAGGTCACCGCTCTTTTGGGACACGTAAATTTTTCTGGACACATTATCATAAGCGACTCCCAGAATGTGCCCACTTCCGGCGCTGTTGCTAAATGGCAGATCAAAATTCCAGACGGAATATGGGGCTATCTCCCAAGGTTGTTTTGTTCCATTTTTTACACTGAGCAGATCGGAGGTACTATATGCCCACACTTGATATTTATACGGGTACGCGTGCGGCCCTTTTGATGCGTCAGTTGGGTCATAACAATATGTGGCCCCGTCCCCTGATGGAAGTCCAGCTAGAGATTGATCCGACGTTCCATTTCCATAGCAATATTCTCCACTTCCATGTCTACCGAAAAACATGACTGAAGCATATCCTTCCGGGAAGACAATTCCAGTCACCGCCGACGTTAAATTGAAAAGGGTGTTCTGTGTGTTCGTTTGAGCTAACGGGTGGTTTACTGGGTAGTATACGAGCTGTGTAGCTGGGACGGGGTCTGTAACGCCCAGTTGCGATGGATCAAATACCGATACAGCCGGTCCTGAAGAGGATGTCGATATAACTGATAGGCCGGATTGTCCGGTCAAAGCTGGCCCACCAAATGCTGCCTGCTGCGATGCCGGTATTTCGCACATATAACCGCCAACGAGCCTAGCCGCGACATTTGATAATTTGAACATTCCGGAAAAATCACCATTCGTTGACAGGTTCAACCCCGACGTATAGTGCGACAGGTATTGGCTCCCGTTTCCGTCATAATATGTATAAACAGATCCGATGAGCTTGTCCCCCCATACCAAAAAACCGCCGTTATAGACACTTCCACCATTAGTAGCTCCACCCAAGTTAACGTTTTTCCTATTCCCCTCAGTAATATCAACAAAACTCTGAAGAACTGAAGCCGTGTTCAAATCGTCTATATCTGAGCTATTGACGATAGGTGGGATTGTAATTTCAGCCGTTAATCCTGCCACTATATGACCACCTATGAACAATGAACCGGAACCGCCATTACCGTCTTTGTTGAATCCTATTGGGCCACCACCATAACTAAATACGCAAGTATTCCAGTTTGAGCAACCAATCGTTCCGTCGGGAACCCTGAACGCCCCTAAATATCGTATATTTTGCGATGTAATCAAATTATCCGAAGTGGAGGCCCATGCTGTGAACATGCCCGAGATCTTCGTCACTCCACCGGCATCCGCCCAATTCATCGTATGATCGGTGGTGTTGATCCAAACATCGCCGATGGAAGGATTCTCCGGATCGCTGGAAACCTGTGCAATACCGGTTCCGCTCCCACTTGCAGTGGCCTCGGATGGAGCTACAAACGCCTGGCAGGTCAGGCCGAGGGTCAATGCCGCCGGTAACAACAGAACGTGCCTCAATTTCATGATTTCCTCCTTGGGTTGATGGGATGACAAAGAACGTTCCAATATTGTACGGTTGAACCAAACAACACATTTTTGTCAAGTCAATTCGATGCCAAAAGTCTGAAAAATTGCTTACCTGAAACTACACTACTGCTGAAGTAGTGCCCGAAATCTTCATTGCCCAGGCTCGTACTTCCTGGTCATGTCCCGGTACTTGTTCCATTGATCCAGTACCCGGTCGACCGGTTCGCAGGAGAGAATGGGGGTGTCATTTTGTCGTGAAGAATGCGATAGAAATATTTAACAAAATATAATTATGTTACAATGTGTGCCGGCATTTCAACCCGCTCCTTCTCCGCCATACAACAAAAAACGCCATGCAATCTTTCGTTGTTAGCGGCAAAATGAAAATGACCCACCGCGGCACCTAAAAATTGACCCACTTTTCCGTTAAAGATGCCGACCGAGGAGGTCGGCATGAAGACACAGGAAGAGTGTATGGAAAT
>NZ_JAVBRQ010000044.1:0-10994 GCF_031547805.1 Desulfobulbus sp.
CGCAGGCTGCTTTCAGCGCAGGGTCATAACGGAGCCGGTCATGGTCATTAGCATCTTCGCAACCCAGGGCTATGCCGTAGACCCGTTGTTTGAGCAGCGTCTCCAACCCATGATGGACCCGATTGGCGGCCCGTCTGTCCAGCAGAGAACGAGCCATTAACTTTGTGACACCATACCGAAGATCAAGTTCTCGGAGTACAAGACTGCCACCATCGGAACTGATCGAGCCACCATCAAACCCACCGGTCAGCTTCTTGCCGAAAAGACTTTCCAACTCAAACTGTTCGTGGCACACTGCGTTCATGAGGACCTCTGGGGTGATGCGTTTTCCTTTAGCGATTACAAGGTGTTGCCACATGTCCTCATTCTTGTTCACAGCTCTTTATGAATAACCCGGGATAACGCGGTTGCCGGGAAAGTGCCATCATCTTTTTGGCATATCTCCCGAAAGTCGCAAAGAAAATGCGTTTTTCTTCGCCGTCCCCGCTGGACGGACAGCTTCCGCGCGATGGGCCGCCGCTCCACTCTGGAGCGCTCCGGATCACCGTCGGTCCGTCCGAATGCGATGCTGCGGGCAACGGATCGGACGAACCGCCTCGGGCGGCCTGTGGCCCATCGCGCCACGGCCTGCGGCCGCGCGGTATTCGTTGACGAACGGGCGGCTATTTGTCATAACAACGCCTGTTCATTTCAAGGTCCTGTTTTTTCAAAGCGGAGGAGCACATGGGCAAGGACGGACGGGCGTTGCGGATGTTGGGACGTTTCATGGCATGGGGCGGGGTGGCGGCCTTGCTGATGGCATCGCCTGCCTGGGCGGCCGGAATCAAGATCGGGGCCATCCTCGCCGAAACCGGCCCGGCGGCCTTTCTGGGCGGGCCCGAGGCGCGGTCGCTCCGCATGCTGGTGGATGAAATCAATGCCAAGGGCGGCATTGCCGGCAAGCCCGTCGAGTTGATCGTCAAGGATTCGGGCAGCAGCCCGGAAAAGGCGGTCTCCTTTGCCAAACAGCTGATCGACGAGGAAAAGGTC
This sequence comes from Desulfobulbus sp., assembly GCF_031547805.1. Lineage (GTDB taxonomy): Bacteria > Desulfobacterota > Desulfobulbia > Desulfobulbales > Desulfobulbaceae > Desulfobulbus. Next base: position 1,030 of record NZ_JAVBRQ010000044.1, read on the forward strand.
TTTGCCATCATCGGGCCGTCGACCAGCGGCGAGAGCCTCAGCATCAAGAAGATCGCCGAAGCCGGCAAGACGATCATGATTTCCTGCTCCGCGGCCGAGACCATCACCATCCCGGCAACCCCGCATGTGTTCAAGACCGCGCCCAGCGATTCCTTTGCGGCGCAGCAGATTTTCACGACCATGCGCAAGAAGGGGATCAAGAAAATCGCGGTGCTGGCCGGCAACGACGGGTTCGGCAAGGCCGGCAAGGAGCAGTTGGCCAAAAATGCGCCGGATTTCGGCATCACCATTGCCGCCGAGGAAGTTTACGATAAAAACGCCACCGATCTCGCCGCCATTGTTGCCAAGTTGAAGGCCAACCCCGAGATCGAGGCGGTGGTCAACTGGTCGATCGTGCCGGCCCAGTCCATCTTGGCGAAAAATATCCGCCAGGCCGGGTGGAACGTGCCGATCTACCAGAGCCACGGTTTTGCCAACATCAAGTACGCCGAGGCCGCGGGCGTGGCCGCCGAAGGCATCGTTTTCCCGGCCAGCCGGCTGTTGGTGGCGGATTTCCTGCCCGCCGGGCCGCAGAAGGATCTTCTCGTCAAGTACCGGGATTCCTACGAAAAGAAATACGACGAGAAGGTCTCGACCTTTGGCGGCCATACCTACGATGCTATGACCATCCTGGTCAAGGCCATCGAGGTCGGCGGCGAGGACCGGGAAAAGGTGCGCGCCGCCATCGAGAACATCAAGGGCCTGATCGGCACCGCCGGCACCTTCAACTTTTCCACCGCCGACCACGGCGGCCTGGGGCCGGACGCCTTTGCCATGCTGACCGTCAAGGACGGCCGGTTCGTGCCCCTGGAACAGTAGCGGCAAGAGACGTTCTGGCGCGTCGACGCCCGGAAGGACCGCGCGGGGATGCGGCCTGGCTCGACCGGGCGCATCCCCTTTTTGTTGCCTGCGGCTCGCGCCGCGGAGGGCGGCGAAAAGAGACGCCGCCACTGTTGCCCTTGCGCCGGGTTCATGGTATAGCAGGCCCACATTTGCCACCGCCGCTTCCGCATCCCGTGCGAAGCGTTGCCATCGACCATCCAGCCAGGAGAACGTTGCCCATGGAACGCACATTTGCCATCATCAAGCCCAATGCCTTCAATGCCGGCAACGCCGGCAAGATCATTGCCCGCATTTACGCCGAAGGATTCAAGATCGTCGGCATGAAGAAGCTGTATTTGAGCAAGCGCGAGGCCGAAGGGTTTTATTATGTCCACAAGGAACGGCCCTTTTTCGGCGAACTGACCGATTTCATGTCCAGCGGCCCCTGTATCGTCATGGTGCTGGAGGCCGAAGGCGCGATCAAGAAATGGCGCGACCTGATGGGCGCCACCAACCCGGCCAACGCCGCCGAGGGCACCCTGCGCCGCGAATTCGGCGATTCCCTGGAAGCCAACGCCACCCACGGTTCGGACGCCCCCGAAACCGCCGCCTTCGAGATCGGCTATTTCTTCTCCGGCCTGGAGCTGCTCGTCTGATCGGCCGACCCGTTTTCCCGTTTTTTGCCCATAAAAAAGGCGGCCCGCACAGGGCCGCCTTTTTTTTTCATTCTGATTTCCATCGAACCTCAGCCCAGCTCGTTTACCGGCAATCGGCGGAGTTCTTGACGCTCCGGAAAGCCGGTCCCGCGAAAAAAAGTGCTACTCGATCGCCTTGGGCCCCCGGCCCTTGCGGTGCTTGAGCCATTGCTGCAGCTCTTCCATATACAGATAGAACACCGGAGTCACGTACAGGGTCAGTGTCTGGGAGAACAGCAGGCCGCCGACCACGGCCAAGCCGAGGGGCTGGCGCGACTCGGCCCCGGCCCCGTAGCCGACGGCAATGGGGATGCCGCCCATGAGCGCGGCCATGGTGGTCATCATGATCGGCCTGAACCGGATGACGCAGGCCTGGTGGATGGCCTCGGCCGCGCCCTTGCCCTCCAGCTGGGCGGCAATGGCGAAATCGATCATCATGATCCCGTTCTTCTTCACCAAACCGATCAGCATGATGATGCCGACAAAGGCGTAGATCGACAGGTCGACCTTGAACAGCATCAGGGTGATCAGGGCGCCGAAACCGGCAAAGGGCAGGGCGGTGAGGATGGTCAGAGGGTGGATGTAGCTTTCGTAGAGGATGCCGAGCACGATGTAGATGACCACGATCGACAGGGCCAGCAGCCAGCCCATGCTGCCCTGGGCGGCCTGGAACTGCTGGGCGTTACCCTGGAAAGAGGCGGTGATGCCGGTGGGCAGGATCTCGTTGGCCTTCTGCTGCAGATCGGCCAGGGCCTGGCTCAGGGCCACGCCGGGCTTGATGTTGAAGGACAGGGTCACCGAGGGCAACTGGCCCGAGTGGTTGATCGACAGCGGTCCCAGCCCCTGCGTGAGGGTGGCCACCGTGGAGATCGGCACCAGCGGCCCCTGGTCGGAGCGGATGTACAGCAGATCCATGGCCGAGGCGTTTTTCTGCAGGTCGGGAAGAAACTCGACCAGGACGCTGTACTGGTCGTTGGCGCCGAAAATGGTCGACACGTCGCGGTCGCCGAAGGCGCTGTACAGGGTGTCTTCGATCTGTTTGGGCGAGACCCCGAGCAGCAGGGCGCGGTCGCGGTCGATCTCCACCCGCAGTTCCGGATTGTCCATTTGCAGGTCGCTGGAAACGTCGAGCAACTCCGGCGTGTTCAGCATGATTTGCTCCAGGGACCGGGCCGTACTGTACAATTTGTCGGTGTCGATTCCCTGGAGGGTCAGCTGGTAGAGACTGCGCGAACGGCGGCCGCCGATGTTGATCGGCAGCGGATTGACCAGCATGGCGCGGATGCCGGGCACGGTGTTGAGCTTGGGCCGCAGGGCAAGCACGACCTCGTCGGCGGTCAGCAGCCGCTCATGGCGGGGCTTGAGCATCAGCATCATGAAGGGTGTGCTGGAGGAGGCGTTGACCATGAAGCGGTCGATATTGGGATCTTGTTGGACAATGGCCGCCAGTTGCATGAGGTGCGCGACTTGGGAGAACCAGGAAGCGGACTGGGCGCTTTGGGTGGAAACCATGATATAGCCGCGGTCCTCGGCCGGAATGAACCCCTTGGGCACCGCCACGAACAGGTAGGCCGTGGCCGCCAGGATGACCAGGGAAACGAGCATGGTGGTCCGCCGGTAGCGCAGCACGGCCAGCAGGCTGTGGTCGTAGAGTTGCACCATCCACTGATAGGCGGCCTCGGTGACCCGGTACATCCGCCCCTGGTGGACATGCGCGCCTTCGCGCAAATAGCGGCTGCACAGCATGGGCACCAGGGTCAGGCTGATCACGCCGCTGACCAGCACCGCCACGCCGATGGTCACCGAAAATTCGCGGAACAGTCGGCCCATGATGCCGCCGAGGAACAGCAGGGGGATGAAGATCGCCACCAGCGACAGGGTCATAGAAATGATGGTGAAACTGACCTCGCGGGCCCCATCGAAGGCGGCCCGCATCCGGCTTTTGCCCATTTCCATGTGGCGGACGATGTTCTCCAGTACCACGATGGAGTCGTCGACCACGAAGCCGACGGCCAGGGTGAGCGCCATCAGCGACATGTTGTTGAGGCTGTAGCCGAGCGGATACATGACCGCGAAGGTGCCGATCACCGACATGGGCAGCGACAGGCTGGGGATCACGGTGGCGCTGAAGTTGCGGATGAAGAGAAAGATCACCAGCACCACCAGGACCAGGGTGAGCAGCAGGGTGAACTGAATATCGTGGGCTGATTCGGTGATGGCGATGCTGCCGTCGCGGAGGACCGAGAGCTTGATCGAGGCGGGCAGGGTTTCGGCCAGCTTGGGCAGCAGGGCCTTGACCGCGTTGGCCACTTCGATGGTGTTGGCGCCGGGCTGCTTCTCCACCGCCAGCATGATGGTCTGGGCCTTCGTGGTGGGGGTGAAGAACCAGGCCCCGGACTGGTCGTCCTCTACGCTGTCGATCACCTTGGCCACCTCGGCCAGGCGGATGGGACGGCCGCCGCGCACCGCCACCACGATGTCGCGGTACTGGGCCGCGACTTTGAGGTCGCCGCTAGCCTTGAGGGTCAGGTTGGTGTACGGCCCTTTCAACTGGCCCATGGGCTGATTGGCGTTCTGGCGGTCGATGGCCGTGGACACCTCGTCGGGATCGAGGTCGAACCCCTTCATCGCCACCGGGTCCAGCTGCACCCGCACCGCGTATTTTTGCGAGCCGCGCAGGGTGATCTGGGCCACGCCGCTGACCATCGACAGCCGTTGGCTCATGGTCTGGCCGTATTGGTCGAGCAGGGAGAGCGGCAGGGTCGGGCTGTTGAGGGAGATGAACAGGATCGGGTCCGCGGCGGGGTTGATACGGCGGAACGAGGGCGGATCGGTCATGTCGTCCGGCAGGCGGCGGTTGGCCACGGAGATGGCGGTCTGCACGTCCTGGGAGGCGGCGTCGATGTTGCGGTCCAGGGAAAATTGCAGGGTGATCTGGGTGGTGCCGATGCTGGAAATCGAACTCATCGAGTCCAGGCCGGAGATGGTGGAAAATTCCTTTTCCAGCACCGTGGCCACGGTCGAGGCCATGGTGTCCGGGTTGGCGCCGGGCAAGGTGGCGGTGACTTGGATGGTGGGGAAATCGACGTTGGGCAGATCGCTGACCGCCAGGTGATGATAGCCGATCACCCCGAAGAGCAGAATGCTGAACATCACCAGCACGGTCATGACCGGCCGGCGGATGAAGAGATCGGAAATGCCGTTCATGAGGCGGTCCGCCCGTCTTTATTGCCGGAACTCTGTTGGCCGCCGCCTTCCTTGTTTACGCCTCGCACCTCGATCTTGACCCCGTCGGCCAGTTGCAGCTGCCCGTCGGTGACCACGCGCTCGCCCGCCGCCAGCCCGGATTCGATCACTGTTTCTCCCTGATAGAGCATGCCGGCGGTCACCGGCCGGTAGCCGACGGTCTGATCGTCCTTGACCACGTAGACGTAGGAGCCCTGCTGCCCGACCTGTACGGCCTGCGAGGGCACCACGATGCAGTCCGGCCGCTTGGTCAGTTCAAGGCGCACCTCGATCAACTGGCCGGGCCACAACCGGCCGTCTTCGTTGGTAAAGCTGGCCTTGAGCCGGAGCATGCCGGTGGTCGGGTCCACGGTATTGTCGATGAAGGCCAATTGGCCGGTAAGGGCAGGGGAATCGGCCTGTTTCTGCAGGGTGGCCAGCACCTTGAGGCTGCCGGCGGCCTGATAGCGGGCGATGTCCTGCAAATGCTGGCCCGGCACGGTGAAGGAGGTCAGAATGGGGGCGACCTGCTTGAGGGTGATCATCGGCGTGGCGGCGTTTTCCGTGATCAGGTTGCCCTGGTGGATGAGCAGTTCGCCGGTCCGGCCGGTGAACGGGGCGCGGATCGAGCAGTATTCCAACTCCAGCCGGGCGCTGTCCACGGCCGCTTCGTCCGCCTTGACCGTGGCAACCAGGGTGGCGACCTGGGTCGCGGCCTGGTCGGCCTGTTCTTGCGACACATAGCCTTTTTGGGCGGCCTGGGAGTAACGGCCGGATTCGCGGCGGGCATTTTCCAGCGAGGCCCGGTCCTTGGCCAGGTCGGCTTCGGCCTTGGCCAGGTTGGCGGCAAAGGGGCGGGGATCGATGGAGAACAGCAGCGCTCCGGCCTTGACCGAATCGCCCTCGCGGAAATGGACCGTTTTCAGGGTGCCGGTCACCTGCGAGCGGATATCCACCGTGGACGAGGCCTCGACATGGCCGGTGGCGGCCAGCTCCAGGGGCAAGGTCTTTTTGACGCTGTCGGCCACGGTCACCGGAATGGCGGCCCGTTTTTTCTGGCCGGCCCCCGGATCACGCTCCTTTGAGCAGCCGGCCAGCGCCAGCGCAACGAACAAACAGGTAAAAAGACGCAAGAAAAGCGAAGACACGGTGGCCGGACGGCGACACACCGGGGCAGGGGCGGGAAACAACGGTATCATGGAATATTCCTGGCAAGGGGCTTGGCATCGGTGCCGGAGGAGGTGGGGGCGGAGGCGGGTGGGAAGTGCCAGCCGCCGCCGAGGGCCTTGTACAGGGCGATCATGTCGACCGCCAGGCGCTGGCCGCTTTGCGCCTGCTTGTCCTGGGATTGGTACAGGGCGTTTTCGCTCTGCAACACGTTGAGAAAAGGGGTCAGGCCGGCCTTGTACAAGCCGCGGGCGATGAATGTGGCCCGCTGGCTGGCGTCCACGGCCGTCTTCAGCATTTCGTAAGTTTCCCGCTCGCGGTTCAAGGCCACGAGCGCGTTTTCGGTTTCGGCCAGGGCCGTCAGCACCGTTTTTTCATAAGTGAGTTCGGCCCGCTGCCGCTGGGCCTCGCTGGCTTCGACCACGGCCCGTCTCCTGCCGCCGTCGAACAACGACCAGTTGATTGCGGGGCCGACCAACCAGAAATGGCTTGAGGAAGAAACGAGATCGCTCAGCGAGGAATTCTGCAGCCCGATCAGGGCGGCGAGGGAAAAACGGGGGAACAGGTCGGCCGTGGCCACGCCCACGTTGGCGGTGGCGGCCGCCAGCTGGCGTTCGGCGCTGCGGATGTCGGGACGCTGGCGCAAAAGCTCCGAGGGCAGGGAAAGGGGCAGGTGCGGCGGCACCGGCGGAGTGGCACCGGCCACGCTCAGTTCCGCCTTCAGGGTTTGCGGCTGCCGGCCAAGAAGCAGAGCCAGCTGGTGCATGGCCTGGACCGCGCCGCTTTCCAGCGCCGGCATCTCGGCCCTGGTCTGGGCCAGCAGGGTCTCGGCCTGGGCCACCTCCAGCTCGTTGCCCAGGCCCAGGTGGAATTTATTGCGCACCAGATCCACGGTCTGTTCCTGGCTGCGGCTGTTTTCCCGGGCAATGGCAAGCCGCTGCTGATAGGCCCGCAACTCGACGTAATTCCTGGCCACCTCGGCAACCAGCGAAACGAGCACCGCCCGGTGGTCCTCCATGGTGGCGGCGAGGTTGGCCTCGGCGGCCTCGGTTTGGCGCCGGACCGAACCGAACACATCGATCTCCCAATTGACGTCGAATTGCACCTGGAACAGGTCCGTGGTCTTGGCATCGTCCGACTTGTGCTTGCTCTCGCGGCTGCCGCTGTAGGAGGCGCCCGCGTCCACCGAGGGCAACAGGCCGGAAGCGGCCTGGCGATACAGGGCCCTGGCCTCGCGGACGCGGGTCTCGGCGATCTTGAGATCCGGATTGGCCACCACTGCCCGGCCGATGAGCTCGTCGAGGAGGGGATCGTGGAACAGGGACCACCAGCGGGCGTAGGTTGCGGCCGGGCCGCCGTCGACCCCGGTTCCCTCGTCCCACTGGGTGGGCATCGACGGTTGGGGGGGATGGTAGTCGGGGCCGACCGGGGTGCACGCGGCAGGGGCAAGCAGGGCGCTTCCCAGGACGAGCAAAAGGCCGAGGCGAAATTTGAACACCGTGGAAAACCGCATCAACCTGCTCACCTGCTGGACAAAAGAAACTTCAGGGGCGGGGCCGGGAAATGGGGGGACTGGTCCGAACCACCGCACGATTCGCAATAATATATATTGAGATATCGGGATTTAAAACAAAATTCTTGGCTCAATGTATGTATCCTTGTTTTTAATGGTCTGAATTTGTTCGAGAAAATATCAAGAGTGGCAGCTGTCGCCGGTTTGCGTGGAAAACGGCAGCCAGGTTGTTTTTTTAATGTCAGAATTTTTTGAGGAAGGTAAAGTCGGTGCGGCGCACGGCACCCGTGACCCGTCATCCCATCACCATCCATCCGGCGACAAGCCGAAAACCGAAAAGAAGCGGGGCAGGATGCGAAGACGCATCCGCCGGCCGGTTGCCGCCGGAGCGCGCCGCTTGCTTCTGTTGTGCATTTTCTCAAGGAGGAACAACGTATATGGCCATAGGGTTTCTCGCCAAACTGCTGCCGCCACCGGAAAACAAGTTCTACAATTTTTTTGAGGATGGTGCGGAGGTCATCGAACTTTCCTCCCAACTCTTTTACCAGATTGTCCATTCCGACCTCAAACAGCGGGAAGAGTACCTCATTCACGCCAAGACCTACAAACGGCGCGCCGTCGAGGCCATGGAGGGCAGCCTCACCCTGCTCAACGCCTCCTTCATCACCCCGATCGACCGGGAAGACATCCAGCTGATCTCGACCAACCTGTACAAAAGTACCAAGATCATCCTCAAGGCCTGCGTCAATCTCAGGATCTACAAGATCGACTCCTATAACGATATCGTCAAGAAGCAGGCGGAAGTGCTGATCAAGTCGGCGGAGGAGTTGCGGTCGATCATTTCGATGCTGAAGAAGAACGCGCCGCTCAAGGACATCACCGCCTGCAACTACCGGATCAAGGATATCGAGAATCGCGGCGACGAGATCCTGTTCACCGCCACCGAAGAAATCTTTTCCGGCAGATACGATGCCCTGTATGTGCTCAAGATGCGCGACATCTACAAAGGCATCGAGAATGCCCTGGACATCTGCTCGGTCATTTCCGATCTGACCGTCAATATCGCGCTCAAGCACAGCTGATTTCCAACCAACGCTGTTTCCCGATGGACGCGGAAACCGCGTCGTTTGAGGGAGAGCACGGAAAAGGGACAAAGCCCAATGGTTCTCACCCTACTCATTTGCGTCATCGTCACCGCCCTGATCTTTGAATACATCAACGGCTTCCACGACTCCGCCAACGCCATCGCCACGGTGGTTTCGACCAAGGTCCTGACCGCCCGCGCCGCCATCATGTACGCCGGGGTGCTCAATGTCGCCGGCGCCTTCATGGGCACCCACGTGGCCAGCACCATCGGCCAGGGGATCGTGGATGCGGACGGCGTGACCCAGGGGGTTATCCTGTGCGCCCTGTTGTCCGCCATTATCTGGAACCTGATCACCTGGTACTACGGCATTCCCTCCAGTTCGTCCCATGCCCTGATCGGCGGCTTGATGGGGGCCACCATCTCCAAGGCCGGCTATCATGTCGTTCACTTCGACGGCGTCACCAAGAAGGTGCTCATGCCCATGATCACCTCGCCGATCATTGGCTTTGGCATCGGTTTTCTGTGCATGATCGTGATTCTCTGGCTCTGCTCGCGGGCGCGGCCCAACACGGTCAACAACTGGTTCCGGCGGCTGCAGCTGGTCTCCTCGGGGATCATGGCCTTCAGCCACGGCAGCAACGATGCCCAGAAGACCATGGGCATCATCACCCTGGCCCTGGTCAGCTACCACACCCTGCCCACCTTCAAGGTGCCCACCTGGGTCATTCTGGGCTGCGCCGTGACCATGGGGCTGGGGACCATGGCCGGCGGCTGGCGGATCATCCGCACCATGGGCAGCAAGATGATCAAGCTCAAACCCATCCACGGCTTTGCCGCCGAAACCTCGGCCGCAGCCGTCATTCTCACCGCCTCCCACTTCGGCATCCCGGTCAGCACCACCCACATCATCTCCACCTCGATCATGGGCGTGGGCAGCACCAAGGGCGCCAATGCCCTCAAGCTGGGCATCGTCGGCAACATTGTCATGGCCTGGGTCCTCACCATCCCGGTCTGCATGGTGATTGCCGCCATTCTCTATCGCATCCTCCCGGTCTGAGCAGAGGGGAAAGCGCGCAATATTTTCGCCGTGCTTCCCGCTACGCTCCCGGGCAAGGGTGCCCTGCCGGAGGGCCGACGCTCCAGGCCGGGCATCGGCACGGCCGGGGCGACCTTGCCGTCCCGCGCGCAATCCCTCCGCCATCCGCCCCCCGCTAGGAGCCTGTCGGACTTGAAGCCATTCCCAAGGGCAATATTCGTCATTTTGACTCATTTACTTCATTGATGTCCGGTTAAGGGCTTGCATTTGCAATTTCCGGATTTGCAGCTGGCCGTATTGGGTCGGTGTCCCCCCATGCTGCTCGGGATTCATTGAGGATTTGAGTGCGTAACTGGCGGACTCGTCGAATCGAGACCACCT
>NZ_JAVBRQ010000035.1:0-200913 GCF_031547805.1 Desulfobulbus sp.
GGAACGGGAAGGCAACAGGACCAGGTCCAGGATCCGTTCGCGGGTCGAGCACATCTTTGGTGTGCAGACCCAGCGAGCGGGGAATTTGCTGTTGCGCACGATCGGCATAGCCCGGGCTCGGGTCAAGATCGGCTTGCGCAACTTGGCGTACAACATTGACCGGATGGGGATGCTTCTGGCTACCAACAGGTGAAATGCGTCCAGAGAGCGGCAACATGGCAAAAAAACGCCATTGAGCGCAGAATGAGGCACCGCTAAGGCGCAAAACCGATCGAATTACAAGCCAGAACAGCATGATCTTTGCGAAAAATTTCCCGGTGGATGCTGATGGAGGGTACTGGACTAAATTTCAAGATTCCCTTTATTTATGGCCGATTGGAGAAAGTTGGTGCACAAGTTTTTTTGAAATATCAAAAATCGAAAGAGGATAACCGGAACCTCCATCACCATCAATACGAGAGAATAATTTACTCATGAGTGTAGTGAAATTGCCGCATGAAATCCTTTTTTAAAATTATTTGAAAAATTATGTAATTGTTGATTCCTGTTTGAAAATATAGAAAATTTACGATGATTATTTCTTTTTTGAATCGTGATGTTTTAATAAAAGTTTTTGCAAAGTGTAACTATTTTCGAAATTGAAAACTGGTATACTTAGTGGGTCGTATAATACTAATGATAGTTTGTCAAAAAATGATGCTCTTTTTCTACAAGCGAGATTTATTGTTACGAACGTGTATCCCTTTGATGAACGATATGTAATATTTTCAATTTCAGACCAGCTGATAAAGTTAGTGTTTATTTTTTTTCGAAATGGTTCGTATTCAATTCCTTCTTCGTGAAGTACGAGGCAATGTTTTATATTTAAAAGCCTTAGGAATCCCAAGAAAATCATGATTAGTATTGATATTGATACGATATTTAAAATTTTATTAATTAAACCTATTTTTAAAGTGAAATATATAATTGCAATTTCAATTAATGAAAGTATGTAAATGAGTGAACCAATGTTGAATCCGTTTGGTTGAAAAATAATTTTTTTGGATATCATTAAATCAATTTCTGTATCACTTGTATTGATTGCTGATATATATTTTTTTATTGATCTGTAGCTAAAAGAATAGTGAAATAATGTAAATATTAAACATATTGCATATAAATTTCTTGTGTATGATTTCAACACTATTAATTTATTCAGTTTTTTTTCATAGTTAAAATATATTTGTTTTTCTGATGAAATATGCCATATGTTATTTTTTTTAGGTTTTTTTGATGTATATCTAATCTCGATAAAGTTTCCAGTTTCATTTATAAGGTTTGATGATTCTTTGCCAATTGGTATATCTATATTTTCTCTCTTTCCATTAATTATAAGAGTTATCCAGTTGCTATTTTTTTGATAACGACCACTTCCGACTTTTTCTAAAATTCCTTTTTTTATTGATAAACTATTGAATTCGGGGAAATCTATTGAAAAGCTAGATAATAGCAAGATTGATAAAATTAGAGGAATCAAGAGAATTGTAGATAAGGTCAAGATGCTCTCAAGGTTCCAATGTTTAATATTATTTTTTTCTATCAAGTTGTCATTTTTTGTCGATGTCATGTCTGCACTGATTTTTCATGTCGTTGTATGATTGATATGTTTTAAAATGTTGTTGTCTCGAAGATCTGCTGGTTGTTGCTATATAAAATAGTATCAACCTTTTCGGTTGAATGGTTGAAAGCGGCTATTAATGCGAGAAGGTCAGCGCTATTAAAACGATACTGAAATTAATATATTTTTTAAGATTGACACTTTCAACCAAGTTTTGCAAACAGCTTTTTTATGTTCTCTTCTTCCGCTAGCGAGTATTTGTAGTATTGAGTGTCAGATCCGGGAGTGACGCCACAAGGACAAAGGGGGTATGCGTCGCTCATTTTTTGTAGCAAATCGTTTCCGCAAGGAGGATGATGATGAAAAAATGGATTTTTTTAGGATTGTGTTTGCTCCTCGTCGGTTGCCAACAGTATACGATCCACTCGGCGATCTCCAACAAGAAGCCGGCCGAGGCCAAGGCCTACATCGACAAGGGCGCCGATATCGAATCCCGGGATAAGTACGGCAACACGCCGCTGCTGGTCGCCTCCCAATACGGCGACATGGAGTCGGCCCGGTACCTGATGGCCAAGGGCGCCGATGTCAATGTCCGCAACAAGGAAGGGATGACGCCGCTTTTGTGCGCAAGCTATGCCGGCAACGAACCCTTGGCCAAGTTGCTGCTCGCCAAACGGGTGGATGTCAACAGTCAGAACAATGACGGTTGGACCTCCTTGAGTTTTGCGGCCTATTACGGCATGGCGGATATGACCAGGTTGCTGCTTGACCATGGCGCCAAGGTGGATGTCGCCAACAAGGAGGGCCGCACCCCCCTCTCCTACGCCATTGAGTTCAAATTCAAAGAGGTGGCGAATCTGCTCCGGGCCTCGGGCGCGGTCGAACCCGGCCCGAAGCAGAAATAATCCGTGAGGGCCCGTGTTCCCCGCTGCCGGGGTGGATCGCGGGGGGCGGAATGGTTTCGGGGCAGGGGATGGCCGGCGCTTCTGCTGGTGGCCGCCATCCTGGCCGTTGCCTGTGCCGGCCCCGGTCCGGAGCGGCCGCCGCCGTTGGTCGCTGCCGCCTCCGATTCCGCCGCCGCCCGCTGTGCGGCCTGCTTCCCCCAGGGGCGCTGGCAGATGCTCCATGCCATCGATTTCCACCTGGCCGATGGTACCGGCGGCAATGCCATGGGGGTGCTGATGCTTGACGGCCACAGCCTCAGCTGCGCCCTGATGACCGTGGAGGGACTCACCCTGTTCGAGGCCCGCTCCCCGGCCGACGGCTCCCTGGAGGTCTTGCGGGCGCTTCCCCCCTTCGACGGCCAAGCCTTTGCCGCGGGGCTGGTCGCCGATATCCGGACCCTGTTCCTGCCCCCCGCCGGCACCGCCGACCACGGCCGCCTGGCCGACGGCAGTCCGCTCTGCCGCTTTACCGCCGAACGCACGGTTACCGACGTCCTTCCCGGTGCGGACGGCTGTTTCCGGCTCTCCACCTACGCACGCTCGCCCGCCTCCGGCACCGAGTTTCCGGTGCGCATCCGCACCGTCGAGGCGCGCGCCTGCGGCCCGGTCGGCGGCGGCATCCTGCCCCGCGAAGTGACGCTGACCGGGCACGGTCCAGCCGCGTACACCCTGAACTTGCGCCTGCTTGAGGCCGAGCCCCTTCCGGCTTCCGCGCCATGAATTTGGCATGAACCCACCATGAAATTTCGCCTGATCTATCCCCGGTGGCCGAAGCTGGCCAGGCAGACCGAGTTCCACCTGCCGCCGCACGGGCCGGTGGTCTTTGCCGCCACCCTGCCGGATGACGTGGACGTGGACTTCATCGATGAAAATCTGGAGCCCATCGATTTCGACGATCCGGTCGATTTCGTCGGCATCTCGATGATGCTGACCGTCCAGGTCAAGCGGGGCTGGGCCATTGCCGACGCCTACCGCGCCCAGGGGATCAAGGTCATCTTCGGCGGCATCGCCACCATGCTCCACGCCGAGGAAACCATGGCCCACGCCGACGCCGTGTTTCTCGGCGAGGCCGAGGGGCGAATGGAGCGGGTCTTTGCCGATTTCCGCCGGGGCGCCCTCGAACCCTGCTACAACTTCCTCGAACAGCGGCCCGATATCGGCCTGGTGGGCACGGCCCGCCGCGATATCCTCAATCGCCCTCTGTACAACCACAAAGGGGTGCAGATGGTCGATCTGGTGCATGCCTCGCGGGGCTGTCGCTTTCACTGCTATCCCTGCGCCGTGGCTTATCTGGGCGGCAGGGAATTCCGTCCCCGGCCCATCGAGCGGACCCTCGCCGAGATGGCGGCCATCGACAACAACCGCCTGTTTCTAGTCGACAATTCGCTGGCACAGGATACCGCCTGGGAGATGGAGCTGTTCCGGGAGATGATCCCGCTGAAGAAGAAATGGTGCAGCCATCCCATCGAGGACAAGCCCGAGGTGCTCGATCTCGCCGCCCGGGCCGGGGCCTGGTACGTTTACCAGGCGGTGTTCGACACCTCGGACTACATCCGGGAGCGGATCAAGCGCTATCACGACCATGGCATCGGTGTCGAGGGCACGATCCTGCTCGGACTCGACAGCCATACCGAGGACTCGATCAAGCGGCTGGTCGATTTCCTCCTCGACATCGAGCTGGACCTGGCCGAGTTCACCGTTTTGACCCCGTTCCCGCACACCAGGGCCTTCGACGAACTCCAGCGCCAGAACCGCATCCTCTCCACCGACTGGGACGACTATTCGGCGGACCGGGTCGTGTACCGGCCCCGGCACATGTCGCCGGAACGCTTGCAGGAACTGCTCGACTTTGCCTGGAGCGCCTTTTACCGGGACGAATCCCAGCCCATCAAGATGGCCAAGCTCTTCCAGCAGGTGGTGCGGAAGGAGATGGCCGACAACACCTTCAGGCCACGCAACCGGGAGCTGGCCGGCCAGACCTTCGGCAAGGGGCGGACGGGCACATGACGACCACAGACCCTGGCGCTCAACAGACGGCCGCGTCTTTGCTTGCCGGATCTTTCGAGGCAGGGCGGGAGTTCGTCGCCGGCGGGGCCACCCTTGGCGAGGTGTATGGCATGGCCGCCTGGCTGGGGACCCGCCTGGGCGGCACCGGCCAGCGGGGCACGGTCTGCCTGGCGACCGACAATCGGGCATCGATCGCCGCCGCGCTGCTGAACTCGCTGGCCGGCGGTCCGGTCGTGCTGCTGCCGCACGGTTTTTCCGGCCAGACCCTGGCCGGGATGCGGCGGGCCACCGACTGCACCGTGGCCCTGGCCGACATCGACCGGGAGGAGGTGGCCGACATGGAGGTGGTCCGGCTGCCCTGGGGCGAGATCGCGGCCGGTTCGCCCCGGTTCGATGCCAGGCCGGACGAGGAGCTACTGCGCCTGTATACCGGCGGCTCCACCGGCGCGCCGCAACTCTGGCCGAAAACCGGGACCAATCTTTTGTCCGAGGCCTGGTTCCTGGAGGAGCGTTTCGCCGTTTCGCCGGCGGACCGCATCGTCGCCACCGTCTCCCCCGCCCACATCTACGGCCTGCTCTATTCCGTGCTTCTGCCGCTGGTTTCGGGGGCGTCCATCGTTTCGGACAGTCCTTCGTTCCCCGAGGAAATCGCCCGTACCGTGCGAAAATGGCAGGCAACCGTTCTGATCGGAGTTCCCCCCCAGTACCGAGCGCTGCGGGGCAAAGGCCCCCTGGGCCCCTCGCTGCGCCGGGCCTTTTCCTCCGCCGGCATGCTCGATGCCGAGGATAACACCGAGTTCTGTCGTCACAACCGCCTGGGCATCGTCGAGGTGTACGGCTCCACCGAAACCGGCGGCATCGGCTTGCGTAACCGTTTTCAAGGCGAGACCGGCTTCACCCCGTATCCCACCGTGGACTGGCATATTCGGGACGAACGGCTTTCGATCCGCTCGCCCTACCTTTCGCCAGGCCTGCCACGGGATTCGGAGGGATTTTTCCTCACCGGCGACCGGGTCGAACCCGCCGGCGCGACCGGTTTCCAGCTCAAGGGCCGGACCGACTCGATCACCAAGGTGGGCGGCAAGCGGGTCGATCTGGAGGAGATCCGGGGGGCGATCAGGCAGCTCGCGGGCGTTGCCGACTGCCTGGTCCTGGCCCTGCCGGATGCCGGCGGCCGCGAACACCGCATCGTCGTCCTGGTGGAAGGGGAGCGGGTGACGGCCGAGGCAATCCGTGCCGCTCTGGCCGCCCGGTTCGAGCCCCATGCCCTGCCGCGCGCCGTCAAGACGGTCGAACGACTGCCGCTCAAGGCCAACGGCAAGGTCGACCGCGAGGCCGTTCTTCGGCTCTTTGCCCCATGACCGCGCCCCTGGAAGAAGCCTTTGCCGCCGGGTATGCCGGCTTGAGCGCCTGGTCCGACCTGCTCGACCGGATCAATGTCTTTCCCGTGGCCGACGCGGACACCGGCGCCAACCTCCGCATCAGCCTCGGCCCGCTGCGCGCCTGCGGCCAGGATCCGGAGCGGACGGCCGAACGGATCGTCCGTGCGGCCACCGGCAACTCCGGCAACATCGCCGCCGCCTTTTTCGGCGTCTTGCTGGGGGCGGCAGGCGCGGACGACCTGGCCGCACGGGCGGGGGCAGGGTGCGCGCGAGCCCGGCAGGCGGTCGCGGACCCCAAGGACGGCACCATGCTCACGGTCTTCGACACCTTGGCCGAGACCCTGGGCCGCTGCCCGCCGCGCGATGCGGCCGCAGGCGAGACCGTGCTGGCCGCCCTGCGCCAAACCGTGTTGGCCACCGCCCAGACCCAGGCCGACTGCCGCTCGGCCGGGGTGGTCGATGCCGGGGCCCTGGGCATGTACATCTTTTTCGACGGTTTTTTCCGGACCCTGACCGGCATGGCCGGCGACAGCCCCTCGCTTTTTGCCCTCTTTCCCGGCCGGCTCGCATTGCGCGCCGAGTATCGGCCGCCTGCCAGCCGGGAGTATTGCGTCGATGTTCTGCTCACCCCGGCCGGCACCAAGCCGCTCGACCCGGCCGCCATGGCCGGCTTGGGCGAGAGCCTGGTGGTCGTTCCCGAACAGGCACGGTTGAAAATCCATGTCCACACCCCCGATCCGCAGGGCCTGCGCGCCCGGCTCGCCGGCCTGGGCGAGGTGGCCGGCTGGTCGGCCGAACCCCTCGACGCCGGAGGCGGGGGGCGGGAGCGGCCTCCGGCTGTCCGGGGATGCCTCCACATCATGACCGATGCAGCCGGCTCCCTGCCGCGCCGGCTGGCGCGCCGCCACGGTATCAGCCTGGTGGACAGGTACATCGTCCACGGCGACATTGCCCGGCCGGAAAGCCTCTGCGATCCGGAAACGATCTACGCCCTGATGCGCCGGGGCCACCGCCTGACCACGGCCCAGGCCTCGCTGGCCGAGCGGCACGGGCGCTTTCGAAGCGTCTGCCAGGAATTCGGGCGCACCCTCTACCTCTGCGTCGGTTCAGCCTTCACCGGCAACCACGGCGTGGCCTTTGCCTGGCAGCGGCAACAGGACCGCGAACACTGCCTGGAGACCATCGACACCGGTGCCGCCTCGGGCCGGTTGGGGCTGATCGCCCTGCTCGCCGGCCGCCTGGCCCTGCGCACGGAGGATGCCGACGCGGTCAGGGCCCATGCCCTGCGCCTGGTCGAGAGCTGCCGGGAATACGTGTTCATCGACACCCTGCGCCATCTCGTCGCCGGCGGCCGGGTGTCGCGGGCCAGCGGCCTGTTCGGCGATTTCCTGCACCTGAAACCGGTGATCAGTCCGGCCCCGGAGGGAGTGCGGAAGGTGGGCCTGGTCCGCAGCCGCGCCGGCCAGCTCGCCTTTGCCCTCGACAAGGCCAAAACGGAGATCCACGCGTCCGGCCGCGCCGTGCTCCTCCTGCAGTATTCCGACAACGAGTCCTGGGTAAGGGAAGTGGTCCAGCCGCAATTGCGCACGCTCCTCCCCGGGGCGGAGATCCTGACCGTGCCCCTTTCCCTGACCTCCGGGGTCCACATGGGGCCGGGCACCTGGTCCTTGGCCTTTGCCGAGGAGGCATGAGATGCGGGCGGCAATCGTGATCCCGGTGTACAACCACGGGCCGCAGGTGGCGGAGGTGATCGCGGCGGCGCGGCCCCTGGGCCTGCCGATCTTTGTCGTCGACGACGGCTCCACCGATGCCACGGCCGCCGTGCTCGCGGCCCAGGAAGAGATTGTCGTGCTCCGCCATCCGGCCAACCGGGGCAAGGGCGCGGCCCTGCTCACCGGTTTTGCCGCCGCCGCTCCCACCTGCGATTGGATCTTGACCATCGACGCGGACGGCCAGCACGATCCGGAAGACGGACGGGCCCTGTTGGCCGCCGCCGCTGCCCGACAGGATGCCCGGGTGCTGGTCGTGGGCAAGCGCCGGGGCATGCGCGGCGGGCATGTGCCGTGGACCAGCCGGTTCGGCCGGGGATTCTCCAATTTCTGGGTCTGGGTCTCCGGCGGCCCCTTGATCGCGGATTCCCAATCCGGCTTTCGGCTCTACCCCCTCCCCGAAACCTTGGCACTGGGGGTGGCGGCCCGGAGATACCAGTTCGAGGTGGAGGTCTTGGTGCGGGCTCGGCGGCGCGGCATCGCCATCGTCGAGGTGCCGGTGTCGGTCGTCTACCAGCCCAAGGGGGTCCGGGTCAGCCATTTCCGGCCGTGGCTTGATTTTTGCCGTAACACCGGCACCTTCTGTCGGCTGATCTGCGACCGTGTGTTCCGGTTGGGGCGCCGGCGATGAGCATCGATCCCCACGTCATCCTGGTGCGGATGTCGCGCCTGGCTGGCCCCTGGTTCTTTGCCGGGGTGGCGCGCGGCATCGCCTGCGGCTATTTCCTGTTCTCCTCCAAGGTGCAGGAAAGCCGCCGCCTGTATGCCATCCTCTTTCCCGAGCGCGGCCGGTGGTTCCATCTCTGGTGCGCCTTCCGGCAATACCAGAACTTTACCACCATCCATTTCGACCGCTTCCTCACCAATTGCGGCTACCCGCCCGCATTCGCCTGCGAAGGCGTCGAGGCGCTGGATGCCCGGATCGGCCACGGCGGAGCCCTGCTGCTGATGTCCCACCTCGGCAACTGGGAGATGGCGGCCCGGCTGCTGATGCGCCAGGGCTACGAGACGCCGCTGCTGCTCTACATGGGCGTCAAGGAAAAGGAAGGGGTGGAGCGCACC
The DNA here is from genome assembly GCF_031547805.1 of Desulfobulbus sp. Classification (GTDB taxonomy): domain Bacteria; phylum Desulfobacterota; class Desulfobulbia; order Desulfobulbales; family Desulfobulbaceae; genus Desulfobulbus. The sequence continues at coordinate 8,762 of NZ_JAVBRQ010000035.1, forward strand.
CAGAAGGAGGAATTGCAGCGGGCCGGCATTGCCATCCTCGGGGCCGGCCGGGAAACGGCCTCGCCGTTTCAGGCGGTCGAGGGGCTGCGGATGCTGCAACGAGGCGGCTTGGTCTCCATGGCCGGGGACATGGTGTGGCGGCAGGATCAGCGCCGGATCCCGGTGATCGTGCGGGGGCGCGCCGCCTCGGTTTCCGAGGCGCCCTTTGTCCTGGCCCTGGTGTCGGGCGCGCCGATCGTCGTCTTCTTTGCCTTCCGCACCGGGCGCAACCGCTATCGCTTTACCTTTTCCGAGCCGATCTGGGTCAGGAGCGGCGGCAGGGGGGATCGGCAGCGGGCCCTTGCCACGGCGGCCCAGCGCTACGCCGATCTGCTGGAGTCGGCCCTGCGCGCCCACCCGTGCGAGTGGTACCATTTCGACCGCTTCCTCCATGAACCGGTCGAAGGCCCGTGAGCCGGCATTTGTTCACGGGGCGCAGGGTTTGTTCCGGAATGATTTCCTTTTCCTTTCACGGGGATTAAGGGTAGTATTTCAGTTTTTTCCAGATTCCCGCTCCAGACTCCCGTTCCCGGACCACCAGCCATGACCAGAGACGTACTGCAAGAGAAGATCCTGACCATTCTTGTCCAGGACTTCGAATTCCAGCAGCCGGGCTTAAACGACAACCTCCGCGACGACCACGGTTTCGACAGCATCGACGCCATCGAGCTGCTCGCCAAGATTGAGCGCGTCCTCGGCTTCTCCCTGACCCGGGAGGAAAAGGAAAAGGCGATGGAGATCAGGACGATCAACGATATCCTCGACTACCTGGAGAGGATACAGCAGGACCGCGGCCGATAGGCCGCCACGGTTTCGTCGATGAAACGCCGCGTCGTCATCACCGCCTGCTCGGCCATCACCCCCATCGGCTACGGCCGGCCGGCCATTGTCGACAGCCTTTGCCGGGGGCTCTCCGGGGTCAAGCCCCTGCGCGACGACGGTCTTTTGACCGGACATATCCACTCCCGGGTGTTCGGCACGGTCGACTATCCCATTGCCTACGAGTTCACCCGCTCGCAGCGCAAAACCATGGGGCCGGTGGCCTATTACGCCTGCCAGGTGGCCAAAGACACGCTCGCCGCCTCCGGGCTCTCCCGGGACTTCATCGAGTCCGGACGGCTCGGCGTGGCCTTCGGGTCCACCCATGGCAGCCCGACGGTGCAGCGGGAGATCTACAAGACCTTTTTCCAGCACCTGGAAACCGAATTTTCCTCCATCGGCGCGGTCGACTACCTTCGCTCCATGGTTCATACCACCGCGGTCAACATCACCCGCATGTTCGGCATCACCGGCCGGGTGATCGCCTCCTCGACCGCCTGCACCACCAGCAGCCAGGCCATCGGCTTCGGCTACGAGATGGTCAAATACGGCATGCAGGACGCCATGCTCTGCGGCGGCGCCGACGAGTACGACACCACCACGGTGGCGGTCTTCGACAATCTCCTCGCCTGCTCGGTCGGCTACAACGATCATCCCGCCCGCACCCCTCGGCCCTTCGACCGAAGACGCGACGGCCTGGTGGTCGGCGAGGGCGGGGCCGCGGTCCTGCTGGAAGAGTACGAGGCCGCCAAAAAGCGGGGCGCGCCCATCCTGGGCGAGGTCATCGGCTTTGCTTGCAACAACAACGGCGGCGACCTGATCCTGCCCAATCTCAAGGGCATCACCTCCACCCTGCGCCTTGCCCTGGCCGATGCGGCGATCGAACCCGCGGCGGTCGATTACGTCAGCGCCCACGCCACGGCCACCAAAATGGGCGACATCGTCGAGTCCCAGGCCATCGAGGCGGTCTACGGCCAAAAACCCCACGTTACCGCGCTGAAAAGCTACACCGGCCACACCATGGGCACCTGCGGCGCGATCGAGTTGATCATGACCCTCTACATGATGGCCGAGGGCTTCCTTGCGCCCACCCTCAACCTGGAAGAGGTGGATCCCCGTTGCGCCATGCTCAACCATACCCCGGGGGTGATCGAGGCCACGACCCGCATCGCCTCGATCCAGAACTTCGCCTTCGGCGGGGTCAACACCTGCCTGCTGGTCAAAAACGGGAGCGAGGTGGGCTAGAGGTGTGGCGACGGAGCGCGGACAGATGGTTCGACCTGGGCGTCACCCTGACCTGCTGGCTCTATTTCACCCTGGGGTTCATCGTCCTGTTCGCGCCCCTGTACATCGCCAGCGGTCTTTTTTCCTCCCGGAAAGAGGCGGCGTTCCAGCGGTACAACCGCGCCTTCTATCGCGGCTTTTTTTTCCTGTTGCGGACTATCGCCCCCCGGCAGCGCTGGGAGATCGACGACCGCATCGGCTCCCTTCGCGGCTCGGTGATCGTCTGCAACCATCGTTCCTTCCTCGACCCCCTGCTCCTGATCGCCCAGCTCGAACGCTCCACGACCATCGTCAAGTCCGTTTTTTTCACCCTGCCCATCTTCGGCTGGGTGATCCGCACCGCCGGCTACCTGCCGGCCACGGCCACCGGCCGGCTCGCGGGCTTGATGCTGGCCCGGATGGAGGCGATGCCCACCTATCTGGCCGCAGGCGGCAATCTTTTCGTCTTTCCCGAGGGCACGAGAAGCCGCGATGGCCGGGTCGGCGCCCTCAACCTGGGGGCCTTCAAGATTGCCCGCCAGTGCCGGGTGCCGCTCCATGTCCTGTGCCTGGAGAACACGGAGCGGCTGTTCACGCCCGGCGTTTTCTTGTTCGCCGCCGGCACGCCCAACCGCATCCGCCTGCGGTTGGTCGAAACGATCCCGGTACGGGATCTCAAGACCGATCCGGCCGCGCTCGCGACCCGCGCCCGCCTGGCCATGGAACGCGGCCAAGCGGGCCCCGAACCGCAGGGGCCGGACCAGGCGTTGCCATCCCCGCCCTTTTTCCCGGAGCACACCCCATGAAGGTTGTCCTCATCTCCATGCCGGACGTGGTGCCGATCATCATCCACGAGACGGCGGTGCACATGCCCAACCATGGCATTGCCTGCGTTGGCGGCAACATCGACGCCGACCACGAGGTCTATCTGATCGACCTGATCCGCAAGCGCCGCTCGATCAAAAACTACCTGGCCAAGACGATGCGCCGCATCCAGCCGGACCTGGTCGGCCTGTCGGCCATGGCCTGGCAGTACGACACCTGCGTCAAGATCGCCCATTTGCTCAAGGAGCTCAGCCCCCGGGTCAAGATCGCCATCGGCGGCTACCACGCCACCCTGATGGCCGAGGAGATCGCCGCCGCGCCCGAGTCCCAATGGATCGATTTCATCATCCGGGGTGAGGGCGAGGAATGCTGCCGCCGTCTGGTCAACGCCCTGGCCGGACGCGACCTAATCGCCGAGATCCCGTCGCTTTCCTATCAGCAGGATGGCCGGTTCATCCACAATCCCAGGGGCGAAAATCTTGACCTTTCCACCCTGAAGCTGCCCATCCGCGACCGGCGCCGCCTCACCTGGGGCTACCACATCATCTACTCCAAGATCGAGCTGATGGAGACCTCGCGGGGCTGCACCCGCTCGTGCAACTTTTGCAGCATGCAGCACATGTACGGCCGGACCTTCCGCACCTATCCGATCGAGCGGGTGCTGGCGGACCTGGACGACATCTATTACCGGCGCAAGACCCGGTGGGTGTTCATCACCGACGACAACATGGTGCTCAATCCGGCGCGGGTGATGGAGCTGTGCGACGCCATCGTCGCCCGCAACTACCGGGGGCTCAACCTGGTGGTCCAGGCCGACTGCATCTCCATGGCCACCAACGAGCCGATGGTGGCCAAGATGGCCCGGGCAGGCTTTCGTTCCGTCTTCCTCGGCATCGAGAACGGCTCGAAGAAGAATCTGAGCGCGGCCGGCAAGGGCGATATCGTGGCCGCCTCGAAAAAAGCGATCGAGAACTGCCATAAATATGGGATGATGGTCATTGGAGGCCTGATCTTCGGCTTTCCCGGGGACGATGCGGATTCGATCCGCGAGAATTATGAGTTTTTTGTCGACATCGGCGCCGATGCCTCCTACTGCCAGATCCTCACTCCCTATCCCAAGACCGGGATGCGGGCGCAGCTGCTCGAACAGGGATTGATCGCCAACCGGACGGACTACAAGAAATACAGCGGCCTCTGGGCCAATGTCCGCACCAACCACTTAAGCAGCGCCGAATTGCAGTACCAGTTCTGGCTGCAGCGGCAGCAGGTGCTCGGCTGGTGGAATCCGCCCGACCCGGCCCGCAGGCAAGGCCGGCTGTGGACCTCGATCTGGCGGTTTGCCTTCAAGCCCCTGCTCAAGTTGCACTACTGGCGGATCATGCGCAAGGGCGGCTGGGAGGGCCGCTACCAGCGGGAGGTGCGGCGCTGGCAACGGATCAATACCTTCAAGGACCTCGAGGGGTATTGAGGATGCAGCTCTACAACCTGGAATTCACCGCGGACGAGATCCGTGCCGCCGCCGCGGCCGACCGGCTGCTGTCTCTGGAGATCGAGTTCAGCCGGCAATGCAACTTCCGCTGCGCCTACTGCTATGTGGAGGATCGAACGGCCGCCGCCGGGGAGATGTCGAGGCGGGAGATCAAGGAGGTCCTTCTCCAGGCCAGGGAACTGGGCGCCCGCAAGATCATCATCCTGGGCGGCGAGCCCTCCATCTATCCGCACCTGGTGGAGATGCTCCGTTTTCTCGGTGGGCTTGGGCTGGAGATCGAGCTGTTCACCAACGGCACCGGCATCACCGACCACCTGGCCGGGGTCCTGGCCGAGGAGCGGGTCCGGGTGGTGGTGAAGATGAACTCCCGCGATGCGGCGATCCAGGACCGCCTCGCCGGAAAAAAAGGCGCCTTCGGGATTATCGATCGGGCCTTGGAACGGTTGCGTCGGGCGGGATATCCCTCGCAGGAGCTTTTTCTCGCCGCCAGCACGGTGATCTGCCGGCAGAACCTGGTGGAATTGGTCGAGCTGTGGCAATGGCTGCGGGCGCGGCGCATCGAACCTTATTTCGAGGTTCTCACCCCGCAGGCCAACGCATTGAACAACACGTGGCTCAATGTCGAGGCCGCCGAAGTGCGCGAGCTGTTCACCCGGCTCGCCCTCCTGGACCGGGAACGGTTCGGCCGGGAATGGGAGCCGCAGCCGCCCCTGGCCGGCAACCGGTGCATGCGGCACCAGGTTTCCTGCCTGGTCACCGCCCGGGGCGAGGTCATGCCCTGCGTGGGGGTGACCATTGCCCTGGGCAACATCCGCCACCGGCGGCTGGCCGAGATCCTCAAGCACAGCCAAGTGGTGAGAAACCTGAAAAATTATCGGGAGATGATCAAGGGTCCCTGTGGGACGTGCGAGAAAAGCGGGGAATGCTACGGCTGCCGGGGCGCGGCCTATCAAATGACCGGCGATTATCTCGCCTCGGACCCGACCTGCTGGCGCAACGCCGAGCCGGATGGGGGACGGGTTGGTGCGGAAGCAAGCGGCCTGGCCCGGCCGTGATCGGGCCGGCTTCACCTTCGGGCCGCGTTTAAAAGGTCATCCCGGCCAGGAACTTGATCGAATTGAGGGGCTCGTTGGGCTCTTCGGTGCCGGCATTGGAGATATGGTGGTACCGGATCTCCAGCAGCCAGGCCCGGGTCGCATCGAGCGGGTGCTTCAAACCGAGGGCAAATTGATAGTTGCCATTCCATTTGGCCCCCATGCCGGGGATGTCGGCAAAGCTATACACCGGGCCGCCGCCGCCGAAAATGTACGGCTGCCACTCGCCAGCGGCGGTAAAGGTATAGCAGGCGAGCAGATTGATCCCGACCATCAGGGAGCTGTCCGGACTGGTGACGACATGGACCGGCAGTTCGATCAGGGTCGAGTGGAAGCCCTTGAGCCAACCCGATCCCAGATTGTCGACGGTCATGTGGTCGTAGCGGGGAACCAGGTCGAAGGTCCGTACCCGTTGGGTGGTTTGCCCCCAACCGGAGATGCTCTGGCCGTACCCTCCGAGCAAGGCCCAGGCATCCTTGGATGTCTCCCAGCTAAAGGCCGTCGAGGCCGGCGCTATCATCCATAGCATCCCCAACACGCCCACCGCCCGAGGCGGCAAGAAACGATATCGGCGATACCGGTTCAAGGAAGTTCCTGCTGCGCGGGAGCGGTGGCTGGCAATGGTCATTTTTCCTCTCGTTTTCCGATTGATGCGGTCCGGCGGCCACGAGCGCATGGTCGAAACGTACGTGTATCATGCTTTTGCTACGTAAAAAACGATGAGGCAAGAAAATGCGCGACGCGGCTCGGGCCGATAAGGCCGCTTCTCCAACTCCATCATAACGGTCCGGGCGGGTCGGGCGCTTGCTGGCGCGCTCTAACCGCGGCGCAGGACGATGCGGGTGATCTCGGACGGCACGCCCAGGCGGCAGGAGAATCCGGCCCAGACGCCGGTTCCCGGACTGACGTAGAGTTTGCCTCCGTTGACATCGAAAAGGCCGCCGACCAGGCCGCCGTTGTAGGAGGCGATGAGCCATTTGAGAAAGAACAGGTGGCCGCCGTGGGTATGGCCGGACAGTTGAAGGTCGGCCCGGTTTGTTGCCGGGGCGCCGGCCGGCCGGTGCTGGAGCAGTACCCGGACGCCCTGGGGCAGTGTTTGCAGAAAGCCGTACTCCGGGCCGGGCTCGCCGAACCTCAGGGCCGCCTGATCCGGTACCCCGGCCAGCACCAGGGTCGTGCCCCGGATGGCGAGGGCGCGATAGTCGTTCTGCAGCATGACGATTCCCAATTGCCCGAAAACCGGCAGCCATTGCCGCACCCCGAAATAGTATTCGTGGTTGCCGGTAATGCCGTAGACCCCGTATCGGGCGTGCAGGTTCCGCAGGGGCGCAATGTCGTGGGCCAGCGCCTCCGGCGAGCCGTCGACCATGTCGCCGGTCAGCACGATCAGGTCGGGGTTCAGCGCATTGGTCTTCCGCACCACTTCTTCAAGCCACGGGCCTTTCAGCAGCAGGCCGACATGCAGGTCGGTCAACTGCACCAGGGACAAGCCGTCCAATTCCGCGGGCAGGCCGGGCAGGGCAATCTCGACGGTCCGCACCTCGGGCACCCGCGTTGCCTGCCAGCTGCCGACCAGGGCCAGAACGAACGCCGCGCCGAGCAGCCCGGCCGCCTGCTTGGCCGGCGTAAACGGCAGGTGCCAGGAGCTGCCCAACCAACGGCTGACGAGCAGCAGCAAGGCCAAAGCGTCCCTGACCAGCAGCAGGAAGGCGAGGAGGACCATGGCGCTGTAGAGAAATTCCATGGTCAACAGCAGTGCGGGCGGGAAATCCGGGGCAATGAACGAACCCCCGATTTTCTCGTAGATAATGTATTTCGAGCCGACCGCGACCAGGGCGCAGCCGGCGGCCATCTTCAGCCAGGGCCGGCAGGGCAGCCGCCAGATCAGGCTGACGCAAATATAGAGGACGATCGCAAGGGTGGGGAATGCAAGACGCATAGGATATCAAGCCGTGGGTAATGGAAAGCCGCCGGCGGTACGGTGCCCGTGATCGACCAAGGGCGTCGTTCCGGTCCGGCCGTTCTTTTCCGATGAGTGCCCGATTATTGTACCATGGTCGGGGCGCGAGGCAACCGGAACCGCATGCCCTGCGGCCGCGCCCGCGGCAGCCGCTACCGCCGGCCGCCATACAGTTGCAGTTGGGCCATGAGAAAGTCGACGAAGGCCTTGTTGGCGTGGGAGAGATAGGCCCCTTTTTTCCAGGCCAGCATCAGGTCGAGATAGAGCGGCGGATCGAAGGAGACGGCCTGGAGATCGCGGTCGTCCTCGGCCACCATCCTCAACAGGGTGGCAAGGCCCAGGCCCCGCTTGACCAGGGATTTGACCAGGGAAAAGAGGTTGGTTTCAAACACCACCCGGGGCTGGACATCGGGGAGTTCGTGCAGCAACTCGAGCAGCATTTCCCGTTGGTAATAGCCCTGCTTGAACATGATCAGGGGCTGGGCGGCGAATTCCCGAAGGGTGATCGCGTCCCGCGCGGCAAAGGGATGGCCGGCCGGGATGCAGGCCACCACCTCCTCGCGCAGGATATGGCGGACTTCCAGGTTCTCCGGCACATGGCCGCCGGCGATGACTCCCATGTCCAGCTCGCCCTGGTTGATCTTGCGCTGGATGCTGCCCGCGCCCTCGCCCGAGACCGCCAGCTGCAAATGGGGATGCAGCCGCTTGAATTCATGGATGATGGCCGGAAAGAAATAGGTGCTCATCATCGGCGGGATGCCCAGGCGCACCTCGCCTTTCTGCAGTCCCTTCAGGTCGGCCATTTCCTGGCCCGCTGCCTCCAGCGCCTCCAGGATGCGATTGGCATGGGCAAGGAAAATCTCTCCTTCCGCGGTCAGGGTCACCCGCCGGTTGCGGCGGTTGAACAGAACCGATTCCAGCTCGCCCTCCAGTTTCTGGATCGCCATGCTGATCGCCGGCTGGGCGATGTTGAGCGCTTCCGCAGCCTTGGTGAAGTTGTGGTGGCGGGCGATCTCGACGAAGCATTTCAGCTGGCGGATTTCCATGGCGTGTAAATAACGTGTGGTTATCGAAATTATAATTTTTATATATTTTATTTATATCGAGCCGGTGGCTATATTCAAGCGCAATATCACCTCCTCCCTTTTTGCGGCAGAACGCCAAGCAGACCGGACCCCATGAACAGTCCACGCATTCAAAGCGGCACCCTTGCCTTCCGCAAGGTCAATCTGGCACTTTTCGCCGCCGGTTTCGTCACCTTCATCACCCTTTACGACGTGCAGCCGTTGTTGCCGGAATTCGCGCGGGAATTCGGCATCCGTCCCGCCTGGGCCAGTCTGCCGCTTTCGGCCGCCAGCTTCACCCTGGCGGTGGCCATGCTGCTGGCCGGAACCCTGTCGGAGACCATGGGCCGTAAGCCGGTGATGCTGGGCGCCTTGTTGCTGACCTCGATCCTGGCGCTGCTGACCGCGTTCTGCCATTCGTTCTCGTCCCTGGTGGCGTTGCGTTTTGCCCAGGGGCTGGTGCTCGCCGGCCTGCCGCCCGTTGCCATGGCGTACCTGAGCGAGGAAATCGACCCTCCGACCGTCGGCACGGCCATGGGGCTGTACATCAGCGGCAATGCCATCGGCGGCATGTCGGGGCGGCTGTTCACCGCCACGGTGACCGACTTTTTTTCCTGGAACCTGGCCCTGGGCCTGGTGGGCCTGATCTCCTTGGGACTCAGCATCTACTTTGCCTTCAGCCTGCCGCCTTCGGCCAATTTCCGCCGCCGGCCCTTCGAGTACCGCTACTTCTTCACCTCGGTGCTGCAGCAGTTGCGCGACCCCCATCTCCTGTGCCTGTACGGCATCTCCTTCATGGTGATGGGCAGTTTCGTCACCTTGTTCAACTACATCACCTTCCGGCTGCTCGGCGGTGCGTATGGCCTGAGCCAGACCGTGGTCAGCCTGATCTTCCTCACCTACCTTCTGGGGGCCTACTGTTCCTCCACGGTGAGCAGGCTGGTCAACCGTTTCGGCCGCTTCCTCACGGTCCGGGCCTGCGTGGCGACCATGTTCGCCGGGATTGTCCTGACCCTGGCAAGGCCGCTTCCCCTGGTCGTCTTGGGGATCGCGGTGTTCACCTGCGGTTTTTTCGGTGCCCATACCGTGGCCTCGACCTGGGTGGGCCGGCACGCCAAGACCGCCAAGGCCCAGGCCGCGTCGCTCTATCTCTTTTTCTACTACCTCGGCGCCAGTGTTGCCGGCACGGTCGGCGGATTCTGCTGGGCCGGGGCCGGCTGGCCGGGGGTGGCGGGATTCATCGGCCTGCTGCTGCTCGCGGCCCTGGCCTTCACCGCGATCCTGGCCCGGCTGGCCGCCGAGGTGGAGAAAGGCCCGCTGCCGGCAAGAGGTTGAACCCGGCGCGAGCCCGATCCAAAACCGGTGAAACAGGACGGGACTCATCCGGCACTGCGGCGCAAGCAAAAACGCACGCTACCACCCCGTTCGCTGGCGGCGGTGGCGTCGCCGTCGCCAGCGTGCGGTACGCCTGCCGCCGAAGTCCTTCCCTGGTTTTCTCCACCTGTTGCCTCGATCCGGCTCCGATTCGTCATCTCTGTTTTATTTTTTCGTAAAATAAGTCAATTGCAAGGTGTCCCACTGTGTGTGCTACCTGCTTAAAGTTTTTTTCGCCGGAGAGCGGCCTTATCTCTCATTCTCTGGTCCTGCTGCGAAAAAAATTCTTTATTTTCAAAAATTTATTGGGAGGTGCCGTTGCCAATGCCGATTTGGCATGATAGAAGAATAGAAAGTGAATTCCTTCCCGCAGTTGGGCTGAACTTTCGGATTTGTCCGCTTTTGTGAACCGGTTTGAAGGGCCGTGGATCTCGTCGTCCATTCGCATCATCCGCGAAACACTCCCTCTTCCCTTGACAAGCACTCCGAGCGCCCGAGAAGCATGAGGCGACCAAGCCGGTGCACTTCCTCCTCCCCTGGCAGAATTAGAAAAACGGCATTCCACTCTCCATACAGGTCTGTTGCATGCTCTTCCGTCAATGTTCGACTCCCGTCGTCCGCCGTGCCGCCGCGTTGGTCCTCGCGCTCGGGTTCCTGCTTGTCGCCCAGACGCTTCAGGCGGCCAGCGGCCAAGTCGTGGCCGTTGGCGTTCACGAGGCGCCACCGAAGATTTCCTTCGATGCCTATGGGCATCCCACCGGCATCTATGTCGAACTGCTTGACGAGATAGCCAGGCAGGAAGGGTGGCGGTTGCAGTACGTGGTCGGCTCGTGGTCGGATAATCTGGACCGCCTCGAACGGGGCGAGATCGACCTGGTCGCCGACATCGCCCTCACCACGGAGCGGAAGCAGCACTACGCCTTTCCCCGGGTTCCGGTTTTATCCTCCTGGTTCCAGGTATTCGCCTCCAAACGGCAGAACATCCATTCCCTCAGGGAGTTGGACGGCAAACGCATCCTGGTACTGGAGCGGTCGGTGCAGGAACAGGCTTTCACCCGCCTGGCCGAACGGTTCGGACTGAATCCCATTCTCCTTTCCGTGCCCGATTACCCCACCATGTTCGCCATGATCGCCAACGGCGAGGCGGATGCGATTATCACCAATCGTTATCAGGGCAAATGGGGTGCGAGGCAATACGGTCTCGACGATACCGAGGTGCTGTTCGAGCCCAACGCGCTGTACTATGCCGCGGCCAAGGGCGATCCCAAACACCTGTTGCCCGCCATCGACCGGCACCTGGTTGCCTGGAAGGAGGATCAAGACTCGCTCTATTACGCCGCCTTGAAGCGCCTGGCCGATGAAAGCGACGTCTCGCCCCTGTCTCCCTGGCTGATGATCGCGGGAGGCGGCTTGCTGGGTTTTCTGCTGGTGAGCATCGCCATCGGGGTGTTCCTCAAACACCGGGTCAATGTCCGAACCCAGGAGCTGCAGCAGGAAAACGCGGAACGAAGGGCGCTGCAGCAGCGGTTCATGGATATCATCGAATTTTTGCCCGATCCGACCTTTGTCGTCGACGAACACAAGCGGGTCATTGCCTGGAACCAAGCCTGCGAGGTCATGACCGGAGTCAAGAAGGAGCAGGTGATGGGGCAGGGGGACTATGTCTATGCCGAGGCCTTTTTCGGCCATCGGCGCCCGAGCCTGGTCGATCTGCTGGATCAGCCCGATCCGCCGGCCGAGACGTCGTATACCCAATTGCACCGCAGCGAGAACCGAATCTACGCCGAAACCTTTTTCTCCAGTCCGCTCACCGGCCAAACCCGGTACCTGTGGGCGGTAGCCTCGCCCCTCTACGATCAGGACGGCAGGAGAAGCGGCGCGATTGAAGCCATCCGCGACATCAGCGAGCAGAGAAATATGGCGGATGCGGTGCGGGCCAGCGAGCGGGAATACCGGGAATTGGTCACGCTGGCCAATTCCATCATCGTCCGTTGGCAGCCCGATGGCCGGCTCACCTTTCTCAACGAATTCGGGCAGCGCTTTTTCGGTTATGGCGCGTCGGAATTGATCGGCCGCCACGTGATCGGGACTCTGGTGCCGGAGGTCGGGTCCGATGGCAGGGATCTCAAGGGGATGATGGAAGAGTTGACCCGCGCCCCCCATCGGTTCGAGCGCAGCCTCAACGAGAACATGCGCCGCAACGGCGAGCGGGTCTGGGTCGACTGGACCAACAAGGTGGTAACCGATGCCAAGGGCGAAATGCGTGAGATCCTCAGCATCGGCTCCGACATCACCGAACGCATCCAGGCCGAGGAACAAATTCGCCTGCTGAACGAGGATTTACGCCGCCACGCCGAAACCCTGGAGCAACGGGTGGCGGAACGGACGGCGGAGCTGGCGGCCATCAACGAGGAGCAGCGCGCCATCTTCGAGTCGGCGAGTGCCGGCATCCTCCTGACCAAGAAGCGGATTATCCAACGCTGCAACCGGAAGTTGGAGGCGATGGCCGGATACGATCCGGGCGAGCTTATCGGGCAATCGGCCCGGATTCTGTATCCGGACGAGGCGGTGTACGCCCATTTCGGGCGGGAAATGTCCGTCCGCTTGGCCAGCGGTGAAACCTGCAGCCTGGAGCAGCGGCTCGTCCGCAAGGACGGCTCGCAATTTTGGGCCCGGTTGAGCATGTGCGCCAGCGATACGCATGCCCCGTTCAAGGGCGTGGTCGGCATTATCGAGGATATCACGGCCGAACGCGAGGCAACGGAACAGTTGCGGCAGGCGTTGGAAGCCGCCCAAGAGGCCGACCGGGTCAAGACGATCTTCCTCGCCTCCATGTCGCACGAGCTGCGCACCCCCCTGAATTCGATCATCGGTTTTACCGGCATCTTGTCGCAGGGCCTGGCCGGTCCGCTCAACCCCGAACAGCACAAACAGCTGGGCATGGTGCAGAAGAGCGCCCGCCATCTGCTGGCTTTGATCAACGATGTGCTCGATATTTCCAAGATCAACGCCGGCCAGTTGGAGTTGGTCGAGCGAGAGTTCGCCTTGCGGCCGTCGATCGAGAAAACGGTCAAGCTGATCGCGCCGCTGGCCGAGGAAAAAGGGGTCGAGCTGCGGGTGGACATTGCCGAAGAGGTGGGGAAGATCGTCACCGACCAGCGCCGGCTGGAACAGGTGATGCTGAACCTGCTCAACAACGCGATCAAGTTCACCGAACAGGGATGGGTGAGCATGGCCTGCCGCCAGGAGGGCGACGGCTACCTGCTGACGGTCACCGATAGCGGCATCGGCATGCGGGCCGATGAGCTCCCCCGTCTTTTCAAACCGTTTTACCAGGTCGATTCCGGGTTGGCCCGCAAGCATGAGGGCAGCGGTCTCGGTCTGTCCATCTGCAAGAAAATCGTCGAGATGATGGGCGGCGACATCGGCGTGGCCAGCGAATGGGGGCAGGGAAGTACCTTTACCGTGCGGTTGCCCGGCCGCAATCAGGAGGAGACGGCATGAACAATCGATTGCTGGTCATCGAGGACAATGAACAGAATCTGTACCTGATGCAGTTTTTACTGCAGAAGAGCGGGTTTGAAGTCGTGGCGGCCGAGGATGGCATTGCCGGGCTCGATTTGGCCCTGCAGTGCCGTCCGCTGGCCATTCTTCTGGACATCCAGCTGCCGAAAATGAACGGATTTGACGTGGCGGCCGAATTGAGGCGGCATCGCAGTCTCGACCGGGTGCCGATCATTGCCGTGACCTCCTACGCCATGGTCGGCGACCGGGAACAGATCCTTGCCGCCGGCGCCACCGGCTATATCGAGAAGCCGATCAATCCCGAAACCTTTGTTGCTGAAATCAAGAGCTATCTGCCGGAAGGGCTGGAGGCCGCCGATGACTGGACCCCGCATCCTCGTTGTTGACGATAAAGAGGAAAACCGCTATCTCGTCGAGGTGCTGCTCAAGACCAAGGGCTACGAAGTGCACTCCGCCTGCAACGGCGCCGAGGCCCTGGGGCAGCTCCGCTCCATGAAGTTCGACCTCATTCTCAGCGATATCCTCATGCCGGTGATGGACGGGTTCGAGTTGTGCCGCATCGTCAAGAAAGACAATGCATTGCATCGGATACCGTTCGTGGTCCTGACCGCGACCTACACCGGGGCCGAGGACGAGAACTTCGTCAAGAAAATCGGCGCCGACCGTTTTCTGGTGAAACCCTGCGAACCGGAGGAACTGTTCGCCGCGGTCCGCGAGAGCATCGTGGCGCGGGCGCAGCCGACCCTTTCCACTCCCAATCCGGTTCCGGACGCCCAGGCCTTCAAGCTGTACAACGAGCGGCTGGTGCACAAGCTCGAGGAAAAGATGCTGGCATTGGAACAGGAAACCAAGGCGCTGCGAACCGCGGAACAGGCGCTCAGGGCCTCCGAGTGGAAGTTCCGCCAGTTGTACGAGAATATGGCGGAAGGCGTGTTTTCCATCGACATGCAGGACCGGATCCGCGAGAGCAACGCCTCGTTTCAGCGGATGCTCGGATACACGGGCGAGGAGTTGAAGCAGCTTGGCTATAACGATTTGACTCCGGAAAAGTGGCATGTGATGGAGCAGATCATTTTGAGCGATCAGGTCATGGCCCGTGGCTATTCCGAAGTCTACGAAAAAGAATACCGGCGCAAGGACGGCAGCGTTTTTCCGGCCGAGATGGAGGTTTTCCTGCTGTACGACGATGTCGGTGAGCAGGAGGGCATCTGGTGCATCGTCCGCGATATCTCCGAGCGCAACAATGCGGCAAGAATACAAAAAGAGTTGCAGGACCAGCTGTACAACGCCCAGAAAATGGAGTCCATCGGCCGACTGGCCGGCGGGGTGGCGCACGATTTCAACAACATGCTCAGTGTCATTCTCAGCTATGCCCAAATGGGATTGGTCAAGACCGACACCACCTCGCCCTTGCACGGCTATTTTCACGACATCCTCGACGCCGGCGAACGCTCGGCCGGCGTGACCAGGAAGCTGCTGGCCTTTGCCCGCCATCAAGCGGCCGCCCCCAGGGTGCTCGATCTTAACGAAATCGTGGCCGGCATGCTCAAGATGCTCAGCCGGCTGATCGGCGAAAAGATCCAGCTGCATTGGCACCCGGAAGCGAATCTCTGGTCGGTCGAGATCGATCCCTCCCAGGTCGACCAGATTCTGGCCAATCTGCTGGTCAACAGCCGCGACGCCATCGCCGGTACCGGCGAGATCGCCATCGAGACGGCCAACGTCCGTTTCGATCCGAATAATTGGGTGAGCCGCCCGGGGGTGGTGCCCGGCGAATATGTGCTGTTGACCGTGAGCGATAACGGCTGCGGCATGAGCAAGGATGTCCTCCACAGGATTTTCGAGCCGTTTTTCACCACCAAGGAAGAGGGGGTCGGCACCGGCCTGGGTCTGTCGACGGTGTACGGAATCGTGAAGCAGAATAACGGTTGGCTCGATGTGGAGAGCGCACCGGGCAAGGGAACGAGCTTCAAGATCTATCTGCCGCGAGTCCGGAAGGGACAGATCGGAGACACGCCGGGACAGGTGGCGGCAATCCCGTACGGCCGGGGGGAAACCATCCTGATGGTCGAGGACGAAGAGTCCGTGCTCAAGGTGACCGACACCACGCTGACCGGCCTGGGCTACAAGGTGCTGCTTGCCAGCAGTCCGGTGACGGCGATCGAGAAATCCAACAACCATGCCGGCGAGATCGATCTGTTGCTCACCGATGTGGTCATGCCGGTCATGAACGGCCGCGAGTTGGCGGAGTTGCTCCGCGATTCGCGGGCCGGCCTGAAATGTCTCTACATATCCGGCTACGACGAACAAGAGGCCATCTACCAGCAACAAGCCGGTCAAGGCGTCCACTTCCTCAAGAAGCCCTTTTCGGTTCGAGACCTGGCCATCAAGGTCAGGGAAGCACTGGCCGGGTAGAACGGAGGTGCGCAGACACCTCGCCGCCGCTTGCCCGGACAATCACGGTTGACTGCGGCCGCCCTGGCATAGATGCTTCCTTTGCCGAATTATCCCGTGTTCCCGTGCCGTTAGCGGCAGGAGCCGTCGAGGGTTTTCATTCTGCCTCTTTCGCATCCCCCTGATAAACGGATGCTTTCAGCGGCAAACGTCCCGGTCGGTGTTGCCTTTCCGGAGGAAATGGTTAATATTGAGCCAACCTAACGTTCATCCCTTTATTCATCGAGGAGCAGGCAGCAATGCAAACACAGATCGGAACCCATGACATCACCCTGGTGCAGGCCAAACAGCAGGCCTCGACCGTCTTTTTGGCCAAGGTCTTCAACTGGATGGCCGCCGGCCTCACCTTGACCGGCGTCATCGCGTATTTGGTCGCCGCTTCCGGCATGGCACGCGTCCTGGCTGCCAGCCCGATCTTTTTCATCCTGGTGTTGGCCGAAATCGGGCTGGTCTTTTTCCTCGCCGCCCGGATCGACCGCATCCAACCGGGCACCGCCACCGGGCTTTTTATCGGCTATTCGGCCCTGAACGGCGTGACCTTGTCGACCATCTTCCTGATGTATACCCAGGCCTCGATCGCCGCCACCTTCCTGGTGACCGCGGGCATGTTCGCGGCCATGGCGGTGTACGGCATGGTCACCAAGCGCGATCTCTCCGGCCTGGGTTCGTTCATGTTCATGGGCCTGATCGGCATCCTGCTGGCCTCGATCGTCAATTTCTTCTTGCAGAGTTCCTCGCTTTACTGGGCGATTTCAGCCATCGGCGTGCTGATCTTTGTCGGCTTGACCGCCTATGACGTACAGAAAATCAAGAATATCGGCGAAGAAGGCATCATGACCCAGGGCGATGCCGCCATCCGCAAAGGGGCGATCATCGGCGCCCTGGCCCTCTACCTCGATTTCATCAATCTCTTCCTGATGCTGCTGCGCTTTTTCGGCGGCAGCCGCGATTGATCTTCCTCTCTTTTTTCACTTCACATCCAAGGGGATCGAGTATATCGATCCCCTTGTTTTTACTGAAAAGCCAAGCATGACGGGTATTTTTCCTTTTTCTGCTTGACGCTTATCAGTGAACATTATAATGTCGTTCAATTTTATTGTTTCCGGTCCGTTGAGCGGTCCGGGGGGAAAGAGAAGCGCACATTTCATGTGTCATTGAACAAGCTCTGGGAGGTATTACGCTATGTCTGTTTATGTTGTAGGCCACAAAAGTCCGGATACCGATTCTGTCACCGCCGCCATTGCCTATGCCGAATTGATGAAGGCCAAAGGCCAGGATTATGTTCCCGCCGTATCGGGCAAGTTGAATCCCGAATCCGAGATGGTGCTCAAACAGTTCGGTTTTGCCGCACCCGAGATCCTGACCGATGCCACCGGCAAGCAAATCGCCCTGGTTGACCACAGCGATCTGGCCCAGGCTCCCGACAATCTCAGCGCCGGCGAGGTCGTGGCCGTGGTCGACCATCACAAGATTGGCGATGTCACCACCAACCAGCCGATTTTCTTCTGCAACATGCCGGTCGGCTGTACCGGGACCGTGCTCAAGATCCTCTACGATATGGAAGGCGTCGCCGTTCAGCCCAAGGTCGCCGGTTTGATGCTGGCCGCCATCCTGAGCGACACCGTCAACTTCAAGTCCCCGACCTGCACCGACGCCGACAAGAAAGCCGTGAAAGAGCTGGCCGCCATCGCCGGCGTTTCCGACACCGACGGCCTGTTCATGGGAATGCTCAAGGCTAAGAGCGCCGTGGCCGGCGTTCCGCCGATGGAGTTGCTCCATCGCGATTACAAGGATTTCGACATGAAGGGCAAGAAGGTCGGCGTTGGCCAGCTCGAGCTCGCCACCTTGGATCAGGTCGCCGATATGCGCGACGCTCTGTACAATGCCATGAAGGAGCAGAAAGGCAGCGAGCGTCATTCGGTACTGCTGATGCTCACCGACGTGGTCAAGGAAGGCACCGATTTGATGGTTCTTTCCGACGATCCGGCCCTGATCGAAGGTGCCTTCGGGGCCAAACTGTCCGGCAACTCCATGTGGATCGACGGCATGATGAGCCGCAAGAAGCAGACCATCCCCAACTTGCAGAAGGCTTTCGGCTGCTGATTTGCCGAACTTCCAAGTGTAGCGTAAAAAAGGCCGCCCATTGGGCGGCCTTTTTTTGTTGTACGAAGCCGTGGCGGCCCTTTAAGGCGTCTGCCCTTGGCGCAGACGTTCGATCTGCTGCTTGGTCTGCTTGATCACCGCTTCGATATCGGGGGCAACGGCCAGGGTTTGAGAGAGAGGAACGAACTGGTTGGCATAGGTGGAAACAGGCTGGTCCCTGTCCTTATCCGGCCCGGGCTGCCCCGCTTCGCTCCAGGCCGCACGGCCGTGCCAATCGATGTCCATGATCCCCACGTACTTGCCCCGGATCTCGGTTTGGGCCAGCAGCGACTTGTTGATCGGAACGGGAGCCATGTTGCCGGCAACATGGCCGGTTTGAAGAATCAGGTCGATTGTGCCGAATTTTCTCGCTATCTCCTGATTCTCGCTGAAGGAATAGTTGGACAAGAGCAGGATGAAATCGGCTTCCTGTTCCGCCTTGGCCAGAACCGGAGGCAGCGCGGTCTGCCAATCCAGGGCCTGGAATTCCTTGGCATCGTTGGGCAGGGCGGTATGGTCGGTCAGGGCCAGCACTGCGATTTTGGTGGCGCCCGCTTGGCGCTGGACCATGGGTGCGAACAACGGCTTATGGGTTGCGGGATCGACCAGGTTGAGGGAGAGCCAGCTGAAGGCGGGCGGCCGGTGGGAGGCCTTGAGCAGGCCGATGCCCGCGGCCAGGTCGCGGCTGCCGACCCCGGCAAAGGTGGCGCCCATTTTCTGGCTGGCCTGGAGCACGCCGCTGGCGGCGATTTTCGCCGTTCCCGCGCTGCTGGGTGTCAACTGTTCCCGCTCGAACAGCAGATTGCCCCCGGTAACGATCAGCGTCGGCCAGTGGGGATCGTTGCTCTGTTCCCGGATCACCAAGGCTTTTCTGGACAGACCGCCCAGTCTGCTGTTGAGTCAGCCGCAGCCGTCGAGTTCCCCGAGATTGTCGTTGCCGTAAATCAGCCGGAAGGTGGCGGCCTCGGCGCCGGTGGCGGCGAGCAAGGCCAGCAGCGGCAGCAGCAGAAGCAGGGCCGCCGGTCTAGTCGGTGTTTTTTTTGTGCGCATGGTGTTGGGCTCTTTGTTTGAGGATTTGTTTCCATTTGGTGAGCCGATCCTTGATCACCGCTTCATAGCCGCGATTGGTCGGTTCGTAGTAGACGGTGCCCGCCAGTTCCGGCGGCAGGTGCTCCTGGAGGACCAGTGCGTCGCGGTCGTCGTGGGCGTACTGGTAGCCCCGGCCGTAGCCGAAGTCCTTCATCAGCGCGGTGGGGGCGTTGCGCAGGTGAAGGGGTACCGGCAGGGAGCCGGTGCGTTGGATGTCGGCCCGCACCTTGGCGAAACCGGCGTACAGGGCATTGCTTTTCGGGGCGGTGGCCAGATAGGCCGCGGCCTGGATCAAGGCCAGGTCGCCCTCCGGCGAGCCGAGCATGTGATAGGCGTCGCGGCAGTCGAGGGCGACCCGGAGGGCCTGGGGATCGGCATTGCCGATATCCTCGGAGGCAAAACGGATCATCCGCCGGGCAAGATACATGGGATCCTCGCCGCCGGCCAGCATCCGCGCCAGCCAGTACATCGCCCCGTCGGGGTCGCTGTCCCGCAGGCTTTTGTGCAGGGCGGAGATGAGATTGTAATGCTCCTCGCCGCTCGCATCGTAGCGCAGGGTTTTCTGCTGCAGGGTTTCGCCGACGCAGGCCGCGGTGATGGTCGGCGCCTGCCCGCTCGCCGAATCCGGACGGGCGTCCAGGGTGAGGTTGGCCGCGGTTTCCAGGTAATTCAGGGCCCGGCGGCAGTCGCCGTCCGCCGCTTCCGCGAGCAGGCCAAGGGCCTCCTCCTCGATGCGCAAGCGATGTTCGCCCAGTCCGTCGGCCTCGTCGGCCAAGGCCCGGCGGATGACCTGGGCGATGTCCTCCGGCTGTAAAGGCGCCAGCAGCAGCACCTGGCAGCGGGAGAGCAGGGGAGCGGTGATTTCAAAGGACGGATTTTCGGTGGTGGCCCCGATCAAGGTGAGCAGGCCGCTCTCCACATGGGGCAGGAAGGCGTCCTGCTGGCTCTTGTTGAACCGGTGGATCTCGTCGACGAACAGGATGGTGGGCTGGCCCCCCTGGTCGCGCTGGATTTTGGCCTGCTCGACGATCTGCCTGATCTCCTTGACCCCGGAAAGTACGGCGGAAAAGAAGACGAAACGGGCGGCAACGGCGCGGGCGAGAATGGTGGCAAGCGTGGTCTTGCCGGAACCCGGCGGCCCCCAGAATACCAGGGAGGGAATGGTTCCGCCTTCGATCAGTTGGCGGAGAAACTTTCCTTCGCCGACCAGGTGTTGCTGGCCGACGAAATCATCCAGGCGTTGGGGGCGCATCCGTTCGGCGAGCGGACTGGGGCGCGGGGTGCGGGCAATCATGGGAGGAAATATACTCTACTCCTGTGAAAATAAACAGATATGTGAAGGCCTTTCCTCCGGGTTCGGCCTATTTCTTGCCTTGCCTCTTTCGGAATGGTAATGTAAACAAATGCTACTATCTTGAGGCGATTACATGGGCACCCTTATGCATACGGCAGCAGTTTTGTGTACCACCGACGACCGCCAGGCCGAAGCCATCGCGGCGGCGCTGCCGTGGTTGCGGGTGCTTCGCTGTTTCGACGGGGAATCGGCGCGCGATGCCTGCCAGGATCAAGAGGTGCGGCTGGTCTTGATCGCGGACGAACCGGCCCGGATCGATGCCTGCCACCTGTTCGCCGAGTTGAGCGCCCATCAGCCCGGCCTTGCCGGGGTGCTGCTTTCCGCGGTTGCGGACACCGCGTTGCTCCACGGCGCCCTGGAAGCGGGATTCTCCGGGGTGGTCGAGCTGCCGGTCAATGTTTTGCAGGTGAACCGGGTGGTGCACCAGGCCCTGGAGCGGTACCGGCTGCAACAGGAAAACACCAGGCTGCGCACCCTGATCCCCCTCTACCGCCTGGGTGAGCAGTTGGCCGCCGCCACCAGCGAGGAGGGTATCCTCGAGCGGTTGCTCGACGCGGTCCAGCAGCAGACCAAGGCCAGCCGCTGTTCGGTGATGCTGTACGACCAGAAGGAGCAATGCCTCCGCATCGCCTCCGCCCGCGGGCTGTACCCCGCCCTGGTCCGCTCTCTCCGCCTGCAGCCCGGCGACCAGATCGCCGGCTGGGTGTTCCAGCAGGGCAAGCCGGTTCTGCTCAACAAGGAAGACCAGGGCGAATCCATCTTTTCCTCCTTGCTGCGGCAGCCGGAGATCGTCTCGTCCATCTCCTTTCCCCTGCGGATCTGCGAGCAGAACATCGGCGTGCTCAATATCAGCCAGCGGGAAACCGAGGAGCGCTTTTCCGAGGCCGACAACGAAATGCTGTCCATCCTGTGCAGCCAGGCGGCCGTGGCCTTGGAAAACCTGCGCGCCCGCCAGCAGCTGACCGAAACGATCCGCATGCGGACCCTGTTCGAGCAGTACGTGGCCCCAGAGGTGGCGGAGTTGCTCATGGCGCAGAGTGCCGACCTGATGGAATTGGGCGAGATCAAGCCGGCCACCGTGCTCTTTGCCGATATCCGCAACTTCACCCGGCTGGTGCAGCAGATCGATCTCTGGTCGCTGCGCGCCTTCCTCAATGAATTTTTCCATTTTTTCACCGAGGAAGTGTTCAGCCACCAGGGCACGGTCGACAAATTCATGGGCGATGCGGTGCTGGCGGTGTTCGGAGCGCCGGTCAAGCTGGATCACCCCTGCCTGGCGGCTACGCGCACCGCAATGGCGATCAAGAAGAGATTCACGGAACTGCGGCGGCAGTGGGGCCAGCGCGACGAGACGTTTTTGGGGGTCGATCTGGGCATCGCCGTTACCAAGGGCACGGTGTTCCTCGGCAACCTCGGCTCGAACCGGCGGCTCGATTACACGGTAATCGGCAACGAGGTCAACATTGCGCAGCGATTGGCGGCCGAGGCCACGGCCTGCCGGATCTACATCACCGAGGCGGTGCGCCGCGAGATCGGCGGCAGCTTCGAGGTGGAGGAGCTGGGCGAGATCGAACTGCGCGGGGTGGAGAAAAAAACCCGTGCCTTCAGCCTGCTCGAAGGGCAGGAGCGGCACATCTGAAACGGCTCTTCGCAACCGATGGGGACGAACACTTCAGGAGTCTCGGGCCTGGCTGTGTTGTTGCCACCAGGCGCTTCGCGTTTCCCGGTCCTTGCACAAATCCGCCAGCGATTCCCGCATCTGCTCCACTTCCGGCGTTTCGGCAAATTCCACCCCCATTTTGAAGGCCCGGATTTCGTCCTGCCGGAAGAGGTGCATCCACACCGGCCGGGCGGTCAGGACATGGCGGCCGAATTCCGGCGGCTGGTCGATGACCAGCTGGAGCACCGCATCCTCGGCGTCGCGGGTCGAGTGGAAAACGTGAAAGGCGCGGACCATGATCTGGGTCATGAGCAGGCAGACTCCGTGGTCCGAGATATCGATGATCCTGCCGGAGAACGGACCGGCGAGTTCCTGGCCGTCCGAGGCGTGCACCACTCGGATTTCAAGGGGTATGAAGTCGTCAATCCGTTCGGATCTTCGTTGTTCGATAGCCATGACATTTTGGTCTGTTGACGAGCGATTGGAATCGGGGATGAAAAAAAGCGCATCCCGGTGTATGATGGCCGCATTCCGGTAGCGTAGCACATAACACCGGGAGATTGAACAATATTTTTACGCAAACAGGCAGCAACGGTCTTTTTCCGACGCGCTGCCTGTTTGCTTTTGTGCGTTCGGGAGTGGAGGGATGAAACTCGGTCGACAGGAGCTGCTACGCTCCCAGTGTTATGTCAACGGCAAGTGGATCGGCGGTACCGGCGAGGGGCGGATCACTGTTTTCGATCCGGCCACCGGCGCGGCCGTCGGCACGGTGCCGGCGCTGGGAAGCAAGGAAACCGCCGCCGCCATCGAGGCGGCCCATCGCGCCTGGCCGGCCTGGCGGGCCCTGACCGCCAGGGAGCGGGCCCGCTTGCTGCGCCGCTGGTACGACTTGCTTATCGCCCATCGCCGGGACCTGGCCGTGATCATGACCATGGAGCAGGGCAAGCCCTTGGCCGACGCCCAGGAAGAGATCGTGTACGGCGCCGGCTATATCGAATGGTATGCCGAGGAGGCCAAACGGGTCTACGGCGACACCATCCCCATGGGGCAGCCGGGCAAGCGGATCATCGTCCTCAAGGAACCGGTTGGGGTCTGCGCCGCCATCACGCCCTGGAATTTCCCCTCGTCGATGATCGCCCGCAAGGCGGCACCGGCGCTGGCGGCCGGCTGCCCGGTGGTGGTCAAGCCGGCCAGCCAGACCCCCCTGTCCGCCCTGGCCCTGGCCGCGCTCGCCGAAGAGGCCGGCCTCCCTCCGGGCGTTTTCAATGTGATCACCGGCCCGGCGGCCGAGATCGGCGCCGAAATGACCGCCAACCCCCTGGTCCGCAAGCTCAGTTTCACCGGCTCGACCGCGGTGGGCAAGCTGTTGATGCGCGATTGCGCCGCCACCGTGAAAAAGGTTTCGCTCGAACTGGGCGGCCATGCCCCCTTCATCGTGTTCGACGATGCCGACCTCGATGCGGCGGTGCGCGGGGCCGTGGCCTCGAAGTATCGCAATTCCGGACAGACCTGCGTCTGTGCCAACCGCTTTTTCATCCAGGAAGGGGTCTATGAACAATTCGCCGCCAAACTGGTTGCGGCGGTTCGGGGACTCAGGGTCGGCAACGGCTTCGAGGCGGGGATGCAGCAGGGGCCGCTGATCGACCTCGACGCTATCCGCAAGGTCGAGGAGCAGATCGCCGATGCGGTGGCCAAGGGGGCTCGCATTGCCTTGGGCGGCAAGCGGCTGGGCGGTACCGGCTTCTTCTTCGAGCCCACCGTGCTGCTCGGCGCCACCACCGCGATGCAGATCGCCCGCGACGAAACCTTCGGCCCGGTGGCGCCGCTCTTCGTCTTTCGGGAAGACCGGGAGGCGGTCGCATTGGCCAACGACACCCCCTACGGTCTGGCCGCCTACTTCTACAGCCGAGATATCGGTCGGATCTGGCGCACCGCCGAGGCCCTGGAGTACGGCATGGTCGGCATCAACACCGGCCGTATGTCCTCCGAGGCGGCCCCGTTCGGCGGGGTCAAGGAGTCGGGGATCGGCCGGGAAGGCTCGAAGTACGGGATCGAGGAATACCTTGAGCTGAAATATCTCTGTCTGGGCGGGCTGGGGGAACGGCCCTGAGAAGCGGTCAACCGCGGGGATCGGCCACGCTGAGGTCGCGGCTGTCGACCAGGGCGTAGGCGCTGTGGTTGTGGATGGACTCGAAGCTCTCGACCCCCACCGAAAACCAGGCGATGTCGGCATGGGCCATGGCCTTCTGGGCCACCTTGCGGGCCACGTCCTCGACAAACATCGGCTGGGCGTAGGCGCGCTCGGTCACGTATTTTTCATCGGGCCGTTTCAAGAGGGCGTAGACTTCGGAAGAGCCGCAGGACTCGGCCATGGCGATCAGGTCCTCCAGCCAGATCAGCGCCAGGGGCCGGACCGCGAGGGTGATTTCGGCCCGCTGGTTGTGAGCCCCGGCCTCGCTGATCTCCTTGGAGCAGGGGCAGAGGGTGGTGACCGGCACCACCACGGTCAGCAGCGGTTCGCCGCTGGCGGCCGACGAGGCGGTGAAGGTGCACTGGTATTCCATCAGGCTGGCCGTGCCGCTGACCGGTGCCCTCTTGGCGATGAAATAGGGAAAGCGCATGGTCAGCCAGGCCTCGGCGGCCTGCAGCTGGCGGCACACCTCGGCCAGCAGCTCCGGAAAGATGCCGGCGTGGATGTCGGGCAGGAAGCGGGCCAGCAGGGTGCGCATGGTGCTGACGCAGGATTCGAGCCGGCCCCGGGGGACCCTGGCCTGCAGATCGATGGTGGCCACGGTGTGCTGGATGCCGCCGCCCTTTTCGGGAATGCGGACCGGGCAGGTGAATTGGTTGATGCCGACGGTGTGCAGGGACATGGGAAACATTCTTTATTGTGGATGAGCATGCCCCTTACCCCATTTTCATCGCTTCGGCAACGTTCTTGGCGCTGCCGCGGAAGGGATTTTTGGGAGAGACGCTGGAGGCTGCTCCAGGGGCGGCTTCTTTGTCGGCCCGATCCGGACAACCGTGGCATTTTGCCGGAATAGGTGGTATTTTGCCGGGATAGATGGAGAGAGCGATGGCGGAGATGGAGCAGGTGCGGATCGACAAATGGCTTTGGGCGGCACGGTTTTTCAAGACCCGCTCTCTGGCCGCCAAGGAGGTGGGAGCCGGCCATGTGGCGGTCAACGGCGCCAAGGTCAAGCCGGCCCGGATGGTCCGCGCGGGCGACCTGCTGACCATCCGCCAGGGATTTGTCGAAACCTCGGTCCGAATTCAGTTGCTCAGCGAGCAGCGCGGGCCGGCGGTGGTTGCCCGGACCTTGTACGAGGAAACCGAGGAATCGCTGGCTCGGCGGGAACACCTGCTGGCCGAGCGCAAGGCCATGCGGCCGCCCTCCGGCCAGCCCGAGCGGCGGCCCGATAAACACGAACGGCGGAAGATCCGCCAATTCCTGAAAAAAGAATAAGCAGGGGATACGCAGAGATGAGACGAGTGGAGCGGGCGCTGATCAGCCTGACCGATAAATCCGGATGCGAGGAATTCGCAAGCACCCTGGCCGCCATGGGGATTGAAATTCTGTCCACGGGCGGCACGGCCCAAAAGCTGCGCGCCGGCGGCCTGACCGTGACGGATGTGTCGGCGTTCACCGGCTTTCCCGAAATGCTGGACGGCCGGGTGAAAACTCTCCACCCCCTGGTCCATGGCGGCATCCTCAACCAGCGCGACAACGCCGAACACCGTGAGCAGTGCCAACGGCACGGCATCAAGCCCATCGATATCGTGGCCGTCAACCTCTACGCCTTTGCCCGGACCGTGGCCGCGCCCAATTGCACCCTGGCAGACGCCATCGAAAACATCGACATCGGCGGCCCGACCCTGCTGCGGGCTTCGGCCAAGAATTTTCACGATGTGACCGTGATCGTCGATCCGGCCGATTATCCGCAGGTCGTGGCCGAATTGCAGGCCCAGGGCAATACCACCCTGGCCACCCGTTTTCGTCTGGCTCGCAAGGTGTTCGAGCTGACCGCCGCCTACGATGCCGCCATCGCCCAATGGCTGCGCGGCATCGACCCGGACGCCAACCCCTATTTCACGGGAGCGCAACATGCGTAAGATGGCGGTGCTGCTGTCCGGCAGCGGCAGAACGCTGGACAATTTCCACGAGCGGATCGTGGCCGGCACCCTGCACGCCCAAATCCCGGTGGTCATCTCCAACGTGGCCGGTGCCCTGGGACTGGAAAAGGCCAGGCGGTACGGATATCCCGCCTTCCACGCCGCCAGCAACGACGAAATCAACCGGATCATGGCCGACTACGGGGTCGACCTGGTCGTCCTGGCCGGCTATCTCAAACTCTACACCCCGCCCCAACACCTGCGCCGCTCGGTCCTCAACATCCATCCGGCGCTCATCCCCTCCTTTTGCGGGGCGGGTTTCTACGGCCACCACGTCCACGAGGCGGTCAAGGCGCGGGGCTGCACGGTGAGCGGCTGCACCGTCCATTTTGCCAACGAACTGTACGACCAGGGGCCGATCGTGCTCCAGCGCTGCGTGGCCCTGGACGACGACGACACCCCGGACGACATCGCCGCCCGGGTGTTTGCGGTGGAATGCGAAACCTACCCCGAGGCGATCAATCTGGTCGATGCCAAGGGCGAGAACTATTTTTGGGAGCGAGTGGGCCAATGAGTATCAGAACCATCATGATCGGCAGAGACATCGAACGCAGCCTGGACCGCATCAGTCTGGAGATTGTGGAACGCAACCACGGCGTGGGCGATCTTTCGATCGTCGGCATCCATACCGGCGGGGTTCATCTGGCCCAGCGCATCAAGCAGCGGATCGAGCTGCAGGAAGAGGTCGAGCTGCCGGCCGGCACTCTCGACATCACGCTGTATCGCGACGATTGGAGTCTCATCTCCCAGAATCCGATCGTCAAGAAGTCGGATATCGGCTTTCTGCTCGAAGACAAACGGGTGGTGCTGGTCGACGACGTCGTTTTCACCGGCCGGACCATCCGGGCCGCCATGGACGCGATCATGGATTACGGCCGGCCCCGGTCGATCCAGCTGGCGGTCCTGATCGACCGGGGCGGCCGGGAATTGCCGATCCAACCCGACTATGTCGGCATGACCGTCGACCCGTCGCCCCACGAACGGGTGGACGTCCTGCTGCTGGAAAAGGATAACCACGACGCCGTGGTCGTCACCAAGCGGTAAGAATCGGCCGCGACAGCGCCGCCCGTAGAAAATTTTCCATGCAGATGCCCATGACCGGCCAACCGACCAATCCGCAGCCTCCCTGTATTCCGCCCGATCTGGAAGCGGTTTGCCTGCGGGTCCGGGAAAAGGCGGAGAGTTACGAGCAGTACAACTTTTCCCGGGGCCGCAACGACTTCCTCAAGGCGTTCTTCGATCTGGCCCAGGAATACGATTCCCTGGACGATTTCTACCGGATCTGCGTTTCCGTGCCCCTGGCTCTGGTCGGTGTCGCCAGCAGCCTCTATCTGTGCGAGGATTGCGAGCACGGCCTGCAGTTGGTGTGCTCCAGCGAGGAAGGCGTGCTGAGCGAACCGAGGCGGGCGGACTATCCGGTCCAGATGCAGGAGACACCGTACGACCTGGGCGGCTCCTATGTCATTCCCATCTTCAGCAAACAGCCTTTTCCCCGGAAAATAGAGGACCGCAACGCCGAGCGGCAGATGCAGCTGTGGGACGACTTGCATGGACTGTGCGGCAGCGGCCGGATTCTGGGGATGTTCGAGGTCCGGCGTAAGGCCGGGCTGACCGAGGCCGACAAATTTTTCTTCGCCAAATACACCAACCGGATCGGCTACAACCTCGACAACCGGCTGATCGCCCGGCAGAATATCGAGCGGTTGAAGTTCATCAACACCCTGGTGATCGACATTGAGCACAACATCATCGTGCCCAACATGTATTTCCGCCACCTGTTCAACCAGCTGAAGAAGAGGATCGGGCTGATCGAGGAACTGCGGCGGGAAATGGACGCGAACCGGGACGGCGCTCCGCTCCGGTGCAGCTTCTGCAACGGCCGACTGCGGGCCCTGCAGGACGACCTGGTCAAGTACCACCAGGAAATCGTCAAGCACCACGCCAACATGAGCCTGTTCATCGAGAGCCTGTTTCGGCGGGAACATTTCGAGCGCGGCCATCTCGTTCTCCATCCCAAACGGTGTTTTGTCGAAAAAGAGGTGATCCTGCCCCAATTGGACCATTATGCCAGCCGGCTGCAGGCGGCTAACGTCATGGTGGACCGGCCACAGAACATGTACGAGGAAGAATTCCCACTGATGGTCGACATCGGCCTGCTGTCGCAGGTCTATGCCAACCTTTTTTCCAACGCCGCCAAGTATACCAAAGAGGTGGTCGACCATCGGGGACAATCGCGGAAGGCCATGGCCTATGGCCGCGAAATCGTCGACAATTTTCCGGTAGCCGGCAAGAAGGGCGTCAAGTTCAACGTCTTTACCACCGGGCCCGGTATGACGGTGGAGCAGGGCAACCGCCTGTTCCAGGAGGGGATGCGCGGCGACGATAATCCGAATATTCCCGGCACCGGCCACGGCCTGTCGTTCATCCGCCTGGTGGTCGAGATGCACGGCGGCAGCGTTGGCTACGAATCGACACCGGAGGGCAACAATTTTTATTTTATCCTGCCTCTGCCCCCGGTCGATTACCCGGTGGCGCCGTACCGCCGGCCGGAATAGGCGTTTCGGCCCGCCGCATCAGCCGCCGTCCCCGTGATTTCCAGCTTCCGTTCGTTTCCGATTCCAACCGGACCCGCCCAATCATGACCCATCCTGCCGTTGCCATGGAATTACTGGCCCCCGCCGGGACGATGGCCGCCTTCGAGGCCGCCCTCGAGGCGGGCGCGGACGCGGTGTATGTCGGCGCACCCGGCCTGAATGCCCGCGCCCTGGCGCGCGATTTCACCTTCGCGGAGATCGCGGCCATGGTTGCCCATGCCCATGAGCGCAAGAAAAAGCTGTATGTGGCCATGAACAGCCTGGTCAAGGAGAGCGAGATTCCGCTGGCCCTGGAAACCTTGTCCGTCCTGGCCGGGATCGGGCCCGATGCACTGATCATCCAGGACCTCGGCCTCCTGTATCTGGTGCAGCGGTTCTTCCCCGGCCTGGCGGTGCATGCCTCGACCCTGACGACGGTCAACCACGCCATGGCGGCCCATTATTTCAAGGAGTTGGGTTTCGAACGGGTGGTGCTGGCCCGCGAATTGAGCTTGGAGGAGATTGGCGCCATCCATCGCCAGGGCGCGGTGGAGCTGGAAATGTTCATTCACGGCGCCATGTGCTTCAGCTATTCCGGACTCTGCCGTTTTTCCAGCCTGCACGGTGGCAAGTCGAGCCTGCGCGGGCAGTGCGTGCAGCCCTGCCGCCGCCGCTACGACTGGCTGCCCTCCGGCAAGCGGGCGTGTCCGGGCCAGGGCGGCCAGTCCGGCAAGGGGAGCAAGGGTGGCGGCTATCTCTTTTCCATGAACGATCTCTGCGGCATCGAGCACCTGGCCGGGGCCAGGGACGCCGGGGTGGTCAGCCTCAAAATCGAGGGCCGGCTCCGGTCGGTTGCCTATGTCCGCAACACGGTCCGGGCCTACCGCCTTGCCCTGGACGCGCTCGATGCCTCCCCGGATCGTCGGACCGGGATGCTGGCCGAGGCGCACCGGCTGCTGGACGCGTCCATGGGGCGCAAGCGTGCCGCCGGGTTTCTGCTGGCCGGGCAGGAAGAGCGGTTGATCGTGCCCCGGCTGTCCGGCAGCACCGGCGAGGTGGTCGGCAAGGTCATCCGGGTGGAGACGCCCAAAGGGCGGAAAGGGGACCGGGCGGCACAGGCGCAGGTGGTGCTGCAGGCCCCGCTCCGGCTGGGCGACCGTTTGCGCCTGTACGAGGAGCGGAGCGGCGACCGGATCAGCTTCACTCTGCACGACCTGGCGATCAAGGGTAAGAGAGCGGAGCGGGCCGAGGCGGGGCAGACCGTGACCGTCGGCCTGGCCGGCATCGAATCGGGACGGCTGCGGCAGCCTTTTCACGGGATCCTGTTCCGGGTGGATGTGAGCGGCCGCGACGACAAAAAACATTCGACCCTGGCGCGGACGGCCGCGCGCCTGGCCGTGCCCCTGCCCGCGTCTGCGGATCTGGAACGGCTGCTGGCCGAACTCTACGCCGAGCCGGCGGCGGACCGGCAGGCGGGCGAGGGCCGCCGGAGCGGCCATGGCGGGCAGGTCGGTCATGGAACAGGGGGCCGCGGCCGGTCGGCATCGCCGGAATGGTGGCTCAAGGTCGGTACTCCCGAGGCGATGGCCCTGCGCTATCCCTTCAAGGTCGCCAGGGTATTGGTCGAACTCAGCCGCCGCACCTGGGAATGGGGGATGCTGGCCATGCGGCGAAAGCCGGAACAGAGGCCGTTGGTCTGGACGCTGCCGGCGGTGCTCGGCCACGGGCAGCTGTCCTGGTACCGCGACGCCATCGGCCAACTGCGGCGCCAGGGGGCTCAATGCTTCCAAATCGCCCATATCGGCCAGCTCGGGCTGTTTGCCGAGACCGACGGTCCGGCGGCCGATGGCGGCCGGCTCGAACTCTACGGCGATTACAGCTGCAATGTGCTCAACAGTGCCGCCCTGCGCCTGTATGCCGCCCGCGGCCTGGCGGGCGTACAATTTTCCCTGGAAACCGACCGCGCCACCCTGGCCGCGGCCTTGGCCGGTTTTTCCCGCCCGTTGTCCGCGCCGGGAGCCCGGCCCATGCAGGTGGGGCTCACCGTGCATGGCCGGCCGCCGCTCTTCACCGCCCGCCTCGACGCTCCCCATTTTCAAGGCCAGAGATCCTTTGCCAGTCCACGGGGCGAACGGTTCTACCTCGATCGTCGCGACGAGGCCGTCTATGCGCATGCCCACACCGTTTTTTCCCTGCTGCCGCATGCGGACGAACTGGCGCGGCTGGGCGTCGACTATCTCGTGGTCGATGTCAGCCACGGCCAGCCGAAGAAAAACGCCGCCGAGCTGACCGCCCTGCTCAGCGGCCGGGGCGAACTGCCGCCGTACTTTTCAGGGAACTATGCTGGCATCCTTTCGTAAAATGGGGTAAAGGCAGAACCCGATACCTTCGAGCCGCACAAGCGGGCTCGGAACGCGGGAAGCGCGCCCCGCTCCATCGAGGCGGAGGAGTGGAACGGCTACGGCCGCATGGAGATGCGAATCCCGGCTCAGCCGGGTTGTGTTTTTTTCGTCCGCCCGCCTCCGTCCGGCCCGTTCCCTAATTCTTTCTTGCCCGAACATGACGAATAAAGAGATCGTTGTCCGCCTGATGGCGGTGCTCAAACCCCACAGGACCAAGCTTGTGGTCGCCATGGTGGCGATGATCGCGGTCGGAGGATTCAACGCGCTCCAGGCCTATCTGGTCAAGCCGCTGCTGGACGAGATTTTTTTCAAGCAGGACGCGCACCTGCTCAATCTGCTGCCCCTGGCCCTGCTGCTGGTTTTTTTCATCAAGGGATTTTTTTATTTCCTCTACTCCTATTTTCTGGAGCTGGTCGGGCAGTGCGTCATCCGCGATCTGCGGACCATGGTCTATGCCCATGTCATGGCGCAGCCCCTGAGTTTTTTTCACAAGACCTCGACCGGCGAATTGATTTCCAGGATCATCAACGATGTCAGTATCGTCCAGGGTTCGGTTTCCTATACCCTGATCCGCTCCCTGCGGGATTTCTGCTCCGTCTTCGGGCTGCTGGGGGTGATTTTCTACATGGATTGGCGCCTGGCCCTCATTTCCCTGGTCTTTTTGCCCATGGCCGGCGTGCCGCTCGTTGTTTTCGGGCGGAAATTCAGGAAAATCAGCACCAATTACCAGGAGAGGTTGGGAGAGGCGACCAGCCAGCTGCACGAAACCATCGCCGGGGTGAGCATCGTCAAGGCATTCTGCATGGAGCCGTTCGAGAAAAAACGGTTTGCCGGCCGGATGCAGAACATCATGAATATCCTGCTCTCCGAAACCTGGTACAACAGCCTGTCCCATCCTTGCATCGAAATGCTCGCCGGCCTCGGCATGGCGGTCATCATCTGGTTCGGCGGCAGCCAGGTCCTCGCCGGACACTCGACACCAGGGGCCTTCATGGCCTTTTTTACCGCGCTGTTGATGCTGTACGAGCCGATCAAGGGAGTGAGCAAGGTCAATTCCAATATCCAGCAGGGCGTGGCCGCGGCCCATCGCATCTTCACCTTGCTGGATGTCCGCCCCGACATCAGCGAAGCGCCCGATGCCACGGCCATGCCCCCGTTTGGTAAGCACATCGAGTTCGACCGGGTCACCTTCGGCTACGACCCGGCCACGCCGGTGCTCAAGCAACTCTCGTTTCGGGTGAATCGGGGAGAGGTACTGGCGGTGGTCGGGCCCAGCGGCGGTGGCAAAACCACCCTGACCAATCTGCTGCTCCGCTTCTACGATGCCGACCAAGGGCGGCTGTTGGTCGACGGTGCCGATATTAGAGGCTACACCCTGGCATCCCTGCGCCACCAGATCGCGGTGGTGACCCAGCAAACCGTGCTGTTCAACGACACGGTGCGAAACAACATCGCCTACGGCAGCGGCGACTGCTCGCAGGAGGCGCTCCTGGCCGCGACGCGGGCTGCCAATGCGCTCGATTTCATCACCGCATTGCCCCAGGGATTCGACACCGTGATCGGCGAATCCGGGGCGCGGCTCTCGGGCGGGCAGCGACAGCGGCTTTCGATTGCCCGGGCGCTGCTCAAGGATGCGCCCATCCTCATCCTCGACGAGGCCACCTCGGCGCTGGATAACGAATCGGAACGCGAGGTCCAGCAAGCCCTGGAGAACTTGATGCACAACCGGACCACGCTCGTCATCGCCCATCGCCTGTCCACCATCCAGAACGCCGACCGGATTATCGTGCTCAAGGATGGACAGCTGGCGGAAGAAGGAAAGCACGGAGAATTGCTCGTGCTCGGCGGCGAGTACAGCTATCTCTATCGCCTCCAGTTCAGCGGCGACGCCGAGAAGGAACATCCGTGATGCAGCGACGTGTCGAGCCGGTATGTCTGTGGTTGTGCATGGCCCTGGCATTTTTTCTCCCCCTTTCGACCTCGGCTGCCAGTGCGGCGGCCTGTCTCCTTGTGCTTTGCGGATTGGCCGAAGGCCGGTACGGCGAGAAGCTGCGAGAGATCCGCACCAGCCCGCTCGTCATCGCCATCATCGTCTATGCCTGTGTGCTGCTGATCGGTTTGTGCTGGACCGAATCCCTGCCCGACGGATTGGCGGTCATCCGCAAGCAGTGGAAGGTGCTGGTGGCACCGCTGTTCCTCGCAACCATCCGCTGGGAATGGCGCTGGCGCTGTGTCGGCGCGTTCATCGCCGGCGTGGCCGCCACCATGCTCGTCATCACCTTGGATCAGTTCGGTCTGTTGCAGAGGGGGCTCTCCGACGCTCAGCTCTTTTTTCACACCCAGACCGTCCAATTGCAATATACGCCGATGCTGGCTTTTGCCATTTATCTCCTGGTGCATCAGCTTCTGTGGAAGTGGAAAGGCGGGTGGCAATGGTGGAGCATGTTGGCGTTTACCGGGCTCCTGGTTGTCCATCTGTTCACGACCATGGGCCGGGCGGGCCATTGCGCCTTTTTTGCGCTGATGTTTGTCCTGTTGTTTCAATATTACCGGAAGAATCTGCTCAAGGCCTTCCTGCTTGCCGCAGTCATTTTTCCGCTCGTCTTTGTGGCTGCCTATCGGTTGAGCCCGGTGTTCCAGGCGCGGATGGACGCGATTGTCGACAATGTGCGCACCTTCCATGAAAATTCCAATACTTCTGTAGGGTTGCGCCTGCATTACTGGACGATCTCATGGCAGCTGATCAAACAGTCCCCCTGGCTGGGAGTGGGAACAGGGGATTTTGAGCGTGAATACCACAAAATGAACGAGAGGTTGTCGCCCGATATGCCTCCAACCAACAACCCGCACAACCAGTATGTTTTTCTTGCGACTCAACTCGGTATATTGGGCCTGTTGAGCCTGCTGGGGCTTGTGTTCGCCCACTTGTACCAGGCCGTTCGCGTCACCGACGGCTGGGAACGGATTCGCATAGCTTTTCCCGTCTTTTTTATGGTGATCATGTGTTTCGAATCCTATCTCAATCTCGTCGGCACCGGTTTCCTTTTTTCCTTGATGAGCGCGATTCTTTTCAAGAAACCTCAGCCGGCCGCCATTCCCTTCACCCGGGAAGAGATCGCCCCCTCGATCCCGATGGCCTGAGAGATGCGAGACTGGCGGTGTGCCCACCGGTCCCGAGGATACCGCATGGACAATCTTGACGGCAAACACATCCTGTTCATCAAGCAGAGCTCGCTTGGCGATATTGTCCATGCCCTGCCGGTGGCGCATGCCCTCAAGCGATGCTTCCCCGAGTGCCACCTCGGGTGGATCGTCGAGCGCGGTCTGGAGACGATTTTGGAGCGTGACCCGGCGATCGAGCGCATCCATCCCATCCACATTCCCTCGACCAGCGAGCCGGGCGTCCGGTGGCCGGTCTATTTCCGGGCCCTTTCGGCCACGGCCGCTGTCCTGCGCGGCCTGCGCCGCAGATTTCGCTCAGAGCCCTACGATCTGATTCTCGACCTTCACGCTTCCTTCCGCAGCGGTCTCTTTGCCCTGATGAATCCCGGTGGCACGCGGATCGGGTTCGGCGATGCCAGGGAGTTGAACCCCCTGTTTCAGCACCACCTGCTCAAGGAGGCCTCCCGCTCGATGCATGCGGTGGAGAAAAACCTGCTCTTTTGCCACTTTCTTGGCTGTGCGCCCCGGAAGGAGGACTTCTACCTGGCCACCGGCCCGGCCGACGAACAGCAGGCCGCGGACTTTCTGAAGGCATCCGGGATCGCGCCGGGGCAGCGCTTCGTCTACCTCAATCCGGCGGCGAGGTGGCAATCGAAATTCTGGATTCCGGCGCGGTGGAGCGCACTTTGCGACCGATTGGAGGTGGCCGGGGTCAGGACGGTCTTTGGCGGCAGTCCCGACGATCTCGTCCACATCGAACCCATCGTGGCCGCCATGGGCCATGGAGGCGCACGCATCGCCGCCGGCCGCCTGAGCCTGATGGCCTCGGTGGCCCTGATGAAGGCGGCGTCGGCCTATGTCGGGGTCGATACCGGCCCCATGCACATCGCCGCCATGGTGGGCACGCCGGTGGTGGCCGTGTTCGGCCCCACCCATCCCGAGCGGGTGGGACCGTATGGCGTGAACAATGCGGTGGTCCGGGCGGAAGGGCTGGACTGCCTCTGCTGTCGGAAAAGGGATTGCGGCCATCAACGGTGCATGGAAGGCATCACCGTCGACATGGTCTACGACAGGACCATGGCCTTGATCGCGCCCATCACTCCGGGGTGATGCGCGGTAGCGGCGGCGAGGGCGGCGGACTCCACTGGGAGCGGAGTTCGTGGAATTTGGCGTACTTGTAGAAGGTGCCCTCGAAGTTGTAGAGGGCGATGATGAATCCCGGCCAGCCGTCGAGCATGCCCCGCTTGAGGAAATACATGTGGCAGAACGACCAGGCCCCGTGGGCCAGGGCGGTCCACAGCGAGCAGTTGCCGCGTCTGGTCAGGGCCAGCTTGTCGGCGCCGAGGGTGGAGTATTTGTTGGCCTTGTGCATGATCTCGCCCAGCCCTTTGAAGGGATACTGCCAGATCGCATGGCGCAGATACCCCACCGGTCGGCCGGAAACCACGGTGAATTCCTCGTGGACCGGATCGTCTTCCTTGAAGACCAGAGCACCTTTTTTGAAGAGCTGGGGTTGGCGGTAATCCGGATAGAACCCGGAATAGCGGATCCAGCGGCCCATGAAGAAATTCCGGCGGGGAACGTAATAGGCATCGGCCTGGGGGGCGCGCAGGCAGTCCAGTATCTCGTCCCGCGCCTCGGGGGTGCAGCGTTCGTCGGAATCGAGCGAGAAAATCCAGTCGTGGGTACAGGCGGCCATGGCCCGGTTGCGCAGGTCGCCGAACCCCTGGAAGGGAATCTGCACCACCCGGGCGCCCATCTCCTCGGCCAGGGCGGCGGTGTTGTCCTGGCTGTGGGAATCGGCCACCACGATTTCGTCGGCCCAGAGCACCGAGCGGATGGCGTCCTGGATCTTGTCGGCCTCGTTGTAGGCAATGATGTAGACGGAAACCTTGTTCATGCCTGACGCACCACCTGCGGCGGCCGGACCTTGGTGGCGCTGGCGAGTTGCACCACGATCCGGTCGGTCTTCTGGAGCCGTTCCACCAGGGTCTTGAACAGGTGTTTGGAGACGTCCGGGTACTTCTCGATCAATTCCGACAGCTTGTCGCCGGGGTAGCGCTTGATGCTGCACCGGCCCACCGAGATGATCGAAGCCGAGCGCGGCTCTTCGAGGATGGCGGCCATCTCGCCGAAGTATTCACCCGGCTCGCTGATTTCCGCGATCTTCTTGCCCGAGCGGAGCACCGCCACCTTGCCCCTGATCAGCTTGAAGAAGTCCTTGTCCTTGTTGCCTTCCTGGATCACCACGTCGCCGTCTTCGTAATTTTCCACATCGGGGTTGACCAGATACGCGGGCAGGCTGTCCTCGTGGGCCACCGTCCGCTTCAAAACCTCTTCCAGGCTGGTGACGCCTTCTCGGGCCTTCTGCAGGCCAGCCTCGCGGAGAGTAAACATGCCTTCCTGCACCGCCACCTTGCGCAGCTGCTCCTCGGACACCTCGGCCTGGATGGCCTGGGCCACCGGCTCCGTCACTTCCAGCAGCTCGAAGAAGCCGACCCGGCCCCTGTAGCCGCGGCCGTTGCAGTCCGCGCAGCCCTTGGCCTTGAACAGCTTGAGCTCATCCAGCTCGCTCTCCTTGAACCCGGCGTTCAACAGCGTCATCCGGTCGTATTCGGCCGGGGTCTTGCATTTCTGGCAGAGCCGTCGTCCCAGCCGCTGGGCCAGGACCATGGTGAGCGAGGAGGCCAGGGCATAGGGCGGGATACCGATGTCCACCATACGGCTGACCGTGGCCGGCGCGTCGTTGGTATGCAGGGTGGAGAACACCAGGTGGCCGGTCATGGCCGCCTTCATCGCGATCTCCGCGGTTTCGATGTCGCGGATCTCGCCGACCATGATGATGTCCGGGTCCTGGCGGAGAAAGGCCTTCAGGGCCGCGGCAAAGGTCATGCCGACCTCGGCGTTGACGTTGACCTGATTGATGCCCTTGAAGTTGAATTCCACCGGGTCTTCCGCGGTCAGGATCTTGATGTCCTCGTTGTTGAGCGAGTTCAGGGCCGAGTAGAGGGTGACGGTCTTGCCGGAACCGGTCGGCCCGGTGACCAGCAGCAGCCCCTGCGGCCGGTTGAGACACCGCCGCAGGGCGGCAAAGGTGTCGACGGTGAAGCCGAGCTTGGTCAGGTCGACATTGAGGGAATCCTTGTCCAGAATACGGAGAACGATGCCTTCGCCGTGGAGGAGCGGCAGGGTGGAAACGCGGAAGTCGACCGCCCGGTTGCGGCCCAGGCGGATCTTGATGCGGCCGTCCTGGGGCACCCGCCGTTCGGTGATGTTGAGGCCGGCCAGGATCTTCATGCGGGCGGCCATGGCGTTTTTGATGGTCAGCGGCAGGTTCATCGACTTGAACAGCGAGCCGTCCTTGCGGTAGCGGACCTGCATGGTCTTCTCGAAGGGTTCGATGTGGATGTCGCTGACCCCTTCCTGTACCGCCTTGACCAGGATGCCGTTCACCAGCTTGATGATGGGCGCGTCCGAGGCGGAAAACTGCTCGAAGTTGGATTCCTCGATCCCGCCGCTGTCGAATTCGAAATCCTCGGCCGCATCGGACACCAGGGCGCCGAAGTCGTCCACCTGGGTGACCGACACATCCTCGTGTTCGGGTTCGAACTTGAAGAAGCTCTGATATTCCTCGTCACTGATCTGATAGAATTTTTTGTACCCGTCGATGATGTCCCGGGCGGTCGAGACGCAGAGATTGAGATTTTTCTGGACAATATCCTGGAGCTGCTCGACCTCGTTGCTGTCGGTGGGCTCCGCCATGGTCACCTGGAGGGTGTTGCCGGCGAGCCTTAAGGGCAGGCACATGAACTGCTTGGCGGTTTCGTAGGGAACGAGCTCCAGGGCTTCCTTACTCGGCGCCTCCTGGTCGAGCGAGACCAGGGTGTAGTTGTGCATGCGGCTGAGGAAGTTGGCGATGGTATCCCGCTCGATGGCACCATTTTCCAGCAGAATCCGGCCCAGCCGTTCTCCGCTTTTCCTCTGGGTTGTCTTGGCCTCTTCAAATTGGGTCAAAGTGATGTAGCCGGCCTTGCTCAGCAGCTCGCCGATCTTGAGCCTGCCGGCGCCGGATTGATCCTTGACCGTCCTTTTCATCGAGCCTCTGGAGGCGTCGGGTGCGGATTGTCCTGATTTGAGAGCCATATGTGCGTCTTATCCCTGCAATAAAAGTGGAATGTGATGTTTTTTCAGCATTGTACAATACATGCACGGATGAGTCAAAAAGAAGAAATATTTTCAAAAAAGAAGTGGAAGGCAGGAAAAGCGAGGGGCCATCTTTAAAAGATGGCTCGACCGGACGGATCTGGCTTCCCCTCTTCGTTGCGGATCAGGAAAATATGGTCGGGTAGCGGCGCTCCAACTCCTGGGCCAAGGGAATCATGACCTCGCGCATCGACGGCTCGGCCGCTGGCGGGGTGCGGAGGGCACACATGTGCTTCCACTCGGCGAGATTGGCGTAGACGATGATTTCGGTCTTGCAGGAGTTGGGCAGCACGGTCCGGGCCGCTTGCGGCGAGGAGGTCTGCAGCAGCCGGAGGTATTGAGCTTCCATGGCCTCCATCGCCTGTTGCCACATCGTGAATTCCGCGCTGTCTTCCGCAAAAAAGACTGGTTTGATAAAGGTGACTTCGTTGCCGAACTTGTCGGCGGAATAGCGGCAATAGCGCTGGCTTTCCTGGAGAAACGAGCAGGGGCGATGGCGGACCAGTTCGTGGGTGACCGCGCGGTTGACGATAAATTTGACGGCCAGGAATCGATGCCGGGCGCAGAGCGGCGGGGCAAGCCGTTCCACCTCGTTAAGTTCCAGCTTGTCGATGCGCACGCCCGTGGGCGCCGCCTCATCCTTGGGCGTTGCCGGCGTTTCGAAAAAGTAGGGGTGGCGGTGGCCAAGAAATTGCACAATGGCCCGGCAGATAGCGTCCTCGGGATGGAAGAGCCGCATCTCGCGAAAGGCGCGAATGGAACCGGTGATCAGTAAGCGATCGTCTTGCAGCCGGTCGATGTGCAGGAATTTCGGCTGGCGGAAAAAAAGGGCCTGGATTGGTTCCGGGGTGGCGCAGGTGGCGACCAGCGTGGCCACCCCCATCTCCAACACGGAGTTGTGGCCGTTGATCGCCATCTTCTTGACAAAAGGGATGGCCGAGTCGCTGTCGATTCGCTCCTCGCTTTTATAGCAGATCCGGCCGCAGTATTCGATCCGGACC
Organism: Desulfobulbus sp.; assembly: GCF_031547805.1. Lineage (GTDB taxonomy): Bacteria > Desulfobacterota > Desulfobulbia > Desulfobulbales > Desulfobulbaceae > Desulfobulbus. Next base: position 48,427 of record NZ_JAVBRQ010000035.1, read on the forward strand.
GGGAGGGACTGCCGGTCAAGTTCATCAAGGATGGCGAAGCTTGGTGCAATAATACGCATGGCGGCTCGATGGCAATGGGGGTGGAAAAAGGCGCCGCCGGCCGGAACGCGGCGGCGCCTGGAAATGGCGCGCTAGTTGCCCTCCCAGAAGGGGGACAGGGCGCGCAACTTGGCGATGATGCCGGGCAAGGTCGCCAGGACGAAATCGACTTCCTGTTCGGTATTGTAGATGGAGAGGCTGAACCGGATCGAGCCGTGCGCCGCGGTGAACGGCACGCCCATGGCCCGGAGGACATGGGAGGGCTCCAGGGAGCCGGAGGTGCAGGCCGAACCGGAGGAGGCGCAGATGTTGTGCTGGTTCATGTGCAGCAAAATGGCCTCGCCCTCGACATACTCGAAACTGATGTTGGCGGTGTTGGGCAGGCGTTGGCTCGAATGCCCGTTGAGCAGCGATTTGGGAATGGTGCCCAGCAGCCCCTGTTCGAGCTTGTCCCGCAGCGCCCGCACCCTGGTGTTTTCCTCGGCCATTTTTTCGGCCGCCAGGGCGCAGGCCCGGCCCAGGCCGACGATCGAGGCGACGTTTTCGGTGCCGCCCCGGCGGCCGTGCTCCTGGTGGCCGCCGTTCATGAACGGGATGTAGGGCGTGCCCTTGCGAACGTAGAGTACACCCACTCCCTTGGGGGCATGGAGCTTGTGGCCGGAAAGGGAGAGGAAATCGATGGCCGTTTCCTTGAGCTTGATCGGGATTTTGCCCACCGCCTGCACCGCGTCGGTATGGAAGAGGATGCCCCGCTCCCGGGCGATCTCCGCCATCTCCTCCACCGGGAAGAGCACCCCGGTCTCATTGTTGGCCCACATCACGCTGACAATGGCGGTATCGTCGGTGAGGCTTTCCTTGAACCGCTGCAGGTCCAGGGTGCCGTCGGCGGCGACCGGCAGACGGGTGACGTGGTGTTTGCGGCCGGTAAAGCTCTCCAGGTTGTCGCACAGGTTCTTGACCGCCGGATGCTCGACCTTGGTGGTCACCAGGTGGTTCTTGCCCGGATTGGTCTGGAGGGCGGAGAGAATGGCGGTGGAGTCGCTCTCGGTGCCGCAACTGGTAAACACGATTTCGCCGGGCTCGGCGCCGAGCAGGTCGGCGATTTCCTGGCGGGCCTTGTTGAGCGCCTGGCCGACCTGGCCGCCAAAGGTGTACATGGAGGAGGGATTGCCGTAGAACTGGGTCAGATAGGGCATCATGGCATCCACCACCTCGGGCGCGATCCGGGTGGTGGCGTTATTGTCCATGTAGATGACCTGTTCGGGTAGCACAGCCATTACTTGTCCTCCTCGACGATCAGGCTTTCCAGAACCTGTTCGCGCAATTTCCTTTCCACATATTCCTTCAGGGTCGTCCGAGAAGAATAACAGTTGGCGCAGGCCCCCCGCAACGACACGGTGACGAAATCGCCGTCCACGTCGACCAGCTGGATGTCACCGCCGTCCTTTTTCAAGGTGGGCTTGATCTCCCGCTCGATGACCTCTTCAATCTTCTTGATTTTCTCCAAAGTGGTCATGCGCTTCTTCTTGGGCGCGCCGGTTGGCTCGCCGGCCGCGCCCTCGACCGTCTCGGCCAGCAGGGCCCGCAGCTTGCCCTCGCACTTGCCGCAGCCGCCGCCCGCCTTGGTGAAATGGGTGATGTCCTCCACCGAAGTCAGCGCGTTTTCGCGGATCGCCCGGATAATTTCCAGATCGGTGACCCCGAAGCATTCGCACACCACCTCGCCCTGCGCCATGGGCAGGATGGCGCCGGTATAATCGGCGATGGCCGCTTCCAAGGCCTCGCGGCCCATGACCGAGCAGTGCATCTTTTCCTTGGGCAGGCCGCCCAGCGCCTTGGCGATGTCGTCGTTGGTCAGCTTCTTGGCGTCTTCCAGCTTCATGCCCTTGAGCATTTCGGTGAGCATCGAGGAAGAGGCGATGGCCGAGGCGCAGCCGAAGGTCTTGAACTTGGCGTCGGTGATCACCTGGTTTTCATCGACCCTGATGGTCAGGCGCAGGGCGTCGCCGCAGGCAATGGAGCCGACGTTGCCCACACCGTCGGCATTCTCGATTTCGCCGACATTTCTGGGGTTGATGAAATGATCCTGGACTTTATCGGTATATTCCCACATGACAATTCTCGGTAGTGATGGTTGTTGAGGCGTGCAAATCCCTTGTTGTTCATAGGAACAGGGAGGGAATCCCCTGCTACATTAGGGCAAGAGTCCTATTTCGGCAAGCATCGATTTGGCACTTTTCACCAGCAGGGCGGTTTCTTCCGGACTTCTGGCCTCGACGTAGAAACGGACCTTGGGCTCGGTGCCCGAAGGGCGGATCATGATCCAGGAGCCGTCGTCCAAAATCATCTTCCGGCCGTCGATATCGATCACCTCGACAATGGTCCGCACCCCCTCGCCGACCCGGACCTCGCTGCCGGGGCCGTAGGCGCGCAATTGGTCCAGGCTGCGCAACAGGGTTTCCCCTTGCTGGGAAACGGCGACCCCGTCGCGGTCGGGATAGTAGTGGCCGAATTGGTCCTCGATTTCGGCAAGATACTGGCCCAGCGGCTTGTTCAGGGAAAGGGTCATGTCGATCGCCAGGATCAGGCCGATGAAGGCGTCCTTTTCCGGGGTGTGGCCGATGACGGAAATGCCGTCGGATTCCTCGAAAAAGACCAGGGCCTTGTCGATCACCGGCTTGAATTCCTTGAAGCCGACCTTGGGTTCGAACACCGCCTCGCCCAGCTGGACGGCCAGGGCATTGGCCAGGTTGCTCGAGGCCACGGTTTTGGCGACCATGCCCCGCTTGCCCTTGATCTCATGGAGGAAATGGTAGGCCATCGCCCCGAACTGGTTCATCGAAATCTCGACCATGCCGTCGGTGAAGCGGATGCGGTCGCCGTCGGGATCGATGATCGCCCCGAGCTTGAGCGGCTCGGGCCGGGCCGACAGCGTTGCCAGCACCGGTTGCATGTTGGCCGAGGAGGGTTCGGGCGCAATCCCGCCGAAGGTGGGATCGGCATCGGCCCGGAGCAGTACCAGCCTTTCGGCCGGGGGATTGTTCAGCAGGCGGCCGAGATAACCGCGGGCGGCACCGTGGACCGCGTCGACGCAGACGACCGCCTGGTCGTTGCGCGCCAGGTCGGCCAGCAAACGGTCGTAATCGATGCCGTGGAGAGCTGCGTTGGCGCGGACCAGTTGCTGCCAGCTGGCCAGGGCGTCGTCGCGCTCGACGCCCGGCAGGGTTTCCGGCGGCGTGTCGAGATCGAGCTGTGCCGGGATGAGGTCGGGAGCGCCCGACTCCATGTATTCCCCGGTCAGGCGGGTGATGGTGTCGGTGAGGATCGGGGCCGCCGGGCCGGCATCGGCGGCGTTGTACTTGAAACCGCCGTATTCCAGGGGATTGTGGCTGGGGGTGAGGTTGATGGAAAAGGCGGCCCGGTGGACGAGCACCGAGGCCGAGAGCGCGCCGGTGGTGGCTTCGCCGGCGTAATGGATCTTCACCCCGCTGGCCCGGAGCACGGCCACCGCCGCCCTGGCCAGCAGGGGGCCGCCGAAACGGTTGTCAAAGCCGACCACGCAGCCGCGTTGCCGCATCTCGGCGAAATCCGCCACGCCCAGGGCTTGCCGCAGCGCCTGGTTGCCGGCCGCCTCCCGGTACATGCCGAGGATGGCGGCGGTGACCACCGCCACCGAGCGTGCGAACAGATCCTTGCCCAATGTGCCCCGCCAGCCCGAGGTGCCGAAGGCGACGGCCTTGCTCGGCTTGCCGGTCCGGGTGCGGATCTCGTCCTCGATCAGCCGGTAGATGCAGTCGATGCCGGCCTGCCATTGCTGGCGGTCCGCGGTCGACGTCGCCGCGTTCCGGCCCGCGACCAGGCGTTTGATCGCCTCGAAATAACGGCTTTGCTCATGGTTTCCGGTGACAATGCTGTCGGCGCTGATGGCGAGGATCTCGTTGGCAATGGTCATGGCGGCTCCGTTTCGGTACACCTGCTTGATGAGAAAAAAATAAATATATTTCGTTAGTATAGCTTGTTAGGCCAATCTTGGCAAGCCTTGGCGGCAGTACCCGGCCCGGTCGTGGCGCTCCGGACGCGGGGGGACGTTTCGGTTGACCGGGATACGTTTTTTTTCTACAATCAACACCTCGCAGATCATGCGTCGGTTGCCGACAACACAGGGTTGCCAGGCGGGCCCGTGCCGGCCGACGCTCTTTTTTTTGAGGGGGTAGTGATGAACAACGCACACGAAACAGCGCTCATTCTCTGGTTCGACGAGATCGGCATCGAGGACGTCCCCCGGGTGGGCGGCAAGAACGCCTCCCTGGGCGAGATGCACCAGAAACTGACTTCCAAGGGAGTGGCGGTGCCCAACGGTTTTGCCATTACCGCCTATGCCTATCAGTACCTGCTCAAGGAAGCCGGGGTCGAATCGGCCATCCGCGCCGCGTTGGCCGGGCTGGATACCCATGATCTGTACAACCTGCAGGAGCGCGGCGCCAAGGTCCGCGAGATTATCCGCAACGCCGAGTTTCCGGCCGACCTGCGCCAGGAAATTCTCAGCGCCTACCAAAAGATGGAGGCGGACTACGGCCCCGGTGTCGATGTGGCGGTCCGTTCGTCGGCCACCGCCGAGGACCTGCCCGACGCCTCCTTTGCCGGCCAGCAGGACACCTACCTCAACATTCGCGGCCCGGAGGCCCTGATCGACGCCTGCAAGCGCTGCTTCGCCTCCCTGTTCACCGACCGCGCCATCTCCTACCGCCACGACAAGGGCTTCGGCCAGTTCGACGTCTATCTTTCCATCGTGGTGCAGAAGATGGTCCGCTCCGATTCCGCCTGCTCGGGCGTGATGTTCTCCATCGACACCGAATCGGGCTTCAAGGACGCGGTCTTCCTCACCGGCGCCTGGGGCCTGGGCGAGAACGTGGTGCAGGGCGCGGTCAATCCCGACGAGTACTACGTGTTCAAGCCGACCCTCAAGGCGGGCAAGCGGCCCATCGTCGGCAAGCGGGTGGGCAGCAAGGAAATCAAGATGGTCTACAACACCGCGCCCGGCGCCGAGGAGCCGGTGAAGAACATCGCGACCACCGCCGAGGAGCGCGGCGCCTACATCCTCAGCGACGACGAGATCCTCCAGTTGGCGCGTTGGGCCTGCATCATCGAGGAGCATTACGGCCGGCCCATGGACATCGAATGGGCCAAGGACGGCGACGGCGCGGCCGTGGGCACCGGCACGCTGTTCATCGTCCAGGCCCGGCCGGAGACCGTCCATTCCCAGGCCACGAAGCGGACCATGGAGACCTACGTGCTCAAGGAGAAGGGCAAGTTGCTGGCCAGCGGCCAGGCGGTGGGGGCCAAGATCGGCCAGGGCGTGACCCGGATTCTCAACGATGTCAGCCAAATTCATGACTTCAAGGCCGGCGAGGTGCTGGTCACCGACATGACCGACCCCGACTGGGAACCGATCATGAAGACCGCCGGCGCCATCGTCACCAACCGGGGCGGCCGCACCTGTCACGCGGCGATCATTTCCCGCGAACTCGGGATCCCCTGCGTCATCGGCACCACGGATGGCACCAAGGTCATCAAGAACGGCCAGCAGGTGACGGTCTGCTGCGCCGAGGGCGAGACCGGCCACATCTACGACGGCCTGCTCAAGTTCGAGATCGAAGTCCTCGACCTCGACAATATCCCGGCCACCCGCACCCGGGTGATGATGAACGTCGGCCTGCCGGAAAAGGCCTTTGTCGAGGGGCAGCTGCCCAACGAGGGCGTCGGCCTGGCGCGGGAGGAATTCATCATCAACTCGCACATCGGCATCCATCCGCTGGCCCTGATCAACTATGAAAAGCTGCGGGAGCGGATCACCGACGACGACGAAATCTTCGATATCGTCGAGGCCATCGACGAGCGCACTAGCGCCTATCCGGACAACAAGCGGCAGTACTTCATCGACAAGCTCGCCGAAGGCGTGGCCAGGATCGCCGCCGGTTTCTATCCCAAGGACGTGATCGTCCGCCTGTCGGACTTCAAGTCCAACGAGTACGCCAACCTGATCGGCGGCCATCTCTACGAACCCGAGGAATCCAACCCGATGATCGGCTGGCGCGGGGCGTCGCGCTACTACGATCCGCGCTACCGGGCGGCCTTCGATCTGGAATGCGCGGCCCTGCTGAAGGCGCGGGGCGACATGGGGATGACCAACATCAAGCTGATGGTGCCCTTTTGCCGCACCCCGGAAGAGGGGCGCAAGGTCATTGGGGTGATGCGGGAGAACGGGCTGGTGCAGGGGGAAAATGGGCTGGAGGTCTACGTGATGTGCGAGATTCCGTCCAACGTCATTGCCGCCGACGCCTTCTGCGACGTGTTCGACGGCTTTTCCATCGGCTCCAACGACCTGACCCAGCTGACGCTCGGCCTGGACCGCGACTCCGATTTGGTGGCGCACATCTACAACGAGCGCAACGAGGCGGTTAAGTCCCTGATCAAGATGGTGATCGCCACGGCCAAGCGGCGCGGCCGCAAGATCGGCATCTGCGGCCAGGCGCCGTCGGATTTCCCGGATTTCGCCACCTTCCTGGTGGAGGAGGGGATCGATTCGATCAGCCTGGTGTCGGATACGGTGGTCAAGACCCGCCTGGCCATCGCGGCCAAGGAGCGCGAGCTGGGCATCGCCCCGTAAGGCTTGAGCGGCTCGGAAGTGGGCGGATGGGCACGGCAAGGCCGGCGGAACCTCATGCGGTTCCGCCGGCCTTTTTCGTTAGAGTGAGTTGTTACGGATGGTTGTTACGGTTGGTTTGCCGGCAGCGGCTTGGCCTCGTCGATCAGCATGATCGGGATGCCGTCGCGGATGGCATAAAGGAGCCTGCAGGCACGGCAGACAATGCCGTTCTCGTCGGCGGCCAGCTCCACCGGCCCCTTGCACTGGGGGCAGGCCAGGATCTCCAGCAGTTCTTTCTTGATCATCGATCTCTCCCAAATTGTGGATGAAAAAGGGCGGGCGCGCCGCAGGGCGGGTTCACCCGACGCCTTGGATGACGTTGTAGCCTGTTCCCGTTTTTTTTTCATCCGCATTCGCCGGGATTCGCCACAACCCAACCCCGGCGTTGGGCCGTTGCCGGTTACGCCGGGTCGACCGCCACTGTCCGGCCTCCTTCCGGCTTGCCGCGCAATTTGCCGATCCCGGCGGCCGCGACCAGAATCCCCAGGGCCAGGAGCAGCACGGCGAACAGCAGCTGGATGCCGTCCGAGGCGACCTGGAAGGCGCCGTCCACCGACATCTTGCCCAGGAGTTTGTCGATGGTCAACCCCAAGGCGGTGAAGGTGATCGCCAGCATGCTGACCATGGGCAGGTAGAGCATGGCGCCCGCCCGGTTGGTCTTTTTCAGGAACACCGCGCAGGCGATCAGGGACAGGGCAGCCAGCAACTGGTTGGCCGAGCCGAACAAGGGCCAGATATCCATATAGCCGCGCAGCGACAGCAGATAACCCATCAACAGGGTAACGGCGGTGGCGAGGTAACGATTGGCGCAGAAACGGCGCAGCGGGCCCATCGGGACGGTGTCGGCCTGGGAATCGGAGAACACTTCCTGGAAGGCCAGGCGCCCCACCCGGGCCACCGAGTCCAGCGAAGTCAGGGCAAAGGCGGCCACTGCCAGGGTGATGACGGTGTAGGTCATGTGCTGGGGAATGCCGATGGCGGCCAGAAAGCCGGCCACGGCGGTGGCGAAGACCACCGGCGGGGTGCCGGAGGGCAGAACGCCGCCGACCGCCAGGGCCCCCACCGCGACCAGGGAGATGACCGCGAGCAGGCTTTCCAGTAGCATGGCGCCGAAGGAGATGGGCAGCATGTCCCGTTCGTTGTCGACCTGCTTGGAGGCCGTGCCCGAGGCGACCAGGCTGTGGAAGCCGGAAACCGCGCCGCAGGCGATGGTGACGAACAGGATCGGGAACAACTGCTGGTCGTTGACGGTGAAGCCGGCGAACGGAACGATGTGCATGGTCGGATTGCTGACGACTATGCCGATAAACGCCCCGGCGATCAGCGCCACCAGCAGGAAGGAATTCAGGTAGTCCCTGGGTTGCAGCAGGGCCCAGACCGGGGTGATCGAGGCGACAAAGATATAGGCGAAGACAAAGTGCAGCCAGAAGCCCTTGCTCATGTAGAGCGGGCAGGTCAGGCCGGCGGCGATGCAGGCGGTCAGCAGGACGATTGCCACCAGCGCGCTGGTGCCGCCTCCCGGTTGTCGGTGGAAGAGGTAGAACCCCAGGCCGACGGCCGCGAGCATGAACAGGATGGAGGTGCTGGCCACGGCGGCGTTGGCCTCGTTCTGGGCCGCATTGCTGCCGAAACCGTCGAAGGTGCCGGCCACGATGTCGGCGAAGGCCGCGATCACCAGGATGGAAAACAGCCAGACAAAGAGGAGAAACAGGCGCTTGCCGGTCTTGCCGATGTAGAGTTCGATGATGTAGCCGATGGTCCGGCCCTTGTTCTTGACCGAGGCGTACAGGGCGGCAAAGTCCTGCACCGCGCCGAAAAAGATGCCACCCACCAGAATCCAGATCAAGGCCGGCATCCAGCCGAACATGGCGGCGATGATCGGTCCGTTGATCGGTCCGGCGCCGGCGATGGAGGCGAATTCGTGCCCGAATACCACGCTGCGGCGTGCCGGCACGTAGTCCACGCCGTCGTTGAATTCGTGGGCAGGGGTGCGGGCCTGTTCATCCGTGCCCCACTTCCGCTCCAGAAAACGGCCATAAATGAAATAGGCGGCCAGCAAGACCGCAAAAGACCCCATCAGCATGGTCAAACCGTTCATCCTCACTCCTTCCGCCGGGTCCGATTCCGAAGAGGGAACCGGCGCACCCGGCAAGTAAAACGCACAATCGCGGCCAACGGCCAAGGGCGAAAGCCGCGCCCCGTTGTTGCAGCGCCTCCGTGGCCGTGGACAACGGCCGGTCAGCAGCACCACTCTATCTTTTGTAGCACGAATGGGCCGCCAATCCAAGCGGATGCAGGCAGCGCGCCATCGACGAGGTGCCGGCACCGGTCCGCCTGCGCTTGCAACTCACCCTCGATTCCCGTGGCGGGAACCCGGGAAGATGCCTATAATAACTGCCTTACGTCCGGTTGCGAGGTCGCCGGATCAAGGGTGTGACTGACAAGGGAAACAGCTGGGTATGACTGAAAAATTGCGAAAAAATACCGTGCCGGTGGAGGCGTCGGTGGGGATGGTGCTGCCGCACGACATCACCGAGATCGTGAAGGACCGGTTCAAGGGCCGGGCCTTCCGGAAAGGACACATCATCCGAGCCGAGGACGTGGAGCATCTGCGGCGTTTGGGCAAGGAGCACATCTACGTGCTGGAGTTGGGGCCGGAGGAAATCCACGAGAACGAGGCGGCCCTGCTGATGGCCGAGGCGCTCGCCGGTCCGGGGGTGGAATATTCCGAGGAGGTGGTCGAGGGCAAGATCAACCTTGCGGCGTCGCTCGACGGGTTGCTGAAGATCGACCGCGAAAGCCTGTACCGCTTCAACCTGCTGGGCGAGGTGATGTGCGCCACCCTCCAGGACAACACGCCGGTCAAGCGGGGCGAACCGGTGGCGGGCCTGCGCCTGATTCCCCTGGTGGCGGCCCGACGGGTGGTGGAGGAGGCGGTGTCCATCGCCAGGTCCGGTCCGCCGGTGGTGCGAGTGGCGCCGCTGGCCAAGGTCCGGGCCGGTTTGGTGATCACCGGCAACGAGGTGTACCACGGACGGATCGAGGACCGGTTCGAGGGAGTCCTACGGGAGAAGCTGGCCGGTTTGGGCTCGACGGTGGGGCCGGTGCGTTTTGCGCCGGACGACGCGGCGCTGATCGCCGAGGCGATCGCTTCCTGTCTTGCGGAAGGGGCGGAGTTGGTCGTCACCTCCGGGGGGATGTCGGTGGACCCGGACGATGTCACCCGATTGGGGATCGCGCTGGCCGGGGCGGAATCGGTGGTGTACGGCACCCCGGTTTTGCCGGGGGCGATGTTGTTGATCGGGCAGATCGGGTCGGTGCCGGTACTGGGGGTTCCGGCCTGCGGAATGTTTCACGCCATCACGGTGCTGGATCTGGTGCTGCCGCGCATCCTGATCGGCGAGCGGATCGGCCGCGAGCAATTGGCGGCTCTGGGGCACGGCGGTCTGTGCCGCCAATGCGCCCGCTGCCAGTATCCGGTCTGCGGCTTCGGCAAGAGCTGATCGATTTTTTTCCTTTTGTTGCCCCGGAACCCGCTTCCGGGGCAACCTCCCACTCCCTCCTCGTATCTCGATTTTCAAGCCTTGCCGGCCTCCCCGGCCGGTAGCCGAGAGTTTTCCTGGGTGTTCGCTCGTCCGCCGGCAATCGGCGGTGTTCATAACGCTCCGGCAAGTCGGTCGAGCAAACGAGATCTCTCGCTGCGTCCGAGATGACCAGGTGGCCAGTGTTATCCTTGTCCCGAACGTCCTCTGTTGGTCGTTTCGACAAACGTAGTGAGGAGAAATCTCAAGAAGTTGCAGCAGAATACCGGCCAGGAAGCAATCGGCTGAGTTTGAGTGGGAATCAGTTTTTTTGTCGTAAAGAAGGTGGGTTGTCGGAAAAATGACAAAAAAGTGAGGGCAAGGCCCCCGGCGATGGATTTTCCCTTGAGAATTTCCGTAAAGTCGATATCGATAGCACTATTGATTCCGGTTGGATAGCAATGGGATTTCGTTTTTTTCGAGGCATGGCGATGGTGTGTCGAATTCTTGTGTTTTTGGTCCTGTGGGCTGTGATCGCCGGTGGGGGCGGACAGGGTGCATGGGCCTTTCCCCGGCTCGATGCTTCCTTCGGTTTGAACGGTAGGGTGGCGGTCGAACTCGGTGGCAGGAGCAGCGGGCACGCGGTCCTGGTGCAGCCGGACGGCAAGATCCTGGTTGCCGGTTCCTCGTCGCAGAACCATGCCCTCAACTTTTCCCTGCTCCGGTTCCATGCCGACGGCTCCCTCGATCCCGGCTTCAACGGCGACGGCACCGCGATCGCCTCGCTGTCGCCGGTCGATGACGAGGCCCTGGCCCTGGGCCTGCTCTCGGACGGCAGGATCGTTGCCGCCGGCTATGCCCACAACGGCCGGGACCGGGATCTGGCCATGATCTGCTTTCGTCCGGACGGCAAGCTGGACAGGAGCTTCGGCGACGAAGGGGTGGTGCTGACTTCGATCGGTAACGGCAACGAGGAGATCACCGCCCTGGCGATCAGCCCGTCCGACATGATCACCGTGGCCGGCTCGACCGAGGGAACCGCGGGCAGGATTCTGGTGGTGGCCCGTTTTACCCCCAGGGGCGTGCCGGACGACGGATTCGGCGAACAGGGCGTCAGCCTGGTCGCGGTGGGCGAGGACGCCTCGGTCGAGGGCATTCTCGAACGTCCGGACGGCAGCTTTGTCCTGTCCGGCTCCTATTCGGAAAAAAAGACCGACTCGGCCATGCTGGTGGGATTGCGCTCCGACGGCAGCGTCGATCCCGCCTTCGGCGAACATGGGGTCGCGATTCCCTCGGGCTCTTTTGCGGCCAGCGAGGGCTACGGCATCGCGGCGGATCGCGACGGCCGGCTCTATCTCGCCGGTTCGGTGGGCCCGGCCGGCCGGCGCGACGCCGCCCTGTTCTGCTTCACCGCCCACGGCGAGGCCGATGTCTCCTTTGGCGAGCATGGCGTCACGGTCACCTCGGTCAGCCGGGAGGACGATGTGCTTTACAGCGTCGATGTCGGTGCCGACGACCTGGCGGCCAGCGGCTTCACCACCGACGCCGGCACCCGGCAGTTTCTGCTCCTGACCTATCCCGCGGACCACGACGCGGCGGTCTCCCGGGGGCAGGTCGGCCTCTCCTCCGGGACCGCGCCGGTCCAGGAGATGCTGCTGGGCGGCGGTACCAAGGTGCAGCTCGGGCGTCTGCAGCTGTGGGGCAACGACATCCGGATCCGGGAACTGCAAACCGCGGACTCCCTGGCCGCCGACATTCCGCCGCCGGCATCGGCCGAGGCGGCCGTCTCCGCCGCCCACGGGCCGGCGGGCGACAACGGCCGCCTCGCCTCGCTTTTTCCGGCCGACGCCCAAAGCGCAGCCGGGGCCAAGGCGCTGTTGCCGCAGATCCTGGCCACCAGCTTCAGCGAGGGAGAATCGGTCAGCTATGCCCTGGCCTCGGACCGTCAGGGCAACCGGGTGGTGGTCGGGACCGCCGACGGCAGCGACGCCAGTTCGATGGTCGCCGCCCGTTTCATGGCCGAGGAGATGATCGATCGCATCCTGGACCGGCCGGGCCACCGCAGCAGCCACATCGCCACCGCCGCCCCGGCCGCGATCACCAGGGATTCGGTCACCGTGGACTGCGAGATCGCCGCCGCCTTCGGCCAGGATATCGTCCGCCGGGGGGTGGTCTTCGGCATCCACCCCGGCCCGCTGTACACCGGCCAGGGCCTGGCCTTGGAAGACCCGCCATTGTACCGCCGGGGAGCGGACGCGCTGGCGGCCTTCTTCCTGCCCGAGGCCGTGGCCGCGACGCCGGCCCCGCCCGGTTCGGGCCAGGACAGCCGGCAGAACAACCGCCAACAAGCCCTGGCCGGCCGTCTGCTGGCCACGGGCGAGGTGGTTGCCGGCGGCAGCGGGCCCGGTGGCTTCCGCGCGGTGATCGACCACCTCCTGCCCGGAACCCTGTATTACATCCGCGCCTATGCGCTCACCGCCGGCGGGGATGTCTACTACGGCAATCAGGTCAACGTCCGGACCGCGGACGCCTGTTTCATCGCCACCGCCTCGTTCGGCTCCTTCCTGAACCCTTCGGTCGATACCCTCAGGGATTTCCGCGACACCTTCCTGCTCGGCAACCGGTGCGGCAGGTGGCTGGTCGAGCTCTACTACCGGGTGTCGCCGCCTCTGGCCGAAACGGTCGCGGCCAGCGCCCCGCTGCGCTTTGCCGGCCGGGTTCTGCTCCTGCCCTGGATCGGTTTTTCCTGGCTGGCCCTGCACCTGGGATTGGGAGCGACCCTGGCGGGCGCGGCGTTGTTGGGCGGACTCGCGGCCCGCTGGCTGCGGTCGCGCCCCTTACGGTGACACGCCTGGACCGGGCGTTTGTCGGAGTGTTTTTCCACACGAGAGAAGAAAATGAAATCGCAACGCAATAATCAAGGGGTCGTATTCGGCGACCAGGGCTTCACCCTGATCGAACTGATGGTGGTGATGGTGATCCTCGGCATCCTGGCCGGACTCATTGTCCCCAGGATCATGGACCGGCCGGAGGAGGCCCGGCGGACCAAGGCCGCTGTCCAGATCCAGTCGATCGAACAGGCGCTGAAGCTGTACAAGCTCGACAACGGGAAATACCCGACCACCGAACAGGGGCTGCGGGCCTTGGTCGAGCCGCCCACCACCGGCAGCCTGGCCAAAAAGTGGCGGACCGGCGGCTATCTGGAGAAGAGTACCCTGCCCAAGGATCCCTGGGACAACGATTTTATCTACATCAGCCCCGGCCTGCACGGCGACTACGACCTCATCTCCTACGGCCCGGACGGCCAGGCCGGAGGCGAGGACAAGGACGCGGACATCAACAGCTGGGAGCTGCAATAGCGGCGGCCATGCCGGTTTTCGCGGCCGCCGCCACCCGCTGCCGTGCGGCAAACCGCGGGGGCTTCACCTTGGTCGAGCTGCTGGTGGTGATGGTGCTGATGGGGGTGATCGCCTCGTTCGCCGTGCCCCGGATCGGCGACTTCATCTATGCCGACCGGTTGAAGACGACGGTCCGCAAGCTGGTGGGGCTGATCCATCGTTCGGCGCAGATGGCCCGGCAGGACCAGGTGCCCTACCTGCTGACCTACAAGCCCGGCGAGCGGCTGTTCGTGGTCGCGCCGGAAGTGCCGGCGCGGGGCGAGAAAAAGGAGGCTGCGGCCGGTCGGGAAGAGCGGCTGAGTCTCGCCGACACGGTGACGATCCGGGACATGTGGTCCTGGTTCGGCGGCCTCCAGGCCGGCGATGCCATGAACATCCGCTTCAGCAAAAACGGGTACGTCGAGCCGACGATCATCCATCTCCGCCAGGAAGATGGCCAGGAGATGTCGGTGATTCTGACCCCGTTTCTCGGCAAAGTGAAGGTGGAGGAGGGGTATGCCCCCCCGGAGACACAAGCCCTGTTCCAATGAGCCCGGCACGGCGCCGGGGCGTTTCTCGCCGGGCTTCACCCTCCTGGAGGTGATGATCGCCGTGGCCCTGATCGCTATCGCCCTGGTGACCCTGATCGGCGCCCAGGCGCGGAGCGTGGCCATCGCCACCGGCTCGCAGTTCGACGCCATGGCCTCCATGCTGGCGCAATGGAAGCTGGCCGAGCTGAGTCTCCAGGATTTCGAGCAGCTCACCGGCACCAGCGGCGACTTCGGCGAGGCCTATCCCCATTTCTCCTGGAAGGCGGAAGTGGAGACGGTCAACGAGGGTGACATCGGCATCAAGGGCAGCGGCGAGATGCTGAAGACCATCGACGTGACGATTCTGGTCGAAGGCGATGCGGCCCGCTCCTATACCGCCCGCACCATGGTGTTCAAGCAGCAGCAGGGCAAGGCGGATGCGGGCAAGGCCGGGACCGGGACGGACAAGGCCAAGGCGGCCGCCGGCAAGGAAACCGGGACGGACGGCATCCGGGATTCGGGGCCCCATACCGAGCGATGAAGTACGGCGCGATGGCCATGCGGAATCGGGGCTTCACCTTGCTGGAACTGCTGCTGGCGATCACCGTGCTGGGGGTGGTCATGGCCATGCTCGGGCTGTCGCTGGCCAGCACCATGCGGGTGGTCGAGGCCACCGAGAAAGAGGAAGAAGTCTACTTCCAGGCCCAGACCGCCATGCGCCGGATCACCGAGGATCTGGCCTCGGCGATTTCCAACCCCCAGGCCCTGTTCATCGGCCAGAACAATACGGTGCGCGACCGGCGGGCGGACAGCCTCGATTTCGCCTCCCAGGCCCGGTTGATCCTCAACCCGGACAAGCAAAAAGCCGGCATCGCGCGCATCCGCTACCAATTGCTGGCCGACCGCGACGACGAACGGATCTGGAAGCTGTTGCGGTCGGAGACCCTTATCCTGCCCAATTCCACGGCCGCCGGCGAGGCGGCAAGCGACGAAGGCGCCGAACCGGCCTTTCTCCTGGCCGATTCCCTGCGGGCGGTGGAATTCCGTTATTACGACCGGGAAGGTCAAGAGTTTGACAGTTGGCGGGAAGTGGAGGAAAGCGGCGGCCAGCCGAAAACAGGGAAAGACGAAGACCAGGCATTGACGGGAAAAAACCAGGAGCAGGCCGCGACCGGCAAGGACGAGGGCCAGGCCCAAGCCCAGGCCAAGGCGGCGAAGAACCTGGCTCCGGCCAAGGCTGGCAAGCTGCCCGCCGCGGTGCAGTGCACCCTGGAGTTCTGGACCGATCCGGACAAGGAGGGCTTCCAGACTTTCACCACCCGGGTCCTGATTCCGGTGGAGCCTGAAGATGCCCAGTGAGCGCCGCCCGGACAAGCAGTCGGGCATTGCCCTGGTGCTGACCCTGCTGACGATCAGTTTCCTGGTGGCCGTGACCCTGCAACTGATGATCACGGTTGACCGGCAGATCACGATTTCGGCCGCGCAGCGCGAGCAGGTCCGCCTCGACGGCATGGTGCAGGCGGGCCTGTGCCTGGCACGGGCGGCGTTGGCGGTGGACCAGCGGAACAATACCTTCGACTCGCCCCAGGATGCCTGGGCCACCTTGGAACCGAAACAGTTCAAGTCCGTCAGCGACGAGGTGGACCTCGAGGTGGCGGTGAGCGACTTGAGCGGCCGCCTGCAGGTCAATGCCCTGAAAACGGGCGTCAAGGAGGCCTATCGCCAGGTTTGGCTGCGGTTTCTCACCTCCGGTCGTTTTGCCATCGCCGGCGGCGAGGCGGCCGAGGATCTGCTCGATGCCATTGCCGACTGGATCGACGAGGACGACGAGGAACGGCACGGCGGGGCGGAAAGCCCCTATTACCAGGGATTGCAGCCGCCGTATGTCTGTCGCAACGCCCCCCTGGCCACGGTGGAGGAGTTGCTGCTGGTCAAGGGCATGACCAGGGCGCTTTTGTTCGGCGATGCCGACCACGAGGGGATCGCCGACTACATCACCGTGCTGGGCGACAACGGCGCGATCAACCTGAATACCGCGCCGCTGCCGGTCCTTCAGGCCTTGTCCCCCGAAATGACACCGAAATTGGCACAGGAATTGATTGATTACCGGCAGGATAAGCAGCATGTCGAATTGTTGGCTCAACCCGGATGGTACCGGGGGGTGAGCGGCTTCCCGGCCGCGATCGAGTTCAGCAACGAACAGCTGGTGGTGGCCGGACAATATTTCGAGGTGCGGGTGCACGCCGCCCTCAACCAGTTCAGCCGGACCGGGATCGGCATCCTGCATCGCGGAGACGACGGACGGCAGACGCTTTTGTCCTGGAAACTGGAATGACGACGACGCGGCGGCGCAGCCAGCCGGCGCAAGGATAACAGGCATGCAATCGCTGGGCATCGACATAGGCGACAGCCACATCACCGGGGTGGTGCTTGAGCAGCGGCGCCGGCAGTTGGCCATGGTCGGCTGCCTCAGCCTGCCCACGCCCTACCGGGCCGATCCCGCCGAGGCGATCGGCCGGCTGTGCCGGGAACTCGGCTGGAAGGAAGGGGGATGCGTGTGCGGCCTGTCGCTCTCCCTGCTCAGCGTGCGGAATCTGAGCCTGCCTTTTGCCGATGCCAAAAAAATAACGCAGGTGCTCCCCTTCGAACTGGAGGAGCAGCTGCTGGCCCCGGCCGAGACCGTGGTCACCGATTTTTCCTTTGCCGGCAAGGGCGAGGCCGGGGCGGCAGTCGTGTCCTTCTCGCTGGAAAAAAGCTGGCTGCAGGACCTGTTGGCCGGCCTGCACGAGGTGGTCGATCCGGCCGTGGTCACGCCCGCGATGGCCTCCCTGGCCCTGCACCTGGCCCGCCAGGACAAGACCCGGCCGAATTTTCTCCTGGTGCATGTCGATCTCCATGCCAGCTCGCTGGTGCTGGTGGCGAATGGCCGGCCAGCCTTGTTCAGGCGGCTCGCCTACCCCGAGGAAATGATCCTCAAACCGCCGTTTCGCTGCGAGCAAGGCCAGGTCGAGATCGTCGATCCGGAGGCGGCCACCGAGTGCATTCGCCAGCTCTGCCGGTCGATCGAGCGGAGCCTGGACTATTTCCGGATGGAGAACAAGGAAGGGAGCCGGGGCAGCGGGCTGGAAAACGGCCAGCCGGATCGGATCGTGCTCACCGGTCCCTTGGCCCAGGGCACCTTTGTTTCCGAGGTCGTTTGGGCGGATTTCGAGCTGCCGGTCGAATGCGTCGATCTCTTGGCCGCCAACGGCATCGCCTGCACGCAAGCGGTGCGGGAGCAATGGTTGGGGCCCTTCGGCGATCGGGCGCTGGCCCTGGCGCTGCAAGGGTTCAAGCGGACGGGGATCAATTTCCGCAAGGGCGAGCTCGCCCCCAGAAGATCGCTGTTCTCCTCCAGAAAACAGCTGCTGGGGGCGGTGGCCGCCGGAGCGGCGCTCATGGTGGGGACGGTCGGCTATCTGGGCTACGATTACCACCGGCTGCAGCGGCGGGATGCGGACCTGCTGGCGACCATGGTCACGCTGTACAAACAGACCTTTCCGGGAGTGACCAAGGTCCACGACCCGTTGGCGGAAATGCAGGCCAAGATGAAGGCGGCCCAAGGACCGGCCTCGCCCGTCCTGTTCGCGCACGGCGAGAAACGGGTGCTCGGTCTGCTGGCCGACATTTCCGCCCGGATTCCCGAGGCCATCTCTCTGCGGGTCAACCGTTTGAACATCGATCGCGAATCGGTCACCCTGAAAGGAACGACCGATACCTTCAACGCCGTGCAGGCGATTAAAAGCGCGCTGGCCGCCTCCTCGAAATTCAAATCGGTGCAGATCGTTTCCGCCACCGCGGACAAGGACAAGAAGAAAGGGGCTGTCCGGTTCGAGGTCCAGTTGCAGCTCGAGGGTCTATGAAGCAACTCAAACTGAACCAGCGCGAAAAGATGGCGGTGGGGTTCGGCGGCGGCGCGCTGGTGCTGTTCGTGCTGTTGCAATTCATCGTCTTCCCGTTGTTCGACGGTCGGGCCAAGCTGGCCAAGCGGCTGGCCGCGCGGGAAAAGGCCGTGGCCGAGATGCGGCTTTTGCAGGAGCAGTACCGGCAGATCGGCCAGCAGACGGGCTCCCTGTCCACCTTGCTCGCCGAGCGGAATCCGGAGTTCAGCCTGTTCTCCTTTCTGGAGGAGAAGTCCGCCGCCAGCGAGGTCAAGGAATTGATCGCCTACATGAAGCCGTCCGAATCGACCGAGCACGGCCAGTTCAAGCAGAGCCAGGTCGAAATGCGACTTCAGGGCGTGGGGCTGGCCAAGCTGGTCGCCTTTCTCGAACAGATCGAGGCACCGGACCAGTTGGTCGGCATCGACAAGATCGCCATCCAGGACAACAGCAAGGAGGAAGGAACGCTTGATGTCACCCTGACGATGGTGAGCATCGATCGGGCCGGCGGCGAGACCGCGCCCTGAGGCAAGGGGGAAGGCGTGGACAGTGGCAAGTCCGTCGGGAGGCGGTTGGCGACGATTCTCGGGTATGCGTTCTATGGCACCGGCATACTGGTGCTGGGGCTGTGGCTGTTGTTTCCCGCGGAAACGGTGCGCCGCACCTTGGAGGAGCGGCTGGGACGCGCCTGGCCGGATTTGCATTGGCGGGTGGAGGGAGTGGCCCTGAAATTGCCGTTCAACCTGACCGTTCGCGCCATCAACGGCTATGGCGGGCAGGAGACCGAGGCCCCCCTGGTCCGGGTGGAACGGTTGATGGTCCAGCCGGATCTGCCGGCCTCGGTGTCGTCCCGCGCGTTGCAGGCCGGCTACCGGCTGGAGGTCGGCAAGGGCAGCGTCGCGGGAGTGGCGCGCTGGCAGGGCGAACGCGACGGCGGCCGGATCGAGGGCACGATCCGGGAAATCGGCCTGGCCGCCGTTCCCTTGATCAACCGCTGGCTGGGCCGCACCCTGCAGGGAGCGATGTCCGGCACCTTCGCCGTCGAGCTGCGGCCGGCATCGTCCCCGGAGCCCGTCCTGGAGGCCCAAATCGAGCTGGCCGACGGGCGGGTGGGGCTGCAGCGTCCGATCCTCGGCCACCGGGAGTTGCCGTTCACCAAGGCCACGGCCCGGGTGCGCGGCCAGGGCTTGCGGTACGAACTGGACCGGGGCGCGATCGCCTCGCCCCTGTTCGACGGCCGTTTTGCCGGCAAAGTGGCCCTGCGCCCCGATCCGGGACAAGGGCAAATCGAGGTGCAGGGCGTGGTCGATCCCAAGGACAAATTTTTCAAAGGATTGGACAACACCGTGAATCTGCAGGCCTTCCGTCTGCAACTCAAGGACAAGCCGCTGTCGTTCAGCATAACGGGCGACCTGACCGGCCCGGCCATCCATTACGGAGAATACGCCATGCTGATGCAAACCCTGGAACAGGAGCTGAGATAACGTTGAGATCCCTTGTGCTCCGTCTGGCGGTCATCGCTCTTCTCGTGTATGCCGGTGTTTTCTTCTGGTACGGCAGGGTGGAGGAGCGTTTGCAGGAGCGGCCTGCCCCGCCTGCAAAACAGCAGGAGGCGCCCGTGCAGCGGCAAGAGGCGGCAGAGCCGCCGGACCCGGCCGCCCAGCCCCAGGGGGAAGCAGAATCGGTCCCGGCTTCCGACGACTACGGCGTCATCGTGAGCCGGAACATCTTCCAGGCCGGGCAGGGTTCGGCCGAACACGGAGGCTCGTCTCCCGCCCACGAAGAGGACGGACTGGAGCAAACCAAGCTGCGCCTGGTGCTGCTCGGCACGGTGACCGGCGACTCGGACGACGCCCGGGCGATCATCCGCGACGAACAAACCAAGCTGGAAGACCTCTACCGCACCGGCAGCGAGATCCAGGGCGCGCGCATCAACCGGATCAGCAGGGGCAAGGTGATTTTGTCGGTCAACGGCCGCGAGGAGGTCCTGACCATCAAGGATCCCGGCAGCGACGACCAGGGCGGCGGGGTGACCGTGCCGCAGGCCGGCAGCCGGAGAATGGAACCGGTTCCTTCGCCGGAGGCGGTTGCCGCGCCCGGCGGAGAGATCGAGAACAAGGTGCCTGAAGCGCAGCCCCGGCGGCGTATCAGTTTTCGCAATGCGCCGCCGCCTCCCCCGGCGGCCGAGCAGCCGGTCCAACCGGCGCCGGGCGAGAGCCCGCCCCTGCCGCAGAACGGCGAGGTTCCGCATCCGGACCTGGGCGGGGAAAAACCGGTGGAAGCGCCCCCTCCGGGGCAATAGGATGCGGCTGTCGGCTCGGACCCGGTTCGAGCGGAACAATGAATCTGCAGGGGGCCGGACAGCGGTCGCCCATCTGTTATGTGAACGATTATGAGAACATCCTTCTGGTTTGTCGGCATTCTGTTGGCGCTTCTTCTTTCCCTGGCTCCCTCGGCGCCACGGCTGGAGGCGGCCAGTCCGAAGATCGCCCAACAGAGCGGCGGCGGACAGCGGTTCGTCACCATCGATTTCAACGATGTCGATATCAACGTGTTCATCAAGTACATCAGCGAACTGACCCAGAAGAACTTCGTGGTGGATCGCGATGTCAAGGGCAAGGTGACGGTGATCTCGCCCACCAGGATCTCCGAGGAGGATGCCTGGCGGGTGTTCGAGTCGGTGCTCGAGGTGCACGGCTATGCCGCGGTGCCGAGCGGCTCGGTGACCAAGATCGTGCCCTCGGTGACGGCGCGAACCAAGAATATCCTCACCCTGCACGACGGCGATCCGCTTACGCAGGACGACCGGATCGTCACCCAGATCGTGTCCCTCAAATACGCCGCCGCCGACGAGGTGCGGAACCTGCTCGCGCCCCTGGTGTCGAAAAACAGCGTGCTGATTTCCCATGCCAGTTCGAGCATGCTCATCTTGACCGATTACCAGGCGAACATCGCCCGGCTGCTGGAGATCGTCCGGGCGGTGGACGTGCCGTCGGACGCGGATGAGATGGTGGTCATCCCCCTGCACCGGACCTCGGCGGACAGCGTGTCCAAGGCGGTCAGCCAGCTGTTTGCGGCCGGGCCCGCCCAGAAAGGCATGCGGGCCGAGACCGTCAAGGTGATTCCCTTCGACCGCACCAACGCCCTGATCGTGATGGCCTCCAAGGCGTCCATGCAGCGGATTCGGGCCCTGATCGCCAAATTGGACGAAGACGCGCCCCGGAAAGGCAATCTGCGGCTGATTTACCTGCAACACGCCAAGGCGGAGGAGTTGGTCAAGGTGCTGATGAATCTGCCCGGCGATCTGTCCGGTACGAAAGGCGGCGGCATGGGCGGCTCCGCCCCCGGCGGCTCGGCCGTTTCCAAGGAGGTCAAGCTGGTCGCCGACACCTCGACCAACGCCCTGATCGTCACCGGCCCCCAGGAGGAGTACGAGGCGCTGGAGGAGATCGTCAAGAAACTCGATATTCCAAGGCGGATGGTGTACCTCGAGGCCCTGATCATGGAGGTCAAGGTCACCAAGGATTTCCAGATCGGCGTCGAATGGGCCGGCGGCGACGGCTCGGTGATCGGCGGCTTCAGCGGCGGTTCCGGTGCCAATTCCTTTTCGAACTTAAGGACCTTGGGCACCGGGCACCTGCCGGCCGGTGTCACCCTGGGCGTCCTGGACAAGGGGATCAATATCGGCGGCGTCACCTTCGAGAACCTCGGGGCCGTGGTCAACGCCTATAAGAGCGACGACGACGTCAACGTCATCGCCACCCCGCAGATCCTGACCACCGACAACAAGAAGGCCACGATCAAGGTCGGCGAGAATGTGCCCTACATCACCAGCAAGAACACCACCTCCGGCACCCAGCAGGACTATACCAACTACGACTACAAGGACGTGGCCACCAGCCTGACCATCACCCCCCAGGTCAACCAGGCGGAAGTGATGCGGCTGGAGATCGGGGTCGAGGTGATCAAGCTCAAGGATGCGAACAACGACGCCCCCACCACCTTCAAGCGGACCGCGGAAACCACGGTGGTGGTCCATAACGAGCAGACCGTGGTGATTGGCGGCATGATCGGCCAGGACAGCACCACCGGCGAATACAAGGTGCCGCTGCTCGGCGACATTCCCCTGTTCGGCTGGCTGTTCAAGTCGCACGGCAATAAGCAGGAGAAAACCAACCTCTACATCTTCATCACTCCGCACATCGTCGAGAATCCGGCCGAACTGGCCGCCTTGTACCAGAAGAAGCGGGACACGATGGAAAGCGTGCACCGGATTCCGGGCGACGCGGCCGACCAGTTCTTCCACCCGAAGGAAAACCCTGCCCACAGCGTGGCCCTGACGGATATCGGCTTCGCCAAGCTCCAGCAGAACGATCTGCTGCGGGCCCGGGAATATTTCACCCAGGCGCTGAAGATCGATCCCGACAACGCCGCCGCCCTGCTCAACCTGGCGCAGGTCTGCGAACGCGAGGGGAAATGGCGCGAGGCGGAAAGCCTGTACCGGCGGATTCTGGCCCTGCCGGTCCCGAAGCAAGAGGGCGGCGGCGGCCTGGCGGCCAACGATCCGCTGCGCGGGGCAGCCGAGGCCGGGCTGCAGCGGGTGCAGTACAAGAAATGAGCGAATCGGGCGGCAGGTCTTGGCGGCGGCATTCAGGGCAATGAAACGGTTATTCCCGGAACAAGAGGGGAGGGGACATGCGCCTGCTCGGTGAAATCCTTCAGGAAAACTTCGGCATCTCGGCCGAGAGCATCGAGGCCGCCCTGGCCGTGCAGAGGGAAAAAGGCGGCCGGATCGGGGAGGTCCTCCTCCAGCTGCGCAAGATCAATGACAACGATCTGCTCAGCGCCCGCAGCCTGCAATGCGGGATGGAGGTGGTCCATGCCCTTCCCACCGACTTCGAGCCCTTTTTCGTGCCCCAGGTACCCATCGGTTTTCTCAAGAAATTCAAGATGGTGCCGATCGCGGCCCCCACCGGTTCCTTCATCGCCATGGCCGAGCCCTTCCATTACCAGCAACTGGACGACCTGCAGCGCCGGATCGAGTGGGAAGGCATCAAGACCGTGCTGACCTCCCAGAACGAGGTGTTCGTGGCCATCCATTCGGCCTACGACATGACCCGCAAGGAGGTTGCCGACCAGGTCATGCAGGACATGGACGAGCAAAATCCGGAGTCGATCCTGTCGGAGATCGAGGAAACCTCCGATTTGCTGGACGACACCAGCGACGCCCCGGTGATCAAGCTGGTCAACCTGGTCCTGTCCCAGGCGGTGCGGGACAGCGCCAGCGACATTCACATCGAGTCCTACAAGGACCGGGTCAAGATCCGCAAGCGGGTGGACGGCATTCTCTACGACATGTATTCGCCGCCCCGCCATGTCCAGGGTAAGCTGATCTCGCGCGTCAAGATCATGGCCAAGATGGACATCGCCGAAAAACGGCTGCCCCAGGACGGGCGGATCGAGATCCGCATCGCCGACAAGAACGTCGATCTCCGGGTGTCCACCCTGCCGACCTCCTTTGGCGAGCGGGTGGTCATGCGCCTGCTCGACAAATCGAGCTCCCTGGTGCCGCTGACCGATCTGGGCTTCTCCGAGCGCGACCTCGACCATTTTCTCAAGCTGATCAAAGCCCCGCACGGGATCGTCCTGGTCACCGGGCCGACCGGCAGCGGCAAGACCACCACTCTTTATTCGGCCCTGGGCATCATCAACAAGCCGGACATCAACATGATCACGGTCGAGGACCCGATCGAGTACCAGATGCAGGGCGTCAGCCAGGTGCAGGTCAACCCCAAGATCGGGCTTACCTTTGCCAGCGGCCTGCGGACCATCGTCCGCCAGGACCCGGACGTGATCCTGGTGGGCGAGATCCGCGACCTGGAAACCGCCGAGATCGCCATCCAGGCCGCCCTTACCGGCCACCTGGTGTTCTCCACCCTCCACACCAACGACGCCGCCAGCGCCATCACCCGCCTGACCGACATGGGGGTCGAGCCCTTTTTGGTGTCCTCGGCGGTCAACGCCATCCTGGCCCAGCGGCTGGTGCGGAAGATCTGCCCGCATTGCCGCGAGACCTACACCCCGCCGGCCGCTTTTCTGGAAAGGGCGGGCCTGTCGCCGGACGAGTTCGCCGGCCAGGAACTGTATCGGGGCGTCGGTTGCCCCCAATGCTTGGAGACCGGCTACAAGGGACGGATCGGGATTTACGAGCTGATGAGCCTGACGGCGGAGATGAAGAACCTGATCCTGACCACCTCGGATGCCGGCCAGATCAAGCGAGAGGCGCTGGCCTCGCGGGAAACGGGCATGATGACCCTGCGGCAGGACGGCCTGCGCAAGGTTCTGGCCGGATTGACCACCTTGGAGGAGGTCTTCCGGGTCACCTGATCAACTGGTTCATCTCGAAGATGGGCAGCAGGATCGAGACGACGATGAAGCTGACCACCACGCCCATGGACAGGATCATGATCGGTTCGATCATCGAGGTCAGCGCCAGAATTTTGGCTTCCACTTCCTTCTCGTAGGCATCCGCCGCCTTGGCGAGCATCTTGTCCAGGGTGCCGCTCTGCTCCCCCACCGCCATCATCTGCACCAGCATCGGCGGAAACCACTCGTTGCCCCTGAAAAACTGGGACAGGCTGGCGCCTTTCTCCAGCTCGTCGCAGGCCGCGTTGATCAGTTCGGCCACCAGCACGTTGTCGACGATATTCTTGACGATCTGCAAGGAGGTGATCAGGGAGACGCCGGATTCGAGCAGGCTGGACAGGGTCCGGCTGAAGCGGGCGGAGGTGGTCTTGATGCTGAGGTCGCGGATTCCCGGCGCGGTCAGCTTGAGCCGGTCCCAGCGCCGCCTGCCGGGGGGGGTGGAGATGAACCAGCGGCCGGCCGCTATCGCCCCGATCGTCCCGATCAGCACCAGCCACCAGAATTTTTTGAACAGGGCGCTGAGGGCGATGAGGATGATGGTCGGGGTCGGCAGGGCCTGCTTGGTGCCTTCGAACACCGAGGTGATGCTGGGGACGATGAAGGCGATCAGCAAAAAGAGCACGATGACGCCGACGATGGCCATGAACAGCGGATAGAGCAGGGCGGCCTTGACCCGGGAGCGGATGGCGTGCTGGTTCTCGCCGAACTCGGCCAGGCGCTCGAGCACCACGTCGAGCGAGCCCGAGGCTTCGCCCGCCCGCACCATGTTGACATAGATCTTGGAGAACAGGCGGGGATGGTCGGCCAGGGCGGTGGTCAGGGAGTTGCCCTCGTTGACCGCCTCTTTGATTTGGGCGAGCACGGTCTTGAACACCCGGTTGCCGGTCTGCTCAATCAGGCCGTTGAGGGCCGGTACCAGGGGGATGCCGGCCCCGAGCAGGGTGGCCAGCTGCCGGGTGGCGATATGGACCTCCTGCTGCTTGATGGGCTGGCCCAGGTGCATTTGCCGCGAAAACAGAGAGGTGGCGGAAGACTTGGCCGAGGTTTCCTTACATTCCACCGGGTAGTGGCCCTGGCTACGGATTTTTTGCCTTGCCGCGGCCAGGGAATCGGCGTCGATGACGCCCTTGAATCGCTTGCCGGCGCCGGTCAGGGCGATGAATTCATATACAGGCATCGTCGTTCTTCACCTTCCGGGATCAGAGGTATCCCTTGCACCGGTTGAAGGGTATGCTAAGATAGCGGCCGAGAAGCAGGGAACGCGGCGGCCGGCGAATCCATTCCCCGGTCGTTCAGCCCAGCCGCTTGCCGGCCTGATTCTCCATGCAGTGGGAAATGCAGGTGGCGCACGATTCGGCGGATTGCCCTTTTTGGCAGAAATTGGCGAAACCGGCGATCAGATCCTTGCCGCCCCGGGGACAGACCTCCAGAAACTTGATGAAATCGACCATGCGGGCAATGATTTCCGGCGGGGCGGTGTGCTCGATCTTGCAGGCGCCTTCCTCGGCAAGGGGTTCGTCGAGGGCGAGGACGCTGGTGAAAAACTGCTTGAGCGAGTTGTGGCGGCGGATGACATCCTCGGCGATGCTGCGGCCTTCGGCGGTCAGGGTGATGACTTCGTACGGGGCATAGTTGATCAGGCCCCTTTTCGACAGAGCCCGCAGCGCCTCGGTCACCGACGCCCCGCTCACGGACAGACGGGCGGAAATGTCCTTGCCCCGGGCCACCTGCTTCTCGGTAATGATGTGATAGATGGTTTCTATGTAATCTTCCAGGCTGGCGCTTAGATGTGGCAATTCCGTCATCTGTCCTCTCCGGTTGGTTGATTTTACTTGTATCTTCGGGACGATACATTCTTGCAGCCAGGGCGTCAAGGGGAATGTCGCCCCGCAGTGAGAAAATAAAAGGCAGAAAAGAACGATGTTACAAGAACTTCGAGTTCGCAATCTCGCCTTGATCGATGCCTTGCATCTCGATCTTTCTGCGTACAAAACCGGCCTGATCGTCCTCACCGGCGAGACCGGGGCCGGCAAGTCCATCATCCTCCAGGCGATCAACCTGCTGGCCGGGGGGCGGGGGGCGGCCTCCTGGGTGCGCAGCGACTGCGACCAGGCGGGCATCGAGGCGGTGTTCGCCCTGCGGCCGGACCATGCCGAGATGCATGCCCTGCTGGCCGAACATTCCCTCAAGGACGGGACGATCTGCATTGTCCGCAGGGTGCTGGGCAAGGACGGCCGGTCGCGGGCCTACGTCAACGACCAGGGTATCACTGGCCGCCTGTCCGGCGAGCTGGCCGCGGGCCTGATCAACATTGCCAGCCAGCACGACCAGCAGCAGCTGCTCAACGGCCGCCACCACCTCGAATTCCTCGATACCTTCGGCGAACTCCACGGCCTGCGGCAGCAGTTCACCCGGCTTTTTCAGCGGTGGCAGCAGACGTCCTCGGAGCTGCGGCAGTTGATGGAAAAAGAGCAGGACAAGGAGCAGCAGCGCGATTTCCTCCGCTTCCAGCTGGACGAGATCCACACGGCAAAACCGGTGGAAGGGGAGGATGAGAACCTTGCCCGGGAGCGCGAGCAGCTCAAGAGCGCGGATGCGCTGCATCGTCTGGTCGGATCCTCCAGCCGGCGATTGACGGAGCTGGCCGCCGGCGATCTGGTGGAGATCAGGAAACAGCTGGAACAGGCCGCGGGGCTCGATCCCGGCCTGGAACCCCTGGCCGAGCGGCTTGCCTCCGCCGGCTACGAACTGGACGACCTGGCGGCAAGCATGCAGAAATACCGGGATGGCTTGTCCGCCGATCCGCTCCGCCTCGATGCCATTTCCGAGCGGCTGGCCGAGCTGAAGCAGCTCCAGCGCAAGTACGGTCCGACCCTGGCGGAGGTGCTCGCCTTTGCCGAACGGGCCGAAGCCACCCTGGCCCTGCTGGAAAGCCTGGAGCAGGAAATCGGCCAGCTCGAGTTGCGGTTGGAGGAGGTGGCCACCGAGGCCCTGCTCAAGGCCGCCGAGCTGAGCCAGGGCCGCAAGGAGGCCGCGCGGAAGCTGGAACGGAACATGGAGCGGGAGTTGGCAACGCTCGGGTTTTCGCAGGCGCTTTTCCGGGTGGCGCTGACCGAGCCGGAAGGCATGGGCATGGTCGGCATGCAGTCCACCGGCCGCGATGTGGTGGAATTTTTGTTTTCCGCCAATCCCGGCGAGCCGCCCAAGCCGCTGGCGAAAATCGTTTCCGGCGGCGAGCTGTCGCGGTTGATGCTGGCGATGAAGTGTTTGCTGGCCCGGCGCGACCAGGTCGACACGGTGATCTTCGACGAAGTCGACGCCGGCATCGGCGGGCAGGCCGCCGAGGCGGTGGCCGGCAAGATCGTCGAGCTGTCGGGCCACCACCAGGTGCTGTGCATCACCCACCTGGCCCAGATCGCCGCCTGCGCCGATCTCCATTTCAAGGTGGAAAAAAAGGTCGAGGCCGGCCGGACCCGGACCGTGATCAACCCCTTGACGCGGGAAGAGCGCGTCGCCGAGCTGGCGCGGATGCTGGGCGGCGACCATCCCACCCCGCAAACCCTGGCCTTTGCCGGCGAATTGATCGAGCGCAAGGGCAGGAAGGCCGCGCCATGAGCGAGCCGGTGGCATTGGGGCTTTTTTCCGGTGGCCTGGATTCGATTCTGGCCTGCCGGACCGTGGCCGACCAGGGGGTGCGGGTGGTGGCGCTCAAGTTCGTCACCCCTTTCTTCGATCACGACCTGCTGGCGAAAAAACAGGAATATGGAGACGCCATGCGGCGCAAGTACGGCCTGGAAGTCGAGGTGATCGATATCAGTGAAGGGTATCTGCGCCTGTTGGACAACCCGGCCCACGGTTTTGGCAAGCATTTCAATCCCTGCATCGACTGCAAGATTCTGATGTTGACCAGGGCGCGCGAATTGATGCCCGCCCACGGTGCCTCCTTCCTCCTCACCGGCGAGGTGCTGGGACAGCGGCCGATGTCCCAGCGGCGGGACACCCTGCGGGTGATCGAACGCGATTCCGGCTGCACCGGCCTGCTGCTGCGACCGCTCTGTGCCAAGCTGATGCCGCCCACCCAGGCGGAACTGGACGGACTGGTGGATCGGGAGCGCTTGCACGGCTTTTCGGGCCGGGGCCGCAAGGAGCAGAAGCAGCTGGCGGCCCGGCTCGGCATCGCCGACTATCCCACCCCGGCCGGCGGCTGCCTGCTCACCGACCCCAATCTGGCCGCCCGGATCAAACATTTCTACCAGGGCCTCTTTTCCTTTGGCGGGCAGCGGGCGGTGGACGACATCCGCATGCTGACCGTCGGTCGCCAGTTCAAGCTGGACGACGACACCTGGCTCATCCTCGGCCGAAGCGAGCGGGAGAACGCCCGCCTCCTGGCCATGCGCGGCCCGGACGACTGGTTGCTGCGCATGACCACCCGGCCCGGCCCGCTCGGCCTGCTCCGCCACGCCCGTTCCGCGCTCGCCGGCACGGACCGGGAAGAGGCGGCCATCCGACGGGCGGCCGGTCTGGTGGTCCGCTATGGCCGCAAGGAGGAAGGAGGCCCCTCGCCGGCCGAGGTGCGGATCGACCAGGGGAGCGCCAGTGTCCAGGCGCGGTTTGCTCCGCTGGCGGACGACGAATTCGCTGCCTGGCGGATTTGAAATGCAGCAGGGCGCCCGAAGTATCGATGCCGAGCAGGTGCTGGCCCTTTTGCCGGACTGGCTGCGGGCCGCGCTGGCTGCGGTACGGGCGGAGTTCGGCGGAGAGCTCTATCTCTCCGGCGGGGTGGTGCGCGATCTGCTGCGGGGGCAGGAACCGACCGATATCGACCTGACCGTGGCCGCCGGCGCCCGGACCTGGGCCGGCCGGCTGGCAACGCTGACCCAGGGAGCCCTGGTTCCCCTGGGCCGGGAAGAGGATGCCGCCCGGGTGGTCAGCCGGGGCGTGACCATCGATATCGCCTCCTTCCGCGAAGGCGCCCGGACCATTGCCGAGGACCTGATGCGGCGCGACCTGACCGTCAATGCCCTGGCCTGCAGGATCGATCCGCTGCTGGCCGATCCGCCGCCGCTGTCGGCGGCACCCTTGGCCGTGCTCGATCCCACCGGTGGCGGCGACGACCTAAACCTGGGCCTGATCCGAGTGACCGGCGTGGAGAGTCTGAGCAGCGATCCCCTGCGGCTGCTGCGGGTTTTCC
The DNA here is from genome assembly GCF_031547805.1 of Desulfobulbus sp. Lineage (GTDB taxonomy): Bacteria > Desulfobacterota > Desulfobulbia > Desulfobulbales > Desulfobulbaceae > Desulfobulbus. The sequence goes on from NZ_JAVBRQ010000035.1 coordinate 78,137, forward strand.
GTTTTGCCGCGCTGTTGGGATTCGCGATCGAGACCGAAACCCTGGCCCAGGTCGGCCGCCAGGGGCACCTGGTGAAAACGGTCGCCCCGGAACGGGTTGCCTATGAGCTGGATCTGATCATGGCCACGAACGTCGCCGCCACCACAATGGAGGCCATGGCGGCGAGCGGACTGTTGTGGGCGGTCATTCCGGAGTTGGCGGCCGGCATCGGCATGGCCCAGCCCAAAAGCCATCATCTCGATGTCTGGGAGCACAGCCTGGAAGCCCTGCGGCAGATGGAACGGATCGTTGCCACGCCGGACGCCTTCTTTCCCGCCTGCGGCGAGGAAATGATCGCCTCGCTGCAAGACCCCCGGCAGCGGCTGCGGTTGAAATGGGCCGCCCTGCTTCACGACCTCGGCAAGCCGGCCACTATGGGGCTGCGCGAGGACAAGGGGGGGCGCATCACCTTTTACAACCATGACCGGGTGGGGGCGCGGATGTTCGCCGAACTGGCGCTGCGGCTGCGCTGGAGCAACGAGGCCCGCGCCTGGGTGAGCCGCCTGATCGAAGGCCATATGCGGCCCTTTCACCTGGCCAATGTCGCCCGGACCGGCAGTCTGACCCTGCGAGCCGCCATCCGGATGCTCCGTGCCGCCGGCGACACCCTGGAGGGGCTCTTCCTCCTTGCCATGGCTGACAGCCTGGCCGGCCAAGGCACCGAGCGGATCGAGGGCATGGAGGGTGAGTTGGCGGAACTGTACCGTCATTTGCAACGGATCAAGGCCGAACACGTGACTCCGGTGCGCTCCACCCCTCCGCTTTTGACTGGCCGGGACCTGATCGACCGGCTGCATTTACCACCAGGGCCGCTGTTCAAACGGATTCTTGCCGCCATTGAGGAGGCCCACATGACCGGCGAGGTGGGCGATGCGGAAGGTGCCCTGCGGCTGGCGAAAACGATGGCGGCCCAAGAGGGCGCCGCCCCAGATGTGCCGAGGTAACCATGCGCAAGATTCAGGACTATTATTTCAAGAAGGCGAAGCAGGACAACTACCCGGCGCGGTCGGTCTATAAGCTGGAAGAGGCGCAGCTCAAGTACAAATTTCTCAAGTCCGGCCAACGGGTGCTCGACCTCGGCTGCCACCCCGGCAGCTGGAGCCTGTATGCCGCCGGCATCGTCGGCGCGGGCGGCCTGGTAGTGGCGGCCGACCTCCAGCGCACCGATATCGCGGTGCAAAAACCCCATGCCGAAATCCATTGGCTCTGTTATGATGTCACCTCTCGGGAGTTCGTCGAGTATCTGCGGCAGCACTGGCCGGGTTTCCATGTGGTCCTGAGCGACATGGCCCCCCGTACCACCGGCAGCCAGTATGCCGATCATCAGCAATCGCTTCGCCTGGCGCGGAGCGTGCTCGAATTGGCAGCCCTGTTTCTTCATGAAAACGGTACCTTGTATTGCAAGGTCTTCCAGGGCGAAGATTTTCCCGAATTCCTCAATGAATGCAAACCGCTATTTACGACCGTCAAGGTGGTGAAGCCCAAAAGTTCACGCCTGGAGAGCCGGGAGGTCTTTGTGCTTGGCCGAGGGTTCCGCCGGACGGGATGAATTGTCAGCAATAAAACGTAAGAAGGAGTCGGACCGTGTCGGGACATTCGAAATGGAGCACGATCAAGCGCAAGAAAGGGGCCAATGACGCCAAGCGCGGCAAGATTTTCACCAAACTGATCAAGGAGATCACCATTGCCGCCCGGATGGGCGGCGGCGATATCGAAGGCAACCCCCGCCTCCGAAGCGCCGTCACCGCGGCCAAGGGCGAGAACATGCCCAAGGAGAATATCGACCGGGCCATCAAGAAGGGGACCGGCGACTTGGGTGGTGCGATCTACGAGGAGATCATGTACGAGGGCTACGGTCCCGGCGGAGTTGCGGTCCTGGTCGAGACCATGACCGACAACAAAAACAGGACCGTGGCCGATATCAGGCATTTCTTCGCCAAAAGCGGCGGCAATCTCGGCGAGTTCGGCTGCGTGGCCTGGATGTTCGACAAGAAGGGAACCTTGTCGGTGGCCAAGGAGGGCGTGGCCGAGGACGAATTGATGGACATGGCCCTGGAGGCCGGGGCCGAGGATGTGGTCGAGGAGGAGGACAGCTACCAGATCGTCACCGCGCCCGAGGCCTTCAACGACGTGGTGGACCAGCTGGAAAAGAACGACATCAAGTTCTCCGACGCCAGCCTGGTCATGGTGCCCAAGAACAGCATCGAGGTCACCGAGGAGAAGACGGCCAAATCGCTGCTGCGCCTGCTGGAAAACCTCGAGGATCACGACGATGTCCAAAAGGTGCACGCCAATTTCGACATCGCCGACGACCTGATGGAGCAGTTGTCCTAAGACATGGTTGTCCTGGCCGGGATGCGCATCCTGGGTATCGATCCCGGTTCGCGGATCACCGGCTACGGCGTGATCGCCGTCAGCGGCCATCGCCTCGGCTTTGTCGCCTGCGGCACCATTCGCACCGGCCAGGAAAGCGATTTCTCGCGCCGGTTGCTGACCATTTTCCAGGATCTGTCCGAGGTGATCCAGGTCCATCGGCCGGAGGTGGCGGCGGTCGAGGACATGTTCGTCGACCGCAACCCACGCTCGGCCCTCAAACTCGGCCAGGCGCGGGGTGCGGCGGTGGTGGCCGCCCTCCACAACCAACTGCCGGTGTACGATTACCCGGCCCGGCTGGTGAAGCAGTCGGTGGCGGGCTATGGCCAGGCCGAAAAGGGCCAGGTGCAGCAGATGGTCCGGGCCCTGCTGGGGCTGGACGCGGTGCCCTCGAAGGACGCCGCCGACGCCCTGGCCGTGGCCATCTGCCACGCGCATCATCTGGCGATGCACCGTGTCGCCGCCTTTCGCCGTTGAGCCGCGCAATAATCCCTCTTTTTCAACCATGTTTCCTGTCGCCCGTTACCGATGATTGCCTCGCTCAGTGGATTGCTCCAGGTCAAAAGTCCGAACGCCGTCATCGTCGATGTCGGCGGGGTGGGGTACGAGGCCTTTGTCTCCGGCCGGACCTACGATGCCCTGCCGGAAACCGGGCATGCCTGCTTTCTCCATGTCCAGACGGTGGTGCGTGAGGATGCCATCCATCTGTTCGGCTTCCACGCCAAGGAGGAGAAGGACCTGTTCCTGTTGCTGATCACGGTTTCCGGCATCGGCCCGCGGCTGGCCCTGACCATCCTGTCGGGGATCGGGGTCGACGAGTTGTGCCGGGCGATCACCGGCAAGGATTTGTCGCGGCTGACCGCCCTGCCCGGTATCGGCAAGAAGACGGCGCAGCGGATTTGCGTCGATTTGGCGGAAAAGGTCGGCGGCCTGGGCGGTTTTCCGGCCGACGCGGCCGGGGCGCGGCCCCTGCCGGTTCCGGCCGGCGAAGCCGATGCCATGAGCGATGCGGTGTCGGCCCTGGTCAATCTCGGCTATCCCCAGGCCACGGCCTGGCAGGCCCTGCGGGCGGTCGAACAGCAGCTCGACGAAGGAGCGGCACCGCTCAAGGTTGAGGCGTTGCTTCGCCAGGCCCTGCGGTTTTTGGCGGCCCGGTAAGGGGCCACAACGACGGAGCGGCGGGAGAGCGCGATGAAACACGAGGAACAGTTAACCGGCAAACGGCTGGTCGCCGGCGCATCGCTGCCCGAGGACCTGCAGGCGGGCGGCGAGATCCGGCCGCGCAGCCTGGACGAGTACATCGGACAGGAGCAGGTCAAGCAGAGCCTGCGGGTTTTCATCCAGGCCGCCCGCCAGCGGGGCGAGGCGCTGGATCATGTGCTGTTTCACGGTTTTCCGGGCTTGGGCAAGACCACGCTCGCCTACATCATCGCCAATGAGATGGGGGCGGGGATCAAGGTGACCTCCGGGCCGGTCATCGAGCGCCCCGGCGACCTGGCGGCCATCCTCACCAGCCTACAGGCCGGGGACGTGCTGTTCATCGACGAGATCCACCGGCTCAACCATGTGGTGGAGGAGATCCTCTACCCGGCCATGGAGGATTTCCAGCTCGACCTGGTGATCGGCCAGGGACCCGGAGCGCGGTCGGTGAAGATGGATCTGCCCCGGTTCACCCTGGTGGGCGCCACGACCCGGACCGGCCTGCTGACCCCGCCGTTGCGGGACCGGTTCGGGGTTATCCTCCGGCTCGATTACTACAGTCCCGAACAACTGGTGACCATCATCCAGCGGTCGGCCCGGCTGTTCAACATCGGCATCGACGCCGAGGGCGCCATGGAGCTGGGCCGGCGCTCGCGGGGTACCCCCCGCATCGCCAACCGGCTGTTGCGGCGGGTCCGCGACTTTTCCGAGGTGGGCGGCCATGCGGTCATTTCCCGGGAGGTCGCCGATGCGGCCCTGACCATGCTCAACGTCGATCCCCTCGGTCTCGACGAGATGGACCGCCGCATCCTCCTGACCCTGATAGAAAAATTCCAGGGCGGCCCCATCGGGCTGGAAACCTTGTCCACCGCCGTGTGCGAGGAAAAAAACACCCTGGAAGACGTGTATGAGCCCTTTTTGATCCAATCCGGCTTCCTGATCCGGACTCCCCGCGGCCGCATGGCCACGGTGGCCGCCTACGAACACTTCGACTTGCCGGTCCGTACCGGCTCCATGCAGCAGCCCGGCCTGTTCGACGATCCGGACCGGAAAAGCTGAGCCCTTCCCCTGCGGCTGTCCGTATTTCCCCTTTCTTTCCTCTGGCCCGCCTCTTTTTGTCCCCTTTGTTTCCAAATGGGAGCCATTCCCGCTTTGCGGCCGCATGTCGCCACCACGTCTTGCCGCGCTGCCGGCGACAGCCGTTGTCGACAGATGGTATCGGTCTGTTTTTGCTCTGTTCTTTTGTCGCTTTCTGCGTGCGGACCCGTGCCGCGCACCTCGGTGCCTTGATGTGATTTTTCTTGACTCTCGTGGTCGGTTCGTTTACTAATGAGCCAAGAGGTGGTGAAAAGTGGTCCAAAAGGGTTGAAAGTGGTGGTCCGGCCCAGTTGGGAATGGGAAAAAGGAAACAAGGCGCTGTGCAGCGATTTCGAAGTCACTCGGAACATACCCTTGATCCCAAGGGACGGCTGAACATACCGACCCGTTTCCGCGACGTGTTGCGGGAGCAGTACGACTCCGAAATGCTGATCGTCACCCATTGGGACAAGAATCTGCGGGCCTATCCCGTTGCCGAATGGGAAGCCCTGGAGGAAAAGCTCCTGGCCCAGGAAGGAAGCCAACCGGATTTCGACGAGTTGGTCCGCTACATCATCGCCGGCGTCAACGAGTGCCCGCTGGACAAGCAGGGGCGCATCCTGCTGCCGCCGATCCTGAGAAGCGAGATGCGGATCGACAAGGATGTGGCGGTGGTCGGCATGCTCCGGCATTTCGAGATCTGGGACAAACAGCTCTGGGACGAGGAAGCCAGCAGAACGCGGCAGAATTTCGGCAACTACCGGGCGGGCCTGGCCAAATTGGGCATCATGTAGTCCGGGAAGCCCGATGGCGCACGATCAAAACGAGGTGCATGTCCCGGTCTTGCGCGATGCGGTGCTCACGTATCTCGGGCTACGGCCCGGCGGCATCTACGTGGATGCCACCCTCGGCCTGGGCGGCCATGCCGAGGCAATCCTGCGGGCCACGCCGCCCGTGGGGCGACTGATCGGTTTCGAGTGGGATGCCGAGGCGGCGGAGATGGCCGCACGGCGGTTGGCAGGGTTTGGCAGACGGTTTGCGTTGGTGCGCGCCTCCTATGCCGATCTGATCCCGGAACTCGACCGGCTGGGCGTTAAGGGGATCGATGGATTGGTCGCCGATCTCGGTGTTTCTTCGTTGCAGCTGGATCGAGCCGACCGGGGCTTCAGTTTCAGGAGCGACAATCCACTCGACATGCGGATGGATCGCTCCCGGCCGCTGACCGCTGCCAGGCTGGTGGCCGAACTGTCCGAAGAGGCGCTGGCCGACATTTTTTACTATTACGGGGAAGAGCGGCAGGCGCGGCGGATTGCCAGGTTCCTGGTTCAGGCCAGGGAGGAAGAGTCGGTGGCGACCACCGGCCGGCTGGCCGCGGTGGTGGCCGCGGCGGTGCCCCGGAAGTACCATCCGCCGAAAGTGCACGTGGCCACCAAGGTGTTCCAGGCCTTGCGGATAGCGGTCAACGGCGAGTTGGACAATGTAACCCGGTTGCTGGCCGAGGCCCCTGCCGCGATGTTGCCGGGCGCGCGGATCTGCATAATCACTTTCCACTCCTTGGAGGATCGGATTGTGAAGCAGGCGTTTGCGGGCAATTCCGCATACGCGGCAATCAGCCGGCGGCCGGTCGAACCGACCGGGGAAGAGATCGAAAACAATCCGCGGGCCAGGAGCGCGAAGCTCAGGGTCGCGGCACGAACATGAAGGATTTCCGGGCATTCCCGGGGAACGAAGAAGAAAACAGGAGGATCTGAAATGTCATCGAGCATGCGCGTCCGGACATACAGGCCCCGTCAAATGGTGGTGTCAAAGGCCAAAGCTCGCAAACAACCGGAGATTGCGTTCCGTCTTCCGGGGGAGCAGGGCAAGATGCTGGCCGCCATGGTGGGGGTGGCTCTGGTGCTTGGCTTGGCGTTGACCCAGGTCTTCCATGGCCAGGTGGTGGACATGCGGGCCAAGGCCGGGCAGTTGCAGGCCAGAAACACGGCCATTGCCAATGAAAATGTCCGGTTGCTGGCGGCGCGGGCCCAGGTGGCTTCGAAAACCCAGGTCGCGGCACTGGCCAAGACCAAGTTGAAATTATTTGAGCCTGACCAAGGACAGGTGCGTCGGATGTAGTTTGGCGATGACACGCTCCCTCAGGTCCAGAAAGAATAAAAGACGATGGTTTTTCCCTCTCCTTCTTTTGGTTATTTTGCTGACAGCAGCTGGCTCAGTTCTGTATAGAATCCATCCCTCCCTCCAGGATATCGGCAGGATACTACAGTCTGCTGTCGGCAAAATTTCCTCTCATTCAGCGGGCCAATCGCCCGCTGAACCTGTTTTAAGGGGCACGGTCTACGACCGGAAATGGCGGGAAATGGCGGTTTCGTATCGGTTGTACACCCTGGCGGTCAACCCCGCTGAAATCGTCGATCGGCACGAGGTCGCGCAGCAGGTGGCCAGGTACATCGACGAGCAGCCGGAGCGGCTGGAAGCGAAGCTGAAGAATTCGCAGGATTCCATGGTGCTGGCCGAGGACCTCGACGACAAGGAAGCCGAGGAGATCAGGAACTTGCGTCTCAGGGGCGTGACCTGCAAGGTCGAAAATGTCCGCTTTTATCCCGGCCACACCGCCGCGTCCCACGTGTTGGGCTTCATGGGCGATGGCGTGGGGCTGGCCGGAGTGGAAGGTAAATACGACACCGTCCTGCAGGGAAACGGTTTCAGTAAGGCCAATATCCCGGATATCGATTTCAAGGGCCAGGAAAGCCTGGGCGTCGATGGCGCCGACCTGATGTTGACCTTGGATCTGGACATGCAAAGACAGGTGGAAAACCGCTTTCGCAGCTATCTTGCCGCCCAGGGGGCGGACAAGGGCATGGGGATGGTGATCGAGCCGGGCAGCGGGCGGATTCTGGCCCTGGTCAACCAGCCCTCCTTCAACCCCAACTATTTCTGGAAGGCCAGCGAAAGCAACCGGGTCAACCGCATGTACAACCATGTGCTCAACAAGGAATTGATCCGTCCCATCCTGGCCCGGGCAGCCGCCATCGAGCGGGGAGGACTGGAAGGTCCGGCCTTGCTGCCTCCCACGGTGGCCGCGCCCGACTACGGGTTTGGCCAGGAAAAGCTCAATGCCTTCGAGCGGCAGATCCAATTGTACGGCTCGGTGTTCGGCAACTGGGAATCCGGGCCTGGCGCACCGGAGCAAGGCGAGGCCGAACCGGTGGTCACCGGCGTGCAGGTCGGCGTCACCCTGGCCAGCCTGGTCAACGGCGGCTGGCGAATAACCCCCTATGTGGTCGATTCGTTGTACGATCATCGGAGCAAAAAGCGCTATGAGCGCAGCAACGAGGCCACGGAGAAAATCCATGTGCTCGACCCGGCCCTTGGAGTCATGATTCGGCGGGACCTGTTCACCAACTGGCTCCAGGAACGGGACAACCTGGTCGCCTTCACCGCCGACAGCGTCCAGATGCGGCGGGAAAAGCAATTTTCCAGCTTTTCCATCCAGGAGTTGTTCGCCGGATTCGTGCCGGCCAAGCAGCCGAAATTCTTGCTCTTGATGGCAATCGAGCAAGACCACCTCTATCCGAAGACCAACGACAAGGGGAGCGGTCTTGGCGCCCTGGAAGCCATGGGCAAGGAACTGCTGACCGGGTTTGTCAAAAACCAGAGCTCCGAGGCCGTGGCCGACGTGGCTCCGGAGCGGAGCAAGGAAAACCTGCGCCAGTTCTTCATCAGCAAACGCCTGAATTACCGCGAGGCGCCGGGCAAGGTCAACGAACCGGTCGGCACCATGCCGCAGATGCGGGGGATGAGTTTGCGAAAAGGGCTGCAACAACTCGACAAGTATAAGATGAAGGTCCGAGTGAACGGCAGCGGCCGGATTATCGCCCAATATCCGTTGCCGGGCCAGTCTTTGCTCGGAATCGACGAATGCATCCTCACGCTGGATACCAAATGAGCGGGGTCACCGGATGAGCACCTTGGCGCACCTGCTGCAAGCCATTCCCACCGCGGATACCGAGCATTTGTCCCCGGCCGTGTTGGCGAGCGAAGTCGCCCAGATCGCCGTCGATTCCCGACAGGTGGTGCCTGGCAGCGTGTTTGTGGCCGTGCCCGGAGCAAAGGCGGACGGCCGCCGGTTCATCCCCGAGGCCATCGCCAGGGGGTGCCTGGCCGTGGTGGTCGAAGGCAACGCTGACAAAGACGAATGGCCGATTCCCCTGGTGCGGGTGACCGATTGCCGGGCGGCGTTGAGTGATCTGGCGGCCGCCTGGTATGGATTTCCGGCGGAGCGAATGCAGTTGGTCGGCATCACCGGCACCAACGGCAAAACCACCTGCAGTTGGCTGATCGAGGGCATGCTGGCGGCCGCCGGCTACCGGCCCGGGGTGATCGGCACGGTCAACTACCGCTACCACGATGGCAAGGATATCCACATCCTGCAGGACGCGCCCCTGACCACGCCCGATCCGCTGACTCTGCAAAGGATGCTTCGGGTCATGGCCGATGCCGGGGTCACCCATGTGATCATGGAGGTCTCCTCCCACGCCCTTGACCAGCAACGGCTCGGCCGGACCTCCTTCGCGGTGGCCCTGTTCACCAACCTCAGCCGCGATCATCTCGATTATCACCGCACCGTGGACGAGTACTTTGCCGCCAAGAACCGGCTGTTCCGCCACCACCTCCAGCCGGACGGCACCGCGGTGGTGGTGTCGAGTCCGGAATTCGAAGGCATTGACTGGGGCGCGGCCCTCTGCCGGACGATCACCGATCGGGAGGTACTCCGCTGCGGCCTCGGGCCGGAGTGCGAGGTGCGCGCCGACGAAGTGGTTCAGAGCGTGGAGGGCGTGCGGTGCCGGCTCGATCTCAAGGGCCGGTCCATGGCGTTTTCGTCCCACCTGGCCGGGCGGTACAACCTGCTCAACGTGCTGGCCGCGGCCGGCGCCGGCATGGCCCTTGGTTTGTCGGAGCAACAGATCGGCGAGGGCTTGGCCGCGGTGCGGAACATCCCCGGCCGATTGGAGCGGGTGCGGCTGCCGGGGGCACCGGCCGGTTCCGAACCGGCGGTGTTCGTGGATTACGCCCATACCCCCGACGCCCTCGACAACGTGCTGGCAACCCTGGGCGAGTTGACCGCTGGCCGCCTGATTTGCGTCTTCGGCTGCGGCGGCGACCGCGACCGGGGCAAACGGCCCCAGATGGGCGCGATTGCCCTTCGGCATGCCCAGGTGGCGATCGTCACCTCCGACAATCCGCGCACCGAACAACCGGGGGCCATCATCGACGAGATCGTTGCGGGCATGGCCACCGAACAATTGAAGCCGCTGCCGGCGGCCGCTTTGCTGTGCGGGACGTCCACGGCCAAGGGATTTGCGGTGATCGAGAACCGGCGGAAGGCGATTGCCGCCGCTTGCAGCCTGGCCGCGCCCGGCGACACCGCGCTCATCGCCGGCAAGGGCCACGAAAATTACCAGATCCTCGGCACCACCAAGCATTTTTTCGATGACGGCCTCGAAGCGGCCAACGGACTGTTGCGCTGGAACGAACGCCACCTGCTGGCCGCCACCGGCGGCCGGGTCGCGGCCGGGTCGCAGCAAGCCGTACTGCACGATATTTCGACCGACACCCGGACCCTGGAGCCGGGCGATGTGTTCGTGGCTCTGACCGGCGAAACCTTCGACGGGCATGCCTACATCGAGACCGCGGTGGAGCGCGGCGCAGCGGCGGTGATCGCCGAACGAATGCCGGTGGCGATGCGCGAGGACGTCCTCTACATCACGGTGGCGGACAGTTTGCGCGCTCTCGGCGACCTGGCCGCCTACCGCCGCCGTCTGTTGAGCGGCGCGGTCAAAGTGGCGGCAGTCACCGGCAGCTCCGGCAAGACCACGGTCAAGGAAATGGTGGCCGCCATCTTCGCCCAAGCCCTGGCGTCGGCCCACGCCGGTATCGACCCGCTGCTGAAGACCCGGGGCAACTTCAACAACCTGGTCGGGCTGCCGCTTTCCCTGCTGCCCATCGATGCGGGCCACCGGCTGGCGATTGTCGAGATGGGGATGAACGTGCCTGGAGAAATCGCCCGGTTGACCGCCATTGCCGATCCGGATGTGGGTTGCATCAACAATGTCCATCCGGCGCATCTGCAGGGCTTGGGCAGCGTGGCCGGAGTGGCCGCGGCCAAGGGCGAGCTTTTTGCCGGCATGCGGGCCGATGCCGTCCGGGTGGTCAACTGCGACGATCCCCAGGTGCTGGCCCAGGCGGCAAAGTCCGGCGGCGCGCAGATCGGTTTCGCGGTCACCGCGGCCGGCCGGCGGCACCGGCCCCTGATCCAGGTCACCCGCCAGGAAAATCTCGGCGAGTTGGGTATGCGCTTCACCCTGCACATCGGCTCGTGGCGCCGTCGGTTGACCGTGCCGGTCTTTGGCGGCCACAATGTGAGCAATTGCGCCGCCGCCGCCGCCATCGCCCATGCCGCCGCCATCGGCTCGGAGATCATTGCCGCCGGATTGGAGGGCTACGCGCCCGCCGTGGACAAGCGGCTGGCGATCGGTGGGCTGCCCGGCGGACTCAAGGTGGTCAACGACGCCTATAACGCCAATCCCGCCTCCATGGCCGCCGGCCTGCGGACCGTCGCCGCCTTTGGCGGCACCTGCCGCCACGTGGCCGCCCTGGGCGACATGCTGGAACTGGGCGAGGCCTCGGCACAGCTCCATGCCGGCATCGGCGCCCTGGCCGCCCAGCTGCAATACGACTATCTGTTCGCCATCGGCACCCAGGCGCCCCACACGATCGAGGCCGCGCTTGCGGGCGGTATGCGGCCGGAACAGGTGCGGATCTGCCCCAACCTGGACGACATGGCCGCAACCCTCTGCCAATTGCTGACGAACGGCGGGCTGGGCCGGGGCGACTGGCTTTTCATCAAAGGATCGCGCGGCATGCGCATGGAACGGCTCCTCGACCAGTTGGAGCAACGACTGCAAACCAACCAATAACCGGGGCCACATGTTTTACAATCTGCTCTATCCCTTCCATACCGAGTTGAGCTGGCTCAACGTTTTTCGGTATATCACCTTCCGCTCCATCGGCAGCGCGGTGACCGCCTTTCTGCTGGTGGTGATCATCGGGCCCCGCCTGATCGCCTGGCTCCAGCAAAGGCAGATCGGCCAGGTGATTCGGGACGACGGACCGGAAACCCATTTCTCCAAGAAAGGGGTGCCGACCATGGGTGGGGTGTTGATCCTGTTCGCCATGACCGCCTCGGCCCTGCTGTGGACCGATCTGCGGAGTTCGCTGGTCTGGATGTTGATCGGCATTAGCCTGTTTTTCGGCGCCATCGGCGCGGCCGACGACATCAAGAAAATCCGCAAGAACAATTCCCGGGGCTTGACCGCCAGGGAAAAGCTGGTGCTCCAGATCGGCGGCGCCTTGGCGGTCGGCGCCTTTTTGTTGTGGACCAAGGGGCACGACGGCGTGCTCAACGTGCCGTTCTTCAAAACCTTCCACCCCGATCTCAACTGGTGGTATCTGCCCTTTGCCGTGCTGGTGATCGTGGGCGCCTCCAACGCGGTCAACCTCACCGACGGCCTCGACGGCCTGGCCTGCGGACCGATCGTCATCACCGCCTCGACCTACCTCATCTTCTCATATGTGGCCGGCAACGCGGTGGTGGCCAGCTATCTCCAGATTCCCTTCGTGTCCGGCGCCGGCGAGGTCACGGTGTATTGCGGCGCCATTGTCGGCGCCTGCCTGGGCTTCCTGTGGTTCAACTGCTACCCGGCGGAGATCTTCATGGGCGATGTCGGCTCCCTTGCCCTGGGCGGCACCCTGGGCGTGGTTTCGGTGATCACCAAGCAGGAATTCCTGTTGGTCCTGGTCGGCGGCATCTTCGTCATGGAAGCGGTGTCGGTCATCCTCCAGGTCGGATACTTCAAGATGACTGGTGGCAAGCGAATCTTTCTCATGGCGCCCTTTCACCACCATTTCGAAAAAAAGGGCTGGTTGGAACCCAAGGTGGTGGTCCGTTTCTGGATCGTCTCCATCATTCTGGGGCTGATGGCCTTGGCAACCCTCAAGTTGAGATAGCCATGCGGATACGCGACGGTTTACAGGCAGCGGTGATCGGATTGGGAGCGGCGGGGCTGTCCACGGTGCGCTATCTGGTGGCCAGGGGGGCGCGGGTACGGGTTTCCGACCAGCGCGGACTGGACCAGATCGAGCCGGCCACCGTGGCCTGGCTGCGGGAACACGGCGTGTCGCTGGAGCACGGAGGCCACACCGCAGCCTTTCTAGCCGGTGCCGAGGCGGTCATTCCCGGCCCGGGGGTGCCGCTGAATCTGCCGGTGCTCCAGGCGGCCCGGGAGCAGGGGCTGCCGATTTGGGGCGAGCTGGCGCTGGCCGCCGGGCAGTACCGGGTGCCGGTGATCGCGATAACCGGCTCCAACGGCAAGACCACGGTCACCAGCCTGATCGGCCACCTGCTGCGGGCGGCGGACAAAAAGCCCTTTGTCGGTGGCAACATCGGCACGCCGCTGCTGGACTATTTCGCCGAGCCGGACCGCTACGATTGCGTGGTGCTGGAATTGTCCAGTTTCCAGCTCGATTTGGCCGGTTCCTTCCGGCCCGATGTCGGCCTGCTGCTCAACCTGTCGCCGGACCATCTGGATCGCCATGGCAGCTTCGACGCCTATGCCGGCGCCAAAATGAAACTGTTCGCGCACCAGGTGGCGGGCGATTGCGCCATTCTCGGCACCGACGATCCGCTGGCCGATGCCACCCCGACTAGGCCGGAGGTCCGGCGTCACACCTTCGGGCGGGGCGAGGCATGCTCCGCCCGGATTGTTGCCGGCCGGGTGGAGCTGCACGTGGGCATGGACAAAGCGGAGGGCCGGGCGCAATTCGATCTCGGTCCGACCCGGCTGCACTCCTCGGTCAACCAGCTGAATGCCGCCGCCGCGGTGCTGGCGGTGGCGCAGCTCGGCTGCGCGCCCGAAGCGATTGCGCGCGGCCTGCTGGGTTTCGAGCCGCCGCCCCATCGCATGGCCGAGGTGGCCACCATCGACGGGGTCCGTTTCATCGACGATTCCAAGGCCACCAATATCGGCGCCCTGGAGGCGGCCCTGGGCGGATGCGAGGCCCCGGTGGTGCTCATTGCCGGCGGCCGCGACAAGGGCAGCGACTATACCCTGCTGCGAAAGGTGGTCGGGCGCAGGGTTAAGCACCTGGTCTTGTTGGGCGAGGCGGCCGGGATCATGCGGGCCGCCCTGGAGACGGTGGTGCCGACCGAAACGGTGGGCTCCATGGCCGAGGCGGTGCGCAGGGCCATGGCTGCCGCGGTCAGCGGCGATCTGGTGTTGCTGGCGCCGGGTTGTGCCAGTTTCGACATGTTTTCCGGGTATGCGGAACGGGGCCGGGTTTTTGCCGAACAGGTCCTGCTGCTTGGCCGGGAACGGACAACGAACGGGTGATGGCATCATGATTCGGATCTGTTGCGTCTGTCATCGAGTCGAGCGGCAAGGAACGTGGCACGCGGGCCTTTTCCTGGCCGAGCACCAGCGGCTGACCCATGGCTATTGCCCGGATTGTTTCGCCGAGGCCATGGCCGAAATCGAGGAATTTTGCGGGATTGCGGCGCAGAGGACCTTGGGCGTCGAATCCCGGTCCACTGTGGGGGGGCAGCGAGGCTGATGCGCCTGATCGTGGCCGGCGGCGGAACCGGCGGACATCTCTTCCCCGGCATTGCCGTGGCCACGGCGGTGCGCGAGCGGTTGCCCGAGTCGCAGGTCCTGTTCATCGGTACCTCGCGCCTGCTGGATCAACAGGCCCTGGCCGGGCTCGGCTTCGAATTGGCGGCTTTGGAGTGCGGCGGCGTCAAGGGGCTGGCCTGGGCCACCCGGCTGCGCAGCCTGGCGCTGATGCCCAAGGCGGTGGTCGCCGCCCTGAGGATGTTGCGCCGCTTCCAGCCGGATCTGGTGTTCGGCGTCGGCGGCTACGTGACCGGTCCGGTTTTGCTGGCCGCCAAGCTGCTGCGGATCCCCATTGCCATCCACGAGCAAAACTCGGTGCCGGGAATGGCCAACCGATTGGCCGGCAAACTGGCGGATCTGGTCCTGATCTCGTTGCCGTGCACGCCGCCGTTTCCGGCGCACAAAACCATGCAGACCGGCAATCCCCTGCGGCGGGAAATCCTGGCCGCGGCCAGCCGGGAAAAGGAGGCGGCGGCCGTGCCGACCGTGCTGGTCCTCGGTGGCAGCCAGGGGGCGCATCGGGTCAATGTACTGATGATGGCGGCCGTGGAACGGTTGCAGGCGCAGCAGATCCCCTTTCGCCTGATCCACCAGACCGGCGAGGCCGACCGCGAGCAGGTGGCCAACTGCTACGCCCAGCTCGGGATCGAGGCCGAGGTTTCGGCTTTTATCCGGGACATGGCCGGCATCTACGGCCAGGCCGATCTGGCGGTCTCCCGGGCCGGGGCCACCACCTGCGCCGAGCTGGCGGCCATGGGGCTGCCGGCCCTGTTGATCCCCTATCCGTTCGCGGCCGACGATCATCAGGTAACTAACGGGGAATATTATGTAAAAGGAGGTGGGTGCCGGCTGTTGCGCGAATCGGGTTTGACCGGTGAAATTCTTGCCGGCGCCATCAGCGAGTACTTGCAGAACAGGGCAGAGTTACATACAATGGCGGCCGACATGAAGGCCATGGCCATGCCGGATGCCACGGAACAAATCGTGGATGCATGCATTCGGCTCATTGCTCGCCGGGGGCGGCGAACATGACCTTCTACTCAGCGATATAGGGCCTTCATGTACAGAAAAACCAAGCATATCCACTTTGTCGGCATCGGCGGTATCGGCATGTCGGGCATCGCCGAGCTGCTGTTGAGCCTGGGGTACAAGGTCAGCGGCTCCGACCTGCGGGCCACCGACACCACCAGACGGCTGGAACAGCTGGGCGGGGTGGTGTATCAGGGCCATGAGGCGGCCTGGGTAGCCGGGGCGGACGTGGTGGTGACCTCCACGGCCATCCCGGCCGACAACCCAGAGGTGCTGGCCGCCAAGGAGGCGTATGTGCCGGTGGTGCAGCGCGCCGAAATGCTGGCCGAGTTGATGCGGCTGAAGAAGTACGGCATCGCCGTGGCCGGCAGCCATGGCAAGACCTCGACGACGTCGATGGTGGCCGCCGTTCTGGCCGAGGCCGGCCTCGATCCCACGGTGGTGGTCGGCGGCAAGGTGCACGGGCTGGGCAGCAACGCCAAGCTGGGCGAGGGCGAATTTCTGGTTGCCGAGGCCGACGAGAGCGACGGTTCGTTCCTCAAGCTGTCGCCGGTGATCGAGGTGGTGACCAACATCGATCTCGAACACCTCGATTATTACCGCGACATCGAGCACATCAAGGATATCTTCCTGGAGTTCATCGACCGTCTGCCCTTTTACGGGGTGGCCGTGGTCTGCATCGACAACGACCATGTCGCCCAGATCCTGCCCCGCATCCAGAAGCGCATCTTCACCTATGGCCTGACCGAGCAGGCCGATCTCCAGGCTATCAAGATCGTCACCGGCAACGGTACCTCCACCTTCACGGTGCGCAGCCGCGCCGGCGAGTTGGGCAGCATCCGCCTCAATCGGCCCGGACGACACCTGATCTACAACAGCCTGGCCGCCGTCAGCGTCGGCCTGGAGTTGGAAATCGATTTTCCGGTGATTGCCCGCGCCCTGGAGAAATTCCAGGGCGTGCAGCGTAGGCTCCAGGTGAAGGGAGAAGCCGGCGGGGTCCTGGTTGTGGACGATTACGGCCATCACCCCACCGAAATCCGGGCCACCCTCGACGCGGTGCGCGAAGGCTGGCCGGACCGGCGAGTGGCGGTGCTCTTCCAGCCCCACCGCTACACCCGGACCCAGGGGCTGTTCGCCGATTTCGTCACCGCCTTCCGCCGCGCCGACCTGCTGGTGCTCACCGACATCTACGCGGCCAGCGAACAACCGATCGAGGGGGTCACCTCGGAGCGGCTGCAGGAGGCCATCAAGCAGCACGGCCAGCGGCAGGTCCACTATATTCCCGAACTGGTGCAGCAGGCCCAGAGCCTGCTGCCGCTGATCGCCCCCGGCGACCTGGTGCTGACCCTGGGGGCCGGCAACATCGTCCGCGTCGGCGAACATCTGCTGACCCTGTTGGCGCCGCCGGATGCGGCCGGGCAGGCTCAGCCCGCGGGAGAGACGCGATGAACGGGCAACAGCAACTCGAACTCGGCTCCCTCTGCCGCACCGTGCGCTGGGATGTCGACATGGCGGCCCACTCCACCTTCCGCGCCGGCGGCATTGTCGAGGCCATGGTCGAGACCGAAAGCGTGGAGGAGTTGGCGGCCCTGCTGCGATGGCTGCACCGGGAACGCATTCCCTGGCATGTGGTCGGCGGCGGTTCCAACATCCTGGTGACCGGTCGGTACCGCGAAGGGGTGTTCATCAGACTGCGCGGCACGGTGCGGACCAACCGATACGAGCGGGACGGCGACTCGTTTCTGGTGCGGGTCTCGGCCGGGTGCAACCTGGCCGCCCTGCTGGGTTGGTGCGCCCGCGGCAATCTTGGCGGCCTGGAATTCATGGCCGGCATTCCCGGCAGCGTCGGCGGCGCCATTCGCATGAACGCCGGAGCTTTCGGCCACGCCATCGGCGATGCCCTGGCTGCGATCCAGTGTTTGAACGAACGGGGCGAGCCCGTGACGGTGACTCGGGACGAGGCGGTTTTTTCCTATCGTTTCACCCGTTTGCCCGCGGAACCCCAGGTGCGGATGGTGATCACCGAAGGCGTGTTTCGCCTGCAGGCGGCCGACGGCTTCCGGGTGACCGCCCAGTGCCGGGAGATCATCGCCCAGCGGCGGAGCAAGCAGCCCCAGGGAGTGGGGTCGGCGGGCTCGTTTTTCAAGAATCCGCAAGGCGACTTTGCCGGCCGCCTCATCGAGCAGGCGGGATTGAAGGGCAGGACCATCGGCAGGGCGATGGTGTCGCCCCAACATGCCAACTTCATCGTCAATACCGGCGGCGCGGTGCCCGAGGATATCGTCGGGCTGATGGAGGAAGTCCGGCAGAAGGTTTTCGAGCATTCGGGCGTCCTGCTGGAACCCGAAGTGCGCATTTACTAGGCGGGGACGTGCGGGCCGATGGCGATCTACACTCCCCGGAAGACCCCGTCCCGTTCCCGTAAGGGAGGAACGAAGTCCGGCAAAAAGAGCGGTTTTTTTTCCTGGCTGTTCCGGCGGAAGAAGAGCGGGCCCGGTAAATCGCTCCGACCCCAGGTGATGGTGGCCGGGGCGCAACGGCTGTGGAAATGGAAACGGCTGTTCCGGGGAACGGTCCTGGTCGGGCTGCTGGCGGCCGTCGTGAGTGTGGGGATCTGGGGGGCGACCCAGCTGCTGTTCCGGTCGACCATTTTCCGGCTGACCGACATCAAGGTGACCGGCGCCCGCGTCGCCACCCAGCGGCAGATTCTCGATCTCGCCGGATTGCAGCAAGGGGGCAGCCTGCTGCGGTTCGACGCCAAGGCGGCGGCGGCCCGGATCGAAGCCCATCCCTGGGTGGAACGGGCGGAGATCAAGACCAACTGGCCTTCGTCGATGGAGATCGCGGTCGTTGAGCATCAACCCTTTGCCCTGGTGAATCTGGAAGAGGCCAAGGAACGCCGCCTGTACTATGTCAACCGCTCCGGCCACCTGTTCGCCGAGGCCGGCCAGGGGCAGGAGTTGGATTTTCCGGTGATCACCGGCATCCGGGCCGACAAGGATGTGGAAGCGGGCCGTCTGGCCCGGGGCACGCTGGCCGAGGCGGCGTGCAGCCTGCTGGCATTGGCGGCCAGGGGAAACGCCATTTTGCCCATCCAGGCGATTTCCGAGATCCATGTCGACCAAAAGCAGGGTTTGATCCTGTACCTGGTCGACCGTCCCTTTCCCGTCTACTTCGGGGTGGACCGGTTCCAGCTGAAATACAGCCGGCTGATCAAGGTGCTGGAGCAGTTGTACGCGAAGAAGCAGGTGGATGGCGTTAAAGAAATTCGAATGGATTATTTAGATGATAAAGTCTTGGTTACCGGAGTCCAAATTGATGGATGAGGAGTTTGAGGAGCACGAACCGCGTGAGCCCGGAGAACTGGTCGCAGGCCTGGATATAGGCACGACCAAGGTCTGCGCCATGATCGGCGAGGTCTTCGAGGACCGGGTGGAAGTCATCGGTGTCGGCACCGCCGCTTCGTCGGGCATGAAGAAGGGGGTGGTGGTCAATATCGAATCCACGGTCAAGTCGATCCGCCAGGCCGTGGAAGCCGCCTCGGACATGGCCGGCTGCGACATCGAGTCGGTGTATGTCGGCATCGCCGGCAACCACATCAAGGGCTTCAATTCGCCGGGCATCATTGCCATCAACAACCAGGAAATCAAGGAAAAGGACATCGAGGCCGTCATCCAGGCGGCCCAGACGGTCAAGATATCGGATAACCAGCAGATCATCCACGTCCTGCCGCAGGAGTACATGGTGGACGACCACACCGGCATCCAGAACCCCCTGGGCATGACCGGGGTTCGCCTGGTGACCAACGTCCATATCGTCACCGCCGATGTCACCGCGCTACACAATGTGGTGACCAGCTGCAACCGGGCCAGCCTCAACGTGGCCGAAATCGTGCTCGAGTCGGTGGCCTCGTCCCTGACCGTGCTCGGCAAGGACGAAATGGAGTTGGGCGTGGCCCTGATCGACATCGGCGGCGGCACCACCGACCTGGCCATCTTCTGCAACGGCACCATCAAGCACACCTGGGAGCTGGCCCTGGGCGGCAACAACCTCACCAGCGACCTGTCGGTGGGGCTGCGCACGCCGCTGCAGGAGGCGGAAGAGCTGAAATACCTGTACGGTGGGGCGCTCTCCTCGATGATCAAGGAGAACCACATCATCGAGGTGCCCACGGTCGGCGACCGCAAGCCGCGCAAGGTTTCGCAGCGGATCATGGTGGAAATCCTCGAGGCCAGGATGGAGGAGATCCTGCAGATGGTCAACAAGAACATCTGTGCCTCCGGATACCGGAACCGGATCAACGCCGGCATCGTCATCACCGGCGGCACCGCGCTCCTGGCCAATATTGTCGAGATGGCGGAACAGATTTTCGACTTACCGGTCCGGATCGGCTACCCGCAGGGAGTGTCCGGCCGGATCGAGGATATCCGCTCGCCCCGATGTACCACCGGGGTCGGGCTGGTGTTGTATGGCAGCAAGGCCAAGACCTATGTGCCGAAGGAAGCCGGCAACATGGTCACCAAGCTGAAAAAGTGGATGAAGAATATCGTCTGAACCAACGGTGTTTTCCCTTTAGCATCACCGGGACCGGTGGTATATTTCAGGGAATTTTATCGGAAATTTTTCTTGGGAGAGACTCATGGCTTTCAGGATGGCCGAAGAGGAAACTGTAGCTGTAATCAAGGTGATCGGAGTCGGCGGCGGTGGTGGCAACGCCATCAATACCATGGTCGAGAGCCGGTTGGCGGGCGTGCAGTTCATTGCGGCTAACACGGATATGCAGGCCCTTGAAAAATCCCGTGCCGATATCCGGCTGCAGTTGGGGCCGGGAATCACCAAGGGAATGGGGGCCGGGGCCGAACCGGAAATGGGCCGGGAGGCTGCCCAGGAAAGCTACGAAGACCTGCAGGCCGTGCTCAAGGGGGCGGACATGGTCTTCATCACCGCCGGCCTGGGCGGTGGCACCGGCACTGGCGCGGCACCGGTTATCGCCAAATTAAGCAAGGAATCCGGTGCGTTGACGGTTTCGGTTGTCACCAAGCCGTTTTATTTCGAGGCGAAAAAGCGGATGCGCAACGCCGAGTCCGGCTGGGAGCGGCTGAAGGAATTCTCGGATACCATCATCACCGTGCCCAACGACCGGCTCCTGAGCCTGATGAACAAGAATTCCACCCTGGTCGACATGATGCAGATGGTGGACAATGTCCTGCTGCAGGCGGTCAAGGGCATCACCGACCTGATCAATCTGCCGGGGCACATCAACGTCGACTTCGCCGACCTCAAGACGGTCATGAAGGAGGTCGGGCCGGCGATCATGGGCACCGGCTCGGCGGTGGGCGACAACCGCGCCACCGAGGCGGCCAAGCGCGCCATCGACAACCAGCTGCTCGAGGACGTGGGCATCGACGGGGCCCGCGGCATCCTGATCAACATCTCGGCGGCCAAGGAAACCCTGACCATGAACGAGTTCATGGAGGCGTCGGCCCTGATCCAGGAGAAGGCGCACGACGACGCCAACATTATCATCGGCGCCCTGTTCGACGAGTCGTTGGGCGAGGAATTGCGGGTCACGGTGATCGCCACCGGCATCTCCAGCATCGAGGAGCCCGAGGTGTCGCAGATCGAGGTGAAGCGGCCCCGGCAGGGAGGGCAGCAGCAGGCCCCGGCAGCCGGCAGCAGCAGGAGTCGCTTGCCCCGGATCTTCGACGAGGAGGCCGTTCTCTCCGAGACTACACCGGTCAGCATCGCCAAGCCCAATCTTCTGCCCAAAGGGCTGCCGCGCATGCCCAAACCGATCTTCGATGAGCACGACATCAACAACGACTACGACGAGCCTGCCTATCTCCGCAAGAAGGCCAACTGAAAACGGGAGCGGGCCGGGGGATCGACGCCGGCGCCATCTTGGTTTGCAACGGGGGAATGTCCGCGGGATATTCCCCCGTTTTGTCTTGACCGGCCGCGACTTGCCGCTTGCCCCTCGTTTATCCATGCTTTTTCGCCATCGACCCTCGGATCCATGATTGCCAGCGCCCCATCACCCCTTGCCGCCGAAACGGGCACGGTCCGCAAGAAATGGAAGGACCGGATGCCGGTGGCGCTGCTCTACCCCAACACCTATCCGGTGGCGGTCTCCAATCTCGGTTTCCAGTTGGTCTACAGCCTGCTCAACCGCGACGAAGGCGTGGTGTGCGAACGCTTTGTCTATCCCGCCGACCACCAGCCCCTGCGCTCCTTGGAGTCCTCCCGGCCGCTGCACGATTTCCCCCTGGTGTTCGGCTCGATCAGTTTCGAGCACGACTATCCCCGACTGGCCGCCATGCTGGCCGCGGGCGGCTTGCCGGCCTATGCCGCCGACCGCGGCCAGACCGTGGGGCCGGGCAATCCCCTGGTGGTGCTGGGCGGGGTCGGGGTCTTCCTCAATCCCGAGCCCCTGGCCCTGTTCGCCGATTTGATGGTGATCGGCGAGGCCGAACCCATCCTGAAGCCCCTGATGCAGGCCCTGGCCGGATATGGCGACACGCCCCGCGACCGGCTGCTGCTTGCGATCGCCTCCAGCCTACCGGGCTGCTATGCGCCGGGCAGCTATCGCTTCACCTGGTCGGCCGATGGCGCGGTCACGGCGATCGAGGCGCCGGCGGAACTGCCGCCACGGGTGAGCAAGGTCATTGCTTCGGAGCCGGAACGGGCCGCCCACTCGACCCTGTTGTCGCCCGAGGCGGAGCTGGGCATGTACATGGTGGAGTTGGGGCGGGGCTGCAGCCGGGGCTGCCGGTTTTGCGCCGCCGGCTTCATTTACCGGCCGCCCCGGCTCTGGTCGGCCGAGGCCATCCTCAACGGCTTGGAGGAGCGGCCCCCGGCGGTCGACCGCATCGGGCTTCTGGGCATGGAGATGGCCGGTGGCGAGACCGTCGACCGGATCGCCGGCTATCTCAAGGAGCACAACTGCTCCCTTTCCTTTTCGTCGCTCCGGGCCGACCGCATCTCCGACCAAACCCTGGAGCTGCTTGCCGCCTCGAACCTGAAAAGCGTGGCCATCGCCGCGGACGGGGCCTCGGAGCGGCTGCGGTTGCTGATCAACAAGGGACTGGGCGAAGACGACCTCCTGGCCGCAGCCGAACGCCTGGTGCGGGCTGGCATCCTCCATCTCAAGCTCTACGTGATGATCGGCCTGCCCTCCGAGACCCCCGCCGACCTGGAGGAGCTGGTCCGTCTGGTCGAACGGTTGCAGGCCGGCATCCTGCCGATCGGCCGGAATCGGGGCCGGGTGTCGGTGTTGACCCTGTCGATCAACTGCTTTGTCCCCAAACCGTGGACCCCGTTCCAGTACTGTGCTTTCGGCGGCCTGACCGCGGCCGAGGCCGCCACGGCCACCGAGGCTACGGCCCTGCTGGCGCTGAAGGAAAAAATCAGGTATCTTCGCCGGATGCTGAGCGCCAAAGCCAATCTCCGCCTCAAATTCGACCATCCCGAGCAGGCCCTGCACCAGGCGGTGTACGCCAGGGCCGATCGCAGGATCGGTCCGGTCTTGCTGGCCATCGGCACCGGCCAGGGGTTCAAGCAGGCCTGCAAGCACAACCGACTCGATCCCTGGCAGTTCGCGATCCGGCCACGGGGCCGGGAAGAACGGATGTGCTGGGAGGTGATCGACCAGGGCATCCGGCCCGGCTATCTCTGGGAGGAGTATCAACGGGCCTTGCACGGACGCGCGACCGGCCCGTGCGAACCGGCGATCTGCAGCCGCTGCGGAGTCTGCCATGCACGTCCGTAGGCGCTCGCAAAAGCCCAGAAAGGGCAAGCTGTTGCGCTTGCGGCAGCTCCTCAAGTGGCCTCGGCTGCCGCAATGGTTGAAATTGCCGCAACGGACGAACGTTCCGAAACTCCCCGACGTCTCCCGACTTTGGCAGGGGTGGCAATGGCCGGATCCGTCGCGTTGGTGGCGGCTGCTGCGGGTATTTTGGCTGAAAAACCTGCGCAAGCGGCTGCGGATTCCGGTGGTGTGCAAAATCTGGCGCACCATCCGGCGCCGCGACAAGAGCGACACGCTCCTGCCGTTCGAACTGGTCAAGTACTTCGCCTTCACCTCGCTGGTGCTGATCCTGATCGCCTCCTTCCTCCTGTCCTGGATGATCGCCGCCAACGCCAAGAGCGTGCTGCTTCAGCGGAGCGAAGCCTATTCCCGCCTGTTTGCCGACTATGTCAACCGGCAGGTGTTTTTGCAGTTCGTCCTGCCCACCGTGGTGCGTTCCGGCAAAATATCGCTGTCCGAGAAAGACCAGTTCGAACGCCTGGATCAGATCATCACCAACATCACCCGCGGCATGCGGATCGAATCGGTCACCATTTACGAACCGGAGCAGAACAGGATCGCCTATTCCACCGTCACCGCGTTGATGGGCAAGCGCGACATGGGCGGCCTGGAATACCAGAAGGCGGCCAGGGGCGAGAGCAATTCGATGCTGATCACCGGCGGCAGCCTGCTCAACCTGCTGCCGGGCAATGCCGAGGTGTTCTGCACCCTGAAGACCTACGTGCCCTTTCGCCAGGAAAACAAGCTGGGCGAGCGCACCGGCGAGATCATGGGGGTGATCGAGGTCGTTCAGGACCTGTCCGAGGACTTCGAGGCCATCATCATGCTCCAGTCCCGGGTTATCGTGCTGTCGCTGGTGATCATGTCCGTGCTGTTCACCATCCTCAGCCTGATCGTGGTCCGGGCCAACCGGATCATGGCCGAGCGCGCCGAGGAACGGCTGCGGCTGGAAGAGCAGTTGGGCGAGGCCCAACGCCTTGCCACCCTGGGCAAGATGGTGGCGGCGGTTTCCCACGAGATCAAGAATCCGCTGGGCATCGTCCGCTCGACCGCGGAAATCCTCGGCAACCGGATCGGCAAGGTGGCGCCGGGAAACGAAAAATTGGCGGACATCATCGTCCAGGAGACCTCGCGGCTGGACGGCATTGTCCGCCAGTTCCTCGATTTCGCCCGCCCCAGGGATCTGTACCGTTCCTCCGGCTCGCTCAATTCGGTGGTCGAACGGCTGGTGTCGTTCATGGAATCCGAGTTCCAGCACAAGGGCGTGCGGGTGCACACCGCCCTGGCCGATGACCTGCCCGATATTCTGTTCGATGCCGAACAAATGTATCAGGTGGCCCTCAACATGGCGTTCAACGCCATCCAGGCCATGCCCGAGGGCGGCGATCTGTATCTGGAGACCGCCTTCCTGGTGGCGGAAAACGCGGTGATGCTGGAGGTGGCCGATACCGGGCTCGGCATTCCACCGGAGAAACTCGAACAGGTCTTCGCGCCCTTCTACACCGACAAGAACCGGGGAACCGGCCTGGGCCTGCCCATTGCCAAAAACATCGTCGAAAAACACCAGGGCAGCATCACGGTCAGCAGCCGCGTCGGCGAGGGCAGCGTCTTTAGGGTCATTTTGCCGTTGGATGCCTGACCGGCGTCGCCGCGCCACATCCGGGCCTGCCGCCGCGGGCAAGATGAAGAGGTAATTCGGTAGGAATCTTTCCGGATCAGGTGCGGGAAGCGATTGTCCCGTCCCCTGTTCCTTGCTACAATAAAATGTCCACCCCGGCGTCCTTCGCAGGAAGAACGCTTCGTTTTCAGTCTTGCCTTTGCTTGGTCGCAACCACCAAAACACATGGAAATAAATGCGTTAGCAGGTCGGATTCAAAGGCCGCTGTCCATGGTCGCCCTGTATCTGACCGTTGCCATACCCTGGACCTTTTTTTCTGACCTGGCCGTCGACTTGCTTATCGACAGACCGGTACTCCACGCCGCGGCGGATATCTTCAAAGACTGGTTGTTCGTGCTGGTGACCGCCTGGCTGTTGTATCTGACGCTGAAACGGGAAATCGGCGCCAGCCGGGAAACCATGGACCATCTGCGCAAAAGCCGGCAGGAACTCCTCGACATCCTCGATGCCATGCCGGTGGGAGTCGGCCTGACCAGCGGCCGCACCGTCGAATATATCAATGTCAATTTCTCCGAACGGTTCGGCTACAGCCTCGACGAAATCCCCACCGACGACCAGTGGTTTCTGCTGGCCTATCCCGATCCCGACTACCGCAAGGAAGTGCTTTCTCTCTGGCGGAACGCGGTCAAACGCCTCGAGCAGGGCGGCGAGCCGGCCCGTCCTTACGAGGTCAAGGTGGCCTGCAAGAACGGCCAGATCCGCCATGTCATCGCCAACACCCAGTTGATCAATAACCGGATCATGATCATCTTTACCGATATCACCGAGCGGGAACACCTGCACAACGAGTTGGTCAAGGTGCAGAAATTGGAATCCATCGGGGCGTTGGCCGGGGGTATCGCCCACGATTTCAACAACATTCTGACAGGGATCATGGGCAATCTGTCCTATGCCCGGACCCTGCTCGACCCGGCGCACGCGGCCCGGCCCACCCTGGATATGGCCGAGGACGCCACCAGGCGGGCGACCGAATTGACCCGCCAGTTGTTGACCTTTGCCCAGGGCGGCGGCCCGGTCAAAAACGTGATGGCGGTCCGGCCGCTGATCGACGAGGCGGCGGCAATGATGCTGCGGAAAAAGGATGTCCGGGCCGAAATCCAGGTACAAGGGGCGGTGCGGTCGATCAAGGCCGATGCCGGCCAGATGGCCCAGGTACTCAACAACGTCATCGCCAATGCGGTCCAGGCGATGCCGAACGGCGGCGCGATCCGCATCAGTGCCGACAACGCCCGGCTCGAGGCCGACAACACCCTGGCCCTGCCCACAGGCGATTATGTGCGGATTGCGGTCGCCGACGAGGGCGACGGCATTCCCGAGTCGATCATGGGGCGTATCTTCGATCCGTTCTTCACCACCAAGGCAACGGCCAGCGGCTTGGGACTGGCGGCGGCCTACTCGATCGTCAACCGGCACGGCGGCCATATCGGCGTCGAGTCGGCGGCCGGCAAGGGCGCCGTCTGCACCATTCTGCTGCCGGCCACCGACAAGATCCTGCCGGAGGGCGCCTCCCTGCCCCCGACCGATGATCGCGCGGCCCACGACCAGCGGAAACACTCAATCCTGGTCATGGACGACGAGGTGATCATCCGCAACCTGGCCGCGACCATGCTGAAACACCTGGGGTACGAGGCTCGCGCCTGTGCCGACGGTGGCGAGGCCGTCCGCCTGTATGCGGAGGCCATGGCACAGGGGACGCCCTATTCGGCGGTGCTGATGGACCTGACCGTTCCCGGCAGCATGGGAGGGCTGGAGGCCGCGAACCAAATCCTGGCCCTGGATGCCGATGCCCGCCTGATCGTGTCCAGCGGCTATTCTCACGATCCGGTGATGGAAGAATACCAGGCCCACGGCTTTGCCGGCGTGCTGGCCAAGCCCTATGCCATGACCAACCTGCAGGAGTCGTTGGACGAGCTTTTCGCAGCCGCGCCCCACTGATTCCTCTTATTGGGCGAAAGCAGAAGCCGGGAGGGAAACCATCCCGGAGGTTCCGGTTTCCCGTTTCGCCCTGCCCATTGCACGAGAAAGGAAACAGGCCGGATGGGACTTCTCGGTATGCTCAGGAAGCATTTTCCTCCGATCATTTTGCTGTTGGCGCTGCTGTCGGCCTTTCCGCCGCTGGCCACCGACATGTATCTGCCGGCCCTGCCCCTGCTGCAGCACGAATGGCAGGCGCCGCTGGTGACGATCAACCTGACCCTGGTCGCCTTTTTCGTGACCTACTGCGCCTTTCTGTTGCTGTACGGCCCGCTTTCCGACCGCTATGGCCGCCGGCCGCCCCTGCTCGTCGGGGTGGCGGTGTTCATCGTTGCCTGCCTGCTCTGCTCGGTGGCGCAAAGCCCGGCCATGCTCATCTGGGGCCGGATTCTCCAGGGGGCGGGAGCGGCGGCCGCCTCGGCCATCGTGTTCGCGGTCAGCAAGGACCGGTTCTCCGGCCTGCAGCGGCAGCGGGTTTTTGTCCAGATCGGGGCCATTGTCGCCGCCGCGCCGATGATCGCCCCGATCCTCGGCGGTTGGACCCTCACCCTGTTTTCCTGGCGCTGGATTTTCCTGCTCCAGGCCTTGCTGGGGGGCGTGGCCCTGGTCGGGGTGTGGCGCATGGACGAATCCCTGCGGCAGCGTCTGGCTCCCAGCCTGATCCAGGTGGCGGCCAGCTACCTGCGCCTCTTTGCCAACCGCCGCTACATGCTCCTGCTGCTGACCCTTTCCTTCACCTGCGTGCCGGTTTTTGCCTTCATCGGCGGCTCGCCCGATCTCTACATCACCCGGCTGGGGTTTAGCGAGCGCCAGTTCAGCTACTTTTTCGGCTTCAACGCCCTGGCCTTCGTCCTGGCGCCCCTGACCTTTTCCCGGGTGGCTCGGTATACCTCGGTCACCCGGCTACTGCCCTGGGCCTTCACCGGCATGCTCGCGGCCTCGCTGCTGCTGCTCTGCCCCTGGATCCCCCTGCCCTGGCGGCTGACCCTGCCGATGTTCGGCCTCACCTTTGCCTTTTCCTTCTGCCGGCCGGCGAGCAACAACCTGATCCTCGAACAGGTCGATCGGGATACCGGCGCGGCCTCGTCGCTGATGGTCTTCTTCTATTTCATGGTCGGCGCCCTGTCCATGTGGCTGTTCTCGCTCGAATGGCCGGACAAGATCCGGATGCTGGGCTGGATGGGGGTGGCGGCGGTCGGCTGCACCCTGGCCCTGTGGCCGGTGGCGAAACGGCGGCTGCGGCAGGTGGTCGATTGAGACGGCGGGGTGAGAGGTGGGCGGTCAGGTATCGCCGATGAACATCTGGGTGGTCAAATCCCAGCAGGTGACGATGCCGTTGCGCCACTTGGCCAGCTGGATGTTGCCGTCCTGGGAGACGACGATGGCCATCACCTGGTGGAGGGTGTTGCACAGGTGGTAGACGGAACGATGCCGTGAGCCGTAGCCTTCGATCTTGACCAGGCTGACCATCTTGCCTTCGGCGTCGCTGGCGATGGCGACTTCGGTCAGTTTGTCGAGCGAGCCGACGATCATGGCCCCGAAGCCGATCGGCCCCCTGTTGCTGATCACCACCGCGCCGTCGACCGCGGCCAGGTTGGCCACGAACTGGGCGTGCTCGTACAAGGCTTCCTCGAGGTCATAGACCGACGATTCATGGCGGAGATCCACGTAATCCTTCCAGGTGATGACCTTGTCCGGATCCTTGATGTCGCCCAGGGCGGTGGTGGCCAGGCGGATGGTCCGGATCATCAGGTTCTGCTGGCGCTGGATGGCCTCGTCCTGCCGGAAACGGTACTTGATCAGGAGGTAGGGATTGTCGCCGGTGGCCCATTCGAGTGGATGCTCATCGGCAAAGACGATGAAGGTGCCGCCGTGGCGCGACATCCGGCTGACGCTCAGCACCCGCTTCAGGATTTGAAACTGCAGGTTCTCGATGAAGTCGTCCTGAATCCGGGCCACCGGATAGAGCACGCTGGCCCGGAACTGCTCGTGCAATTGCAGCAGGAGGTTCCGTTCCTTGGTGAACAGCTTGTTCATCCACATGGAATGGAAGGCATTGGCGGTGGAATCGATGATCCTGCCGCCGTTGAGGGTGGCGATGATCTTGAGCCCCCGGCAGAGGGTGAGCATGCCCGGCCCGGTGACATGGACCACAAAGACATCGGGCAGCTGCTTGGTCTTCTTGTTGCCGCCGCGCTCCTCCTGGAGCCAGCGGATGCCCGAGTTGACCACCCCCCAGATCTGGAAGGTCCTTTCCGGATGCGGCTCGACCGCGATCAGGGAGCGTTCGAAATCGATGGCCGGGGAAAGCCGCCGCAGCTCGTATTCGTGGAAGGGGCGGGGGCTGGAGAAGAGCAGGCGGAGAAAGCCCTTGGGCGGCCCCTGGTCGGGTGGAAAGAGGGTGGAGGGCGCCAGGATCAGGCGCAGGGTCACCGGCCGGTCCTCCTCGCGCATCATGCTGACCTGATAGCAGGTGGAGATCAGCCGCTCCAGTGCTTCCTTGCCCGGCAGCACGCCGGTGCCCGGTTCGCCGCCGCCTTCGGCCGCCGCGGACATGGCTTCCCAACGCTGAGTGATGAGCGCGACGAGTTCTGAGGGGTAGACATGCATGGCTAATCACGGGGAAACGGGTTGCCTGGATGTCGATAGTATAACGTACGATGCGCCGACAGGGAACCACGGAATTCGACTTTGTGCATCCGCCGGCAACGCTTTCCGGACCGAGGAGGAAAGTGGTCGGAGGCTGCGGTGAAAATGGTTGTCGGGCGCGGTATTTTGCGGTAGTAGGGAGCCTCGCGTTGCGCCCGGCGGCGGGAATGCCCCGGTTTTTTGATCGAACTTACGACCCTGGAACTTGCCATGAAGAACGGAGCACGAGAAACCCTGGCGGATGTCATCCTTCCCCGGATCGCGGTCCCGCCGCATCCTTTCAAGCCCGAGCTGCCCGCCGCGGACAAGGAGGCGCTGAAGGAGCGGATCGCGGCCATGCTGCGCCAACAGAATGCGGTCCTGGTGGCCCATTACTATACCGACGGGGATCTGCAGGATCTGGCCGAGGCCACCGGCGGCTGCGTGGCCGACTCCTTGGAAATGGCCCGGTTCGCCGCCGCCCATCCGGCCCAAACCCTGGTGGTGGCCGGAGTCCGGTTCATGGGCGAGACCTCCAAGATCCTCAGCAACGAAAAGCGGGTGCTGATGCCCGCGCCCGAGGCCACTTGCTCCCTTGACGAGGGGTGCCCGATCGATCTGTTCACCGACTTCTGCGACCGTCATCCCGACCACACCGTCGTGGTCTATGCCAATACCAGCGCCGAGGTCAAGGCCCGCTCCCATTGGGTGGTGACTTCGGGCATCGCCCTGTCGGTGGTCAAGCACCTGGCCGAGAAGGGGGAAAAAATCCTCTGGGGGCCGGACCGGCACCTCGGCCGGTACGTCCAGCGTCTGACCGGGGTGGAGATGATTCTTTGGCCGGGTTCCTGCGTGGTGCACGAGGATTTCAAGGCCGAGGGGCTGACGCGCCTGCGCGCGCTCCATCCCCAGGCCGCGGTGCTGGTGCATCCGGAATCGCCGGAAGAGGTGGTGGCGCAGGCGGATGTGGTCGGCTCCACCACCGCCCTGATCCAGGCGGTGCGGGATTTGCCCAACCGGGAATTCATCGTGGCCACCGACGCCGGCATCTTCAACAAGATGCGGCAACTGGCGCCGGACAAGATCCTGCTGGGCGCGCCGACCGCCGGCGAGGGCGCCACTTGCGAGAGTTGCGCCCGCTGCCCCTGGATGGAGATGAATAGCTTGCAGAAATTGGCGCGGGTGCTGGAAACCGGCGAGGGCGAGATCCAGGTGGCGCCGGAACTGGCGGCCCGGGCCCGCATCCCGATCCAGCGGATGCTCGATTTCGCCGCGGCCTTGAAGAAATAAGGCAAGTCCAAGGGTCGTGTTGTCCGGGAAATCCGGCGCCGGGGCACGGTCTTTTCGGTCTAGATCGACTCCCGCGCTGGCCGGAAGCGGCCGGTGGCCAGGTCCAGCCCTTGCACCAGGACGTGCCGCTCCTCGTACAGGGTGGCGATTAGACCGCGTTGCCGCCGGTTGAGCAGCAGGCGGAGATCGACCTCGGGCAGGGTTAGCATCTCGTAGTCGGTGTCGGCGTCCCCGGCCACGAGCATCGGGCGGGAGCCGATCCAGCGGCGGATGACTTCGGTTTTGCCCTCGCGGTAGGTGACCGGATAATCGAGGGGATCGCTGATGGTGAGCACTTCGCCCGCATCCAGGCCGACCCGGATGCCGAATACCCGCTCCGCCTCCACCGGAAAGCCCAGCCAGCTCGCCGCCCCCTCCACCAGCCATTCGGCGCTCGCCGAAATAACGTACCGTTCGATGCCCAGCCCAGCCAATCGCCGCATCAGTGCCAGCATTTCCGGATAGGGGTGCAGCCCGCGGGGATAGCTCGCCTCGATGCGGCCGATCGGGGCCGGCGCCTCTGCGCTCAGGGTGGCCTCGTCGAGCGGCTCCAGGCCTGCCGCCTGCACCACGTCCATGGCCAGGAATCGCAATTCAACGGTGGTGAACCCGGCCAGCAGCTTGGCCATGAACGGCAGCACGTAGAGCGGTCCCAGCCGTTCGTCCTTGCGGGCCTGGATGGTGAACCAGAGCAGCAGGGCGGCAAAAATCCGGGCCTCGGGCAGGCTCAGGGCCTTTGCCGTGCGGCCGGCGAGCAGCAGCGGAAAAAGCGTCCGGTAGGCTTGAACCAGGGTGGCGACGATGGCGGCCAACGGCCGGCCGGCCAGTTGGCCCTCGGGCCGGGGCAGGATCGCGGCCAGTTGCTCCGGGGCAAGGCGATAGTGGAGATGTTGCAGTTGATAGCAGAATACGGCCTGGCCCACATCGCGGAAAATGCAGGTGTTGTCGAAATCAAACACCGCCGCCGGCCTGGCAACGGAAGAATGGGCGGCAAGCTGCATCAGCCGCGCGTTGATCCGCGCCAGGTTTTCCGGAAACCAGTCGCCGGCATCGTCGACGTTGACGGCGGACTGGGCCGCCGATGAGGAGGAGGAAGTGGGCATCGCTTCGGTTACGGAGAGTATCGACGAGCGGGCGGGCCGCATCGGGCAGCCGGCCGATTGTGTCGGCTTATATACGATAAATGAGCGAATTTTCAAAGCGGTGTTTGTGCTCTCTTCTTTTTTGTGCCTGCCTGGCAGCAACCTCGATCCGGCGGTCTCGATTCCGGCCTGGCCGCCCGCGCCCGCAATCGAGCCATGCCCGGACAACCGGTCCGCCAGGAAGCGTGACATGGAAATCAAAAAAACTCTTTTTCTCCGCAGGCTCTGCTTCGCGCTCGCCTGCCTGTTCGGGACGACTGCGTGGGGGGGCGGACAGGAACCGGGCCTGCCGACCGGATTCGTCTATCTGGACCGGGTGATACCCGACATCAAGATCGAGCTTCGCTATGCCACCGCCCACAATTTCGTGGGAAGGCCCATCGACGGCTACCTGCGTCCCCGCTGCATCCTCACCGAAAAGGCGGCCCTGGCGCTCAAGGCGGTCCAGGACGAGTTGCGTCCCTTCGGTCTTAGCCTGAAGGTGTTCGACGGCTACCGGCCTCAGCGGGCGGTGGAGCATTTCGTCCGTTGGGCCGAAGATCCGCGCGATACGCGCATGCAAGGGGAATTCTATCCGGAGCTGGGCAAGGAAAACCTGTTCAAGGAGGGGTACATCGCCGCAAAGTCGAGCCACAGCCGCGGCAGCACGGTGGACGTGACCCTCACCGCCAGTGCCGCCGGTCCCTCCGACCCCGGTTTGGACATGGGGTCAGGGTTTGACCTGTTTGCTCCCAAGTCCTGGCCGGACAGCCCCTCGGTGCCCGCCGCGGCCCGGGCGCACCGCCTGCTGTTGCGACAGCTCATGCAAAAGCACGGTTTTGCGCCGTATGCCAGGGAGTGGTGGCACTTCACCCTCGACAACGAGCCCTTTCCGACAACCTTTTTCGATTTTCCGGTGCACTAGGGCGGCTGTGGCGTGGCGGCGGAAATGCCCGGTCAGGAGGATCGTTTTCGGCGGGGGGGCGCAGCCGGACCCGGCGGCCGGCGGCTTGGCCGCTGCTGCGCTTGGCCGGTGATGGCCGCCTTCTGCCGCTCCCGGCCGGCCTCACTCTTTTCGACGAAACAGGCCTCGCCGGTGAACGGATCGATCCCGGTCCAGTACATGAGGGTGGACCAGGTGCAGGGCGTGGGGGTGAACAGCTGCACTTGGCGAGGCAGCAGATGCAGCCGGCGCAGGCAAAAGGCCCGCAGCTCCTCCATGTCCGCCTGGGTGCAGCCGGGGTGGGCGGCGATCAGATAGTAGGTGAGGTATTGCTCAAGCCCCTCTTCCCTGGTCAGGCGGTTGAACAGGCTCCGGAAGCGCAGCAGCGCCTCGGTGCCCGGCTTGCCCATGGCCGCCAGCACGGCATCGCTGCTATGTTCCGGCGCGATTTTCAGCTGCCCCGAGACGTGGTGGCGGACGATCTCGCGCAGATAGGCGAGGCCGTGGGTCCGGTCGGCGAGGATCAGGTCGTGGCGCAGGCCCGAGGCCACGGCGATCTTTTTGATCTTGGCGATGGCGCGCAGCCGGCGGAGCAGTTCGATCAGCGGCCCGTGGTTCGGCTTGAGGCTCGGGCAGACCTCGGGGAACAGACAGCGCCGGTCGCGGCAGGCGCCCTTGGCCAGTTTCTTGGCGCACTCGAAACCGTACATGTTGGCGGTCGGGCCGCCGACATCGGCGATCACTCCCTTGAATGCCGGATGGGCGGCAAGGCGGGTCGCTTCCCGCACCAGGGAATCGATGCTCCGGCTCTGGACGGTGCGGCCCTGGTGCACGGCAATCGCGCAGAAATTGCACTCGCCGTAGCAGCCCCGGTGGGTGGTCAAGGCAAAGCGGATGGTGTCGAGCGCCCGGACCGGCCCGTCCTGGCGATGGCAGGGGTGGAGATCGCGGGCGAATTCCAGTTCGTGGATCGCGTCGAGTTCCGCCGTGGTCAGCACCGGCTGCGGCGGGTTGTGGACGAGGTAGCGGCTGTCCTGCTGCTGGGCCAGGGGCCGGGCGGTGAGCGGATCGTTGTGGTCGTAGAAGGCGCGGAACATGGCGGCAAAGGCCTGGTGGTCGGTGGCGGTCTCCTGGTGCGAGGGTAAAAGCAGGGCCTCGGCCGGCGGCTCTTGGGCAAGGTGGCACAGGCCGCGGATGGCGGTTGGCGATTGCCCGGCCGCCAGGGCCCGGGCCAGCTCGACCACGCTGCGCTCGGCCATGCCGTAGAGCAGGTAATCGGCCTTGGCGTCGACGAGAATCGAGCGCCGTACCCGCCGGTCCCAGGCGTCGTAATGGGCCAGGCGCCGCAGGCTGGCCTCGATGCCGCCCAGCACCAGGGGCGCGGTGCGCTTGCAATGCTGGCGGATCAGGTTGGCGTAGGCAATCACCGCCCGGTCCGGCCGGCGGGTGTTGTCGCCGCCGGGGGTGTAGTCGTCGGTGTGGCGCTTGCGGCCGGAAGCGGTGCGGTTGGCGACCATGGAATCGATGGAGCCGCCGGTGATCCCCCAAAAAAGGCGGGGCTGGCCGAGCCGGCAGATATCCTCGGCCGAACGGCAGTCGGGCTGGGCGACGATCCCCACCTTGAAGCCGTGTTGGAGCAAAAGCTTGCCGATCACCGCCACCCCGATGAAGGGCGAGTCGATGTAGGCATCGCCGGTGACCAGGATGACGTCGAGCGTTTCCCAGCCCAACTCGGCCATCTCTTCACGGGTGCAGGGCAGGAACAGGGGAGGGGGCGGCTGCGGTTTCACTCGCTTTCCATCTCGAAGGTTCGGTATTCCCCCGAGTGCCGGTCGTACACCTCGATCTCCACGGATGCGCCGTCATCGTGGACGGATTCGACGCTTCCCCGGCGATATTCGCGTCGGCCGAAATCGTAATACTCGATTTCCCGCCTCGAGTGCACGGTTTGGCCTTCCTCGATTTCAATGTAGGTGCCGGTCTTGCGGTCGTAGCCTTCCCACGCCGCGGCGGGAGATGCGAAGGCGAGCATGGTGCAGATTGCTGTGGTCGAGCCAGGAAATAATTTCATTTCATTGCGCATTCAAATTTTGATGAAAATCCGGAGGGAAGATCGATGCCTGTTGGCTCGGTTCCTGAGCGATGAGCATTCAAGGACCTTGCCCGCTTGCATGCTCGGGCGGGATTTCCATCTTCATATGCAGAATGGGAAAGGGATTGCCTTGGCTGTCATGCTCCGAGCGTTTGCATACCTGGAATCCCATGTGCTGATAAAATGCCGTTCCTTGAACGTTTTCCTCGTTGACGTCGACATACTGCGCGCCAAGGCCTGTGACTGCATGATGAATGAAGAGGCGGCCAAGCCCCAGGCCCCTGTGCTCCGGCCCGATGAACAGCATTTCGATCTTCTTGCCGTCGATACCCATGAAACCGAGCGGCATATTATCCGCATCCACCGCATAGGCAAGCAAGGGTATTGCCTCCAACGCGGTTGCAACGACAGGTTTGATGGATTGAATGTTGTCGGATGAGAGAAAATGATGCGTGGCCGTAACCGAGGCCTCCCAAATATCAAGAAGGGCCTTGGTGAGTGAAGGCGGCCTTTCAGTTGCTGTTACTATGCGCATGCGCTGTTCGGAGAAGCTCTCTTTCTCTTTGTTCATCGTCCCCCAAAGTTTTGCCCGGCCCGGTGGAGTTCGGGCCGGGCAAGCCCTCGGCACCTCCTGGGGCCGGGAAAGCAGGGCAGGTGCGGCCAGGGTCCATGGCTCGCGACCGCGGAGCCCTTCGGCGAATATAATCTTGTTTGCCCTGCAAGGGGATAGAATTTTTCTATAACCGCAAAGCCGAGTTACGTCCTTGGGTAAACGTGCAGCGGACATTCTTGGTCCTTCAATTGAGGACCGGACGATATCCCTTTTTTAGTATCTGATGACCATCGAACCTCAGCCAAGCTCGTTTGCCGGCAATCGGCGGTGTTCTTGACGCTCCGGGAGGCCGGTCGAGCAAACGAGATCTTTCGCTGCGTTCGAGATGATCGTGTGTCAACGTTCTCCTTGTTTCGACGTCCTTTGTTGGTCGTTTCGACGAGCGCAGTGCGGAGAGATCTCAGAAGTATCGGCAGAAGACCCTCCAGGATGCAATCGACTGAATGTGAGTGACAATCGGTTTCCAGCATGTCCGCCACACCTTCTTCCGTCTTGCGTTGACAGAGGTGTGCCGGAGAGATTGCCTGCCTGCGGCAGACACTCCGGTCAGCGACGCTCGCCCCGCAGTCGAATCACCTCGGCTCGCAGGTGTTCCGGAGTGGCGTCGGCCGGAAGGATTGCCTCGCCGACCGTCAAGGCGATGTGCGAGAACAGGCCGCGTCGGCCGAGGAAACGCTGGGCTTTTTTGCCGATCCGCGAGAAAACACTGCCCCATAATCCCTGCAAAGCCATGGGAATGACCGGTACGGGGCAACGCGCCAGGATGTGGCTGGCCAGTGGTTGGAACGGCTGTATTTCACCGTCCGGCGTATGGGTTATCTCCGGAAACAGCGCCAACAATTCGCCCTTGGCCAGGGCCTCTGCCGCTTGGTCGAGCACCTGGGTCCGTACTTCCTGTTCGTCGCCATGGAGGAAAGCGATAGCCCCGCTGCGGCGCAAAAGAGAGCCGATCAGCGGCTGCTGCACGTAACGACGCTCCACGAGAAAGCGGACCGGCCGTGGGGAGGCGGCCAAAATGATCGGAATATCGGCAAAACTGACATGATTGCAGGCCAGCATTGCCGCTCCTTCCTCGGGAAGATGTTCCGTGCCTTGCGTGTCCAGCCGATAAAGGCAATGTGCCAGCAACCAGGCCAGGAAGCGGAGGAGAAATTCCGGCACCAGCCCGTAAATGTAACAGGCGACGGCGGCATTGCAGGCGGCGGCAACGGCAAACAACCATGGAATGGTCAAACCCGCGCTCAACATGGCCGCCGCCGCGATCGACCCCACGACCATAAACAAGGCGTTGAGGATATTGTTGGCGGCGATGATCCGAGCCCGGTGTCCGCTATCGCTGCGCACCTGGACCAGGGCGTAAAGAGGAACGATGAAAAAACCTCCGAACATGCCGATCAAAAGCAAGTCGATCAGCAGGCGCCAGGTCGAGAATTGGCCAAGCAGCGCCCAGAGGCCAAGGTGGGCGCCGATCACCGGATTCGCGGGAGAGGCCAGCGCAAGGTCCAGGGCGAACAGGGTCAGGCCGATGGAACCGAAGGGGACCAGGCCGATTTCTATGCGTTTGCCCGCCATCCGCTCGCAGAGCAGGGAACCGGCACCGATCCCGGTGGTGAAAACGGCGAGCAGCAAGGTGACGGACGATTCGCCGCCGCCCAGGACATTTTTGGCGTAGGCCGGGAATTGGGCCAGGAACAGGGCGCCATAAAGCCAAAACCAGGAAATACCCAAAATGGAGAGGAAGACGGAGCGGTTTTCACGGGCGAAATTGATGTTGCGCCAGGTTTCCGTGACCGGATTCGGATTGATGCGTAATTGCGGCTCCGGCGGCGGCGCGGTCGGGATGCTGCGGCTGGTCAGGTACCCGGCGACGGCGATCAGCAGGCCGCAACCGGCTATCCACAGGGGATGGGCGGCCCCGGCCAACAGACCGCCGGCCAGCGTGCCAATGAGGATGGCTATGAACGTTCCGGCTTCGATGAGGGCATTGCCGCCCATCAGTTCTTCTTGCCGCAGGTGTTGAGGCAAGATGGCGTATTTGACCGGTCCGAACAGCGTGGAATGGCAACCGAGCAGGCATAAGGCCCCCAGGAGCAGAGGCAGGCTGTGCCGCCAAAATCCCGCGGCAGCCACGAGCATGATGGCGATTTCCAGCAATTTGACCAATCGGGCCAGCATGGCCTTGTCGTATTTGTCCGCGAGTTGGCCGGCGGTTGCGGAAAAGAGAAAAAACGGCAGGATGAAGATCCCGGCCGCCAAATTGGCCAGAATCTCGATTTTGAGATCCGTCCATGCGGCCGCCTGGAAGGTGAGCATGACCACCAACCCGTTCTTGAACAGGTTGTCGTTAAAGGCCCCGAGAAACTGGGTGATGAAGAAAGGCCGAAATCGTGGCGTATTGAACAGACTGAACTGGGAACTCATGGTCAGGCCCTCGTGAAAAAAAGACGAGTTTGAAAAACAGAGGCGGCAAAGGAGTTCCCCTGCCAGCGGAGCAGCCGTTTGAGCGCGAAATCGAAAAGCAAGGGATTATGCTCGCGTAATTTTTCCAATCCGTCGATGGAATCTCCGGGCAACAGGCCCGCCCGCGCCAAGCTGGCCGGTGCAATCAGGGGCAGGATGCCTGGCAGCGGATAATCGGAGCCGTGCAGCAGGCGGGAATGCCAGTCGGTTCGGGAAAGCAGGGTCTTGGTGATCGCCAATGGGCGGTTGCGGAGAGTAATGGCGGAAATGTCGCCAAAAAGCAGTCCCTGTGCCCGCGGTTCGTCCATCATCCTGCTGAAGAGGCGGAAGCTGTCGGTTTTCGGCCCCGCCGGTCCGCGGTCCAAGTCGATGTCCGTCCCCATGGAGGCGCAGTGAGCGACGACGACCCGGACGCCGGCGTCCAGCGCTCGGCGTAACCGGAGTGGATTGTTGAGGTGCTGTCGGCCCTTGCCTTCGACCGCCTGCTCCTGGCCGCAGTGAACGATCAAGGGCAGATCGGCAGTGGCCAGGGCGCGGTAGAAATCGTCGCAGCGAGGGGCGGCCGGATCTATGCCC
Source organism: Desulfobulbus sp. (assembly GCF_031547805.1). Taxonomy (GTDB): domain Bacteria; phylum Desulfobacterota; class Desulfobulbia; order Desulfobulbales; family Desulfobulbaceae; genus Desulfobulbus. Next base: position 116,804 of record NZ_JAVBRQ010000035.1, read on the forward strand.
ATGGCCGAAGGCAACCATTTTATCGCTCGGGCACCGCCGGCTACGGCCTGTTGCAGGGCGGGCAGGCTGTCGTTGCGGTAGGGATGGATGGAGGCGGCCCATTCGAATCGGGCCGGATAGGCTGCGGCAAGACTGCGCGCGTATTCGTCCGGGACGTACATGGTCAATTTGTCGGAATCCGGGCGCCCGGCCTCGTCATGAAAACGATCGAAGGCGAACAGAAGGGTCTTCGCGCCCTGGGGCATGGCATCGATCAGTTGGAGCAAGCGGGACACGTAACTGATGTCCACCCCTTGGCTGGAATCGGTGCAGCCGCCGTTCATATACACAAGGCGCTGCCCGTACTGGAGCGGGTGGCGGGCGGAAGCAAGTTGCGCTCCAAGGACAATGCCGCTCTTGCTGTCGCCGGTGCCGGCCAGATGAACATGGCAGTCCCAGAACTGGTGCGGATCGATCTCTTGCCAGAGGGTATTGAGCCTCGGATAGTGCTCCAGGTCGGGAAATTCCGCCGGGCGGCAGGGATTGCGCAGACGCGGTTTTGCCAGGATGGGTCCGGTGGCGCCAAGGGCCGCGACCCCGGCCAGCAGGCCGAGAAAACCCCGCCTTGTCAGAAGATCCGAAGGTTTCATGCCGAAAGTTCCCCGGCGCGTCGGGTGAGAGACGGGTAGTCGATTTTTCCCGTGCCCAGTAGGGGCAGCGCGTCCAGGAAGTGCACTTTACGCGGCAGCGCCAATTCCGGAATGCCGAGTTTTTTCGCACCCGCGGCCAACAGGGCACGAGTGAGGTCGGCATCGGTGGTGAACAGCACGATGGCTTCGCCTCTGGACTCGTCCGGCAGGGCAAGGGCGCCATGGCTGTGCTCCGGTGAGACGGCCGAGGCCAATTTTTCCACCACCTCCAGGCTGACCATTTCTCCGCCGATCTTGGCAAAGCGTTTGAGCCGCCCCAAGATGCTGACGAATCCCTCGGCGTCGACGTCCACTACATCGCCGGTCGCATACCAGCCCGCTCCCAGTTCGGAAGTCGGCGCTTGCACCACGCCGGGCCGATCCGCCTTGAGATAGCCGCTCATCAAGTTCGGGCCGCGGACGTGGAGCAGGCCGCCGTGTTCCACGCCCGGCACCGGCAGCACCCTGGCTTCGATGCCGGGCAGAAAGGTGCCGACCGTGCCGGTTCGATACGCCATGGGGGTATTCACTGCCAGAACCGGCGCGGTTTCGGTGGCGCCATACCCCTCGAAAATGCGAATGCCGAATTTCTCGAACCACAGGTTGCGCACGGTCTCGGTGAGCTTTTCCGCCCCGGCCACCACATAGCGGAGCCGATAAAAATCGTACGGGTGGGCGGATTGGGCGTAATTGTTCAAAAACGTCGAGGTGCCGAACAAAACGGTGCAGTTGCGGTCGTAGACCAGCTCCGGGATGATGCGATAATGGAGCGGATTGGGATACAGAAAGAGCCCCGCCCCAGTGAGAACGGGCATCAGCGTGCCGGCGGTCAGCCCGAAGGAGTGGAAAATCGGCATGGCGTTGAGCACCTTGTCGTCCACGGAAAAATCGATCACGGCCCGTACTTGGGCGATATTGGAGAGAATGGCCCGATGGGAGAGCACCACACCCTTGGGTTGGCCTTCCGAACCGGAGGTGAAAAGGATGACCGCCGGATCCTCGGGAGAGGAGGGAAGGGCAAAGGTTCTGGGGAATCGGAGCGCATAGGCCCAGAGCCATATTTTATCGGGCAGACGGATCTGGCCGATCAGGTCTTCCAGGTACACCAGTTCGATACCGCGCAGTCCGGACAATTTATCCGCGATTTTGGTTTGTTCGACAAAGGCGCGCGCGGTCAGGACGAGACGGACTTCCGCTGCGGTGCAGGCCGCTTGCATGGCTTCCATGCCGGCGGTGTAGTTGAGCATGGCCGGAACCCGGCGGCGAGCGGAGAGGCCGAGCAGCAGGCCCAGGGTGGAAGCCATGTTGGGTAGCAGCAAGCCGATCCGTTCGTTCTCCGTCGTGATTCGTTCCACCTGGCGGCTGAGCGCGAGGGTTATTCGCAACAGATCCTTGTAAGAATATTCGACTTGCCGGATATCTTCGAGCACCCGGCGCGTGCTGCCGAATATCTCCGCCGCGTCGCAGAGCGCGGTATACAGGGTTTGGGATGGCCTGGATGCAAAAATCATTTCCTGCATCAAGCGCCGCATGGCTTCGCCGGCCATTTTCCGGCGCAGTTTGGCGGTGGCCGCTTCGGGCATGGGAATACGGGTGACGGGCAGGACGGTGATGTGGATCTTGGGAAAAAGCGATTTCCGGGTCTTGCCCGACAGACGGGAAAAATAACTGCGCGAGGCGCCGTCCAGGCGCACCGGCAGGATGGTGGCGCCGGTTTTGGCGGCGACAAAGGCCGGGCCGTCATACACTTTCATCAGACTGCCGGTGGTGGTGATGCGTCCTTCGGGAAAGATCACTACCGGTCGCCCCGACTCCAGCAACCGCACCACTTTTTTCATGGCTATCGGATTGGTCGGGTCCACGGCCAGGTAGTCGACCAGGGAGAGAACCAGGCGGAAAAAACGATTTTTGGCCACCACGGTATGCACCACGAAAACCGGCCGGAGCGGCAGAAACAGCCCGAGCAGCAAGCCGTCGAGAAAAGATTCGTGGTTGGCCACCACCAGTAACCGTTCGGCGGCGAAGGCGTTGCTGTCCCCCCGGACCGACACCCGAAAGAGCAAACGGCAGCAAACTCGAAGCAGGAACGTGATCAATGAGCGAAACATGCGGGCACCTCACGATAGAGTGGAGAACGAGCGGATTGAAACTATATTTTTAAACATTTCGACATATCAGGGAAAATTTTATTCCAAGCTCCGGACATAAGTCAAGACGTTGTCGAGCACCTGCTCCAGGTAGGGGCAGTTTATCCAGTACCAAACCTCCTTGCCGATTTTTTCCGAATTCAGCACCTTGGCTTCGCGCAGGATTTTGAGATGATGCGAGACCGTGGATCGGGACAGGGTCGAAACCTCGGCGATCTGGCCGACATTGAGTCGTTCGTTTTTTTCGAACAGCAAGAGAATGCGTTGGCGGTGTTCGTCGCCAAGCGCGGTGAACACGCGGGACATCGGTTGCCAAGCATCCGGAAGGGTACGGGTATAATCGATTTTCATGTCCATATATTTACACTTGTCGACACGTTTTGTCAAAACTTTTCTTCCGCGCCTTGCATGCATGGCGCCGCAAGCGAAACGATCCACCAAAGAGTGGCCGGGCGATTGAGGGCAGGGATCAGGCCGGATGACGCGGCAGTCGCAGGTGAATGAGCGCGACCTGATTCCCCTTGTTATCCTGCCGTTGCTCAATGGCATAGGGCTGAAACCCCAACTTGGGGTAGAGCAGCAGCCCCGCCACGTTTCGATTGAAACAGGAAATTCTGACCTCGGCGGCCTGGTGCTTGGTGAAAGCCATGTCCATCATCCGTTCGATGAGATATCGACCCACGCCCAGCCCGCGGGCTGCCGGGGCGACGATGAGGTTGCCGATCGCGCAACAGCCGCCCGTTTCCCATCGGTAAAAATTGGCGAAAGCGACAACAGCGCCATTGAGTTCAACCACCGTTGAGTCCGAGCGTCGGGCGATTGCCTCGCGCAACTGCGGCACGGTCAGCGGGAATGTGGCCTGCGGGAAGCAGAAGAACAGTTCGCCTGCATTTTGCGGAAAACCGCAGATGAGCGGTATCTCTTCTTCGGCAACGGGACGATGGCTCAAGGACATGCTTTCACTGCCGGCCAATATTTGCGTTATCTGATGATATGTTGCGATCGTGGCGTCTTTTTTCCTGCGCCGCCAGGGCCGGGCTGTTCCTGTCCACTTTCGCCAAGCGGGTGTGCTGCGGCATGGCCGTTCCCAGCCTGGAGCATAAACAGACGGTTTTGGAAAATCAGCCCTGGCCGAAGGCAAGGGGCCGGAACACGAACTGCGCCGCCTGCTGCGGGAAATTGAAACCGGGCAACGCGAATTGAAGGCTGCCGCCCCAAGGATTCGATGAACTCCGGCACGTCAGCGTTTATCGTAATGGTAGCGGCATTGCAGAATGGTCAGGGTGTCGGACTTTTCGTCCCAGGCATAGACGAGGCGGTGTTCCTGATCGATACGGCGCGACCAGAAACCGGCAAGCTGGAATTTCAACGCCTCCGGCTTGCCTTCGCCCTCAAAAGGCGTGCGCAAAGCGGCGGCAATCAGCAGATTGACGCGCCTGCATTTCTTTTTATCGTGTTCCTGCCAGTACAGATAGTCCTCCCAGGCTTTGGGAGTCCAGGTCAGCAGGGCCATTATTGGCCGTCTTCTTCTGTAATGTCGGCAAGAGCGCGCGGGAGGGCTTTGCCCTGTTGCAGTTCGGCGATGCTTTCCAGCAGCCGTTCGGCGTTGGCCGGGTTGCGCAGAAGATGCGCTGTTTCCTGGATGCTGTTGTATTCGTCCAACGACATCAGCACCACGGGCCGGGCCTTTCTGCGGGTAATGACCACAACGTCGCTGTCGTCGCAAACGCTCTCCATAAGGGAGGCCAAGTTTTTTCTAGCTTCGGAATAACTGATGGCGTCAAGCATGATTTCACCTCATTTGTACAATATATAGTACAAGTTTTTCTCTTCGTCAATGGAAGGCTGACGGATGCTTGCCAAGCACATCCACTGCCAGCCGGAACGCGACCGATACGGCAGGCTGGCCCGGTACATCGTCGACGCCGGGCATGACGGCGAAAAGTGCCTTGTGAGCTGGTGCGTCGGGTGCAGCACAGAGGACGATTACGACCTCGCCATCATCGAAACCGAAGCCACACAGGCGCTGAACACCCGCAGCGTCAAAGAAAAAAACTACCACCTCATGCTCAAGGACATGCTTTCACTGCCGGCCAATATTTGCGTTATCCGGTGATATGGTGAGCTCGTAGCGTCTTTTTCCCTGCGCCGCCGAGCGGCCGGCCAGCCAGCCGGTGGCAAAGGCGGCCTGGAGATTGTAGCCGCCGGTATCGGCCTGGAGATCGAGCACCTCGCCGGCAAAATAGAGGCCGCGCACCAGCCGGGAGGCCATGGTGCGGGGATCGACCTCGCGGGTGTCGACCCCGCCGGCGGTGACGATGGCCTCGGCCAGGGGCCGGTGGCCGGTGACGGGCAGGCGGAAATTCTTCAACCAGTGGCGCAGCCGCTTGCGTTCCTCGCTGCGGATGGCACCGGCCGGCGCTTCGGCGGCCAGACCTGTCGCTTCCAGGGCCACCGCCACCATCTCCCTGGGAAGCAGGCCGCGCAGCACGGCGGCCAGCGGTTCCTTGCGCCGCTGCTCGAAATCGCGTACCAGGCGGGCGTCGAGTTTTTTTTCGTCCAGGGCGGGCTTGAGGTCGAGCAGCAATTGCACCGTTTGCCCCGCCCGCAGGGCATCGACCACCCGGCCGCTGATGGTGAGGATCACCGGCCCGCTCAGGCCGTCCTCGGTGAAGGTCAGCTCGCCGAAGGCCTCCTCCCGTTTCTTGCCGTCGATGAACAGCCGCGCCCTGATGTTGCGCAGCTGCAGGCCGGCCATTCCGGCTGCGGGGCTGCCCTGGGCGATCAGCGGCACCAGGGCCGGGCGGACGGCAACCAGGCGGTGCCCCGCCGCCTCCGCCAGCCGGTAGCCGTCGCCGGTGGAGCCGGTCAAGGGATAGGAGGCGCCGCCGGTGGCCAGCACCAGGGCGTCGCAGGCAATCGTTTCGGCCCCGCAGACCACCCCGGTGACCGCTCCTTCGGCCAGCACCAGGCGGCTGACCGCCATGCCCGGGCGGACTTCGACCCCGCAACGCGCCAGCCAGCGTTCGAACACCGCCAGCACCTCCGGTGCCTTGCCGGAGGCGGGAAAGACGCGGCCTCCCCGTTCGGTCACTGTTTTCAGTCCAAGTTCGTGAAAGAAATCAAGCAGGTGTGGGGTGAAGAAACGGTGGAAGGCCTGGCGGAGAAAGGGGCCGGTGGCGCCGAAATGGCCGAGGAATTCGGGTAGCGGCGCCACGTTGGTGAGATTGCAGCGACCCTTGCCGGTAATGCAGAGCTTGCGGCCGGGCCGGGCCATCTTTTCCAGAAGCACGACCCGGGCACCCGTCAAGGCGGCCTGGCCCGCGGCCATCAGACCGGCGGCGCCGCCGCCCACCACCACCACTCGGGATGACGGGCCGGCCGGTGTCGGGCCGGCGAGGTCGATTGACGAACAGGAGGTGGAAGCGCGCATGCCGGAGTACTACCCCATACCACGGGAAAAAACATCACAATCGTTGTCGGTCCACCCGAACGGGCGGGCCCGCTCGGGCTTGCGGGCTCCAGGTGGCCGGAGGCCTTTCGCCTCCGAAGAATTCGATTGCAAAAGGCAAAAAAACGAGAGAAGATATTGCGTTGCCGCCGCAGCCGTGCATAGTTAGTATGCGATAGCCGGTTTTCGCGGATGCGGCGCGCTGCAAAAGAAAACGCTTAATCCCGCCGGCTTGCCGCGGGAGCGGGGGAACCACCTTCACGGGGCGGATCGCACACGCGTAAGGCATCTCTCAGCCCGAGCCCGTCAGCTCACCTCGTCAGCATCATGGGAGCCTCCGGTTGTTGCCAGAGGCTGCATTGCCTTGGTCACCAACAGGAGAATTCCGTGGACGCGTCCGTTGCCCCCGCCCCCCCTGCACCCGCTCAACCTGTCTCCGCCCACGACGAGCACCATCATCCCCAGGCCCCGTTGGGCCACCTGGCCCTGGCGGCCCTGGGCATCATCTACGGCGACATCGGCACCAGTCCGCTGTACACTTTGAAGGAGTGCTTTTTCGGCACCCACGGCGTGCCGACCACCCAGACCAACATCCTGGGGATTCTCTCCCTGGTCTTCTGGTCCCTGATCTTCGTGGTCAGCATCAAATACATCCTCTTCGTCCTCCGGGCCGACAACAAGGGGGAAGGCGGCACCTTTTCCCTGCTGGCCATGCTCCGCAGCCGGCTGAAGAACGAAAAGCGGCGTTGGGCCATCCTGACCGTCCTCACCGCTTCGGGCGCCTCGCTGCTCTACGGCGACGGCGTGATCACCCCGGCCATCTCGGTGCTGTCGGCCATCGAGGGCATCAACATGGCCACCGACGCGGCCGCCCATTTCGTGGTTCCCCTGACCTGTGTGATCCTGGGCTCGCTGTTCTTCTTCCAGCGGCACGGCACCGCGGTCATCGGCAAGGTTTTCGGCCCGGTGATGACCGTCTGGTTCGCCACCCTGGGCGTGCTGGGGCTGATGGCCATCGTCAAGCAGCCGCTGGTGCTCTCCGCCCTCAACCCCGTCCACATAATCACCTACTTCTCCGCCAATCACCTCCACGGCACGGTTTCCCTGGCCTCGGTGGTGTTGTGCATCACCGGCTGCGAGGCCCTGTACGCCGACATGGGCCATTTCGGCCGCCTGCCCATCCGCCTGACCTGGTATCTGGTCGTCCTGCCCGGCCTGCTGCTCAACTATTTCGGCCAGGGCGCCTATCTGCTGATGAACCCGGAGAGCGCCGGCATCAACCCCTTCTTCGCCCTGGCGCCCAAGGACATGCTCTATCCTCTGGTGTTTTTGGCCACCTTCTCGACCATCATCGCCTCCCAGGCCATGATCTCCGGGGTCTATTCTCTGACCCAGCAGGCCATTCAGCTGGGATTCATCCCCCGCATGCGGATCGTCCACACCTCCGAGATGGCCAAGGGGCAGATCTACATCCCCACGGTCAACTGGATGCTGATGATCGCCTGCCTGACCCTGGTGCTGGTGTTCGAGGAATCCGACCGCCTGGCCGCGGCCTACGGCTTTGCGGTGACCGCCTCGATGACCATCACCTCGACCATCTATTTCCAGGTCACCCGGATCAAGTGGAACTGGCCGCTGTGGCAGAGCCTGGCGCTGCTGCTGCTTTTTCTCCTGTTCGACAGCTCCTTCCTGGCCTCCAACATCTTCAAGGTGGCGGACGGCGGCTGGATCACCATCTGCATTGCCACCGTCATCCTCGCCGCCATGATCACCTGGCGCGACGGCCGGGCCTTCTTAGCCAAGCATTACGAGTTGATGCGCCTGCCGACCGACGTCTTCCTCAACGATCTTGCCAAGTACAGCCCGCAGCGGACCAGCGGCACCGCGGTCTTCATGTCCATCCACCCCGAGGGCATCCCCCATACCCTGCTCCACCACCTCAAGCACAACGAGGCCCTGCACGAGCGGGTGCTGCTTTTTTCCGTCCTGTCGGCGGAGACGCCGACCATCGCGGCCGGGGAGCGGGTGCAGTTGGAGGACCTGGGCCAGGGCTTCTACCGGGTCAAGGCCTACTACGGGTTCATGGAGAGCCCCAACATTCCGCGAGTCCTCGAACTCCTGGGCAAAAAGGGGCTGGCGATCGACATCTACACCACCTCGTTCTTCCTCGGCCGGGAGACCCTTTTGCCCACCGGAACCTCGCCCATGGCCAAGTGGCGCAAGCACCTGTTCATCTTCATGGCGCGCAACTCCTGGAACGCCACCTCGTTCTTCAAGGTGCCGCCCGACCGGGTGGTGGAGCTCGGTAACCAGGTTGAGATCTGAGCGGGCCGGAGGCTTCCGGACGCGGTCATCCTTTTTTTTGCAAGAACGTTCATGCAACCCGATGCCATCACCGTTCTCCTGCTTTCCTTAAGCGTCCTGCTGATCGCGGCCAGGGTACTGGGCGAGTTGGCGCACCGCCTGCGGCAGCCGGCGGTGGTGGGCGAGTTGCTGGCCGGGGTGCTGCTCGGGCCCACCGTGCTCGGGGCGGCCGCGCCGGAGATCAACGTCTTCCTCTTTCCCCAGGACGGGCCGGGCGCCGTGGCCTTTGAAACCATCGCCGGCATTGCCGTGACCCTTTTTCTGATGGTGGCCGGGCTGGAGGTCGACCTTTCCAATGTCTGGCGCAAGGGCCTGGCCGGGCTCAAGGTCGGCGTGGCCGGCATCGCCATCCCCTTTGCCGCCGGCCTGCTCTGCGCCTGGCACCTGCCGCATTTCTTCGGGGCCCAGCCGCATATCGACCCGCTGCTCTTCGCCCTGTTCCTGGCGATCGCCATGTCGATCTCGGCCCTGCCGGTGATCGTCAAGACCCTGCTCGACCTCAACCTCTATCGCAGCGATTTCGCGGTGGTGATCGTCAGCGCCGCCATCTTCAACGACCTGGTCGGCTGGGTCGTTTTCGCCGTGGTCCTGGGCATGATCGACAACGCCGCCGACCTCGGCCACGGCGTCACCCGCACCGTGCTCCTGGCCCTGGGGTTCGTGGTCTTCGTGTTCACGGCGGGCCGCAAGCTGATCCATCGGCTGCTGCCCTATGTCCAGGCCTACACCTGGTGGCCGGGCGGTGAAATCGGCTTTGTGGTCATCCTCACCCTGCTGGGGGCCTCCTTCACCGAATGGATCGGCATCCACGCCATTTTCGGCGCCTTTTTCATCGGCATGGCCGTGGGCGACTCGCCCAACCTGCGCCGCCGCAGCCGCTACATCCTGGACCAGTTCATCGCCAACGTCTTCTCGCCCATCTTTTTTGCCAGTATCGGACTCAAGGTCAACTTCATCGCCCATTTCGACGGCCCCCTGGTCCTGGCCATCCTGGTGCTGGCCTGCGGCTGCAAGCTGGTCGGTGGCGCCATGGGGGCCAAGTGGGCGCGGATGGGCAACCGCGAGGCCCTGGCGGCGGGCTTTGCCATGAATTCGCGCGGGGCGATGGAGATCATCCTGGGGCTGCTCGCCCTGGAGCGGGGGATTATTTCCCAGGAGCTGTTCGTGGCCCTGGTGATCGCCGCCATCGTCACCTCGATGATGGGCGGGCCGATGATCCAGGCGATCCTGCGGCCCGTCCGCAAGGTGCGGCTGGAGGATGCGTTCCGGTCGGCCCTGTTCCTGCCCGGATTGCGGGCCGATTCGATGAAGGCGGCGATCGAGGAGATGGCGGCGGTGGTCGGCCGGGTGCTCAAGGGGCGGCTGGAGCCGCACCGCATCCGCCGGGTGCAGTGCGCCCCCGAGGACGTGGCCTGCGCCGCCATCGTCAACGACGTGCTGCTTTTGGCCGCCGGGGTGGAGGAGATCGGCCGGCCCTACGTGGTGGTCGGCATCTCGGCCGAGGGCCTCAGGCTGTCGCCGCTCGACGAGCACCGGGTCCACGTGGTGTTTCTGATTTTATCGCCGACGGCCGATTCCGCGATGCGCGGCGACATGGTAACCGAACTCTCCCAGCTCTACCGCGACCCGGCGATGATCGAGCAGACCCTGCAGGCGCGCGGCTTCACCGATTTTCTCGCTTTGATCCGGACCTCGACGGTGTACCTGCGCAAGGAGTGACCCCGCGACAATCAGGGCCGGGTTCTGCCGAATCCCCAGGCAAAGGAGGTCCTGGTCCATGCGCCGCCGCCGAGACGCACGCCGGCGAACATGGTTTCGGCCATCCCGGTCGAGCCCATCAGGCGGGCCACCTCGATCATCAGTTCGGCATCGGCGACCAGGCGCTCCACCTCTTCCCCCGGACGTCCCGCCCAGTACTTGAGATCGTGCCGAAAGCAGGCCGGATAGAGATCGTATCCCTTCCATTGGTCAAACCACAGCGAACAGCCGTCGGACTGAAAGGGCAGGTCGGGAGGATCCCGGAGGATTTTCGTCCACAGCGCCTTGAGCCCGAAATGGGCGCAGATGGCCTCGATGCGATCGAGGGTGACGATTTCTCCTTGGGCGGGGAGGTTCATTCCTGGCCTCCTTGGCCGTGGCGGCCGGTGGATGGGGCGGTGGCGACGACCGGCGTGCGGCAGGGCAGGGCGGCGGGGCCGTCTTGCCGGCGGTCGATGGTAAAAACGTTGTGGGGAAGTGCCGGCTGCGGCCGTCTGCCGCAACCGGATTCCGGGAAGGGCAAGGACAACTGGCGGATGCGCCTTTGGCGCGCTTCCCGCTCGTCGCACAGGTTGGCGACCGTGACCCCGACCAGGCGCACCGGCCGTCTGCCCGCCTCGGTCGCGGCCACAAGGTGCGGCAGACAGGCGAAGATATCGGCGGGGTCGAAAAATCCCTGGGCCGTGGTGCAGGAGCGGGTGATCGTGGTGAAGTCGTTGTAGCGGATCTTGAGGGTCAGGGTACGGCCGCCGGTTCGTTTGCTCGCCAGCACCTCGGCCACCTCCTGCACCTGCTGCCGCAGCACCGCGTTCACTTCGGCCAGGGTGAGGATATCGGTGGCCAAGGTGGTTTCCGAGCCGATGGATTTCCGGACCCGTACCGGCTCCACCGGTCGGTGGTCGATGCCTTGGGCCATGTCGTGGAAGAACCGGCCGGACTTGCCGAACAAGGCCACTAATTCCTGGGAGGAATGGCGGAGCAGGTCGGCGCCGGTGCGGATGCCGTGCTCCCGCATCTTGTGTTCGGTCACCCGGCCGACGCCGTAGAACTTGCCGATGGGCAGGGTGGCCAGGAAGGCCTGGGCCTGGTCCGGGGGAATGACGGTGAGGCCGTCGGGCTTGCGGTGGCCGGAGGCGATCTTGGCCAGGAATTTGTTGTAGGAGACCCCGGCCGAGGCGGTGAGGCCGGTGGCCGCGCGGATGGCGGCGCGGATGTGTTCGGCGATCCGGGTGGCCGAGGGCTCGCCGAGTTGGTTGTCGGTGACGTCGAGGAAGGCCTCGTCCACCGAGAGCGGCTCCACCAGGGGGGTGTAGCGATGGAACAGGGTCATGATTTCCCGTGAAATTTCCCGGTAGCGTTCCATCCGTGGCTTGACGAACACCGCCTGCGGGCAGAGCTGGTGCGCCCGGCCGCTGGGCATGGCCGAATGGACGCCAAAGACGCGGGCCTCGTACGAGCAGGCCGCGACCACGCCCCGGCTGCCGGGATCGCCGCCGACGATCACCGGCAGGCCCCGCAGTTCCGGCCGGTCGAGCTGCTCGACCGAGGCGAAAAAGGCATCCATGTCGACGTGAATGATCTTGCGAACGGACGGCATGGGAAAAATGGTTTAGCCTCAGGCTGTTATCGCCATTGACGCTGGTTGCGCTCACGGCTATTATCGATGCGGATGCACCGACATGCACCCGTTTTTTCTTCATCCCACCATACTCTCAGGCATGAAAACGGACAATATGAACGCGTATCAGCAACAAAAAGATCTCCTGCGCCAACAACCGGCCACCTGGCTGGTGACCGGCGTCGCCGGCTTTATCGGCTCGAACCTGCTGGAAACCCTGCTCGCCCTGGGGCAGCGGGTCGTCGGCCTGGACAACTTCGCCACCGGCCATCAGCACAACCTCGACGAGGTCGAAACCCGGGTTGGGGCCGAGGCCTGGACGCGGTTTCGGTTCATCCGCGGCGACATCCGCGACCTGGTGACCTGCCGCGAGGCCTGCACCGGGCTGGACCAGGCCGCCGAGTGGTATATCGACAGATTTTCAGGAAAATAGCGAACCGGGCCATGCCTGCGGGCCGAAACCGCCGGCGGACGCGTCGCCATCGGCGGTCGTAACAACAAGGGAGAAGGAGCGCACATGTCCAGCACGCTGGGAACACTTTTCAAGGTCACCACCTTCGGCGAATCGCACTGCAAAGGGGTGGGAGCCATCGTCGACGGCTGTCCCCCCGGCATGGCGCTGACCGAGGCGGACATCCAGCCCCAGCTTTCCCGGCGGCGGCCGGGCCAGTCCGACCTGGCCACCCCGCGCCAGGAGGCCGACCAGGTGGTCATCTATTCCGGCACCGAGTTTGGTCGGACCCTGGGCACCCCGATCATGCTCCTGGTCCACAACAAGGACCAGCGGCCCCAGGATTACGGCGAGATGAGCCGAATTCCCCGGCCCTCGCACGCCGATTACACCTACCAGATGAAATACGGCATCCGCGCCTCCAGCGGCGGCGGCCGGTCCAGCGCCCGCGAGACCATCGGCCGGGTGGCCGCCGGCGCCATTGCCGAAAAATGGCTGCGCGAAACCTATGGCACCGAGATCGTGGCCTGGGTGAGCGCGGTCGGCGATATCGAGGCCCCGCCGGCGGACGTGGAGCGGATTGGCCGGGCCGAGGTCGACCGGCATCTGGTCCGCTGCCCCGATCCCGCCGCCGCCGCCCGGATGGAGGCCCTGGTCAAGGAGGTGCTGGCGGCCAAGGATTCCGTCGGCGGCATTCTCACCTGCGTCTGCCGCCAGGTGCCCGTCGGCTTGGGCGAGCCGGTTTTCGACAAGCTGGAGGCCCGGCTGGCCCAGGCCATGCTGTCGCTTCCGGCCACCAAGGGGTTTGAGATCGGTTCCGGTTTCGCCGGCACCCGCATGCGCGGCAGCCGCCACAACGATCCCTTTGTCCGCAAGGAAGGCGGGCTGGGCACCAGCACCAATTTCAGCGGCGGCGTCCAGGGCGGCATCAGCAACGGCGAGCCCATTGTCTTCCGGGTGGCCTTCAAACCGGTGGCCACCATCGGCCAGGATCAGGAAACCGTCGATTTCAACGGCGAGCCGGTCACCCTGGCGGCCAAGGGCCGCCACGATCCCTGCGTGGTGCCCAGGGCGGTACCGATCGTCGAGGCCATGGCCGCCCTGGTGCTGGTCGACATGGCCCTGCGCCAGCGCGGCCGGCAGCCGGCCGGTTCGTCATGATCGATCAGGAGGGCCAGCAGTCGGCCACCATCATGGTGGTCGAGGATTCCATGATCAACCAGCGGGTCCTGCACAATCTGCTGGACAAGGCCGGCTTCACCGTGCAACTCGCCAGCAACGGCAAGGAGGCCCTCGACCAGCTCGAACGGCGACATCCCGACCTGATCCTGCTCGACATCCTGATGCCGGATATGGACGGGCTGGCGCTGTGCCATCGGCTCAACAGCCAGAAGTCCACCCGCGACATCCCGGTCATCTTCATCTCAGCACTCGACAACACCGCCGACAAACTCAGCGGTTTTGCCGCCGGCGGGGTCGATTACATCACCAAGCCCTTTCACCCGGCCGAGGTGCTGGCGCGGATCGGCACCCACCTCAAGATCTGCCGGCTGCAGCGGCAGCTGGCCGAAAAAAACCGCCAGCTTGAGCTGGAAAAACAGAAATCCGAAGCACTGCTGCTCAACGTCCTGCCGGTACATGTCGCCGCCGAGCTGATGGAAAAGGGCAGCTGCATCCCCCACAGCTTTGCCAACGTGGCGGTCTGTTTCGTCGATATCGTCCAGTTCACGGCCGCCGCCGCCACCTTGGCGCCGGAGGTGCTCATCGGCGAGCTCAACGATCTGTTCACCGTCTTTGACCTGATCGCCGAGGCCAACAACTGCGACCGGATGAAGACCATCGGCGATGCCTACCTCTTTGTCAGCGGCATGCCCGAGCCGAGCGACCGGCATGTCAGCGACGCGGCCAAGGCCGCGTTGGCCATGGTGGACTTTGTCCGGGAACGCAACCGCTTCGCTCGGAACTGGCAGGTACGGATCGGCCTTCACGTCGGCCCGGTGGTGGGCGGGATTGTCGGCACCAAAAAATACCTCTACGACATCTTCGGCGACACGGTCAACGTCGCCGCCCGCCTGCAGACCCTGTCCGAACCGATGCGCGTCAATGTTTCCTCCGCGGTGTACAGTCAGCTGCGGCACGAATTCGCGTTTTCCTGCTCGCTCGACGTGGAGATGAAGGGCAAGGGCACGCAGTCCACCTATTTTCTCGAGGAGCGGCAGCAGCCCCCTCCCTCGGCCGCCGCCTAGGTCGCATCCGCCCGGAGCCCGCCCCATGCCGCCCCGCCCCCCTGTCCCGTTTTCACGCCGCGCGCGGCCGGCCTCGCCGGAGGTGGACGCATGAAGATTTCGTGGACCATCGCCGATCTGATCGATTTCCACTATTTTTTTCGGATGGACGAGGAATCGCGGCACGCGGGCGGCGAGGCGGCCCTGGCCAAGCGCGACCGGATGATCTATCTGGCCAAGATCGAGCCGCAGCTGGGCAAGGCCGACACGGCGCCGCCCCGGACGCTGGTGCGGAAATGGCTGACCATCCGCCGGCTGCAATATCGGCGGCAACAGGCGGCCGAGGGCACGCCGCTGCCCGGCACCGTGTGGCGGGAGCTGGCGGTCCTCTGCCAGGTGCTGCTGTTCGGCCTCGGCCTGTTCGCCGGTCTGGGCGGGGCCGGTTCCCTGCTGTTGTACGCCGGGACGACGCCGCTCAACGTGTCGGTCTATTTCGGCCTGTTCGTGCTCCTGCAGATGGCGATCCTCATCTTCCAGGGACTGGTGTTCGGCTATCGGCTGCTGCTGCGGCTGCCGCTGGAAACCTCGGTGTTCTATCTCTTCCTGGGCCGGATGCTGATGCGCGGGCTGGACGGTATCCGCCGGCGGCTGCAACCGGTTCTGACCGGGCGCCAGCGGCTTGACCTGGCGGCCATCGCCGGCAACGTGCGCCAGCGCAAGGAGCTGGCGGCGCTGTTGATTTGGCCGGCCTTTGCCCTGGTGCAACTGGGCGGTATCGGCTTCAACCTGGGAGTGCTCGGTGCCACTTTGGCCAAGGTGAGCTTTGCCGACATCGCCTTTGCCTGGCAGTCGAGCCTGCAGCTCTCCGCCGAATTGGTGGCCGGCCTGGTGCGGTGGATCGCCTTGCCCTGGTCCTGGTGGCTGCCCCAGGCGGTGCCGACCCTGGCCCAGGTCCAGGGCAGCCAGATGGTGCTCAAGGAAGGCATCGCCCATCTTTCGACCGCCAACCTGGTCGCCTGGTGGCCCTTTCTCTGCTGCGCGGTGGTGGCGTACGGCCTGCTGCCCCGTTGCCTGTTGCTGGTGCTGGCTTTGGTGCGGCAGCGACGGGCCCTGGCGCAGCTCCATTTCGCCACCCTGGATATCCGGCCGCTGGTACAACGGATGACCGCGCCCCGGCTCGATACCAACGGCCTGGGGGATGGGGCGCGGGCCGATGCCGGCCGGATTCCGGCTCCGGCCGGCGAACCGGGGCAAACGGCCTCCGAGGCGCCGGTGCCGGCAACGGCCATGCCTTTCGCGCCAGGGGAGCGCTGGCTTTTGCTGATCCCGGACGAGCTGGACGGGGACGAGCTGCGCGCCGCCCTGGCCGGACAGTTGCGGCCGGAGTTCAATGCTGCTTTCGACTATGTGCGCCACGGCGTGCCCGGCCTGACCGATGCCGAGATCCTGGCCCCCCTGGCCTTGGCCGCGACCCCGCCGGCGGGCGCCCTGGTGCTGCACGAGGCCTGGCAGCCGCCGCTCAAGGAAACGGAAACCCTGGTCCATGGCCTGCGCCGGCTGGTGGGCGAGCAGGCGCCGATCGCCATCCTGCTGATCGGCCGGCCCACGGCCCAGGCCGTGCTGACCCCGGTCAATCCGGAACACCTGCGGGTCTGGAGCCAGAAGATGCGGGCCCTGGGCGACCCGCAGCTCTCGGTCCGCCCCCTGGTGTCGCCATGAAATCCCCTGTGCCTGAATTCGCCATCATCGGCCACCCCAACGAAGGAAAATCCTCGGTGCTCTCCACCCTGGCCGAGGACGATTCGGTGCGGGTCAGCCCCATCCCCGGCGAGACCGTGATCCGCCAATCCTTCCCGGTGCGGATCGACGGCCGGGAGATCATCCGCTTCATCGACACCCCCGGATTCCAGAATCCGCGCCAAACCCTGCAATGGCTCAATGCCTACCAGGGCTCGGAAGAGGCCATGCTGTCGGCCTTCATTGCCGCCCACCGGGACGATCCGGACTTTCACGACGACTGCGAACTGCTCGGGCCGGTGGCCGAGGGAGCGGGGGTGATCTTCGTGGTCGACGGCTCGCGGCCCCTGCGCCACGTCGACCGGGCCGAAATGGAGATCCTCCGCTTGAGCGGTGCCCCCCGGATGGCGGTGATCAACTGCAAGGAGGAGGAAACCGGTTTTCTCGACCAGTGGCAGAACGAATTTCGCAAGCATTTCAACGCGATCCGGCTGTTCAATTCCTGTCGGGCCAATTACCGCCAGCGGATCGACCTGCTGGAGAGCCTCAAGGCCATCGACCAGCGGCTGGCGCCGGTCCTGCAGGCGGTGGTCGAGGCCTTCCAGGACGACTGGGAGCTGCGCAGCCAGCGGGCCGCGGCCCTCCTGGCCGGTTTCCTCCAGGAGGCCCTGGCCTACCGGCAAACCGTGCCCTGCGCCCCCGAGGACGAGCAGCAGCGCCGGCAGGAATTGCACCAGGCGTACTGCGCCCAGGTCGCCGCCCTCGAGCACCGGACCCGAGAGGCGATCCGGGGCCTGTTCAAGCACAACATCTTCAATCTGGACCTGCCGCCGCAGTCGATTTTGGCGGAAGATCTGTTCAGCCGCAAGACCTGGGAATTCCTCGGACTGCGCGAGTGGCAGGTGATCGTGGCCGGAGCCCTGGGCGGAGCGGCCCTGGGGGTGGGCATCGACGCCGCCACCATCGGCACCTCGTTTGGCCTGTTTTCGGCGGTCGGCGGCCTGATCGGCGCCGGCGCCACCGCCCTCAAGGGCAAGGAGCTCCTCTCCGGGGTCCGGCTTCTGGGCATGCGCATGGGCCACGACCAGTTGCAGGTGGGGCCGGTGACCAACATCCAACTGCTCTACATCCTGCTCGACCGGGGGCTGCTGTTCTATGCCCACGTGATTAACTGGGCGCACGGCCGCCGCGATTACGAACGCATGACCCACCCGGTCCCGACGGCGGGTAAGGGCGGCTTTACCAGCCACTGGAGCCGGGAGCAGCGGGCGATTTGCGACCGGTTTTTCCAGGCGGTGCGCAAGGGGCACGAAGGCGAGCTGGAAGAGGCCTCGATGGCCCTGCAGGATTTGCTCCGCGACCAGTTCGTCGACATCGCCGAGGATCGCCTGCCAGCCGGTACCAGCGACGAGCCCCCTGCCTGAGCACGCGCATGGCCGCCCGCTTTCTGCTGGTCAACTGCGCCAGTCCCTATTTTTTCTACATCCCCATGGGCGGTTTCGGCCTGTGCGATGCCCTGAAGCAACAGGGCATGGCCGCGCGGCTCTTCAATCCCGCCCTGTACCCGGAGGCCGAGGTGCGGGACCGGTTGCTGGCGGTGCTGGCCGAGTTCGCCCCCACCCATGTCGGCTTTGCCTGCCACTGGCAGGAAACGGTCCACGGCCTGCTGGCGGCCCTGGCCGTGGTCCGGGAATGGAACTCCACGGTGCCAACCCTGGCCGGCGGCTTCACCGCCGCCTATTTTGCCGAGGACCTGCTACGCACCGTAGCGGAGCTCGATTGCGTGGTGACCGGCGATCCGGAAGAGCCGGTGGCGCACCTGCTGCAAGGACGACCGCCGGCCGACATCGCCAACCTGGTCTGGCGCGGGCAGGACGGCGCGATCCGGCGCAGCGACCGCACCTGGCTGATCGGGCAGCAGCAGTTGGACCGACTGGCCTTTGGCGACTGCTCGCAGCTGCTCGATGCCGAGCTGTATATCCGGACCATCGACACCAAGCTGGGTTTTCCGCTCCTGCTCGGCCGGGGCTGCGCCTTCGACTGCGCCTACTGCGGCGGCAGCCGCCACGCCTTTCGCCTCCATTCCGGCCGGACGCGGCCGGTCACCCGTTCGATCGCGGCCATCCTTGCCGATCTGCACCGGCTGAAGCCATGGACCCGGATACTCTACCTCTGCTACGAAAACGACCAGGGCCTGGTCAAACGCCTGTTCCGGGCCATTGCCGACGATCCTCACCTGCAAGGCCATTTCCTTTTGCATTACGGCGCCTGGCACCTGCTCGACGCCGAATTCCTGGAGCTGTACCGACAGGCCTTTGCCTGCACCCTGGCACCGCCGATCATCGAATTTTCGCCGGAAGTGACCGACGATGGCCGGCGGGCGGCCATCAAGCGGGGCGCCACCTACGGCCTGGCCTCGCTGGAGGCAAACATCCGCGCCATCGCCGCGGCCTTTGGCGGCCGGGTGCGGATCGAGGTTTTCTTCAGCCGCTATCATCCCTTGCTCGACGCGGCGGAGCTGGAGCGGGAAGCCGGAGCGGTGCTGCTGTTCGCGCACCGGATGGTGCGTCAGGGACTGCCGGTCCAGGTGTGCAGCGACCATCTCTCCACCGACGTTGCCAGCCGCTATTGGGAGGAGTGCCAAGATCGACCCCGCGATTTCGCCCGCTTCCTGGCGCGCAAAACCCAATTGGACGAGGGCCGGCTCTATCCCTTTCCGGTGGACAACCTCTGCCTGCTGATGCCCGACCACCTGCCGCCGACATTCCTGATCCGGCACGAAGCCCTGCTGCTGGTGCTGGAGCGGCTGGAGCGTTGGTGGCGCGAACCCCTGCACATCCTCCTGGCCTGCCTGGGCGACCGCTGGCTGAGCGAGTTGGCGGCCACGATCGAGCCTTGGCTCAAGGAGCAGGGCAGCCGGACGGCCTTCTTTGCCGAGCCGCCGCTGGCGGCGGTGCTGGAAGCCCTGGAAAAACGCCTGGTTGCCGGTGAGCTGCCGCAGATCCCGTTTTTGGCCGATTTGTTCCGTTTCGGCCTGCGCAAACTGGATCGAGCTTCGCGTTCCGCCAGTACTCATCCGTCCCCGCAGGACACCGCCTCGGCAAGCCTGGTGCTCGATCGGGAGCGGATCGGCATCCACCAGCAGGACTATCTCGATCTGCCCGCTTTGCTGCAACGCCTGGACGAGTTCGACCGCAACCCGCCCTACCGGCGCACGGTCTGCCTGTTTTTACCCAGCGGCATCGTGGCCATGCCCCACGCCTTGTACCGGGACACCTTCCGGCGCTTCGAGCGGCCCCTCACCCTTGCAGACTACCGCAAGGCTGTTGGCCGGGAAGCGCGTATCGACCCGAAACAGCACGACCTCCTTCTTGCCCGGCTACTGGACGAGGGATTGCTCATCCCGGCCCCGTGTCCTTGAACGGAGCCCCGGCCGCTTGCGCCGTGACGGTTGGCGGGAGATCGGCTCCCCACGGTTGGCAATCCGCATCAAATATGTTATTCGTTGTTTTGTTTAGATATTCTCTCCTGCCGCATGGCCGAGGCATCGAATCGCTGGGTGCGGATGGCCCGACCGGGCCGGCGGGTTGAGGCCGCCGAAGTGCGGCGCTGGCCTGTACGAAGATTTCGGTGGCACGCAATACGGCGGGATGCCCGCCTTTTTCCCACGGGAGGAACATGGGCAAGGTTCTACGCAAGGTGGTGACCGGCAAGTGGTTTGTGGCTGCGGTGGGCCTGGTGTCGCTCTATGCGCTGACCGGTTTTCTGGCGCTGCCCTTCCTGCTGAGCCGGTCCCTCCCCCATCTTGCCGAGCAAAACTGGCGCTGCCGGGCAGAGGTGGAATCGATCCGCCTCAATCCCTTCCTCCTGACCGTTGAAATCAAGGGCCTGAGCTTGCGGCAGGCAAATGGCCAGCCCCTGCTGGCCTTCGACCGATTTTTTGCCGATCTGGAAACGGAAAGTCTGTGGCGCCGGGCGCTCGTGCTGCGCGAACTGACGCTGGTCAAGCCCGAAGCGCACCTGGAAATCGAGCCCGACGGCACCCTCAACCTCATGCGGTTTGTTGCCGGCAATCAAGCACAGGATGCCCAGCCTTCCTCCTCGCCCCTGCCATTTTTCCTGTACCGGCTCGACCTGCGCCAGGCGGCGCTGCACCTGACCGACAAGCGGCCGGCCGTGCCGGCGGTACTCGCCATGCAGGACATCGGCCTGGATGTCCGCAATTGTTCCACCCTGCCGGACCAATCCGCCACCTATACATTGGCCGCCACCATGGCGGAGCACGGTACCCTGGACGCGGAGGGAGGTTTTTCGTTGCTGCCGCTGCGCTCGCAGGGCAACTTGGCCTTCAAGGGGATCGGGTTGGCCAAGTTGTGGCAGTTTGCCCCGGACAGTCTGAATCTGGACCGGCCGGATGGCACCGTCGATCTTGCCCTTGCCTATGAACTGGATGCGGCCAAGGCGCCGATCCGGGTTGGTTTGCAGGATGTGCACCTGGCGGCTACCGGCCTGGCGCTCAAGCTGCGGCAGGCGGGGAAGACAGCCGCCACAGCCGATGGACAAGGCCGCGCGGTGCCTGCCCAGATGGCGCTGGAGGGCCTCGATTGCCGCCTGCAGGCGCATCTTGAGCTGGGCAAGGGTGCCCCGGCGGTGTCCCTCAAGGAGATAACGGCCCGGATCAAGGGCCTCAAGGTGGCCGGTGCCCATGCCAAGGAGCCGCTTTTCGCCACGGACAGCCTGTCGCTCGAAGGCGGCGACCTGGATCTGAAGGGGCAGAAGGTGACGGTCGAGCGGATTGCGCTCCACAACGGCCAGGCCGACGTGGTCCGCGAGGCCGACGGGGGATTCGGCTGGCAGCGGCTCGGCCAGGGCGGCACGGCCGGGACGACGACCAAGGACAAGAAGTCCGCGACGGCGAAGCAGGCCGCGGCCGAGCCGGCATCCGCCTGGAAGACCCTGATCAAGTCCTTTGAGCTCGAACAGTTCCGCATTCGGTTCACCGACTTGACCACGGCAACGGACAAGCCGGTGGTCAGCCTCCGCAATGTCAAGGTCAAGCTGACCGGGATCGACGGCCATTCCCCCATGGACTTTGCCATCGGGTTTCAGGCGGAACAGGGCGGGAGCGCGGCCGTCAGCGGGACCGTGCAGCCGGAGATTTTGGCGGTGGAAGCCGATATCGATCTCAGCAAGCTGGCGCTGATGTCGCTGCAGCCGTATCTCGAGCCGTTTGTCCGCTTGAAGGTGCCTTCGGCCCTGGTGTCGGCCCGCGGCCGCCTGGGCTATGGGCTGCCGAAAATGCCGGCTCAGGGGAGTTACGAGGGCAGCTTTGCCCTGGAGAAACTCCGCCTGGTCGATGCGGCCACCGACAAGCCCTATCTGGGCTGGGACGCGCTCAAGGTGCCGAAATGCCGGTTGACCCTTGAGCCCACCCGGCTGGAGGCACAGGAAATTACGGTCGTCAAACCGGTGAGCGCCATCATTGTCAACAAGGACAAGACCCTCAACCTGGCCCAGGTAATCAAGGAGCAGCCCGGCCAACCCGGCCCGTCCAGCCAGCAGCCGCGTCCGGCCTCGAAAAAAGCCGACTCAACGCCGGAGAAGGACGGGTTGAGCTATCGCATCGACCGGGTCCGGATCGAAAGCGGCGACCTGGTTTTTGCCGATCTCAGCCTGCTGCCCCAGTTCAAGACCCGCATCCACGACCTCGGCGGCACGGTGGTCGGGCTCGCTTCGGCGAAGGAAAAGCAGGCCAAGGTGCAGCTGGAAGGGCGGGTCGATGAGCTGGGGACCGCGAAGATCAGCGGCGTGCTCAGGCCCAGCGATTTTGCCAAGGCTTCGGATTTGAACCTGGTTTTTCGCAACCTGGAGATGAGGAACCTCTCGCCGTATTCCGGCAAGTTCGCCGGGCGATTGATCAAGAGCGGCAAGATTTCAGCCGATCTGGGCTACACGCTCCAGGACTACAAAATGACCGGCAACAACAAGATCGTGATCGACAACCTGGTCCTGGGGGACAAGGTGGAAGCCCCGGAAGCGGGCAATCTGCCCCTCGATCTGGCGATCGCTTTGCTCAAGGATGCCAGCGGCCGGATCGACATCGGCCTGCCGGTGACCGGCGACTTGAACGATCCGCATTTCAGCCTCGGCGCGCTGGTCTGGAAAATGCTGACCAATGTGATCACCAAGGCGGCGGCGGCGCCGTTCATGGCCCTGGGGGGACTGCTCGGAGGCAATGCCGACCGGTTCGAGACCGTGGCCTTCGCACCCGGCAGCCACGATCTGGCTCCCGTCGAACAGGACCGGCTGCTCAAGCTGGCCGAGGCCCTTGACCGGCGGCCGAACCTCAAGCTGATCGTCCAGGGGCGCTACAGCCCCGGAATCGACGGCCTGGAGCTGCGGGAGCGAAGCGTGCGCCGGGCCGTGGCCGCCCTCTTGGGCACCAAGCCCGGTCCGGACGGGATACCGGAATTGCTCGATTTTTCGGACGACGATACCCAGGATGCCCTGGAAGAGCTGTATGTGAAGCGGTCGGGCAAGGAGGCGCTGGCCGTGTTGGACAGCCAGATCGAAACCGGGGCGATCACACCCAGGATGCCGGCATGGGCCATGGACAGCCCGCGCAAGGAAGCCAGCATGGCCGCGAAAATGATCGGCGGCCTCCATCTCTACAAGATGATCCCCGGCGGCAGGAGCCCCGAGCAAGCCACGCTCCGGGCCGGAGAACTCTATACCCGCCTGGTCGAGCAGGAACGGGCCGGCGACGAGGCCCTGCGCCAATTGGCGCAACAACGCGCCGAGACCGCAATCGCCCTTTTGGCGCGTCAGCAGCGGATTTCCAAGGAACGGGTCGGCAGCAGGCCGCCGGAACCGCTGGCCGACGACGAGCCGCCCGCGCTCACCCTCTCCCTGGATGTTTTCTGAGCAATTTTCAAGAAAATGAAAAAGAGGGTGCGAAGGGGCGCCGTAATGGCTTGATCCCGCAGGCGGTGCCTGCACGGATGTTCCGCCCGGCAGGGAAGCATGGGCAAAGGGGAAAAACAAAAGGCAGAGCCGTTTGGCCCTGCCTTTTGTCGTGTTGGCGGCAAAAAACGATCAGTCTTTCTTGCCTTCCCGGTGCTCGATGGTGGTGGGCGCGGGATCGTCGCTCATCGTTTTCTTGAAGGCCTTGATGCTTTTGGCCAAGCCTTCCCCGAGTTCGGGCAGTTTGCCCGGTCCCCAGATGATCATGACGATGACCAGGATGACAAGAAGATGCATGGGTTGAAAAATACCGGAGAACATGGCGGAAACCTCCTTGGGTTAAAGTATGCCGTGGCAGGCTAATCCTTTCGGATTTTTCTGTCAATGAGTCTTGTATGAGGCCTCAAATATTCGGCCCGTCGGCACGATGCTCTCCGACAATGTGGGAATACAGGCGTCGGCTCGATCTTGATCTTGACATTGTTCAATGAATGTTGAACTGTCGAGCCATGGAGACAAAAACCGCCACCGCCATTTTCGAAGTCCTGAGTTCCGCGGCCAGGCTGGCCATCTTCCGGCTTTTGGTCAGACACGCGCCGGCCGGCTTGGTTGCCGGGGAAATTGCCCGGATGCTGGCCATGTCCAAGACCAATCTTTCCTTTCACCTGAAAGTCATCGTCAACAGCGGGCTCGCCGGCATGGAGCGGGAAGGCCGCAACACCCGCTACAAGGCCGACATTCCCCTGATGCTGGCGGCCATCGCCTACCTGACCGCCGAGTGTTGTCAGGGCGACCCGGACCAATGCCGGGAGTACCGGGCGGCAAGCGAGGTGGCGCCGGAATTCCTGCCGCCTGGCGGTGGCGACAATCACTTCAACCTGGAGAACATGAATATGGGTTCATCGGAAAAAAACACAGCGAGTGAAGAGGTCCGGGAAACCGTGCGTAGCGGCTACGCGGCCATTGCCACCGGGCAACGTTCCTGCTGCTCCAGTCCGCGCAGCGGCCATCTCGACCCGCTCAGGCTGGCCCAGGCCGTGGGGTATGACGCGGCCAGCCTGGCCAATTTGCCGGAAGGTGCCAACATGGGGCTTTCTTGCGGCAACCCGGTGGCCCTTGCGGCGCTGCTGGAAGGGCAAGTGGTGCTCGATCTCGGCAGCGGCGGCGGCTTCGACGTCTTTCAGGCCGGTGAAAAGGTCAAGGCCGCCGGCCGGGTCATCGGCGTGGACATGACCCCGGAAATGCTGGCCAAGGCCCGGGCCAATATCGCCCATTATCGGCAACGCACCGGCCTGGACAACGTCGAGTTCCGCTTGGGCGAGATCGAACATCTGCCGGTTGCGGACGCCAGCGTCGACGTGGTGCTGTCCAACTGCGTCATCAACCTTTCCCCGGACAAGCCCCAGGTTTGGCGCGACATCTTTCGCGTGCTCAAGCCGGGCGGCAAGGTGGCGGTCTCTGACCTGGCCCTGCTCAAACCCCTGCCGGAGAACGTCCGGACCCTGGCCGCGGCCCTGGTGGGATGCGTGGCCGGGGCGGTGCTGACGGAGGAAACCGGGGCCATGCTGGCAGAGGCCGGCTTTACCGCCATCGTTCTGACCCCCAAGCCGGACTATGTGCGAAAGATGCAGGAATGGAACGACCCCTTGTATCAGCAGATCGCCGAGACCTTGCCGAAGGGTGAAGAGATGGCCGACTACGTCGTCAGCCTGTCCATCGAAGCCCTGAAATAGGGGGATGGTTGGGTCTAGCCCGGGAGGCGGATGATGAATCGGCCGTGATGGGGGAAGGGAGAGGTTCCTTGCAGAGGAGAGGATCGGCTTCGCTTTTTTTACCGGCATGGCAAACAAAAACCCTCCGCCGAGGCAATTCGACAGAGGGCTTGCACCGGGCTTGGAACCTTACTTCCAAGCTCGATTTATTCATTATATCATAAAAAATATAACGATCAACTGTTTTCTTCTGCAAAAAGATCGGGCGAATCCACCGGCAAGCGAGCGCCCGGCTTCATCACGGGATGGACCCAAAGTGCCATCCTATTTGCCGCCCGCCTCTATACGCAGCGGTTTGGAGGTGGCAAACCATTTTTGCGCATTGCCGGGATCGTCTTTCTTGCCGTAGGGCAGATACCACACTTCGACATCGACGACAAAATCGTTGGCAATAATGTTTCGCACGGTTTTTCCGTCTTTTTTCTCTTCGGTGTAGACCGGTATGGAAAATTCCTCTTTCAATGTCCGACGGGGAGGAATGCTGGTGTCACGCACCAATCCGCTTTTTTCGTACGGCCCTCGGCCCATCTTGTCGCCCCGGCCCATTTGCTGCGGGATCGGCATGAAGATTTTTTCTGCTGAATAAAATTCCTTTCCTTCCTTCGTTTTCGCGGTCACATACAGTGCCACCCGGTTGGGGGTCGGTCAGCCATCCGGGATGGCATGCCCGGCCTTGTTGGTCAGTTCGACGATGACGTGCGCCGCCGGTGTGGTCGTTGCCACGTCGCGCCATTGGTACGCCTTTGCTTCGACCTGGACATCCAACGCCATCTTCACCATTTCCGGCGCACGATAGCTTTGGATGTTGTGGCCGAGCCCGCTTTTTTCCATATGGCATTCCATGCATGTTTCCTGGCCGCCATCGGGAATGTAGGCAAAAAGATGCGAGCCGTACAAGGTGGCGCATTGGGTGGGATTATCGAGTTCGAAATTCGGCCCCAACCCATGGCACTGTCCACATTGGATGGACTCTTTCATGATTTTGCTTTTTTTCAGGAAGGGATGCTTGTCATCCAAATGGACATCATCCTTGGTGCCATAGACAGCATCCTTTTGCGGAGGGCCATCCGTCCACTTATGGACGATCGCGTTGCGGTTATGGCACACCATGCAGCCAATGTTCAAGGACTCCAGGACCTTTTTCGCTTCCAAGTCATCCGGATTGTCGACATAGGCATAAATGTTTTTGACCAGTTCCTGGGCAACGCTGTCTTCGGCTTCCTGCAACTGGGGAAGATGGCATTTGGCACATATCATCAGATGCTTGACTTGTACATCCTCGGGCTTTTTCACCCCCGAGTAGGGCCATTCCTTCAGGCCGTTTTCGATGGTTGTTTTAAAGGTTGCCGCGGTCCTGCCCACCTTCTCAGGCCCGAAGATCGATCGAGCATGCAGTGATTTTTCCCAGGCGTCATATACATCCATATGACAATCCATGCATGGGGTCGAATCGTAGCGGGCCGCCAACTCGGCAATGGTTTTTGCCTTGGCTTCGGAAGGTGTTGCAGCGGGTTGAGGGGTGGCAGCAACACTTTCCGCCGCACCGGACAGGCTTGCTCCTGATGCATCGAGCAAGCACGTTAACATGAAGGCTGAAAAAATTTTTTTATTCAATATATATCCTCCTCCTTGCGTTGTTGAATGCGTTTGGGACGATCACTGCTGGTTGCTCGGTTTCTGGTGACAGACATCGCATTGCGCGAGTTCCTTGCTTTGTTGGCGATGGCATTCCATGCATAGCCTATGGCTGGCTCGTTTGAGAGTTGCAACTTTAACCGGCAATGCAATGGTGCTGTTATGACAGGTCTCGCATTTTTCGATCTTGTATCCGGCTATGGTATCAATCCGTTTGCCATCGGGTCCTTTGCTGTGGTGACATCCGTCACAATCAAGCCATTGATGCTTCTTGTGGGGCAAATAGGCTGGTTTGGGTACTTGTTCGACATCCACGGCCGATTGGATAATGACAAAGTCCGGCCCTCGGTACCCTTGAGGCGCATCGATCTTTCCCTCATCAGCAAAGACCTTGAACGTTTTTCCTGAAAAAAGCAATGAAACTAGTAGAAAGAAACAAATAGGCACGTGGCGCATATGATATTTCTCCTCCCCGATAAAGCAGTCTGTTGTCCGCAATCGTGTCGCGGTGTGTTTTCGCTACTTCTTCCTCAATCCTCGGGTTTTGGAACGGCGTGTTTTGAAACCCTGACGTTATATTTAAAAAGTTATAACGGTGTCAACGAAAAACACATGGATTCACGGATTGGCTTGCTCGGAACTGTGGATAATCCGGACTACGGTGGCGTTGCTTTCCGGATTTCGCACGTTCGGCGCATTGGAAGCCAAGGCATTGCGGGAGCAGCTGCACGCTTTCTTGGAGGGAGGTCGGAGGTTAACAATTTTGTGCTTGAAACAAAAACGCATACAGGATAATCGGAATACATTGTTTTTCGTAATTGATTGTTTTTTATCAATCTATCAATACAGCCCGTTCTTTTCATCCACCACGGAGGAATAAAGAATGCCCGGTGCCTATGCCCACCTGACCCTTGTAGGCTTGTTGACTGCATCAAATGTTCTGAACAAAGAACCTGGTTTTCCTCAAGCCGCGAAAGCGGATCTTCTTGCCAATTCCTGTTTTTGCGATCTCGGGGCAGTGAGCCCGGATTATCCCTATCTGCATCTTGCCCATGCCGGTTCCGCGGCATGGGCCGACCTCATGCATTACACCAATACAGGCAAAATGCTCGATGTCGGTGTACAAGAGGTGCGAAAGCTGAGCGGAAACGCGAAAAAGAGCATGTTCGCATGGTTGCTTGGCTACGCCGCGCATGTCGTCACCGATACGACGATACACCCTGTTGTGGAAATGAAAGTCGGCCCATATGCGCAAAATAAAACCGCGCACCGCGTTTGCGAAATGCATCAAGACGCCTACATCTTTCAGCGTCTGAATGTCGGGGCCGTGGGCCTGTCGGAATATCTCGACAGCGGGATTTGCCTTTGCTCCTCGCAGTCCGACGAAAAAAAGTTGAACAAGGAGGTGGCGACAATCTGGCGGACCATGCTCCGCAGCTGCCATCCGGAGGAATATCAGAAAAACCTCCCCGCCCCGGACAGTTGGCACGCCGCCTTTCTGTCCACCATGGATTTGGCCGAGGAAGGCCAAAAGCTCTTCCCCTTTTCCCGGCATGTGGCGGTCAATGCCGGAGTGACCTACCCCAATGTCAAAGATATAGATCGCCAATATGTCAGAC
This sequence comes from Desulfobulbus sp., assembly GCF_031547805.1. GTDB lineage: Bacteria > Desulfobacterota > Desulfobulbia > Desulfobulbales > Desulfobulbaceae > Desulfobulbus. The sequence goes on from NZ_JAVBRQ010000035.1 coordinate 145,212, forward strand.
AGTTGAACACGCCTGACGGCACCATGGATTATGACGCGGTTTTTGATCGCGCCAAAGCCAATGTGCTGCGGGTGTGGGCGGCGCTTGCATCGGCCGTGTACAATTCCGACGCCAGTTATCAGGCTCTGATCGGCGATTGGAATCTCGATACGGGACGCGACAATCAAAACGAATTGGCATTCTGGAGTAGGGTGGCATGAAGAAAATTGTATCTCTCAGCATAATTGCTTTGTTCGTTTCCGGATGCCATTTTGCCCGAAAAACGCCCGATTCCGATGAAATGTTCACCAAGGCGGCGGCGCTGAAACGGCTTGCCGCCACCGTCGAATCCGCGGTTCAATACGGCGATGTGCCGCCGCAGCTGCAGAACGCCGAACTGCTCGCACTCGCAACGGAGCACAACCCCAAGCTGCTCGACGGCTTCGCGCCCTACACGCTGAAAGCAAAAAACAGCAACAAACATTCCAGTGTGCTCATGTGCGACCCCGAAGGGAAACATGCGCTGATCGAAGACAGCGGCTGCACCGGGCAAGTGGATGTGCTGCATTGGCAGCAGGCCCCCCTTCCTCCCTGTGAGTTTACGCTTCAGCTTGAAAGCGTTTGCGACTGACTCAAACGCTGCCAAACACGTTGCGGAGTGATTATGCACCGATTTGTACGTTTCTTTTTCCTTGTCCCGGCCATGTGTCTCGCCGTTTCTTCTTATGCCGCCCATGGGCAACAACTGGTCACGGTGGAGAAATTCCAATGGACCGATGCCGTGGACAGGGGCACCCGGCAATACGGCCAAATATTTGCGTCGCCGGTCAGGACCAAGGAACTCTATTGCTGGGTGCAGCTGAAGGGTTCGCCCGAGTTGCTTGAAAAGCTGCGCAATACGCCGGACGGAAAGTATTTTATCCGCCATGAATGGTACCGCTACGGCGTTGACCGAGTCAGCGCGGATCTCAACGTGGGGATTCCGCTCAGCATCGGCCGGGAAGAAGATCTGGACAAGCTGTCGTATGAAGTGGATGCCAAGGGATACTTTTACTGGCGTGTCTGGAGCGGGAAAAAACGCCTGTCCCGCGGATGGTGGCGGGTCGATATCGTCGATCATTCCGGAGAGATCTTGCAGTGCCCGGGCGACAAGGGAACAAGGCCGTGCTCATTTGACATAAGGGTGCAATGATGCCTGACGCCTCAAGCCCGACAACTCTCCAGGCTGTAAATCCCGAACTCAAAAGCGCGGTTGCCGAGGCGCAGCTTCTGCTGGCCTTTGCGTCCAGAAACGGGAAAAGCCTGACCGAAGAGACGGTGAACATCGTCGTCAAGTCCGGTATGCAGAGTGAGCTGACGGAAGCCGAAGAGACGGCCTTTTGGCGGCATTTTGCCCTGCTGACCGCCGCGGTCGCGCCGGTTTCGGCCGAAAGCGTGCAGGCGATGGCTTCTTTGGCAGGGCAAAAGTCTCCTGTGCAAAAGACGGTTCAGCGCTATACGGTAACCGCTATTCTCGCCCTGGCCGTTCTTGTCATGTTGCAAGCGTATTGGGCGATCGGCGCTTTCGTTATTTCGGATATGAAATCGACGCAGGCCCAGCTGAGCGAAGTGGAAATGCGCATACTTGCCGGCGGGAAAACGACTGGCGACAGCTTGGAGCCGGGCCTGGCGCATGAAGGGGCTCAAGAATCCAGGCGGTCGCGGCGGCAGAGCACAGCCTCTGAAAGCATGGAGTTAAAGACAAAGAAAGAAAATCTGGAAATATATCTCGATGCCAATTACCACTGGCTCAAACTGTGGAGCCGCATCCCGAACACCATTCTGGGCATCGACACGATGTACGATCCGGACAACTCTCCGGAGGACGCGATAAAAGAAAATATTGCGTATCTTCAAAGTGCCACGGTCACCATGGATATCCTGCAGAAGTACCTGCTGCCGTTGGTATACGGGTTTCTGGGCGCCTGCGTGTATATCCTTCGCAATTTATCTTCCAAGATCAAAGCGTATGCGTTTATCAACGCATCGATCATCAACTTCCATATCCGCTTGTGTCTCGGCACGCTTGGCGGCATCGCCATTGTCTGGTTCGTCAGTCCGGAAAAGGGCGCCGATCCCATTCTGTCGCTCTCGCCGCTAGCCCTGGCTTTTCTTGCGGGATATAGCGTCGAATTGCTGTTCACCGTCATGGATACGGTGATCAATGCCTTTACAGGCGACAATGCCTCCTCCCCCAGGGAGGAAAAGAAAGGCTGATCGTGGCGGCCGGTTGTTCCGGCTCCGTGCACTGGATTACTGGGGAGAGTTGTGGAGTGGACGGCTGAATGGGCGGTGGGAATGCCGGCGAAGGAAAAACGTTTAAAAAACGTCGGGAATAACAAAGGGGTTACGACTTTTTGCCGTAACCCCTTGATATTTTGGTGGAGCTAAGCGGGATCGAACCGCTGACCTCTTGAATGCCATTCAAGCGCTCTCCCAGCTGAGCTATAGCCCCATGTGCATTTCACGGAGGCACTTACCATGCTTTACCGGGAGCTGTCAAGTTTTTCTCAATTCTTTTTCGGACCTGCGCCATATCGATTGCCAACTGGTGCTTCTGTTGGTAATGTGGCAAGATTTCTCGCTGCGGCGGTAACGATAGCGTCAACAATCCGGTTACCCCATCCTCCCGCGCACCGCGCGCACGCAGATAACATAGAGACTTCAAGACAGGTGATATCGGATGTTTTCTCCGTTTAATTTTCTTTTCGGCTGGCTTTCAAACGATTTGGCTATTGATTTGGGAACCGCGAACACGGTGCTGTACGTCAAAGGCAAGGGGATCGTGCTGCGCGAACCCTCGGTGGTCGCGGTCCGCAAGGACGGACGCGGCAGCCGGGTGTTGGCCGTGGGCAGGGAGGCCAAGGAGATGCTGGGCCGCACCCCCGGCAACATCGTGGCCATCCGGCCTATGAAAGACGGCGTCATCGCCGATTTCGAGGTTACCGAGGCCATGATCCGCTATTTTATCAACAAGGTGCACAAACGCCGCACCCTGGTCTATCCCCGGATCATCATTTCCGTGCCTTCGGGCATCACCCAGGTGGAGAAGCGGGCGGTGCGCGATACCGCCGAATCCGCCGGCGCCCGCGAAGTCTACCTGATCGAGGAACCGATGGCCGCCGCCATCGGTGCCGATTTGCCGATCACCGAGCCGACCGCCAACATGATCGTCGACATCGGCGGCGGCACCACCGAGGTGGCGGTCATCTCGCTGGCCGGCATCGTGTATGCCAAGTCGGTCCGGGTGGCCGGCGACAAAATGGACGATGCCATCCTCCAGTACATCAAGCGCAAGCATAACCTGGCCATCGGCGAGCGCACGGCCGAAGAGATCAAGACCACCATCGGCAACGTGCTGCCCGAGGAGCCCTACGAGACCATGGAAATCAAGGGACGCGACCTGGTGGCCGGTGTGCCCAAGACCCTGACCATCACCTCCAAGGAGATCCAGGCCGCCATTGCCGAGCAGGTCGACGTGATCGTCGATGCCGTGCGGGTGGCCCTGGAGCAGACGCCGCCCGAGTTGTCCGCCGACATCGTCGACCAGGGTATTGTCTTGACCGGCGGCGGCGCGTTGCTGAAAAACCTCGACAAGCGCCTCAAGCTCGAAACCGGCATGCCGATCATCGTGGCCGAGGATCCCTTGTCCTCCGTGGTTCTCGGATCGGGGCAGGCCCTCGACAATATCGAGATCCTCCGGGAAATCGCCATCGAGTAGTTCCGGCGGAGATCGACCGGGAGCTTGCTGTTTCCCGCCCGTTTCTTCGTCGCCGCACCGGTCTTCGCCACGATCTCTTCTCCGATGAGAAAAAAGCCCACCAGAAAACGAAGCGACCGCTATCGTCTCTTTCGCATCGTCATCCTTGCCGGTCTGCTGATGACCTTGGGACTGATCTTTTTGGTCTCCACCCTGGGCCGCCAGGACTTCGGGCCGCTGCACAAGCTGGTGCTCGAGGCGGTGGGGCCGCTGCAAAAGGCAGTGACCCTGAGCAGCTCCTACCTGGAAACCTTCAAGAGCGAATATATCGATATCCTACAGGACAGCCTCCGACTGCGCGAAGAGAACAAACGGCTGGTCCAGCAGCTGCAGGAAAACGAAAATATCCTCAACAAAAGCCGCGAGGCCATGGCCACCAACGCCAGCCTGCGCAAGCTGCTCGAATTCAAGAATTCCCTGGACCAGCAACAGGCGGTCGCCACGACGATTGTCGGCAAGGATCCGTCGGCCATGTTCCGCTCGGTGATCATCGACCGCGGCTCGAACAGCGGGGTCGGCAAGGGCAATCCCGTGGTCAACAGCGACGGGGTCGTCGGCCAGGTGTTCGCGGTCACGCCGAATTACGCCAAGGTGTTGCTGGCGATCGCGCCGTCGAGCGCCATAGACGTGCTGCTGCAGAAATCGAGGGTGCGCGGCATTCTCAAGGGCAACGGCACCCTGACCTACCGGCTGGAGTACATTCTCAAGACCGCCGAGGTGGAGGAGGGGGACCATGTCGTCACCGCCGGCTACGGGGGCATCTTCCCCACCGGGTTGCAGGTGGGCGTGATCTCGAAAATCATCAAGAAGCCGAGGGGCATGTTCCACGAGATCGAGGTGACGCCCTCGGTCGATTACCAGAAATTGGAAAACCTGTTGATCCTCCAGCAGCCGCAGCTCGGAGAAATCAAGCAGATGGAACAGCGCTGACGGTCCGGTCCGGTTCCAACGACCGGCGGCGGGGCCGCCCGTGGTGGGAAGATGACTGACGCCAAGGCGTGAATGGGAAAGAAGCGATGGTGGTACTGCATTTCATTGTCGTTGGCGTGGTGCTGGCGATCCTGCAAACGACCGTCTGCATGCGCACGCCCGTTTCGTTCGTGACGCCCGATTTTTACTATGTGTTGGTGGCGTATCTGGCCCTGCGCCTTGATGTGCTCCGCAGCCTGATCATCCTGTTCCCCCTGGCCTGCGTACTCGACGTTCTTTCCGGAACCATTTTAGGAACCTATGCCCTGATTTGTTTCGGCGGCTATTTTTTCCTGCGCCAACTCGCCGGCCAGATCCCGGTCAACGAACTCCTGTACCACCTGCCCCTGATCAGCCTCAGCTTCCTGGCGGTTTCGTGGGCGGTGTACCTTTTTCTCGAACTCCTCCTGCCCGGCCAGCAAGTCGCCTGGTCATGGTGGAAGATGCTCTTGCGCATGCTGCTGGTGGCACTGTGTTCCTATCCCCTGTTTTTTCTCTTCGATCTGATCCAGAAGTATTCCCAACGCGGTTTCCTGTCCTGGAGCAAATTACGTTTGCGCAGCGATAACCGGCGCCGACGGGCCTGAATATTGTTGGTGAACCGTGCAGGTGGGATGTGGGTAATTTGTTTGGCGGCGCCATGAAAAACGTCAGGAAACCGAACCGGAAGAAGGGAGAGCCGCTGTTCGAGGCCGAACGGGCCAAGGACAGCGCCGTCACCAGGCTGCCCAAGCGCGATGAGAGCGACTTGAACGGCTACCGCAAGAAGTCGCTCTACTCCTTTGTGGTGATCATCGCCTTCTTCGCGGTCATCGTCACCCGACTCTGGTTCCTGCAGGTCGAACAAGGCGAGTATTATAATCAGCTGGCGGATTCCAACCGCGTCCGCTCCATCGACATCGCCGCCCCCCGCGGCAATATCTACGACAGCAAGGGGCGGGAGATCGTCACCAACCGGCCTTCGTTCAACGTCGTTTGGATCCGGGAAAGCAACAAGATCAACGATGAATGGCTCAAGCGGCTGACCAGGCTGCTCAGGCTGGATTCTGCCACCCTGCTGGAAAAGATTCGCAAGATGGCGGGCACGCCGGGGCATATCCCGGTCCGGCTGGCGGAAGACATCGATTGGGAAACCGTGGCTCGGATCGAGAACAACCGGATGTATCTGCCGGAAATCAAGATCGAGGTGGTGCCCCTGCGCATCTACCATTTCGGCAACCTGGCCTCGCACCTGATCGGCTACATGGGGGAGATCAACAAGGCCGAGCTGGACAAGGCCGACAAAACCCTGTACCGGGGCGGCGACCTGATCGGCAAGATGGGGCTCGAGCGGCTGCGCGAGCTGGATCTGCGCGGCGAAAAGGGCAGCAACAACATGGAAGTCAACGCCCTGGGGTTCGAGCAGCAGAACTTGAAGGACGTCGAGCCCCAGCCGGGCAAGGATATGTACCTGACCATCGACGTCGAGTTGCAGAAGATCGCGGAAGAGGAAATGGCGGCGAAGAATTGGGCGGGCGCGGTGGTGGCGATGGAGGCCAACACCGGCCGGCTGCTGGCCGTGGCCAGCGCGCCCCAGCTGCATCTGGACGAGTTTGTCGGCGGCATTTCCCAGAAGGCCTGGAAGGCGATGCTCGACAATCCGCTCCACCCGCTGATCAACAAGGTGGTGCAGGGACAATATCCCCCCGGCTCGACCTACAAGCCGATCACGGCCTTTGCCGGCCTGGCGGAGGGTGTCATCACCCCGGACACCCCGGTGTTCTGCCCCGGTTCGATGCATTTCGGTAATCGCACCTATCGCTGCTGGAAAAGAGGCGGACACGGCACTGTGACCCTCAAACGGGCGCTGGCCGAATCCTGCGACGTGTACTTCTACACGGTCGGATTGAAGCTGGGAGTGGACCGGCTGGCCAAGTACGCCCGGATGTTCGGCCTGGGCGAGAGGTCCGGCATCGAGATGGAACACGAAAAGGCCGGGATCGTGCCCAGCACGGAATGGAAGCGGAAACGGTACAACGTGAAATGGCACGAGGGCGAGACGCTGTCGGTCGCCATCGGCCAGGGCTACGACCTCACCACCCCGTTGCAGGTGGCCCAGATGACGGCGGTGATCGCCAACGGCGGCACCTTGTACAAGCCGGCGGTGGTCGACAAGGTGGTCGATGCGGACGGCAAGGAAGTCAATGTCTTCCAGCCGGAAATCATCTCGCGAATACCGGGACAGGGGCGGAACATGAAGCTGGTCCGGGAAGGCATGATCGATGCGGTCAACAGCCGCAGGGGAACCGGGCGGGAGGCACAGATCGACGAGCAGCACGGCATCGTCGTCGGCGGCAAGACCGGAACCGCCCAGGTGGTGCGCCTGGCCCAGTACATCCATCTCAAGGAGGCGGATATCCCGTATGAATACCGGGACCACGCCTGGTTCACCTGCTTTGCCCCGGCGTCGAATCCCGAGATCGTGGTCACCGTTCTGGTTGAACACGGTCTGCACGGCGGCACGGCCTCGGCGCCGATCGCCGCCAAGATTCTCAACAAATATTTCGAGCAGAAATTCGCGGAGTCGAGCGGACCCAAGCCGCCGCAGCCAAGCGGCCGTCCCACCGAGCGGGTCATCCTCAATCAGGAACTGCTTGAAAATACGGATCCGCCGCCCCTGGACGAGCCCGGCGAGGAAAACCGGGAAACGGATACCGCTCCCCAACTCAACGAACTGCCCCATTAAACGCCATGTTTCATTTTGATCGCCGCCTGCTGCAACATTTTGATTGGGTCATGCTGCTGATGGTCCTCCTGGTGGGAGGGATGGCCCTGATCAATCTCTACAGCTCGACCCATATCCCGGACCGGGGCGCCTCTTCGGTCTTCTTCAAGCAACTGCTTTTTTTCTGTACCGGTTTGCTGATCATGATGGTGATCCTGAGCCAGGAATACCAGAAAGTCGCCAAATTCGGCTATGTGCTCTACGGCATCATCCTGTTGTTGCTGGTGTATACCCTGATGTTCACCAAGGCCATTGCCGGCTCGCAGCGGTGGATCGACCTGGGATTTTTCAATCTGCAGCCTTCGGAGCCGGCCAAGCTGGCGTTGATTCTCGTGCTGGCATCCTGCTACTCCAATCTCGATGTCCCCAACGGCTACCGCCTGCGCGACCTGATCCGGCCGGGGCTGCTGGTGGCCTGTCCCTTCGTGCTGATCGCCAAGCAGCCCGACCTGGGAACCGCGCTGATCTGCGTCATCGTCTTCGTGTCCCTGACCCTGTTCATGCGGCTGCGATGGAGCACGCTGGCCATTCTCAGCACCACCGCCATGGGCTGCGTCTTTGTCGGCTGGAAGTTTTTACTGAAGGAGTACCAGCGCAAACGGATCGAGACCTTCCTCAATCCCGAGGCGGACATCATGAATCACGGCTACCAGATCATGCAGTCCAAAATAGCGGTGGGCAGCGGGAAGATTTTCGGCAAGGGCTTTCTCGAGGGCACCCAGGGGCACCTCCAGTTCCTGCCGGAACGGCACACCGACTTTGCCTTTGCGGTGTGGGCTGAGGAATGGGGATTCGCGGGTTCGGTCTTTTTCCTGAGCTGCTATTTTTTCATGGTCGCCTGGGGAATCAACGTCGCCATGTCGGCCAAGGACAAGTGCGGCGCTATCCTGGCGTTCGGCTGCTCCATGCTGATTTTCTGGCAGGCGGTGATCAACCTGTGCATGATCATGGGCTTTTTGCCGGTCGTCGGGGTGCCCCTGCCGATGTTCAGCTACGGCGGCTCCTCGCTGCTGACCAACATGGCCGCCCTCGGTCTGATCATGAGCGTGCGGATGCGGAGCTTCCCCGCCGCGCCGACCTCACCCTGAACTCGCCGTCGTTCCCTTGCCGTCCAGAGCGGCCAGGACCAGATCGCGCAGCCCGGCGATGAAACGGGGATCGGCGTTCAGGCCAGGGGTCGAGACAAAGCGCATTCCCAGCCCCTCCGCCATCTCCCGGTACTGGATGTCGATCTCGTATAAGGTCTCGACATGGTCCGAAACAAAGGAGATCGGCACCACCAAAAGACGGCTGCAGCCTTCGCCGGCCAGGGCCGTTATCGTCTCGGGGAGCGCCGGTCCCAGCCACTCCACCGGCCCGCTGCGGCTTTGGTAGCAGAGTCGGCCCGCAATGGCGGTCCGCTCCTCGATGGCGGCTATCGTTCGCTGCAGATGCTCGACATAGGGATCGCCTTCCTGGATAAATTGCACCGGCAGGCTGTGGGCGCTGTACACCACCTGGACCGGCTGGCCCTCAAAGGAGCGGACTCCGGCCAGAATCCGGTCGGCCAGACAGTCGACGTAGGCCGGTTCGTCCGGCCAGGCCGTGATCTCGCGGATGGGGATGCCGATCCCGAGCCGAGCCGCGGTGCGGTGGAGATCGCCCAGCGAGGAACCGGTGGTGGCAATGGAGTAGTGCGGGTAGAGGGGCAGGGCGATTATGCTGCTGACCCCCTGCCGCGCCAGATCCCGCAGCGCCTCTTCGGCCCGGGGGTGCCAGTAGCGCATGCAGGGGTGTACCACGAAATCCCCATCCGGGCGGAGCGCCTGTTCCAGGGCTTGGGCCTGCTCCTCGGTTTTCCTGCGGATGGGCGAGCCTCCGCCTATCCGGGCGTAATTGGCCATGCTGGCCGGCGCACGGCGGTGGGCGATGATTCGGGCGATGGGCTTTTGCAGGAAAGCCGGCCCGAGGCGGATGATCTGCCGGTCCGAGAACAGGTTGAACAGAAAAGGCCGCACGTCTTCAAGCCGTTCGGGCCCGCCGAGATTCAGGAGTAAGATGCCGATTTTGCTTTCAGTCTTCATGGCGCCACTCTACTGGTTCGCCAAGGCGGCCGTCAAGAAAATGCACTCCCGCCCCTTGATTTCTCCGCCGATCAATGGCTATAATGGAGGCATGGTTACGCCGTATGCCCACAAAATCATTCACTTTTCGTGCGTTTCGCACGCTCCGCACCGTGCCCTTCCCCTTGGAACAACGGAAATAATCAACGAAAAACGTCGGTTTGTTCACGGCGTGGGCTATGGCGACATGGCCGACAGGCAGCGGCATGGGGCCGCTGGCGTCTTTCTCTGTGGAGGATGTTTATGGAACTGAAAATCGAGGCCAAGAATCTTGACATACGAAAGAGCTGGCAGGAAAAGATCGAGGAAGAACGGGCCAAACTGATCCGTCACTATGCGAACCTGGTGTTGCACCTGCGGGTGAGTATCGAGGCCACTCCGGGCTACAAGGAAGGCGGCCACGAGGTGCGGCTGGTGGCCACCGTTCCCAACGATACGGTGGCGGTCAAGCGGTGGGGCGAGAGTGTCCGCCCGCTTCTGGTCGAGGCCTTCGATGTCCTGGGCGAGCAACTGAAGGAAATTGTCAAGAAACGGCAGGATCACAAAGCGGTCAAGGTTCAGGGGGCGGTGATCGACGACAAGACCTCCGGCATCATCCGCAAGATTGCCCCGGATGCATCCTACGGGTTCATCGTCACCGATGACAAGCTCGATGTCTTTTTCCATGCCAGCAGTTTGAAGGACGTCGCCATGGGGGATCTTGCCGAGGGCGACGAGGTTCATTTTGCCATGGAGGAGGGCGACAAGGGCTTGCAGGCCACCTGGGTCAAGGCTGCCAGTGCCTGAAAACAAGTCTCTGTCCGGCCCTCGGGACACCGATTGTCCCGAATTATCGAAAAACCCCGCTGCCGGCGGGGTTTTTTTATGTCCGCAGCCAGGGCGTGAGGTCTTGGGCCGTGGCGAAAAAAGGGTTGGTTCCCGGAGAGTTGCTGTGTACAACAGAGCAAACGCGCCCGCCCCGGTTGCCGGCGTGTCCGCCATTGCCTTGTCTTTGTCCAGGAGCGTCCATGAGCGTCCCCGAGTTGTACCTGATCGACGGCAGCGCCTATATTTACCGGGCCTACCATGCCGTCAAACCGTTGTCCACCGCCGGCGGCCTGCCGACCCATGCGGTCTACGGCTTTGCTTCGATTCTGCGCCGGCTGCTCAAGGAACGCGAGCCGCAGTACCTGGCGATGGCCTTCGACACCCGGGGCCCGGTGTTCCGGCACCGTTTGTACGAACGCTATAAAGCCAATCGCCCCCCCATGCCCGAGGACCTCGCTCGGCAGATTCCCTACATCCGCCAGCTGGTTCTGGCCCATCGCATTCTCCTGCTGGAACAGGACGACCAGGAGGCCGACGATCTCATTGCTTCGGCATCGGCGATGGCGGTCCGCCAGGGATACAAAGTGGTGGTGGTCTCCGGCGACAAGGACTTGCTCCAACTGGTCTCGCCCGAAGTCAACCTGTGGGATCCGATGAACGATCGGGTAATGGACGAGGCGGCGGTGGCGGAAAAATACGGGCTGTCCCCGACCCGCCTGCTCGATTATTTTGCCCTGACCGGCGACAGCTCGGACAATATTCCCGGAGTTCCCGGCGTCGGACCGAAGACCGCCCAGAAACTGATCGCCGAGTACGGCGACCTGGAAAATCTTTACCGGCAAATCGACGCCTTGAAACCGTCGAAGAGTATCCAGCAGATTCGGGAGCATCGGGCCGAGGCGTTTTTATCCCGCGACTTGGTCCGGCTCAATGCGGCGGCGGTTGTGCCCGAGGAAATGGAGCGCTATCGGGCGGTCGAACCCGACCGGGAACAGCTGCGCAGCCTGCTGACCGAACTGGAGTTTCATTCCCTGCTCAAAGATACGGTCCAGGCGGCCAAGGTCGACACCGCCCGCTTTCATCTTGTACGGGACGACGAAGGTTTGGCCCGGCTGGAGGCACGATTGGCCACGACCGGGCTGCTGGCAGTCGACACCGAGACGGATTCGCTGGACCCGTTGCGGGCCCGGTTGGTAGGGGTTTCGCTCGCGGTCGAGGAGGGCGATGCCTGGTATCTGCCTTGCGGCCATTGCGACGCGGAGGGCAAGCCCGTGGGCGGCCAGCTGTCCCTGGACCGGCTGGCCGCCTTTTTGCGGCCCCTGCTGGAAGGACGCGCAATCGTCACCATCGGCCACAATCTCAAATTCGATCTGGCCATCCTGGCCTCGCCCCGCAACGGTGCCATCCGGTTGTCCGGCCCACTGTACGACACCATGATCGGGGCCTGGCTGCTCGATCCGGATCGGCATTCGTACAAGCTCGACGACCTGTGCCAGGAAATCGACATTCGGATGACCGCCTTTGCCGAGGTCACGGGGGGCGACAAGGCCGAAGATGCCTTCTGCCGGGTCGGGCTGGAGGCGGCCAAGAATTACAGCTGCGAGGATGTTTACGGCGCCATCCGGCTCTATCTCCATCAGCGGCCGCTCCTGGTCCAGGCCAATCTGCTTTCGCTGCTGCAGGAGGTGGAAAGCCCGTTGATCCCGGTCCTGGCCGCGATGGAACGCGAGGGTATCCGGGTCGATGGCGGCCGGCTCGCGGCTTTGGCCGACGAGTTCGGACAGCGGCTGGAGGACGACGAACAACGGATTTACGATGCGGCGGGGATGCGCTTTAACATCAATTCGCCCAAGCAGTTGGGCGAGGTGCTCTTTGACCGGCTGCAACTACCGAAGGGGCGTAAAACCAAGACCGGCTGGTCCACCGATGTCAAGGTGCTGGAAAATCTAAGCCTGACCCACGAATTGCCGGCCCTGATCCTCCAGTACCGAAACCTGGCCAAGCTGAAATCGACCTATGTCGATAAATTGGCTAGCCTGCAAAATCCTGCCACCGGCCGGGTGCACACCTCCTTCAACCAATGCGGCACCGCCACCGGGCGCTTGAGTTCAAGCAATCCCAATCTGCAGAATATCCCCATCCGCACCGAAGAGGGACGGCGTATCCGCTCGGCCTTCATCGCCGCCGAGGGGTGTTCCCTGCTGGCCGCGGATTACTCGCAGATCGATCTCCGCGTTCTGGCGCATTATTCGGAAGACCGCGAATTGCTGGCCGCGTTCCGGGGCGGCCAGGACATTCATCGGCGAACAGCGGCGGAGATCTTCTTCGTGGCCCCGGAACTGGTGACCTCGGAAATGCGGCGGGTGGCCAAGACCATCAATTTCGGCATCGTCTACGGCATGTCCAGCTTCGGCCTTGCCAGTCAGCTGCGGGTCAGCCGCAAGGATGCCCAAACCTTCATCGACCGCTACTTTGCGCACTTTTCCGGAATAAGGGAATTCATGGGGGCGATTGTCGGGCAGGCGCGGCAAGACGGATTTGTGACAACCCTGCTGGGCCGACGGCGATACCTGCCCGACATCACCAGCAGCAATCGCGTGCAACGCGAATTCGCCGAGCGGACCGCCATCAACACCCCCATCCAGGGAACTGCGGCAGATATTATAAAATTGGCGATGATTCAGGTGGATGGCGAATTGGAACGACGACAATGTCGGACTCGTCTGCTGTTGCAGATCCACGACGAGCTGGTGCTTGAGGTGCCGGAGGAGGAGCTTGAGGAGGTCTCGGCCCTGGTACAAGGCTGCATGGAATCCGCCATGGCTCTTCGCGTCCCCTTGGTGGTGCATCTCGGTCACGGCAACAGTCTCGAGAAAGGAGAGTGAAGGGGGCTTTTCCTTTTTTGTGAAACATACGCCGTTCGGCCGCTGTGGTTTTTTGTTTATGATTTTGTAATAATGCTATTTTTTTGAGAAGACGAAGGAGGGGCTTTCTTTCCGTTTAGGCGGAATCGAGGGGGGGCCTTGGCAGATTTTTTCCTTGTTGATGGATGCAATTGTGCTGCAACTGGCTGATAAATCGATTTGTGTAAACAGGTTCGGTTCTTGCTTCAACCAGGGTAAGCAACAATGGGAGGTGTACCGATGCATCCACGCGAAGCTATCCGAATTCTGATGCTCAGTCCGGTTTATTTCCGGTTGAGCGTGTCCCAACGGTGGCAACTGGTACGCGAATATTGCCGGAATTTCAGTGCCGGCAGAACGACAAGGTGAAAGGTTAGAATACTCTCTTATGGATTTGCAACAAACAGGCACGAATGGGGCCGAACGTCGACGTCACAAACGATTTCGGGCAAAGAACGAAACGTTCGCCTTTTTCGGTGAACACACCGGGACCCTGGTCGATATCAGCCAGGGAGGCCTTGCCGTCCAGTGCGCCGTTTTTGAGAAAGATCCCGATTTTTCCACGCACATCGATCTCTTCGACGCCAAATCACGTTTTTATCTGCCCGACATCCCTTTTTCCGTGGTCGGTGAAATGCAGCCGGTTCCGGCTTCGATTTTCAGCCGTCTGATGGTCAAGCGGTTCAGCATGCAATTCGGTCCGTTGACCAGCGAGCAGCTGGCGCAGATCGAACGCTTCATTGCCGAGCTTGCCCTCACCGACAGCTGAAGATCCTTTGTCGCCGGAATCGGCGTAGTGGTCCACATCTCTTTATTTCGAGTGAAAGGTGAAATGAAAACAGTGCTGATGCTGGCCGCGGCAATGCTTGCAAGCGCCACCCCCCTTTTGGCCGACGAGGAAATCGTTGTCGGCGGCCAGGACCAACAGGCGGTGAACGTCACCATCTATACGAGAAACCTGGCCCTGATCAAGGACCGTCGTACCGTTGACCTGCCCCAGGGCACGCGCACCCTTGCCTTTCGCGAGGTGAGCGCCCAGATCAAGCCGGAAACGGCGGTGATGCAAGGGCGAAATCTCAGGGTGTTGGAGCAGAATTTCGAATACGACCTTTTAACGCCCCAATCGCTGCTGCAAAAATATGTGGGCCGGGAAATTACCCTGCGCCGGCAGCAGCCGGTCACCGGTGAGGAACGGTCCGTGCAGGCCAAGGTGCTCAGCGCCGGCAACGGAGTGGTATTGCAGGTGGGCAATCAGATCGAGACCGAGGTCAACGGGCACCTGATTTTTCCCGATGTACCCGACACCCTGCGCGATCGGCCCACGCTGACCATGCAGGTCGAAAGCGGTGCCGCCGGGACACGGGAGGTGGAGTTGAGCTATCTGACCGCCGGACTCTCCTGGCGAGCCGATTACGTGGCGGAACTCAACGCCGCCGACGATCGCCTTGATCTCAGCGGTTGGGTGACCCTGATCAACGAGAGCGGCGCCCGATATCCGCAAGCGCGGCTGCAACTGGTTGCCGGTGACGTCAACGTGGCGCCGCAGCCGATGCCGATGCAGATACTTAGGCGCGAAGCCATGTCCATGGCTTCGGCTCACAAGGCCCTGGAAGAAGAGCCGATGTTCGAGTACCATCTCTATTCGCTCGAACGCCCGACCACCATCGGGGAAAACCAGAAGAAACAGGTGGCGCTGCTCAAGGCCGACGGAGTGGCGTGCCGAAAAGAATATCTGCTCAAAGGGCAAGAGCATTACTTCCGCGCCCGCATCGGGGAAATCGGCCAGAAAATGAAGGTCGGCGTCTTTGTCGAGGTGCGCAACGACCAGGATGCGGGATTGGGCCGGCCCCTGCCTGGAGGCGTGGTGCGGGTGTACAAGAAAGACAGCAATGGCGGTTTGCAGTTCGTCGGCGAGGACACGGTCGACCACACCCCGGAGAAGGAACTGGTCCGGCTCCATCTGGGCGAGGCCTTCGATATTACCGCCGACAAAGTTCAGACGGATTTCAAACAGCTCAAAGGGCCGGAGTCCGCCGGCGCTGGCGTTCAGTATGAAAGCGAATATGCCATCCGCTTGAAGAATGCGAAAAAGGAAGCGGTCGTGGTCAAGGTGCAGGAACCGATCCCCGGTGACTGGCAGATCCTGAGCGAATCGGGCAAGCATCGCAAGGAGTCCGCCCACCTGGCTTCATGGCTGGTCACGGTGCCGCCGCTGGAGAGCGCCACCCTGACCTATCGGGTGAGCATCCGGAATTAACCGCAAGATGCGGGTGGAGCGGAACGGATCGTGCCTTGAGGCACGATCCGTTTTTTTTGAGGGTGAGGGCGAAAGGTAATGGGCCGGTCAGGCCCGGTCGGCGAGGGGGACGAATTTTCGGGCCGGAGCGCCGATGTAGATCTGGCGGGGGCGATAGATCTTGGTTTCGGGATCCTCCCGCATTTCCTTCCATTGGGCAATCCAACCCGGCAACCGTCCCAGGGCGAACATGACGGTGAACATGTTGGTGGGAATGCCCAGGGCCCGGTAAATGATTCCGGAGTAGAAATCGATATTGGGATAGAGATTGCGTCCGACGAACCAGGGGTCGTTGAGCACGAGTTCCTCCAGGTTGCGGGCGATTTCCAGCAACGGATCCTTGATGTGGAGGATGCCGAGAATCTCGTCGCAGGCATCCTTGATAATCGTGCCGCGCGGATCGTAGGTGCGGTAGACCCGGTGCCCGAACCCGGAGAGGCGGAAGGGGTCGTTCTTGTCCTTGGCCTTGGCGATGTACTTCTTGTAGTCGTTGTTGTCCTTGTGGATCGCTTCGAGCATCTGGATGACCGCCTCGTTGGCGCCGCCGTGGAGCGGCCCCCACAGGGCGTTGATACCGGCCGAGATCGAGGCGTAGAGGTTGCCGCCGGCACTGCCGACCAACCGGACCGCCGAAGTCGAACAGTTCTGCTCGTGGTCGGCATGGAGGATCAAAAGCTTGTTGAGGGCGGCCACCACCTCGGGCAGGACCAGGTAGGGCCTGACCGGGGTGTTGAACATCATGTTGAGAAAGTTGCCGCAGTAGGACAGGTCGTTGCGCGGATACACCAGGGGCTGGCCTATGGATTTCTTGTAGGAAAACGCGGCGATGGTCCTGATTTTCGAGATGAGGCGGCTGGCGGTCATGTCGATGTTTTCCAACGGATCGGCGCTCATTTCCGGATAGAAATTGTGCAGGGTGTTGACCAGCACCGACAGGATCGACATCGGCGAGGCATTGGGCGGAAACTTGTCGAAGAAATGGACCATGTCCTCGTGGATCAGGGCGTGGTACTCAAGCAGGGTCCGGAAATTCTCCAGCTCGACCCGGTTCGGCAACTTGTTGTGCAGCAGCAGGTAGGCCACCTCGATGAACAGGCATTTCGAAGCCAGATCCTCGATGGCGTAGCCCCGGTAGCGGAGGATGCCCTTGGAGCCGTCGAGATAGGTGATGGTGCTGCAGCAGGAGGCCGAATTCTTGTAGCCGGTATCGAAGACGGTGTAGCCGGTCTGGCGCAGCAGATCGCGGACATCGATGGCCTTGTCCCCCTCGATTCCGTGAACGATGGGCAGCTCGTAGGTGGTGCCGTCGATGGCGAGCGTTGCAGTTTGCTCAAAAGACATGTCGGACATGGGCGTCCTCCTTCTGGAATCAAGGGCACAGCGAGGCCGGATCCGGGTGTGCTTGGGCGCCGGGGGCGCCGCGGAAAAAGAATGCACGGGCTTCGCTGTTTGGGTAGAGTGGCGGCAAAGACCTCCCGCTTGGTCCGTCTTCGCCCGAATACGCATAACAACGCAGCACCTTATCGTATTTACCGCTGAAATTCAAGACAGGGCGCGGGCGGGGTGCGGCCTGGCCCAAGCGGGTGGGGCGGGCGGGCCAAAAGGGATGTTTCGCTGCCCGGCATGGAGACGAGGAAAGAGAAAATGTTTGAGGATCTGGCGCAAAAGCTGGCGCGCATTCGCGAGGCCATGGACTACGCCGTGGCCGAGGAGGACCGGGCCGAGGCCGAGGACCTGCTCGATATCTACCGCGAGGATCGGATGGGCCTGGCCCTTTTGCAGGAGTTTTACAGTTATCTGCCCGAGGCGCGGGAGGATTGGGTCAAGGAGATTCGGGTGGTCAATCGCCAACGCGGGATTTTCCTCTTGGTGGCATGTACCGCCCGCGACCGGTATCTGTATCTGGTCTCCAGCGAGGGGCTGGAGTTCCAGGGCAGCATGGCCGACGGCTACCTGGCGGAAGAGTTGCTCGACTTTTTCGGCTACGAAAGCACCGAGGATTTTGCCGCGGTCTGCGCGTCGCCCGAGGCCCTGGCCGTGTACGAGCCGGTGCGGATGGATGCGGATGTCTGCCCCGCCTGCCATGCAGTGACCGGCGAGTTGCACGAGCTGGGCTGCCCGGTGGAACTCTGCCCGTGGTGCGGGGGCCAATTGGTGCACTGCTCCTGCCGCTACGACCAACTGGGGCTAGACGCGATCAGCACCGAAGAGGAACTGCTTCGCTTCGAGGCCGTGCTTGAGGAGCGCGGCCGGATTCCCTATGCCCCGGAGCAGCGGCCCAGCTTTGCGGGCGACGGTTGGGAGGGCGATTTAGGGGAATAAAGCTTAAGGACCCCAGCCGTAGGCAAGCCGGTTCGGGAGCAGGGATTGAGAGGCTGGCACGAGCCGTGGCCCGATGGCTCCCGACTCGGGCCAGCTGTGCGAAAAAAGGATTGGCGTCTACTTCTTTGCCTTCTGGCTCTCCAGGTAGCGGAATAGGTCGGAATCGGCGGAGAGGACCAGCGAGGTGTTGTTGCTGGCGATCGACCGGTAGGTTTCCAGACTCTTCTGAAAGGCGTAGAACTCGGGGTTGGCGGCGTAGGCCTGCGCGTAAATCTTTGCGGCCTCGGCATCGGCCTTGCCCCGGATTTCGGTGGCCTCGCGCTCGGCGGTCGAGGTGATCTCCTGCAACTCGCGATCCACTCGGCCCAGGATCTCCGCCTTGCGGCCTTCACCGGTCGACCGCTTCTCGGCGGCGATTCGCTTGCGTTCCGAAATCATCCGGTCATACACCTTCAAGCGGACCGATTCGATATAGTTCACCCGGCGAAACATGACGTCCAGCAGCTCAATGCCGTACTGCGGCGTGATCTTGGCGGCGGTGTCGAGCACCATCTGGCTGATTCGATCCCGGCCTACCTTGGGCGGCACGACCATGTCCCGGGATTGGACCTTGGCGGCCATATAGTCCGGGGTCCAGTCGGAACTGCGGATGATCTCGATCAGGTCGTGCTTGTTCACCAGGTCGCGCACCGTACCGGCGATGATGTCGTTGAGCAGGGAGGTGGCTCTTTTTTCCGTGCCCACTGCCTGGAGAAACCGCAGGGGATCGACGATCCGCCAGCGGGCGGTGTTGTCCATGTAGATGAACGTCTTGTCGATGGTCGGGATCTGGTTGGGATCGCCGTCGCAGATCAGCACCCTTTTGTCGAAATACTGCACGACCTGGATGAAGGGGATTTTGAATTCGATCCCTGCCTTGGTGACCGGTTTCCCCACCGGGGCGCCGAACTGGGTGATGACCGCCTGCTGCCCTTCGGGCAGGATGAAAAAACCATCCCAGACGGTGACGGCGGCGGCGGCGATGAAAGCCAGGAGGATGAGGCGAATGATTTTGTTCATGAAATCGTGTCGGTTGAGGGAGTGGTAGAAACAGCCGGACAAGTGGGGCTCCGGGCTATTTGGCAACGGGCTGCTGCTCCTTGGCCGAGGCGCGGGTGAGATCGAGTAGCGGCAGGATGTTCTGCTGGCTCTTGTCGATCACGTAGACCCGGTCGACCTTGGGCAGGATCTCCTGCATGGCCTCGAGATACAGCCGCTGCCGGGTGATGTCCTCGGTTCCCTGGTATTCCTTGACGATCGCCTTGAACCGGTTGGTTTCGCCGACGGCCCGGTTGGTCCGCTCGGCCGCGTAGCCGTACGCTTCCTCGACGATCTGTTTGGCGCTGCCCCGCGCCTTGGGGATGACCCTGTTGTAGGTCTCCTCCGCCTCGTTGACCAGCCGCTTCATGTCCTGGTCGGCCTCGTTGACCTCGTTGAACGCCGGTTTGACCTGCTCCGGCGGGTTGATGTCGAGGAGCTGGAGGGTGACGATGCTGATTCCGCATTCCAGCCGGTCCATCTGGCCCTGCAATTCCCGCTTGGCACTGGCGGCCAGCACTTCGCGGTTGCCGAGCACGTAGTCGAAGTCCATGTTGCCGACGATTCTCCTGGTCACGGTTTCGGATGCGTCACGGACCGCCTGGGCCACATCGCGCACCTTGAACAGGAAGTTGACCGGGTCGCTGACCTTGTATTGCACGATCCAGGCGACCTCGATCACATCCTTGTCGCCGGTCAGCATCAGGGATTCCATGTCGTATCCCTTGCGGTCGAAATCGTATCCCTTGCGATCAAAGGCCGTGCTCGCGCCGGCGTTGCGACTGCGGAACCCGAACTCCTCCTTGCGCACCTTTTCCACATCGACCTTGGCCAGATCCTCGACGAAGGGGATCTTGAAGTGGAGGCCGGGCTGGGTGGTGCGGGTATATTTGCCGAAACGGAGGATGATGCCGACTTCGCCCGGCTTGATGGTATAAAAGCAGGTGAACGCGCCCTGGAGGATGAGGGCGGCGACAACGATCGCCAGAATCTTGCCGGCCCCGGCGAAAAGGTTGGGCGGTTCTTCCGGGGATTGGTTCCCTTGATCGTTGCGTGGGGCGGGACCCTCCCCCTGGCCGGAGAAGGCATCCCTGATCTTCTGGATCAAGATGGCAAGAAAGTCTTCCGGCCCCGCCGGTTTCTTCTTCTTGCCCCAAGGCGGTTGTTCGTTCATCGGCATGAATACGGCTCCATGGGTTGCAGACTGAAAAAAGGCATGCCGAGAAATCCGGAGGCCCGGTCTGTCTGTCGGAACGTTGGAAGATGGGTAAACGGGATACACATTATGCATTAGCTCCGCTTCCGTCAAACAAAGATCGGTCCTCATTGGACCTTTTCCCGGTCGTCGTGGCGTTTGCCGTCGGGCAGGCTGCTAATGCTTGCCTTACGCCAATGCCCGCATCCAGGCCGCGACCGGCGCGGCCAACGCCAAAAGCATGAGTGGGATTTGCCAGCCCGGAGCCTGCAGGCGGGCAATACACCCGCTTCGCTCCCCCAACCAGCCGCAGGCAAGTCCGCAGGCAAAACCAAACAGATGGGCGCCGAGATCGGTGCGTACCCCTTCGCTGCCGAGAAAGGCGAGCAGTCCCGTTCCCGCTCCCAGGGGCAGCAGCAGTTCCCTGGCCGAACGGGACGAGGAGCGCGCCAACTGCAAGCCGGTCAGCATGCCAATGGCCGCGAAGACCGAGGTCGAAAAGCCCACCGAAAGATGGGCTTGCTGCCGCATGCAGATATTGGCGAGATTGCCAAGGGCTCCGGTGAGGAGCAGCAGCAGCCAGCATTGGCCAAACCCGATCATTCGGGCAAGCAAATGAATGACCATGCCGCCGATGAGGCAGTTGCCCGCGAGGTGGGCGAGATCGGCATGCAAGGTCAGGGCGGTGAGCAGGCGCCACCATTCTCCCCGGCCGAAAACGGCGGTGCTGTCGAGAGCTCCCCGGAGAAACCACTGGTTACCCGGTGTCCACGGGCCGGTTTGGACGAAAAAGAGAGCCAGGAGCAACAGGATTGGCACGGTGGGCTGGGCCTGCGCCGACAGGGGACGGACCGGAGGGGGACGAGACGGCCAACGTGCATTTTCCCGCCGGTATTCTTCCAAATGGAACAGGGCGTCCGATGCATGAGCAGAGGGCACCAGCAATTGACCGATGTCTTGAGCGTAATGAAAGGGGATTTCGACCGCTTCCAGCACCAGGGCCAGCGATTCGATTTCGTCCGGTGTCCCTTGGGCGACCGCGACCAAACCGGTCGGCTCGCCGCGATCGTTTGAGCTTGTCTGCATGTGAGGACGGTTTGGTGTGGTGGTGCCAGAGGCCGGCGAGATTGGCCGTAGGCCCGGCGGCGGCCGGTATGCCTTGACAAAGGAGGCACGACCGTTACATTATACCTAGTTTACATAGTTGACCGTATCCGGTGCTGGCCGCCTTTGCAACAGCTCCGCTTCACCGGGCGCAATTGATTTTGCACCCGCCAACCTTCTCGATGGACAATTCATTATGCTTGCCTTGCTCAAACGATTGACCCCCTTTCTTTTGGTCGTGTTTACCCTGACGCTCGTCGATGCCACCGTGTTCACTCCTGCCGCCGATGCCCGGTCTCAATCCGGGGGACGTTCGTTCAGCAGCCCCATGCGGCAGTCCGCTCCCCAACAAACTGCACCCGGTCAATTCGGCCAACAGCGGCAACAGCAACAGATGCAGCAACCGGGCGGCGGTTTTGGCCGGGGCCTGATGGGCGGCCTGGTCGGCGGTGCCTTGGGCGGCCTGCTCTTCGGCAGCATGTTCGGCATGGGCGGCAACGGTATCGGCATCGTGCCCCTGCTGCTTCTGGGCGGTGTGGGCTATTTTCTCTACAAGCGGTTCGTCAACCGGCCACCGGCCCCTTCCTCGGCCGGATACCAATCCCCCGGTTCCAGCAGATTCCAGGCCGAACAATCCCCTTTTGGCGGCGGTTCGGTCCCGCCTGTGCCGCCGATCCGCGAGGTGCACACCGCGGAGCAGGGATTGGCGGAGATTCGGCAGACCGATCCCGGATTTGACGATAAATATTTCCTCGAAGTGGCTTCGGACGTCTTCTTCAAGGTGCAGGCCGGGTGGATGCGCCGGGATCTGGATTCCTACCGGCATCTGTTGGGCACCCAGTTGGCCGCGGAGTATGAGGGGCATTTTGCCCGGATGCGCGAATCCGGTCGAATCAATAAACTGGAAAGCATCGCCATCCGCAGGTTGGAGATTGTGGATGCCGGTTGCAACAATGGCGAGGATTATGTCACCGTGCTGTTCACCGCCAACCTGCTCGACTATACCGTGGACGACAAAACCGGCGCCCTTATCGAGGGCAGCATGACCGAGCCGGTGAAATTTGCCGAGCAATGGACCTGGGCCCGGCCGGTTCTCACCGAGGATTGGAAACTCGAGGGCATTCAGGTCGTCGAAGGCTGAATCCCTTTCTGGCCGCCAAAACTTGGAAGCCGTCTCCCGTTTGGGAGGCGGCTTTTTTTATTTCTGCGTCCCATCGGACTTCAGTCAGGCTCGTTCGCTGGCAATCGACGGTGTTCTTGACGCTCCGGAAAGCCGTTTGCTCAAGTGATATTTCTCACCGCGTTCGACATGTGGCCAGGCGTCATCCTTGTCCCGAACGTCCTTTGTTTGTCGTTTCGACGAACGTAAAGAGGAGAAATATCAAGAGGTTTCAATAGAACCGTATTTTCCGACGGGGTTGGAGCGGCGCTGGCAGGACGAGGGTTCTGCAAAAAAAAACGCCGCGCGGCCAGGGAGGCCACGCGGCGTTGGTTGCTAAACAAGCAAGCGGTTGAAAACCCGCCTAGCGCGCGTTGAGCTTTTCGGTCAGCACTGGCAGGAATTGCTTGAGGTCGGCCACTACCAGAACACTGGCTACCTCGCCGATGGGGGCATCTTTGTCGGTGTTGATGGCAACGATGAAATCCGATTTTTTCATGCCGGCCAGGTGCTGGATGGCGCCTGAAATACCGCAGGCCACGTAAAGCTTCGGGGTGACCGTGCTACCGGTGGTGCCGACTTGCCGATTGTGCTCGACCCAACCGGCATCGACCACCGGCCGGCTGGCGCCGTATTCGCCGCCCAGGGCCTTGGCCAGGGCCTGCACCATGGCCACGTTCTCCGGCTTGCCCACGCCGCGGCCGGCACTGACGATGATCTCTGCCTTGGTCAGGTCCACGCCCTCGATTTTGGCGGCCTCATAGCCGGTGCACTGCACCTTGCCGGTGGCACCGGTATCGATCGCCACCACGGTCGGCGTGCCTTCGGGTTCGCCTTCCAGGCCGAAAGCGCCCGCCTGAATGGTCAGCACGGTCCGGCCGGTGGTGGATTTGATACTGCGCCGCAGCTTGGCGTTGCAGACCGGGACAACCGGCAGACCGTTTTCAACGGCAATGATTTCGGAAATCTGCGCCGCCTGAAGCGCCACGGCGATGCGCGGAGCCAAATCCCAGCCGTACGAGGAATGCAGAAAGACAATCTGGGTCGGTTGTTCCTTGTCGATCACCTCCAAAAGCAGTTGCTTATGCACGGTGGGGTTGTATTCGCCATGCTTGGCCGCATCGGCCAGATACAGGGTGCCGTTGAACTTGGGAAGTTCGCCGGCGCTGCCCACGAGGAACATGGCCGCCTCGGTCTGCTGTTGTTGAGCGAAGGCGATCAGTTGGCTATATTCGGCGCGCAGTTTTCCTTCCCGGAATTCCGCCACAAGTAAGGTCTTCATGAATCTCTCCTAGGCCAAAACAGAGGTTTTTTCTTTGAGCAGCTGAATCAGTTTGTCAGCCAGTTCGGGAATCTCGCCTTCCAGCACCAGGCCGCCGCCCTTCTTCTCGGGAAAATAGCAAGCCGCTGTTTCCTGCCGGGCACCGATGCCGCCGGTGTCGGGAGCCAGGGCGAGCAGCTCTTTTTTCTTGGCCTTCATGATGTTGGGCAGGGTCGGATAGCGGGGAGTGTTGAGACCCAGCTGACAGGTGAGCACCACTGGCGCGGTGGCCGTGACTAGGGCCTTGCTCCCCCCTTCCAATTCGCGTTTGACCTGGATGGAGCCGTTGTCGTAGGCAAAATCGACAATGGTGGTCACCGCCGGGATGCCGAGCAACTCCGCCACCATCACCCCGACCTGGGCGCTGCCGCGGTCCTGCGACTGCATGCCGGTGAAGATGATGTCGAAATTCTTGTCCTTGGCGAAACCGGCAATCATGGTGGCGATGGTGATCGGCTCGCGTTGGGCAGAATCCGGATCGGTGATGTGCACCCCCCGGTCGCAGCCCATGGCCAGAGCTTTCTTGATGGATTCGGTCACTTGGTCCGGACCGATGCACAGCACGGTCAGGTCGGCATCCTTGACCTGCTCCTTCAGCCGTACCGCCTGCTCGACGGCATACTCGTCGTACTCGTTCATTCGCCAGGCCAGGTCCGCCCGGTCATACCAGGTGCCCTCGCCGTTGATCTTGAATTTCGATTCCATGTCTGGAACCTGTTTGATGCAGATCAGTATGTTCATTGTGCTCCTCCAGCAATCAGATTCGACTCTAATGGTTTTTCTTCTATGCATTTTCCGAGGCGAGCCGCTCGGCCAGCACCTCGGCTATATCCCTGGGACGTAATTGTTCCTCGACATTGGCACCCTTGACGCCGTCCTCGAACATGGTCAGGCAGAAGGGACAGTTGGCCAACAACTGCCCGGCACCGGTCGTCACGGCCATCTGCACGCGCTTGACGTTGATTCGCTCGCCCAGTTTTTCCTCGGCCAGAATCCGCCCGCCGCCCGCGCTGCAGCAAAAGGCCTGGTCCCGATTTTTTGCCATTTCAACGATCCGGCCGCCCATCGATCGGATCAGTTTCCGCGGGGCATCGTACAGACCGTTGTGCCGGCCGAGATAGCATGAGTCGTGATAGGTGCAGGCAAAGTCCTCGGCCTTGATCGGCAGCTTGCCGCCGGTAACCAATTCTTCGAGGAAGAGGGCATGGGGAACGACCTCGATGTCGAAATCGAAATCGCGGTAGTCCTTGGTCAGGGTGTTGAAACAGTGGGGACAGGTGGTGACGATTTTTTTGACGCCGTATCCCTTGATGATCTCCACGGTTTCCATGGCCAAGGTCTGGTAGAGATATTCGTTGCCCATCTTCCGCATCGGCTCACCGCAGCATTTCTCCTCCTTGCCGAGGATGCCGACCTTGATGCCGGCGGCCTGGCAGAGCTTGATAAAGCTGGTGGCCACCGCGATATTACGTTTGTCGAACGAGGCGTAACAGCCGACAAAATACAGCACATCCACCTCGGGGTCCTCGGACAGCGGTTTGACGCCCAGAGGCTCGGCCCAGTCGCCGCGCGAGGCATAGCCCATACCCAGCGGGTTGCCGTTGACTTCGGTCTGCTCCATGGCGGCCATGACCTCCTCGCCAGGGAATTCGCCTTCCATCAGCACCAAGTTGCGCCGCATCTCGACTATTTTTCCCACGTGCTCGATGGATGCCGGGCAGATGTCCTGACAGGCACGGCAGGTGGTGCAGGCCCAGATGGCCTCGCGGCCGATGGTCTCGATCAGGTTGGCATCCGGCTTGGCAAAGGCGACCTCGCCGATCTGGTTGACGACCTGCATCGGTGACAGGGGCTTGCCGGTGGCGTAGGCGGGGCACCGGTCCTGGCACCGCTTGCACAGCGTGCAGGCGTCGGCGTCGAAAATGTCCTTCCAGCGCAAATCGGCCAGTTCGTTGGCGCCGAATTTCTCCGTGTTTTCGTCTTCGAGGTTGACCGTGCTCAATTTGCCGACCGGTCCGAGGTCGGCAAAAAAGGCGTTGGCGCTGGTGGTGAGGATATGGCGGAATTTGGAGTAGGGGAGGACGGCGATGAACGCGAGGGCCAGCAGGAGATGGAACCACCAGAGCCCGGTATGCAGGGTCCGCAGCCCGGGTTCGCCCACTCCGGCCAGCAGGGCGGCCACGCCCCAACCGACCGGAGACCAGGCCGCCAGTTGGGGCACGTACAATTCGGTGACCGCCATGCGGGCGCCCTCGATCAGAAAACCGGTGATCAGGATGGCGAACAGCAGGCCGTGCATGAGGGCGTCGTCGCCTTTGGTCACCAGGCCCTGCGGCCGGACCATATACCGCCGCACCAGCAGGCCGGCCAACATCAGGATGGCCGTCAGGCCGGCCAGGTCAAGGGTCAGGGAAAAGAGTTTGTAGAAGGTCCCCTTGAGAAATTTGATGCCGAACAGCAGGTCGGAAAAATCGGCCTGAAGGACGATCAGGGTCGTGCCGATGAACAGGACGAAAAAACTCCAGAAAAAAAGCGCATGGGCCGTGCCGGCGCCCGGCACCCGAGAAACCTTGGTCTGCAGGAGCACCGTCTCCAGCATGTGCTTGATCCGTTCGCGCCGCTGGTCAGTCCGGTCCAGCGGCTGTCCGAGGCGGTAGACCTTAAGCCGCTTGACCAGGCCGAGGGCAAAAATAGCCACGGCCACCAGCAGCAGGCCGTACATAGGGGCCAAGGTCGCGAACCCATGACCGACATTCCAATAAATTTCACGGGTAAACTCCATCCCGGCTCTCCCTTCCTACCCAACAACGGATGTTGTGTTCATGCTTTTACAGAAGAAGAGAGGCGGCTGACGCCGTTGCTCTCTTCTTGGCAAGACCGTTCCATCAAGCAATGCGGCCGTCATGCGGCCGTAGGACGACTTATTTGACCAATGCCGCCCCGATGACCACGCGTTGCACCTCGCTGGTGCCTTCGTAGATTTCGGTGATCTTGGCGTCGCGCATCATCCGCTCGACCGGGAATTCGCGGGTGTAGCCGTAGCCGCCGTGGAGCTGCACCGATTGGGTGGTGACCCGCATGGCGGTTTCCGAGGCAAAGAGCTTGGCCATGGCCGAATCTTGGGAGTAGGGCAGGCCGGCGCTGGCTTTGTAGGCGGCGTTATAGATCAGCAGACGCGCGGCCTCAATCTGGGTGGCCATGTCCGCCAGCTGGAACGACACACCCTGGAAGGCGGCGATCGGCTTGTTGAACTGCTCGCGCTCCTTGGTATAGGCGCAGGCGGCATCGAAGGCCCCCTGGGCGATGCCCAGAGCCTGGGCGGCAATGCCGATGCGGCCGCCGTCCAAGGTTTTCATGGCCACCTTGAATCCCTGGCCTTCTTGGCCGAGCAGGTTCTCGGCGGGGATGCGGCAGTTTTCAAACACCAACTCCATGGTGGGGGAGGAGCGAATGCCCATCTTCTTTTCCTTCTTGCCGAAGGAGAAGCCGGGGGTCCCTTTCTCGACGATGAAGGCGCTGATGCCCCGGTGCTTTTCGGCGGATTTGTCGGTCCGGGCCAGTACCACGTAGATCTCGGCTTCACCGGCATTGGTGATGAAAATCTTGGAACCGTTGAGAATCCAGTCGTTGCCGTCACGGGTGGCGGTGGTTTTGGTGCCGCCGGCATCGGAGCCCGCGGACGGCTCGGTCAGGCCGAAGGCGCCGATTTTCTCGCCCTTGGCCAGAGGAGTCAGGAATTTCTGCTTCTGGGCCTCGGTGCCGAACATGTAGATGGGGTTGGCGCAGAGGGAGAGATGCGCCGACAGGGTGACGCCGGTGGAGCCACAGACCCTGGAGAGCTCTTCGACGGCAATGGCGTAGCTGATGTAGTCGGCTCCGGCGCCGCCGTATTCTTCCGGAAACACGATCCCGGTCAGGCCCAGTTCGGCCAGCCGGTCGAACATCAGAGCCCGGTCGAAACGTTCGGTCTCGTCCCGTTCGGCGGCGGAAGGCGCGACCTCGGTCTCGGCAAAGCTTCTTACCATGTCGCGGATCAGTTTCTGCTCTTCGGTCAATTCAAAATTCATGTTGTTCTCCCCCTGAATAATGGTGTGTTTTTCGACTTTGCGATGGGCATGCGGGTTGCCGCCCCAGCCGAAACAGCGTTGGTTTCTTCTCCGGCAGGAATCCGCCGCCCCAGGCGGATCTCCTATCCCTTCGTGTCGGTGGCGCGTAAAACGCGCCTTATCGGCGTGCGTCTCCCTTATTCTTGTCCCTTGATCTGAATATAGAGGACCGAGCCCTTGGCGCAGAGCGTTCCGGCCGCAGCCAAGCTCAGCTCGACCGTCACTTTCCGGCCCTTGATCTCGACCACCTTGCCGCGCACCTCCAATTCCGTGTTAATCGGGGTGGGGGCCAGATAGTCCACTTTCAGGGACGCGGTGACAAAACGCGAGATCGGCTTGCCCTCTTCCCTGGCCTTGGCGGCCGCCGCAGTGCCGGCGCCGTGGCAGTCGATCAGCGAGGCGATCATGCCTCCGTACAGAAAGCCCGGAAAACCACCGGTATATTTGGGGTCCGGGGTGAAGCGGCAAACCGTCTCCTCCCCGTCCCAATAGCTTTTCAGATGATGTCCCTGGGGATTGAGCCGACCGCAGCCATAGCAATGGGCATAGTCGTCGGGATACTGATCCTGAAATGCCAGTTCGCTCATCGTCGTCTCCTCTGCGAAAGCTGCCCGGCCGCGTCGGCCGGGATTCCCCTGCTGTTCGCTTTATTTATAAATATAAAAACCCTGTCCGGTCTTGCGGCCCAGCCAACCGGCCTCGACATACTGCCGCAGCAACGGGCAGGGGCGGTATTTGGAGTCGCCCAGTCCCTGGTGCAGGGTGTTCATGATGGCCAGGCAGGTGTCGAGGCCGATGAGATCGGCCAGGGCAAGCGGCCCCATGGGATGGTTCATCCCCAATTTCATCACCGTGTCGATGTCCTCTTTGGTGCCGACGCCATGATACAGGCAGAAAACCGCCTCGTTGATCATCGGCATGAGGATGCGGTTGGCGATGAAGCCCGGAAAATCGTTGGATTGGGCCGGGGTTTTGTCCATCCGCTTGGTCAACTCGAGGGTGATGGCCAGGGTTTCGGGCGAGGTGGCCAGCCCGCAGATGACCTCCACCAGCTTCATCACCGGAACCGGGTTCATGAAGTGCATGCCGATCACCTTGGTCGGCCGCTTGGTGTGCGAGGCGATGCGGCCGATGGGGATGGAAGAGGTGTTGGAGGCCAGGATGGTGTGCGGCGGGCAGATCTCTTCCAGCGTCTCGAAAATCTTGAATTTGATCGATTCGTTCTCGGAGGCGGCCTCGACCACGTACTCGGCGGCGGCCAAGTCCTTGAGATCGGTCGTGGCCTTGATGCGGCCCAGGATGGCATCCTTGTCGGCGGCGGCCAGTTTGCCCTTGTCGACGTTGCGCTGGAGATTCTTGGCGATGGTGGCCAAGCCGCGTTCAACGAATTCCTGCTTGATGTCGTGCATGATGACGGACAGACCGCTGGTCGCGGCCACCTGGGCAATACCGTTGCCCATCTGGCCGGCGCCGATCACTCCGAATGTTTTCACTTCCATAACCACTCTCCCTTGTCCTGAAAGATATATGAATCCGGCCGGGGCGTCCGGCCGCGAAGTCGAAACCTATTTGTTCGGATTGCCAATTACCATGGCCATGCCCATGCCGCCGCCGATGCACATGGAAATCAGGCCGGTGGCGCAGCCGGTGCGCTGCATGTGGTGAATGGCGGTGACCATTTGCCGGGCCCCGGTGCAGCCGATGGGATGGCCCATGGAGATACCGCTGCCCAGTTGGTTGGGCTTTTCCACATCGATGCCCAACTCCAGCATGCAGCCGATGGCTTGAGCGGCGAAGGCCTCGTTGAGCTCGATCATCTCGATGTCGGCTATGATCTTGCCGCACTGCTTGAGCGCCTTCAGGATGGCCGGCACCGGGCCGAGCCCCATGTAGGCGGGGTCAAGCCCGCCGGAGGCGAAGCCCTCGATGGTGGCCAGCGGCTTGAGGCCAAGCTGTTTGGCCTTGGCAGCGCTCATCATCAGGACCGCGGCCGCCCCGTCGTTGATGCCCGAGGCGTTGCCGGCCGTCACCGTGCCGTCCTTGGCAAAGGCCGGCCGGAGTTTGGCCATTTTTTCCATGGAGGTTTCCATGGGCCGTTCGTCTTGGGCGAACAGCACCTCCTGCCTGCCCGCCTTCACCGGAATCGGGACGATCTCGTCCGCGAACAGGCCCTCCTTGATGCCCCGCAAGGCGCGGGCGTGGCTGAGCACGGCCAGGCGGTCCTGGTCTTCGCGGCTGATATTGTACATCCGGGCGATATTCTCGGCGGTGACCCCCATGTGGTACCCGTAGAAGATTTCGTAGAGGCCGTCGTAGACCATCAGGTCATACACTTCGCCGATGCCGGTGAGCTCCATGCGGTGGCCCCAGCGGGCTTTGGGCAGGGCCATGGGCACCATGGACATGTTTTCCTGGCCGCCGGCCAGGATCACCTCGGCCTGGCCGGTCATGATCGCCTGGGCGCCCAAGGCAATGGCCTTGAGGCCGGAACCGCAGACCTTGTTGATGGTGAAGGCCGGCGTTTCCTTGGCAAGCCCGGCCCGCACCATGGCTTGGCGAGCCGGATTCTGCCCCTGGCCGGCCTGGAGGACGTTGCCCATGATCACTTCGTCGATGTCGATCGGGGTGGCGGCGCTCTCCCATGCGCCGGCCCCGGTTTCCAGTTCGATCAGTCCCTGCCCCTGCAGCTTGCCGGGGGCGAGTGCCAACAGGTCGGGACCGGCGGCCGGCCGGAGTCCGACCTTGCGCAGGGTCTCCCGCATGACGCTGGCCCCGAGCTTGACCACGGGGGTATCCTTGAGGCTGCCGCCAAAGGCGCCAACCGCTGTCCGGCTGCCACTGACAATCACCACTTCGTTCATATCGCTCTCCTCCCTTGGGGTTTCAGCTCTGGCGTCAGTCGTTGAGGCCACCGGCGAAAACCGGCTTGCGTTTTTCCAAAAAGGCGCCCGTCCCTTCCTTGGCATCCTGGCTGGCCAGGCAAAGGGCAAAGGCGTCCCGCTCAATGGCAAGTCCGGTGACCAGGTCGGCGTTGAGCCCCTGGTTCAGGGTTTGCTTGGCCGCGCACAGCGAGGCCTTGCCCTTGCCGGCGATCAATTTTGCGGTCTCGTTGGCAGCCGCCATCAATTCCTCGGGGGCGAAGATCTTGTTGACCAGGCCGATCTCCTTGGCCTCGACGGCGGTCAGGTGCTTGCCGGTAAAGATCATCTCCTTGGCCCGGTTGGCCCCGATCAGGCGCGGCAGGCGCTGGGTGCCGCCAAATCCGGGAATGACGCCGAGACTGATCTCGGGCAAGCCGAAAATCGCCTTGTCGGAAGCATAGATGAAATCGCAGGCCAGGGCCATTTCGCAGCCGCCGCCCAGGGCATAGCCGTTGACCGCGGCGATTGCCGGAATGGCGAGTGCTTGCAGCCTGCCGATGACGTCCTGGCCGCGCTGGGCGAATTTCTTGGCGCCAAGGGGCGTCAGGGTGACTATTTCGGTGATATCGGCGCCGGCGACAAAGGCTTTTTCGCCGGAACCGGTGAGGATGAGAACGCGGATGCTTTCGTCTTTTTTGATGCTTTCGAGGGCATCGGCGAATTCTTCGAGTAGGATGGTGTTGAGGGCGTTGAGGGCTTTGGGCCGGTTGAAGGTCAGGGTTGCAATGCCTTCGCCACAGGTAAGTTCAATGGATGTGTAGGCCACCGTTTCCTCCTAGTTGGGGTGAGAAGAAAGCGCATAAAAAAAGGGCGCAGGGAGGTCGCTCGCACACGAACCCCTTACCCGTTTATGGCAAAAGAGCGTAGCTGATGCCCGCGTTTTTCGTAACCTATGAGCGAAGTTGGGCTTCCGGCGGAACGGGTCGAAAACAGGGGGCCGCAAAGTGCGTAATTTCTATTTCAAAAGTGTCGGGCTGTCAAACGTTTTTTGGCTTTTTCCGGGCGCCTGTGCCCTCGGTAGAATGCCGGGGAACGCGCCCAGCACTCTGCTGGAAACAGGGAAAGGGCACACGGTGCCGGCATCCGGTGCAAGGTTCGGGACGAATTCGGCCGGAACGCGGACAAGGCGTTGATGGCACATGGTGGTATTGATGGGGGAGGGGGATAGCCAACCCGGAGCAACTGTCCGGCGATGCGATCTAGCCACAAGGTGGTGGCGGCCAGCATGCCCGGGATGGAGTCGCGGTGCATGGGCCAAGCAAAAAAAAACAGCGACGGGTCGGTTGGCGTTTGTGTCTACAGGGCGATGATCGCTTCGGCTTCGATGGAGGCACCCAGGGGCAGGGCCGCCACCTGCAAGGCACTGCGCGCCGGATAGGGTTCGGAGAAATAGTGGGCGTAGACGGCGTTCACCCGCTGGAAATGGGAGATGTCGGTAAGGAAGACCGTCACTTTCACCGCCTTGTCCAAGCTGGTGCCGGCTGCCTCGGCAATGGCGGACAGGTTGCGGAAAACCAGGTGGGCATGGTCTTCGATGCTCCCCTCCGGGATGGTTCCGGTCAGGGGATCAAGGGGAATGGCGCCGGAAGTGAACAGCAGGGTATCGGTGGCCATGGCCTGGGAATAGGGGCCGATGGCGGCCGGAGCTTTGTCGGTGGTGACCGGGGTTCTCGTCGCGGTTGGCATGGTTGTTCACTCCTTGCGCCGGCGGGCGGCGATCGCCTTCGCGGCAATCAGGCCGGTTGCAGCGGCGGAGACGATGTTGCCCGCCACCCCGGGACCGTCACCGGCGACATACAGGCCCGAAATCGCGGTTTCGAGTTCGTGGTTGGTGTCCACTTGGGTGGCGAAGAACTTTATTTCCGGGGCATAAAGCAAGGTTTCGTCGTTGGCGACCCCGGGGATGATCTGGTTGAGCTGGTCCAGGCCGTCGACCAGGTTGGTAAGAATCCGCTCGGGCAGGGCCATGGCGATATCGCCGCAGACCACGTTCTTCAGGGTCGGCTCGATGGTGCTGTTGCGGATGCGGTTCCAGGTGGAACGCCTCCCCCGTTTGAGATCGCCGTAGCGCTGCAGAATCGGCTTGCCGCCGCCGATCAGGGTGGCCAGCTTGCCGATGGATTCGCCGTAGGCCTGGTTGTCTTCCACCGGGTCGGTCAGCACCACCTTGGACAGAAAGGCGAAGTTGGTGTTGTCGGATTTGCGGTCCGAGCGGGCGTGGCCGTTGACACAGACGAAATCCTGGTAGTTCTCCAAGGCGACGTAGCCGCCGAAATTGGTGCAGAAGGTGCGGGTCTGGTCGTCGTATTTGGCGGTGCGGATGAAAAAGGTGGGATCGTAGATGATCGAGCAGAGATCCTGCATGATCTCGTTGTGCACTTCAACCCGAACCCCCACCTCGATGCCGCGTTGCGACACCCGGATGTTGCTGCGGCCGGCAAGGCCGGCAACCCATTCGGCCCCTGCCCGGCCCGGCGCCAGAACGACCGAATCGGCGCGGTAGGTGCCCCGCTCCGTTTCCACTCCCGTCACCCGGCCACGGTGGACGAGGATGTCCCGGACCGCTTCGGCATGGTGGAAGCGGACCCCTTGTTGTTCCATGTGGCGGACCATGGCTTCGATGTGCCGGGGCAGGTTGTCGCTGCCGAGGTGCTTTTGTCTGATCAGCAATAACTCGATGCCGCTTTTGCGGGCCTCCTTGCGGAGGGCCCGGGCCTGTTCCATATCGGTGGGATAGACCTGGCCGTCCATGTCGAAACGATTGAAGATGGACTCGGTTTCGTCGATCAGGGCGCAGGCGTCGGCAATGCCGAGGAACTGGGTCAGGTCGGTCTTGCCCAATTTATGGATGAAGTTGAGTTTGCCGTCGGAAAAGAGACCAGCACCGCCAATGCCGCACAGGATGTTGCACGGCTGGCAGTGGGCGCAGCCTTTTTCCCCGATCGGGCAGGTCCGTTTCAGGGATGGCTTGCCCTTTTCTATCAACAGGATGCGAAGCGGGGTGTGCTCGCTGAGATGGTAGGCGGCGAACAACCCGGCCGGGCCTCCGCCGACAACGATCACGTCGTACTGCTGTCCGGTGCTGGTCGGGGGCATGGCGCTCCATGGGGTGGGGGAAAACGGTCCGCGGTCGCGAACGGTTGCACTTCGTGGGCAATTTTACCGGCGTTGCGGTTGGCTGTTCGTTCGTTCTGCCATATTTTATCCGGGAAGGCCATCGAATTTTTCCCCGGCAGGGCGAGGGGCGAGGCGGCTGTTTCCTGTTTGGTTATGGGGGATTTCTTTTAAGGGAAAGAGGGCCCGTGGCTGCATCTTCCCGGATGAAAGCCCGGAAAGAAAGAAGAAAAAAGGTTGAAGCGAAAACCAGGCTGTGGTCCACTGAAAGGATAAGGAAGGGGGGCCCTGGTGCAGCGAGACGGAAGGAATCCGAATGCGATGAAAGACGACGGCAATCTGGTGTGGATCGACCTGGAAATGACCGGGTTGAACCCCCTGACCGACAGCATCCTGGAAGTGGCGACGGTGGTGACCAGCTCCCGCCTGGACATCCTGGCCGAGGGGCCGGTTATCGCCATTCATCAGCCGGAAGAGGTGCTTGCCGCCATGGACGCCTGGAACTGCAAGCACCACCGCGATTCAGGCCTGATCGAGCGGGTGCGCGGCAGCTCCTACACCTACCGCGAGGCGGAACTCGAAACCTTGGAGTTCGTGAAACGATGGGTCGGGCGCCGGGTTTCGCCCATGTGCGGCAACTCGGTCTGGCACGACCGGCGGTTCCTGGCCCGCTTCATGCCGGAATTGGAACACTACTTCCACTACCGCAATATCGACGTGAGCACCCTTAAGGAACTGGCCCAGCGCTGGGCTCCGGAATTGCCCCGATTCATCAAGGAATGCCGGCACCTGGCCCACGACGACATCCGCGAGTCCATCGCCGAACTCAAACACTACGGCGATGTTTTCCTCAAGAAAGAGTTCTGAGATTCCGCACCATCCCCCTCTCTCCCGAAAGGGAGCGCGGCAGCTCAAGCGGCTGCCGCATCTTTGACAACCGCGTCCGCTTACTCCCCGACCTTTACCTGCCAGATTTTCTCGGCGTATTCCTTGATGGTTCGGTCGCTGGAGAATTTGCCCATGCGGGCCACGTTGAGGATCGACTTCCTGGTCCAGGTGGCGCGGTCGGTGTATAGCTCGCCCACCTGACGCTGGCACTGGAGGTATGACTCTAGGTCGAGCAGCAACAGATAGGGGTCGTTTTCGTTGAGGAGATCGTTGACCAGCGGCTGGAACTGTTCGGTGTCGCCGTTGCTGAACACGCCGTTGGCAATCGCCTCGACAATGGCCCGCACCTCGGGGTTGTTCTCATAAATCTGCCATGGGGTGCGCGACTTGCACTTCTTTTCGTACTCCGCCTCATCGGCGGTCATGCCGAAAATAAAAATGTTCTCCGGGCCCACTTCCTCGCGGATTTCGATGTTGGCGCCGTCGAGCGTGCCGATGGTCAGGGCGCCGTTGAGGGCGAATTTCATATTGCCGGTGCCCGAGGCTTCGGTCCCCGCGGTGGAAATCTGCTCGGAGAGATCGGCGGCCGGAATGATCCGTTCCGCCAGCGAGACGCAATAGTTGGGAATGAAGGCCACCTTCAGCCGGTTGCCGATGCGGGGGTCGTTGTTGACCACGGCTCCGACCGAGTTGATGAGTTTAATGATCTGTTTGGCCTTGTGATAGGAAGGCGCAGCCTTGCCGGCGAAAATAACGGTCCTGGGAGTGATCGGTTCGTCGGTGCAGGTGATCAGCCGCTGGTAGAGGTGAATCACGTGCAAAACGTTCAACAGCTGCCGTTTGTACTCGTGGATGCGCTTGACGTGGATGTCGAACAGGGTGTCCGGATCCACCTCGATGCAGCAGTCGGCGGCGATGATCTTGGCCAGCCGTTTCTTGTTGGCCAGTTTGACCGCCTGCCAGCGGCGGTGGAAGGATGGATCGTCGCTGTAGGCCTCCAGGCCGCGCAGTCGGTCGAGGTCCACGACCCAGTCGTAGCCGATTTTTTCGCCGATGAGCTGGGCCAGCCCCTGGTTGCATTTGAGCAGCCACCGGCGCGGGGTGATGCCGTTGGTCTTGGAATTGATTTTTCCGGGCCACATTTCGTCAAAATTGCGGAAGAGATAATTCTTCAGCAATTCGGAGTGGAGCGCGGCCACCCCGTTGACCGAATGGCTGCCGACAATGGCGAGATTGGCCATGCGCACCCGGCGCACCGGGCCTTCCTCGATCAGGGACATTTCCTGGATCTTCCGCATGTTTCCCGGATAGAGCAGGGCCACCTCGACCAAAAACCGCCGGTTGATCTCGTAGATGATCTCCAGGTGGCGCGGCAGCACCCGGCCCAGCATGCTGACCGGCCAGGTCTCGAGGGCTTCGGGCATCAGGGTGTGGTTGGTGTAGGCAAAGGTCTTAACGCAAATATTCCAGGCTTGCTCCCATCCCAGTCCCTCGATGTCGAGCAAAAGCCGCATCAGTTCGGGGATGGCGATGGCCGGGTGGGTGTCGTTGAGCTGCACCGCCACCTGGTTGGGGAAATCGTCGAAGGTGTCGTTATCCTTGCGGTAGCGGCGGAGAATATCCTGAAAAGTGGCGGCAACGAAGAAATACTGTTGCTTGAGGCGCAGTTCCTGGCCTTCGCTGATATCGTCGCTGGGGTAGAGGACCTTGGAAATCGTCTCGGATTTGACCTTGCTTTCCACGGCGCTGATGTAGTCGCCGGCATTGAAGGAGCGCAGGTCGAGTTCGCGCGAGGCCTTGGCCCGCCACAGACGCATGTTGATGACGTGGTCGTTGTTGAACCCCGGCACCAGCATGTCGCAGGCCATGGCCATGACGATTTCGGTATCGGCCCAGCGGGCTCGGAAGCGGCCGTTCTTGTCGGTGGTGGTGGTGACGTGGCCGTAGAATTGGACCGGATACATGAACGAGGTGCGCTCGTACATCCAGGGCGATCCCAGCCGCAGCCAGCTGTCGGGGGTCTCGACCTGGAAGCCGTCGACGATCTTCTGATTGAACAGGCCGAAATCGTAACGGATGCCGTAGCCATAGGCCGGTATCTTCATGGTGGCGATCGAATCCATGAAGCAGGAGGCCAGCCGGCCGAGGCCGCCGTTGCCCAGGGCCGCGTCTTCCTCGCATTCCCGCAGCCGTTCCAGATCGTAGCCCAACTGTTCCACCGCCTGCGTCACCTCGTCCAGCAGGCCCATGTTGATGATGGCGTTGCCCAGCGACCGGCCGACCAGGAATTCGAGCGAGAGATAGTACACCCGCTTCATCTTGCCGGCATAGAAGGTCTTTTGGGTCTTGATCCATTTTTCCATCAGCACGTCGCGCAGCGCGTAGGACAAGGCCCGGTAGACATCCGGATCGCCGGCCCGGTCCGGATCGCGGCCCTGGAAGCTCATCAGGTGATGCTGGATGCATTTCTTGAAATCCTCGACTCCGGTTCCCTGGAAGATGGAGGTATAGGCGTGATTACTGGCGGGATCGACAATCGGCTGGTCCATGGAAGTCTCCTGGAGGGGCAATCGGGTTGCGGGAAAATCGAATGAACGCCGTGGATGAACAGATACAGATGCCATTGTACCGGATAAACCGGCGCGCGGCAAATACGGTTTCGATATGGCGGGATTTATGCCGGCATATCGGTGCCGCTAGGAGACTTGGCCGGGACTTCGGAGAGGGGCAGGGGGCGGAAAGATGGCGGAAGGGCAAGAAAAAACCCCGAAAAATCAGTCGATTTTCCGGGGTTAAAGGATTTCCGTGGAAATCCGTCGATAATAAGATGGTGCCGAAGAGAAGACTCGAACTTCCACTGGGGAACCCCAACTAGACCCTGAACCTAGCGCGTCTACCAATTCCGCCACTTCGGCACTGCGGCAGCAAATATGCTCGCCGGCGGGGTGTTTGTCAAGCAATTCTTTGGCGAAGATGACAAATGTTTGCGTCTGCGGCGCGGAAACCGGGGTGTGGGAACGGTACGAGCCGGTGAAAACCGCAGGGGCGATTGCCGGTGTACCGGTTGAATAGATTGTTTTTTTTGGATAAAATATTGTGATTCCCGGTTGTTGCGGATCGAGGCCTCCGGCGCGGTCCCGTGGCCGGCGCCGCGCATCCTCGAAGCGCTCCTGTCCGGCAAAGGGCATGAACTGTTTGCGTGTTTTCCCGATTTGGGGTACATATCCTCCTTTCCATGGTTGCAAGGGAGTCCTGGCGCCGGGAATTCACTGTTTTGCTATACAACGAGTCCGCCGGAAGCCGGCGGAGCTTCCATGGAAATATTCACCGACCTCAATGAGATCGCGGCCCCTTTTTCGCGGGCGCACGTCACCATCGGCAACTTCGACGGAGTGCATCTCGGCCATCAGATGCTGTTCGATCTGGTGGTGACCCGTGCCCGGCAGAACAAGGGCACCAGCATCGCCGTCACCTTCGATCCGCATCCGCTCAAGGTGCTGAGCCCCCAGGGGATCCGGCTGATTTCGACCACGCCCCAGAAGATCGAGTTGATCGGTCGGGCCGGGATCGACGTGCTGGTCATCATCCCCTTCACCCGCGAGATGGCGATGACCACCGCGAATGAATTCGTGGACAAGGTGTTACTCGGCCGGCTGGGCATGCGCGATCTGGTGGTCGGCTACGATTACGCCATGGGCAAGGGCCGCCGGGGCGATACGGCTTTCCTGCGGCAACAGGGCGAGGAAAAAGGCTTTTCGGTGATGGTGATGCCCGCCCATTACGAGCAGGACAAGCTGGTTTCCAGCAGCCGGATCAGGGAATTGGTGGCTGCCGGCAAGATGGGGGATGTCCGCCGGCTGCTCGGCCGCTGGTATCAGATTCGCGGCGACGTGCAGTGGGGACGCCAGCGCGGAGGCCGGCAGCTCGGGTTTCCCACTGCCAATCTGTACCTGTCGGAAGAAGACCTCTGCCCCAAACGGGGCGTGTACGTCACCCAGGTGATCTACGACGGCAGACAGTATGGCGGCGTTTCCAACATCGGCTACAATCCGACCTTCGGCGACACGAGCCTGGTGGCGGAAACCCATATTTTCGATTTCAACGCCGATATTTACGGCCGGCCCCTGAAGATCAACCTCCTGCGGCACCTGCGCGGCGAGATCGCCTTTGACGGGATCGATGCCCTGTCCCGGCAGATCCGCCGGGACATCGAGGTGGCGCGCAAGGTGCTGGCCAAGGAACAGCAGAGAAGGCTGATCGCCTATCATCGGAATTCCGAGGCATGAGGCCGCTCTTGCATGCGGCCCGTTCGTGTCTATACTTTGGAGCACATTTTTGGCCGGATTGCCGGAATCTGCCGGCACAGGTTTGTCTAGTCACCCAATGAAAAGGTCGCACATATGACGGAAACACCAAAAACTGCCGATCTCGGGGCAGTAATCGAAGAACTGGAAAAGGTGGTGGCCGAGAAGCCGAACAATGTCATGGCCCGGCACCATCTCGGCCTGGTTTACCGGCAGGCGGGGCGGATCGACGAGGCCATCGCCCAATTGGAGAAGGCCATCGAGTTGGACAACCAATCCATGGAGTCGATGATCAACCTGGGTGCCATCTTCTTTGACCGGGGCGACACCGACCGCGCCCTGGAGCTGAACCATCAGGCCCTGGCCATCAGTCCGGACATGGCCGAGGCCCATGTCAATATCGGCCTCATCCGCCAGCACCGGGGCGAGGTCGACCAGGCCATCGCATGCTACAGCAAGGCGGTGCAGATCGATCCCAAGTTGATCACCGCCTGGATCAACCTAACCTCAGCCTACACCATGGTCGAGGAAGACGACAAGGCGGTGGAGGCGGCCCGCCAGGCCGTCACCCTGGAACCCGACTCCCCGATGGCCCGCAACAATCTGGCGGTCGCGCTTTATTTCAAGGGCGACTTTCGGGAGTCCGAGCGCAACATGGCAAAGGCCAGCGAACTGGGCTACAGCGTCGACCCCCGTTTCGTCGATGCCCTGAAGGCCAAGCTGGCGTAAGCGTCATGGGCAGCAAGGCGGAGGCGATCCTCAAACCCTGGTGTCCCTTCTGCGGCATGGATATCGGCCGGCCGACCGAGGGCATTCAGCGCAAGATGCGCGAGTTCCCCATGGGAACCTGCGAGTGCGGGGCGGTCTATGTCAGCGACACCACCGGGCACAACATCGGCGCGGCCATGGTCGAGTGCCTAGTCAGCGCCTGCAACGATCAGTGGGATCTCGCCTGGGAGTTGGTGCCCGAGGACGATTACCTGACCGGCACCATCGAGGATTACGACGAGGTGACCCATCAGGTGGTGCCCAAGCGGAATCTCGACGGCCGGGCCGTGCGCGGCATCCTTTATTTTGTCCGCTTGCACAAGGAAATGGCCGAATTGGTCAAGCGTTTCGAGCAACAGGTGGCTTCCCGGCCGGCCGCGCAGGCCGAAGAGGGGGCGGCACCGGCTGCTGCCCCGGTTGTTGCCGAACCGGCCACGGAGCCGAGCTGCGATCCCAAGCGGCCCAGGAAGCGGGTCGACAAGCAGATGGTCAAGGATCTGGCCCGCAGCGGCGATGTCGACGGGTTGGTGGCGCTTTATGCCGATGACCGCAAGGTGCTGCGCTATCTGCAGCGGCTTTTGTACGAACCCGAGGCCGGGATGCGCTATCGCATCGCCTGGGTGCTGGGGCAGGTGTGCGGGCGGGTGGCGACCCGCGAGCCCGGTCCGGTGGCGGATTTGCTCCACCGATTGTTCGAGGCCTGTTCCGATTCGGCGGCCAGTTCCTGGGGCATGGTCGAGTCGATCGGCGCGATCATCGCCGCCCGGCCCGACATCTACGGGGCCTTTACCCGCCACCTGTTTAATTTCATGGGCGATCCGGGGACCCGTGAGGCCGTGCTCTGGGGATTGGGCGAAATTGCCGTCACCCGGCCCGACCTGATCCGCAAAATCCCCTTTTACGCCCTGTTTCCGGTGCTCAACCATGCCGATCCGGTCTTCCGGGGCCTGACCCTGCGACTGCTGGGCCGGATCAAGGCCAAGGAAGCGGGCTTTCAGATCATGGGCCTGCAGCACGACACCACCCCCATCACCATTTACGAACAGGGGCAGCCGGTTCAGACAACCGTGGCCGAGCTGTGTGCCCAGGCCACCCGTTTCATTCATGAGGAAGAGCCCGATGGCAAATGAGTTTATCCAGCCGCTGCAGAACATTGGCCCGGTGGCCAAGGACAACGGCGGTGCGCAGGAAGAAGAGGACCAGGCCCGAAAAGACTACCGGGAAGGCCGCAAGCTGTATGGCGACGGCGAATATGCCCAGGCGGCCATCGCCTTCCACAATGCCCTCCGGGGTTTTGAGGAGCAGGGCGATCAGGCCGGCGTGGCCAACGCCTCCGACCGGCTGGGCGATGCCTGTCTGGCCCGCGACGAATATGCCATGGCGGTTGCCAACTATCAACGCGCCCATGACATCTGCGAAAAAGAAGACGACAGCTTTTCCGTCCTGGCACTGAACAAGA
This sequence comes from Desulfobulbus sp., assembly GCF_031547805.1. Taxonomy (GTDB): domain Bacteria; phylum Desulfobacterota; class Desulfobulbia; order Desulfobulbales; family Desulfobulbaceae; genus Desulfobulbus. The sequence continues at coordinate 186,569 of NZ_JAVBRQ010000035.1, forward strand.
AAATGGCAGCCGCCTACCGCAAATTGGGCGATCAGGGCAAGGCGCTGGAATTGCTCTACGACATCCTGGAGCACTACCGCCTGACCAGCAACCCCAAGGGCGCGGTCGAGGTGCTGATCGTGATCGCCGAAACCTATCTCGAACAGGGGGAGCGGCTGAAGGGGGCCGACGCCTACCGTTCGGTGGCCAGCATCCATGCCCGGTTCAAGCATGCGCGCCTGGCCGAAGAATTCACCAAACGAGCCGTCGAGTTGGAGCAGGGAGAGTAAGATGTTCACCGGGATCATCCAAGGGCTGGGCACGCTGTTTGAGAAGCGCCCGTCCGGAGGCGGCATGATCTTCGGCATCGAGGCGGGGTTTGCCTTCACCGACCCGGAGGAAGGCGAGTCGATCGCGGTCAACGGCGCTTGCCTTACGGCCCGGGATATTCAGGGAAACAGGTTTTATGCCGATGTCTCGCCGGAGAGCTTGAACCGCACCGGATTGGGCCGGTTGCAGGCCGGTTCCAAGGTCAACCTGGAGCGGGCGCTACGGCTCAGCGACCGTCTGGGCGGTCACCTGGTCAGCGGCCATGTCGACGCCCAAGGGCAGCTCCGCCAGCGGCGTCCGGCCGGCGATTTCACCCTGTTCACTTTTTCCCTTGATCCGGGCTTGACCAGATATGTCATTGAAAAGGGATCGATCACCATCAACGGCGTCAGCCTGACGGTGAACAGCTGCGACCGCGACCGGTTTTCGGTGTCCATCATCCCGCATACCCTGGCGATAACCACCTTGGGCGGGCTTAAGGAGGGGGATTGGGTCAACATTGAGGTCGACATGATCGGCAAGTACGTGGAAAAGTTGCTGGCCGGGCAAACGTCGGGAAGCGGGGGCCAATCCCGCATCAATCCCGGGTTTCTCGCCGAGCATGGCTTTTTGAGATAGCCCGGGGAGGCTCATTCCGGGGCGTGGATGTGGGTTTTGAATGGGGCGCGGTGCGTCCCTGTCTTGATGAGGCAAGGTTATGGCTGTCAGCTCGATTGAGGAAGTGGTAGAGGATATCAAGGCCGGAAAAATGGTCATCCTGGTGGACGACGAGGACCGAGAAAACGAGGGCGACCTCTGCATGGCGGCCGAGTTGGTGACGCCCGAGGCCATCAACTTCATGGCGACCCATGGACGCGGCCTGATCTGCCTGGCCTTGAGCCCGGACATCGTCGATCAGCTAGGCCTGCCGATGATGGTGCCCAACAACCAATCGCCCTTCGGCACCGGATTCACCATCAGCATCGAAGCCCGCACCGGCGTCAGCACCGGCATCTCGGCGGCGGATCGGGCGCGAACCATCCAGGCGGCCGCCGATCCCAAGGCCACGCCCCGCGACATCATCAGCCCCGGCCACATCTTTCCCTTGCGGGCGCGGGGCGGCGGAGTCCTGGTCCGGACCGGCCAGACCGAAGGCTCGGTCGACCTGGCCCGGATAGCCGGCCTCCGCACCGCCGGAATCATCTGCGAAATCATGAAGGATGACGGGACGATGGCCCGGATGCCCGACCTGGAAGTCTTTGCCGAGCAACATGGCCTCAAGATCGCCACCATCGCCGACTTGGTCGCCTATCGGCTGCGCAAGGACGTACTGGTCCGGCGGGCCGCCGAGGCACGGCTGCCAACCTTCCATGCCGGTGAATTCCGGCTGATCGCCTACCAGAACGACGTCGACAAGCAGGAGCACGTGGCCCTGATCAAGGGTGAAATCAATCCCGACGAACCGGTGATGGTGCGCGTGCATTCCGAGTGTCTGACCGGCGATGTTTTCGGGTCCGCCCGCTGCGACTGCGGCTCCCAATTGCACGCCGCCATGCGCATGGTCGACCAGGAAGGGCGTGGCGTGGTGCTGTACATGCGCCAGGAAGGCCGGGGAATCGGGCTGATCAACAAATTGAAGGCCTACAAACTCCAGGACAGCGACGGTTTGGACACGGTCGAGGCCAATATCCGCCTCGGCTTCAAGCCCGACCTGCGCGACTATGGCATCGGCGCCCAGATCCTCCGGGACCTGGGAGTGCGGAAGATGCGACTTTTGACCAATAATCCCAAGAAAATCATCGGGCTGGAAGGATACGGCCTCGAGGTGGTCGATCGGCTGCCGATCGAGATCCCCGGCGAGGAAGAAAACAAGGAATACCTGCGCACCAAGCGCGACAAGATGGGACATATCCTGGAACTGTACGGCGACATGCCGATGGGCTGCGTCACCCGGGATCCGTGATCATATTCAACAGGAACAACCATGGCACATTATTTAGAAGGACATCTGCAGGGAACGGGACGGAAGATTGCCATCGTGGTGGCCCGCTTCAACTCATTTATCTCGGAAAAACTGCTGGAAGGGGCGATTGACAGCCTGACCCGTTCCGGAGTGGCCGGCGACGACATCACGGTTGCCCGCGTACCCGGCGCGTTCGAAATTCCGCTGGTGACCCAGAAGATGGCCCGATCCGGTAAATATCATGCGGTGATCTGCCTCGGCGCGGTGATCCGGGGTGCCACCCCGCATTTCGATTATGTGGCGGGCGAGGTCGCCAAGGGTACGGCCCAGGTGATGCTCGACGCCGGCATTCCGGTTCTGTTCGGCGTGCTGACCACCGAAACCATCGAACAGGCCATCGAACGGGCCGGAACCAAGGCCGGCAACAAAGGGTCGGATGTGGCAGTCGCCGCCCTGGAGATGATCAATTTACTCGAGGCAGTTGGCTGATTACGCGTGGTGGATCGACCTGCCGTCTTGCCTCCGGCACTTATTTTTTCTTCCGCTTTTCAGGTGTTATGGGATTACGGCGTAAATCTCGGGAATTAGCCCTGCAATTTCTTTTCAGCCACGATTTCCAGGAGCGCACGAACGCTGCGGAAGCGCTGGTGCGTGACTGGGAGTTTTTTTGCCAGAGTTTCGAGGCGGGACCGAAGGCCATACCTTACGGTCGTGTCCTGGTTGAGGGAATCAGCAGCCATCTCGACGAGATCGACACCCTGCTGGCCGGTCACTCCCATCATTGGCGGGTGGAGCGGATGTCCGCGGTCGACCGGAATATCCTACGCATCGCCGTGTTCGAGTTACGGTATAGCGGCGATGTTCCCGCCCAGGTGGCGATCAACGAGGCGTTGGAGATTGCCAAACGGTACTCCATTGACGATTCGGTGGCCTTTATCAACGGCGTGCTCGACGCCATTCAAATAGCAGGCTTACATCAGTAGCACGTTTGTGGCCGAAGCTTGCCACAGGTCGCACCGACGCCGCGCAGCATCGAGCTTTCCGAGAGGCGTGCAAGGGGCCTTGACCCTTAAGAAGAAACAAGGCCAGGGCGATGCCGGCATCCGCAAACTGACAGGGGAAAGCCCTTTGACGGGCAGCGCGGGAAAAATGCGGCCGGGATCGGCCGGGGTGGCGTGGCAGAGAACCGGCGGCAATGGCGCAACAAGACAGCAAAAAGGGCGGAGGAAAGCGGCAGGAGGTACTGGCCCTGCTGCTTTTGTTCCTGACCCTGTTTTTTTTCATCGCTCTCATCAGCTACCTGGTGCCGCTGCTCGGTTCGGAGCCAGCCAGGCAAGCGCCCGCCGCCAACTGGTGCGGTGCCATCGGCTTCTATTCGGCCCACTACCTCTTTTCCTTCCTCGGCTTGATCGGCTTTTTCCCCATCGTGCTCCTGGGGTATGCCCTGGTGGCAACCCTGCTTTCCCGCACTGCCACCGACCGGCTGCCCGCCATCGTCGCCGGCATATCCGGGATCATGCTCAGTTCCTCGGGGCTGTTTGGTTCGGTGGAGCAATTGGCGGTGCCCTCGGCCTTCGTTGCCCCGGGCGGCTATCTCGGCACCTTGGTCTGGCGCCTGCTCAGCGGTGCCATCGGCAATGCCGGGACGATGCTGGTCCTGGTTCTGGTTTTGTTGCTGTCGTTGATGGCGGCGGTTCGCTTTTCCCCGCTGGGGCTGTCGCGCCGTTCGCGGCCGCGTCTTGCCTCGCCGGCCGAAATGCCGTCCGAACCCCGAACTCCCGCGGTCAAGATGCAGGCATCGCGGGTGCGGAAGCAGACCGAGGAGACCGCTTCGGCCCAGGACGAAACTCCGCCGCCGGTGCACGACGCCCGCCAAGCCAGCGAGCAGCCAGCGGTCCGGGAGCGAAAGCACGCGGTGAAAACCGACGCCAAGGGGCCGTACAAGATGCCGCCGCTTTCCCTGCTCGACCGGCGTGCGGATGAGGATGTCGAGCTGAGCCGGGAGCACTATTATGAGGTGAGCGCGACCCTGACCTCAAAGCTGCAGGACTTTGGCGTCCAAGGAACGGTCGCCGGCATTTCGCCCGGCCCGGTGGTGACGACCTACGAATTTTCGCCGGCGCCTGGGGTTAAAATCAACCGGATCGTCACCCTGGCCGACGACCTGGCCATGGTGCTTCGGGTCGACCGGGTGCGCATCGTCGGCTCGATTCCCGGCAAGGCGGCCATTGGCATCGAGATACCGAATCCGGTCCGGAAAACGGTCTACCTGCGCGATATCCTGACCACTCCCGAATATCAAGAGGCTTCTTCGCTGCTGACCCTGGCCCTGGGGTTCGATGTCATCGGCCAGCCGGTGGTGGCCAACCTGGCCCGCATGCCGCACCTGCTCATCGCCGGGGCCACGGGGGCGGGCAAATCGGTCGCGATCAACGCCTTCATCGCCTCGATCCTGTTCCGGGCAACTCCGGAGGAGGTCCGGCTGCTGATGATCGATCCCAAACGGATCGAGCTGTCGGTGTACGACGATATTCCCCATCTGCTGCATCCCGTGGTGGTGGAGGCGAAAATGGCCTCTCGCGCCTTGCTGTGGGCGGTTCGGGAAATGGAGCGTCGCTACCGCCTGCTGGAGGAGAGGCGGGTCAAGTCGTTTGCCTCGTACAACCAGGTGGCGGAAGAGAAACTGCCCGCAATCGTGGTCATTGTCGACGAATTGGCCGACTTGATGATGGTCGCCTCCAAGGATGTGGAAACCTCTATCGCCCGCCTGGCGCAGATGGCGCGCGCCGCGGGCATGCACATCATCCTGGCCACCCAGCGGCCGTCGGTGGATGTGCTCACCGGCCTGATCAAGGCGAACTTTCCTACCCGTATCTCCTTTAAGGTATCGTCGAAGGTCGACTCGCGGACCATCCTCGACGGCTCCGGCGCCGAACACCTGCTCGGCATGGGTGACATGCTGTTTTTGCCTCCGGGCGCGGCCAAGCTCCAGCGAATCCATGGGGCCTTCATCTCCGAACAGGATACCGACCGGTTGGTGGCCTATCTCAAAACCCAGGGCACCGCCGAGTATGACGAATCGGTCCTGCATGGCATCGAAGAGACGTCGGAGAGTGTCGACGGTGGCAGCGAGGAATATGATGAAAAATATGACGAGGCTGTGGCGGTGGTGACGGAGACGGGACAGGCTTCGATTTCCATGGTCCAACGCCGGTTGCGGGTGGGCTATAACCGCGCCGCGCGGATGATCGAGATCATGGAAAAGGAAGGAATCGTCGGGCCGGCCGATGGGTCTCGGCCGCGTGAGGTATTGGTCCGCTCAAGCTATTCTGAAAACGAATGAAGGCGGTTCAGCCAGTGGCGCGGCGAGGACTTGAACGAGGCGGATAAAGATGGGCCGTGGTGGGGTGACTCGCGGCATATATCCATATTTCTGATGCTTTCGTTAAATTTTGCTGTTCAGTGCTGTTTTGACGATTTTTCTTGACATCAAGATGGCAACAAATTAATAGTGTCAGGGCCTGGAAATGAGTGGCTGTTCATTTTTCAACCAAGGGAAATTGTTTGAAAATGCGTGTAAAATGAACGGGCTGCACGCCTGGCCGCGGTTGGAAACGGATGGCCTTGAACCATGCGTATTTGTGTTTCTTGAACAAAGAAGTTAGAGGTTGATGGCTTCCCAGATCGGGTGCCATAATGGAAAATCCAAGTGAGGAGGTAGTTTAATGCCAAGTTACGTAGATCCTTCAAAGTGTGATGGTTGCAAGGGTGGAGATAAGACCGCCTGCATGTACATCTGCCCCAACGACCTGATGGTACTCAATGTTGAGGCTATGAAGGCATACAATCAGGAGCCGGATGCATGCTGGGAGTGCTATTCCTGTGTTAAGATTTGTCCGCAGGGCGCAATCTTTGTCCGCGGTTATGATGACTTCGTGCCGTTGGGCGGCCAGGTGCACCCGATGCGTTCTTCTGACTCCATCATGTGGACCGTCAAATTCCGCAACGGCAACGTAAAGCGTTTCAAGTTCCCCATCCGGACCACCGCTGAAGGCGCTTCCAACGATTACGCCGGCCAGAAGGGCGCAAATCTGGATGACGAATGCTTGCTGCTCGAGAGCAACCTGCCGACCCCGACCAAATTGGCCTGATCGCCAAGGCGGATTGAGGATTAATTAACGTTTTAGTTCTTTTTGATACTATTACTGAGGAGATAGGAATATGGCATTACCGAATAAGCCTAAAGGCGAGCTTGCTGCCGTTGTCGATCCGGAAATTGTTGAGCATAGCTGTGACGTACTGATCGTTGGTGGTGGTATGGCTGCCTGTGGCACCGCTTTCGAGATCAAGAAGTGGGCACCCGAAGGCATGAAGATCATCCTGTGCGACAAGGCCTCCATGGAGCGTTCCGGCGCCGTTGCTCAGGGTCTGTCCGCCATCAATACCTACATCGGCGAGAACGCCATCGAAGACTATGTCAAGATGGTTCGTAACGACCTGATGGGCGTTGTTCGCGAAGACCTGATTTATGACCTTGGCCGTCACGTTGACGAGTCCGTCAAGCTCTTTGAGGAGTGGGGACTGCCGGTTTGGAAGAAAGCGGAAGACGGTTCCAACCTCGACGGCGCCAAGCCTGCCAAGACCCTCCGCGAGGGTGGCGCTCCGGTTCGTACCGGTAAATGGCAGATCATGATCAACGGCGAGTCCTACAAGTGCGTCGTTGCCGAGCCGGCCAAGAAGGCTCTGGGCGAAGAGAATATCATGGAGCGTATCTTCATCGTCAAGATGCTGCTCGACAAGAACAAAGAGAACACCATCGCCGGTGCTGTTGGTTTCTCCACCCGCGAGAACAAAGTTCACGTCTTCAAATGCAAGGCTGCTCTCGTAGCCTGCGGCGGCGCGGTTAACATCTTCCGTCCGCGGTCCACTGGCGAAGGTAAGGGTCGTGCATGGTATCCGGTATGGAACGCTGGTTCCACCTACACCATGTGCGCTCAGGTCGGTGCAACCCTGACCATGATGGAAAACCGCTTCACACCGGCACGCTTCAAAGATGGTTACGGCCCGGTTGGCGCCTGGTTCCTCCTGTTCAAGGCCAAAGTACAGAACGGTCTGGGCGAGTTCTACGCCAACAGCCCGGCGGTCAAGGAAGAATTGGCCCAGTTCATGCCGTACGGACAGTCTGCGGTTACCCCGACCTGTCTGCGCAACCACCTGATGCTCAACGAGTTAAAGGCTGGCCGCGGTCCGATCTACATGGCCACCGACGTCGCCCTGAACGCCTTCCTGGATGCACAGCGTGCTGCCGGCAAGGATGAGAAAGAAGTGAAGAAGTTCTGGAAACATCTCGAGTCCGAGGCTTGGGAAGACTTCTTGGATATGTCCGTAGGCCAGGCCGGTCTGTGGGCAGGTATGGACATTGAGCCCGAGAAGGTTGGTTCCGAGATCATGCCGACCGAACCCTACATGCTGGGTTCGCACTCCGGTTGCTGCGGTATCTGGACCTCCGGTCCGAACGAAGACTGGGTACCTGCAATCGATGGTCCTCGTTCGCATCAGTACAAGTGGGGCTACAACCGTATGACTACCGTCAACGGTCTGTTCACCGCCGGTGACGGCGTCGGCGCTTCCGGCCATAAGTTCTCCTCCGGATCCCACGCTGAAGGCCGTATCGTTGCCAAGCAGATGGTCAAGTACTGCCGCGACAACGCCGGCTTCAACCCCGAGTTGGCCCAGACCGCAAAGGAACTGGCCGACGAGGTGTACGCACCGGTTAAGCTGTACAATCAGTTCAAGGATGCAACCACCGCCACCGACGTGAACCCGAACTACGTCAAGCCGGCTGGCATGATGATGCGCCTGATGAAGGCCACCGACGAGTACGGCGGCGGCGTTGCCACCTACTACATGACCTCCGGCAAATTGCTCAACATCTGCCTCGACCTGCTGCGGTTGATGCGCGAAGATGCCGAGAAGATGGCTGCCGGCGATCTGCACGAGTTGATGCGCGCTTGGGAGAACTATCACCGCATCTGGTGTGTTGAGACCCACATCCGTCACATCGAGTTCCGGAAAGAATCCCGTTACCCCGGATTCTACTATCGTTCCGACTACCCGACCTGTGACGACGAGAACTGGAAGGTATTCGTCAACTCCACCTTTGATCCGAAGACCAAAGAATGGAAGTGCGAGAAGGTTCCGTGCGTCAACATCATCGAGACCACTCCTTGGATCTGATCTCGATAAGACATTGATTGTCTGAATAAAAAATCTCCAGGCTCCCTTTGCGGAGTCTGGAGATTTTTTGTATGCAACCGGGTTGTTTTTGTTTGAGTTGAGACGAAAGATGAAGTAGCTTTTCTCATTTCGTATCAATTGAACCAGAAATCACCTTTCATCAATACCAGCAGTTATGGAGGATTGGCATGAGTGACACTGCAGGCAATGGTGCGGTACTGGTTGTGGGTGGCGGTATAAGTGGTTTGACCGCCGCGCTCGAAGCTGCTGAAGTCGGCAAAGATGTTTTTCTTATCGAGAAGAACGCATACTTTGGTGGTCGGGTTGCCCAGCTCAATCAGTATTTCCCCAAACTTTGTCCCCCCACCTGTGGGCTTGAAATTAATTTTAAGCGCATCAAAGACAATCGCCGGATCAGGACCTACACGCTGACGACCGTCAAGTCGGTGAGCGGCGTTCCCGGTAATTTTGAGGTCCAGCTGGAAACGGCGCCGCGCTATATCAATTCCAATTGCACGGCCTGTGGCGACTGCGCCCAGGCGTGTGCCGAGGAAATCGACGATGCCTTCAACTTTGGCATGAGCAAGACCAAAGCGGTTTATCTGCCCCATGAGATGGCTTTTCCGCGCAAGTATGTCTTGGCCAAAGAGGCATGCTCGGTTGCATCGCTGGGTGCGATCAAAGCCGCCTGCAAATATAATGCGGTCGATTTGGACATGCAGCCGCAGACCTTTACCCTGAAAGTCAGCTCCATCATCTGGTCGACCGGCTGGAATCCTTACGATCCCACCAAGATCACCAACCTGCAGTACAGCTCCTCGAATGCCATTGTCACCAACATGATGATGGAACGTCTGGCTGCGGCCAACGGTCCGACCAAGGGCAAAATCCTGCGTCCCGGCGACAACAAGGAGCCTGCTTCCTTTGCCTTCGTCCAATGCGCCGGATCGCGCGACGAGAACCACCTGCAGCATTGCTCCTACATTTGCTGCATGGCCACCTTCAAGCAAATCTCCTATATCCGCGCCCAGTATCCGGAAGCCAAGATCTATGTCTTTTACATCGATCTGCGCACCCCGGGCAAGTACGAGAGCTTCCGCGAGAAGTTCATGGCCGACCCGAACACGATCTTCATCAAGGGCAAGGTGGCCGACATCGCCGCCGAGCGAGATGGCGGGGTGACCGTCACCGCTGAAAATGCCGTTACCGGCGCGAAGGTGCATCAGAAGGTTGACATGTGCGTCTTGGCCACCGGTATGGAACCCGCTCTGGGCGAGCAGGGCAAGGCGTTGAATGTGGTCATGGATGGCAATGGATTTGTGGTTTCTGATGCGGCTAAGGGAATGTTGTCAGCCGGTTGTGCCAAAGCTGCCGTTGATGTGTACACCAGTGGACAATCCTCCACGGCTGCTGCCCTTAAAGCTATTCAGATCGGACGCTAGGAGGACGAGTCAATGAAGAAAGTATATGGTGCATATCTTTGTACTGGTTGTGGCATTGGCGATGTCCTTGATGTTGACGGTCTGAAGGATGCAGCTTCAGACTCCGGCATTGAAATGAAGGACCATGCCTGCCTGTGCGGTGCGGAAGGCCGGACATTCATCGAGAAAGACATTGCTGAGCAGGGCGTGAACACGATCGTGGTCTGCGCCTGTTCGCCGCGCGTCATGCAGCAGGAGTTCAATTTCGGCGAGCAGACCATCACCGTTCGCGGCAACCTGCGCGAACAAGTGGCCTGGACCGGTTCGTTGAAAGAGGACGGCAGCGTCGACGATTTCCTGCAGGAAATGGGCACTGACTATGTCCGGATGGCCGTGACCAGAGCTCAGAAGACCGAGCTGCCCGAGCCGTATAAGCTGGAAACCATCTGCAAGAACATCTTGGTCATGGGCGGTGGTATCGCCGGTTTGACCGCGGCCAAGGAAGCGGCCACGGCCGGATATGAAGTGACCCTGGTCGAGAAGGAAGCCCAGCTCGGCGGCAAGGCTCTCGGCTGGCGGAAGATGTTTCCCACCGCCTACCCCTATACCGACCTTGAGAATCCGACCATTCAGGACATGATTGCCGAGGTGCAGGGCAATGCCAAGATCACGGTCAAAACCGGCACCGAGGTGGCCCGTATCGGCGGTGCTCCCGGTCAGTTCAACGTGACCTTTAAGGTGACCGGTTCCACCTCGGAATGGGACGCTCCCGCCAAGGTGACCGCAGACCAGCAAGATCTGATCAACAAGGGCGAGCTCGAAGATCCGAATAAAGGCATGCAGAAGTACACCACCTTGAATCCCGAGGGCGAGATGTTCGGCGCGGTCGTGCTGGCTACAGGCTGGAAACCCGCCGATGTTTCCCAGTATGAACACCTCGGTTACGGCAAGTTGACCAACGTGGTGACCAACGCCGAATTCGAGAAATTGGCCAAGAACGGCAATGTTCCCGCCCGCGTCGCTTTCGTGCAGAGCCCTGGCGGCAAGGAAAACGACAAGGATTTTCCGTACTGTAACTCCGTCACCTCCATGGTTGCCCTGAAACAGGCCAACTACGTGGTCGAAGACAACCCAGTCGATGGCAAGGCCTACATTCTGTACCAGCACATGCGTACTCCGGGCAATGCCGAGTTCTTCTACAAGAGCATGCAGGCCAAGGACGGCGTGTTCATGACCAAGGCGGCGGTGACCAAAGTGGCGGCTGCCGGCGGTGCCCTGCTCGTGGATGTCGAGGACAATCTGCTGGGCGAGAACCTCCAGTTGGAAGTCGACATGGTCGTTCTGGCCGCCGGCATGGTCCCGACCACTGCCGACGCCAATACGATCAACCTTGCCTATCGCCAAGGTCCGGCATTTCTCGACCTCGATCTGTTCGACGGCTATGCCGACTCGCACTTCATCTGCTTCCCGTATGAGACCAGAAGGACCGGTGTCTACAACTGTGGTGGCGTCCGCAAGGCCGAAACCATGGAAGAGACCATCGACGACGCCACCGGCGCAGCCTTGAAGGCTATTCAATGCATCGAGTCGGCCAACCGTGGTGTTGCCGTGCATCCGCGCTCCGGCGACCAGACCTATCCGGATTTCTTCTTTTCCCGTTGTACCCAGTGCAAGCGCTGCACGGAAGAATGTCCTTTCGGCGCCCTGGATGACGACGAGAAGGGCACGCCGCTGCCCAATCCGACCCGCTGCCGTCGCTGCGGTACCTGTATGGGTGCCTGCCCCGAGCGGATCATCAACTTTGCCGACTACAGCATCGACATGATTGGATCGATGGTCAAATCCATCGAAGTACCAGATGATGACGAAGAGAAGCTGCGGATAGCCGTTTTTGTCTGCGAGAACGACGCCTACCCGGCCCTCGATATGTCGGGCATGCACCGAAACAAGATGAATCGGCTGGTCCGTTTCATTCCTGTCCGCTGCTTGGGTTCGGTCAACATGGTGTGGATCAAGGACGCCATGTCCTCCGGTATGGACGGCGCATTGCTGCTCGGCTGTAAGTATGGCGACGACTACCAATGCCATTTTGTCAAGGGATCTGAGATTGCTTCGCGGCGCATGGAGAACATCGGCGAGACCCTCGGCTCGCTTGGCCTTGAGCCTGAACGATGCGGTGTCCGTGAAATCGCCATTTCCGATTACGACAAGATCCCGACGATCATCGATGAATTCGTTGAAGAAATCGTCGGTATGGGGCCGAATCCGTTCAAGGGCTTCTGATCATATAGAACTGAATGCGCCGCCATTCGGCCATCGTGGGATGGCGGCGACCTCTTTTTGCCGATTTCTGGCAAGAGAGGCATCGATGTGTTGACCCCTCACCTTTCATGACTGGAGGAAATTAATGTCTATGAACGTGCAACCCGATCTTGAATTTATCAAAGCCATGAAGGCGGCTGGCGGTGACACATTGAAACAGTGTTATCAATGTGCGACCTGCTCGGTCGCATGTCCGCTTTCCTCTGACACCAAACCGTTTCCGCGCAAGGAAATGATCCTTGCCCAATGGGGACTGAAGGATAAGCTGATCACGGATCCGAACGTGTTCTTGTGCCATCAGTGCGGCGATTGTACCGAACTGTGCCCGCGCGGCGCTCGCCCGGGCGATGTGCTGGGTGCGATCAGAGCCTATGCCTACCGGGCGCTTGGCTGGCCGAAGGGGCTGGCCGATCTGTGCAGCTCGAAGGACAATCTCCCGGTGCTTATCGGTATTCCCGCTGTGGCCATCTTCATTATGTGGCTGATTTCCGGCGGCATGCATTTTCCGACCGGCGAGCAGTTCGCCAAGGTTGGATACACCCAATTTTTTGGACATTGGGATTTTTATCTGCTGGCAAAGAACGTCCTTTTTATCGATATCATCATGCTGACCGCGGTTGGCATCGCCTTGACTTCGCTCTACAAGGGGATATCGACCCTGTGGCAGGGCATGACCGCTTCCCTCGGCCAGAACGATGTCTTGTACCGGCCGTCGGTGCCCCAGTTCGTCAAACTGTTCCTGTGGCCCGCCATCATTGAAATCCTGGAGCACAAACGGTTCCGCGAGTGCACCGTCAATGCCGACCGGGTCAAGGGCCATCGGCCCCTGGTGTTTGCATTTATCGGTCTGTTCATCGTGACCTGCTATTCGCTTTTCACCCAAGACGTGATCGGTATCTGGATTCCGTCCATGCATGGCCCTATCTCCATGTGGAACCCGGTCAAGCTGCTAGCTAACGTTTCGGCCGTCGCCATGATTGTCGGTATCGGCATTCTCTGGATGAACAGAAGCAGAATGCAAGCCGCTGGCAAGGCCACCGATACGTTTTATGACTGGTTTTTGATCTGGATCATCATGGGTGTGGGCGTGACCGGACTCGGGGCAGAGGTTCTGCGTCTGGTCGGTATCGTCTCGTTGGGCTATATCGTGTACTACCTCCATCTTATCTCGGTGGTAATGCTCTTCCTGTACATGCCGTACACGAAGTTCGCCCACCTCGTGTATCGCACTTTTGCCATGGCGTTTGAGCGCTATCGTGAATCATCTTACGTCAAGAATCCGTTGAACGGATGAGATGTACAGACACATGTATTGAGTAAAAACCGGGAAGTTCGCTTCCCGGTTTTTTTATTGTTCGGCTTGAGTAAAAACATATTGATTTTTAAAATTTGTCGAGTATATTTTCCGGCTCATGCTGGCGTAGCTCAATTGGCAGAGCACCTGATTTGTAATCAGGGGGTTGCGGGTTCAAGTCCCATCGCCAGCTCCAGGAAGTAGAGAAGACAAGAGCCAGAAAGCGGCTGGCGGGTTACGTTATCAGCTTTCTTGCTCTTGTCTTTTGGTGATACAGTGGAGGGGTTCCCGAGCGGCCAAAGGGAACAGACTGTAAATCTGTCGGCGGAGCCTTCGGAGGTTCGAATCCTCCCCCCTCCACCACATCCTGGTTCGATGGTACCGCGCTTGGCGACGCAGTATAAAGAGTAAAGCGGGAATAGCTCAATGGTAGAGCATCAGCCTTCCAAGCTGAGGGTTGCGGGTTCGAGTCTCGTTTCCCGCTCCATTTTTTCCTGATAAACGCCAAGCGCAAGGCAACCTCCGGTTCGACGATCTTTGCCCACGTAACTCAGTGGTAGAGTACCTCCTTGGTAAGGAGGAAGCCATCGGTTCAAGTCCGATCGTGGGCTCCAAAGTAACAATCGATTATGCGCAAGAGATCGATTGATTCTGATTGAATATTTGTCCAAGGAGACATGAGATGGCGAAGGAAAAATTTACGCGGACGAAGCCGCATGTCAATGTCGGAACAATCGGTCATATCGACCATGGCAAAACAACGCTGACAGCGGCGATCACCCGTGTACTGTCGACCAAGGGCATGGCCAAGTTCACTGAC
>NZ_JAVBRQ010000027.1:0-5203 GCF_031547805.1 Desulfobulbus sp.
AAATCCTGCTCCATCATGGCCAGGTTGGAGTAGTCCCTTGCCAGGGTCGGGTGGTCGTAAGGAAAGACCTTTTCGTTAATCGCTATGGCTTTGCGCATCAGGGCACGGGCTTCGTTCAGGTTGCCCAGAGCTTGCTCCACCGTGGCCAGGTTGGAGTAGCTCGTGGCCAGGGTCGGGTGGTCGTGAGGAAAGACTTTTTCCTCAATTGCTATGGCTTTGAGCATCAGGGCGCGGGCTTCGGCGAAATGGGCAAGCCCTGAAAGTGGGGAAATCAAAGCATTTGCCAGGTCGGCCCCGATTGCAAGGCCCGTATCCAGCCAGTACCCGGCCAGGGCTGCCAGGGGCGGAATCTCCCAACGGTTTGCTCTGTCGACCCAATCCTCCCAAAGTGATTCCGCTCGCGCCACAACCAACGTTTGCACGGTGTCCCGGTATTCCTGTTGAACCTCGTTGTCGAGGGTATTCCGAACAAGTTCCCCCAGCAGCCGATGCATGCGGACCACAAGTGGAAAGCCCCTGTCCGTTGCAACTCCGGTCTCCTGCAGCAGGCACAGGCTCAAGAGACGACGTGCCAGGTCCGCCCATGGGTCGCGCCGGCCGGGTTTGGCATCCTTTCCATATGCGGGAAACCGTTGCGCCACCAGGTGGCGCAACCAGGGGAGCGGCACATGGTCGGCAGGCAGCAGACTGGCAAAGGCCAGGGCCAGTCGGTCCTCTTCGGCCAACCGGTCCAGGGTCGGTTTCAGGGTTGCCGTCAGCCGTTTTTCGCCATGGCGCACTTTTTTCGCACTCTCCTCACCGGTCTCGTCGAGGAACACCAGCCCTTCTTCGCGCAACCCGGCAAGATAATCGGAACAGGAGATATCCTGGTATTCACCCAGGTACACCGCGGCCGACTCCACGGCCAACGGCATGCCGCCCAAAAGTTTGACGATCTCCCGGGCGGCCTGCCGCTCCGTCTCGTTTGCAAAGGCCCTGCCGGGCTGGTGTATTTCAATGAGGCTCAGGGCGTCATCCGGCGGCAGTTCGTCGATCGAAAGAAAACTGTCCGCCGCGAGATCCGCGAGCTGTTTCGTCCCCAATCGGGTCGTGGCGAGCAGGCAGAGCCAGTCCGCCCGGGGCAGGCAACGGGTCTGTTCATCGGCAAGCAGTTCCGGCTGGTCGACATTGTCGAGAAGAACCAGCACCCTGCCTCGGCCGACCTTCTGGTTCCGGTCCGGAGAGGCGGCTGCTTCCAGTCGAGCAGCATCCGCCCGTTGCTTTAACTCACGCAAGATCCGCTCGAACTGAAGATCCGGGCTTTTTTTCTCTTCATCATTCAGCTCGAAGTCCATATCCCGCTGATCGCGCAGGCTGGCAAAGGCTTCCTTGAGGTTGGCCTTGCCTTCGCAGCGGATCTGCCAGCAGCCGCCGGCAAAGAGGTGGCCATAGGCATGGGCGTATTGCAGGGCCAGGGCCGTCTTGCCGATACCGCCCAGCCCGTTGACCGCAGTCAACACTCCCATCCGGCCCAGGCTGACCATCCGGTTCAGACGTTGCATCTCGGTGTTGCGGCCGACAAAATGCTCGTTGGCCCGGTCCAGGTTACCCTTGCGTTGCTCCACTTGCTCGCCCAGGCGAATCTGCTCCCAGACCTGCCGGCTGATGGCGTCGAGCCGTTCCTTCACATCGAGTTGCTCGAGTGCGGCCTCGCCCTCTCCGTACCAGGGGCGGAGATCGTGGTGGTGGCGACGGCGCAGGTCCGCCACCCATTTGGTGCAGGTGGCCTCGAAATCGGGTTGGTCAAAGCCGGGCACCGTGACGAAATAGATCGGCGCTATGCCTTTGCCGAGGTAGGCGCGGCCCAGTTCATATTTCTGGTACTCGATGAATTCCCACTCGCACCACTGGCTTGCCAGATAGCCCGGCGAAAGGCAGGCGAGCATCAGCCGCGACTCTTTCAACCCGGCAAGGATTTTGTCCTGCCAGTATTCGCCGCCCTCGATTTCCCTGGTATCGAAAAAAGGGCGCAAAGGGCGGCCGGCGAAGGTAGCGAAGCGGGCGGCAATCTGATCCACCAGGCTGCCGACCTGGTTGCCGGTGTTGTCCCGTCGAGCGTAGCTGATGAAGATGTCGTAGTTCATGCGTGGCTCCTTTCTGGAAGAGGGGCGATGACGAACGCCGCCGGAAGAGTGGAGACGGCTAAATGGTGCGATTGAACAATATCAATTTGTTGGCCGGCTTGATTCGGTGAAGCTGCGCCGGACGATGGACCCCCTTGCGGGTTTTGCTGGTGGCCTCAAGAAAGCCGAGGTCGGAAATTTTGCGGCGAAAAGCGCTCTTATCGAGTGGATGACCGAGGATCTGCTCGTAAGTCTGCTGGAGCTCGGAGAGGGTGAACAGTTCCGGCAGCAGGTGGCAGGGCAGGGCCGAATAGGTGGATTTGTCGCGCAGGCGTTTGACCGCGGTGTCGATGATCCGGTTGTGGTCGAAAGGGAGCTGGGGCAGGTCGTCGGCTGGCAAAAAGAGCAACCGGTCCGATTGCTGGGCAGCGATGGCCTCATGAGGCAAGAGCGCGTAGTAGCTGATGCTGGCCGACCAGCCGCGCGGATCCCTGGTGGCGCTGGCAAAGGTGTAGAGCTGCTCCAAGTAGGGTGAAATGAGGCCCAGTTTCTCCCGGAGCACCCGGCGAGCCGCAGCCTGGCTGTCGATGTCCTCCTCGGCGTGCACATAGCCGCCGGGCAGGGCCGGTTGGCCGAAATAGGGTTCCTTGTCCCGCTTTTGCAGAGCCACCTGGAGAAGGTCTTTGGTGAGGGTGAGCAGTACCACATCCACTGTGAGAATGACGGGATGCCCTTTGTCGATTTTCTTGTTATGCACAGTTCACCTCTAAAGTAACGACGATGATCATCTTTTAATCATCTGAAAAAACAATGCAATAAAAAATTTTATGAAAAACTTAGTTGCAAAATAAAAATAACTTTCCTATGGTATGTCCACACAGGGCGACAGCTGCCCGTATCCTTGAACACTCAGAAATGGAGGACACCATGTTCGGATTCAGATTCGCCAGATTTCAGCCCACGGATTATGTGCTGCAATATCGTCGCGGCAAGCTGGTACGCGAGGGAATCGGCCAGGCTTTTTTCTATTTCGCCCCCTCCTCGGCCCTGGTCTGCATCCCGGTGGCCAGCGTTGACATCCCTTTTATTTTCCGGGAGGTGACGGCTGATTTTCAGGAAGTCACCGTGCAGGGGCAACTCACCTATCGGGTGGCAGATCCCCAGAAGCTCTCCCGGCTCATGAATTTCAGCCTGACCGCGGATGGCGCTGGTTATGCCTCCGAAGATCCGGGCAATCTGCCCCAGCGGCTGGTTAACTCTGTCCAGGTGCTGACCCGGGTCGCCTTGCAGAACATGGATCTGCGCCAGGTGTTGGCCAGTTCCGATACCCTGGTGCAAGCGCTTCGCCAGGGCATGAGCGCAGCCGAGGTCACCGATTCTCTTGGGATCGAAGTTTTGGGACTTTCCATCCTGGCCATCAAGCCCAACCCCGAGACCGCCCGGGCCCTGGAAGCCGAGGCGCGGGAGAAGATCCTGCGCGACTCCGACGAGGCCATTTATGCCCGACGCAATGCGGCGGTGGAACAGGAACGGGCGATCAAGGAGAATGAGTTGAACACCGAGATCGCGGTGGAAAATAAAAAGCGCCAGATCAAAGAAGCGCAGATGGAAGCGGAGAAGTCGGTGCAACAGAAGAAGCGGGAGCTCGAGGAGGCGGAAATGGCCACCCGGATTGCACTGGAAGAAAAGAATCGGGAGTTGGTGGAGCTGGCCACCAGCAATGAGCGGCAACAGGCCGATGCCAGGGCCTACGGCATTTCCGCCACTCTGCGCGCCCTGGAGGCCACGGAACCCAAGGTGCTCCAGACCCTCGCCAATGTGGGCATGGACCCCGGGCGCCTGCTTGCTCTGGCATTCAAGGACCTGGCAGAGAATACTGGCAAGATCGGCCAACTCAACATTTCACCGGATCTGCTGCGCGAACTCATGGCCGGCAAGTGAGGCAAAACTATGGCACCGCAAACGGAAAACAAGATCGTGCTCATAGTCCGGGCCACCCGGCTGGACGAACTGGTGGCCCGCTACAACACCGAGGCCCAGGCCAGGTTTTACATCGAACACCTGGGCGCGGATTTTTCCGATTACCAGCAGGAAGATGCCCACTACAAGGCCGCAGTGCGCGAGACCCGGGAATACCTCCAAGAGTTGGGGCGGGTGCAGGTGGTGGATCGCTCCTTTGTCCCCAACTTCATTTTCGGCGCCGAGGATACGGTGGTGGTGCTCGGGCAGGACGGATTGGTTGCCAATACTCTGAAATATCTTGACCGTCAGCCGGTAATCGGAGTCAACCCCGACCCGGCTCGTTGGGATGGCGTGCTCCTGCCCTTTCGCGTCCGGGATCTGGGCAAGCTGGTCCCCGAAGTGTTCCGGGGCGGCCGGGACATGGCCGAGGTGACCATGGCTCGGGCGGAGTTAAGCGACGGTCAGGTGTTGCATGCGGTCAACGACCTGTTCATTGGCGCTCGCTCGCATATTTCGGCGCGGTATCTCATCGAATCCGGTGGCTGGAAAGAACAACACTCGTCTTCCGGAGTGATCGTCTCCACCGGGTTGGGTGCCACGGGTTGGTTCCGCAGTTTGATGACCGGGGCTTTGGCCATTGCCGCTTCGGTGAACGAGGAGAAGGCATCGTCACCTGCTCTGCCGGTGTTTCCCAAGAATGCGGATTATCTGTATTTCACCGTCCGGGAGCCTTTTCCCAGCACCACCTCGCAGGCCAACCTTGTTTTCGGCAAGGTGACCGCCAATAAGCCTCTGGTCCTGTCTTCGCAGATGGCCGGATCCGGGGTGATATTCAGCGATGGCATGGAAAAGGATTGCCTCGAATTCAATTCCGGCGCGCAAGCCCTCGTTCGACCGGCGGCGAAAAAAGGGTATCTGGTGGTGTGAGGGGAAGTTTGGAGTGACGATTGTTCTCTACAGATGCATGAGAGGAGGCGTGATCAAGGGCATGGTTATTTAGTGCTTATCTACGAATAAATTACTCGCATTTTTCGCGCCATTGGCTCATATTCCGTTGAAAATCAAGCAATGGAGGCAGAAATGGCACGCATCAAAACCTGGGAAATTTCGGATGCATTCTGGGCGATCGTCGAACCGTT